>CAWCJB010000001.1:0-64219 GCA_963795675.1 uncultured Solirubrobacterales bacterium
TCACGGACGGATGTTTGACTTCGACATACTGGCGGACTTATGACGAATTCCAACGAGGTTCCCAAGCTTCTCGACGAACTGCTGCGGGCGGGCGCGCCGTCCGGTTACGAGGGACCCGCGGCCGCGGTCTGGCGCAAGTCCGCATCCGCTTTCGCCGAGCTTTCCTACGACGGCATCGGCTCGACCTTCGCCCGGGTCGGCGAGGCCGAGCCGCTGGTCGCGATCGTCGGTCACATCGACGAGATCGGGCTGATCGTCACCCACGTCGACGAGAAGGGCTTCCTCTGGTTCGAGCCGATCGGCGGCTGGGATCCGCAGATCCTGGTCGGCCAACGGGTCGAGGTGACCGGGCGCGAGGGGATCGTCCCCGGCGTCGCCGGTCGCAAGCCGATCCACCTGCTCGAGCCCGACCAGCGCAAAAAGGTGGTCGAACTCAAGTCGATGCACATCGACATCGGCGCCGCCGACCGCGAGGAGGCCGAGGTCATGGTCCGCGTCGGCGACCCGGTCGTGATCCGCACCGAACCGATGCAGGTGGCGGGCACGCGCCTCGTCTCCAAGTCGATGGACAACCGGCTCGGCGCCTACGTGGCGCTCGAATCGACCCGCCGCTGCGCCGAGGGCGCCGGCCCGGGCGGCTCGATGGCGGGCGTCGCCGCGGTGCAGGAGGAGATCGGCCTGTTCGGCGCGCGCACCTCAGCCTTCGAGCTGAAACCGGACCTCGCCGTCGCCGTCGACGTCACCCATGCGACCGACGCGCCAGGGGTCGATGAGAAGGAGGTCGGCGTGCACCCGCTCGGCTCCGGCCCGGTGATCGGCCGCGGCTCGACGCTGTCGCCGAAAGTCTTCGAGCTGCTGGTCGAGACCGCCGAGGCGGAGGGGATCGAGTACTCGATCAGCGCCAGCGGCCGCAGCACCGGCACCGACGCCGACGCGATCCAGATCGCGCGCTCGGGGATCCCGACCGGCCTGGTCTCGATCCCGCTGCGCTACATGCACTCGCCGGTCGAGATGGTCGACCTGACCGACGTCGAGGCGACGATCGCCCTGCTCGCGGCCTTCGGCTCCCGCATCAAAGCCGGCGTCGACCTCAGCCGCTAATCGACGTACGTCAGGTCTTTGGGGAGCGAAGAGAGATTGCGCAGGCCGTCGTCGGTGACGACGACCAGGTCCTCGATCCGCACGCCGAGGTCGCCGGCCAGGTAGATCCCCGGCTCGACGGTGACGACTTCGTTCGTCGCCAGCACGTCGTCGGAGCGCAGCGAGAGGCGCGGGCCCTCGTGGATGTCGAGGCCGACCCCATGCCCGAGCCCGTGGCCGAAGTGCTCGCCGTGGCCGGCGTCGTCGATCACCTTGCGCGCCGCCTTGTCGACGTCCTCACCGATCTCGCCCGGGTGGATCGCCTCCAGCGCCGCCTGCTGGGCGGCCAGCACGGTCTCATAGACGCGCCGGCCTTCCTCACCGGGGTCGCCGGTCGCGTAGGTGCGGGTGCCGTCGGAGCAGTAGCCGTCGAGCTTGGCGCCCATGTCGAAGACGATCAGCTCGCCCTTGCCGATCACCCGGTCGCCCGGCTCGGCGTGGGGCTGGGCGCCGTTGGGGCCGGCGGCGACGATCGTGTCGAAGGAAAGCGTGCCGCCGAAGCCACGGACCTTTTCCTCGAAGAACTCGGCGACCGCGCGCTCGGTCTTGCCGACGAAGCCCTTTTCGACGGTCTGCTTCAGCGCCGCGTCGGCAAGCTTCGAGGCCTCGGCGATCAACGCCAGCTCCTGCTCGTCCTTGACCCGCCGCAGCGCCTCGACCGCGCCACCGGCGGGGACCGCCTCGACCCCGTCGGGCAGTTTCTCCTCCAGTTTGGTCAGCGAGCGGACCGAGACGTGGTCGTCCTCGAAGCCGGTCTTGCCCTCGAGGCGCTCGCCGATCCCGCCCAGCCAGTCGCCGGTCAAGGTCACGCACTCCCACTCCGAGACCTCGGCGGCGGCGCGCTCGGTGTAGCGGAAGTCGGTGAGGAAGATGCGGATGCCGGGGCCGCAGATCGCCGCCCCGTTGGTGCCGGTGAAGCCGGTCAGGTAGCGGACGTTGGTCAGGTCGGTGACCAGCATCCGGTCGAGGCCCTTCTCCGCCAGCGCCGCCTCGAGACGGTCGCCGCGGCCGCGCATCAGGCCCCCACCCCGAGCTCGCGGGCGAGCACCCCAAGCGCCTCTTTGTAGCCGTCGGCGCCCTTGCCGGAGATCTTCTCCACCACCAGGCCATCGAAGACCGAGACCTTGCGCCAGTCGTCGCGCGAGTCGACGTCGGAGAGGTGGACCTCGACCGCAGGGAGGCCGGCGACGTCGAGCGCGTCGGCGATCGCACGGCTGTAGTGGGTCCATGCCCCGGCGTTGATCAGCGAGCCGTCAGCCAGGTCCGGCAGCCGGTGCAGGTACTCGACGAACTCACCCTCGTGGTTGGTCTGGAAGAACAGCGGTTCGAGCCCCGCCTCACGCGCCCAGCCCTCGATCTGGTGTTCGAGCTCCGACAGCGAGCGGCCACCGTAGAAGGACGGGTCCCGGCGCTCGAGGATGTCGAAGTTGACGCCATGCAGGACGGCGACCCGGTTGCGGGTGGTGGCGGCGTTCAGATCATCAACTCCCTCACGGCGGACTCGACCTTAGCGGGGTCGACCAGCTGGCCGATCTCGGGCTCGCCCGGCTGTTTGAGCAGGACGAAGCCGACTCCGGCCGCGGTCCGCTTCTTGTCGCGGCCGAGTGAATCGAGGATGTCGGGGACCTCGATCGGCACCTCGAGCCGGGTCGGCAGGTCGTGGCGGGCGAGGATCTCCTTCACTTCGGCGCGCAGCTCCTCCGCGTCGGAGAGGCGGAGCGCCGCCAAGAGTCCCAACCCGACCGCCTCGCCGTGGCGGTAGGCGGTGTAGCCGGTGGCCGACTCGATCGCGTGGCCGACCGTGTGGCCGAGGTTGAGGACGTTGCGCAGGCCGGTGTCGAGCTCGTCGGCGGCGACGATCCCGCACTTGTAGCGGGCACAAGCGAAGACGATGTCGTCAAGCTCCGCGGGGACGATCCGCTCGATCGCCCGCACCCGCTCCCAGAGCGAGCCGCCGGCGAGGAGCCCGGTCTTCAGCACCTCGACGAAGCCCGCCGCAAGCTCCTCCGGGGGCAGCGTCGCCAGCGCCTCGGTGTCGGCGATCACGGCGGCAGGCTGCTGAAACGCGCCCGCGTAGTTCTTCCCCTCGGGAAGGTCGACGCCGACCTTGCCACCGTAGGCGGAGTCGACCTGGGAGACCAGCGTGGTCGGCACCTGGACTACCGGGACACCGCGTTGGTAGAGGTGGGCGACGAGCCCGGCGAGGTCGCCGACGACGCCGCCGCCGAGGGCGACCACGTGGTCTTCGCGGGTCATCCCTTCGCGGCTCAATGCCCGCAGCACCTTCTCGGTGTTGGCGAGCGTCTTCGCGGTCTCCCCCGCTTCGATCTCGGCGACGGCCTCGACCGGCTCGAGGCGCTCCTTGTAGAGCCCCCCGACCGACCGATCGCTGACGAGGAAGCGGCGGCTCTCCAGCGGCCACCAGCCGCAGTCGATCAGCCCGCGGCCGACCAGCACCGGGTACTCGCCGCCCGGGGCGCTCGCCCAGAGCATCTTCGTTCCGGCGGGAAGTTCGTGCAGCCGGCGCAGCATCGGTAGGGCGCGGCGCACGATCGCCCGGTCGCCCATCGGCACGACGGCATCAGCCAGCTGTTCGTAGAGCGGCAGGCGGGTGGCGAGCAGGGTGCCGACCGAATCGGCGTCGCTCGCCAGCGGGCGGTCGGAGTGGGCGATGCGGCGCCAGGCCTCGGCCGCGTCGACCTGCAGCCAGACGACCGTGTGGCGGGCCATCGCCTCGCGGATCCGCGGCGAGAGCACGCTGCCCCCGCCGAGCGCGATCGCCCCGCCGTCGTCGGCGTTCTCCAGCAGCGAACCGACCACCTCGGCCTCGCGCTCGCGGAAGCCCTCCTCGCCGTGGCGCTCGAAGGCCTGCGGGATGGTGCTCCCGAAGGAGGCTTCCATCAGCTCGTCGATCTCGATCGTCGACAGCCCTTCGGCGCGCGCCGCCGCCAGCGCGGTCGACTTGCCCGCGCCCATGAAGCCGACGAAGACGAGCGACGGCTTCACCGGATCCTCCTCGTGCTCCCCGGACCGGGCGCGCTCACCGCGCGTCGATCCGCGCCTTGTAGAAGTCGATCGCGGCGCGCACGTCATCGATGTGATCGCCGCCGAACTTCTCCCGGTAGGCGCGCGCCAAGGTCAGGCAGACCATCGCCTCGGCGACCACGGCGGCGGCCGGGACGACGGTCGAATCGGTCCGCTCGCGCAGCGCCTGGGCGGGCGCGTGGGTCTCGGTGTCGACCGAGCGCAGCGGTTTGGTCAGGGTGGAGATCGGCTTGATCGCGGCGCGTACGGAGAGCGGCTGGCCGTTGGTCATCCCGCCCTCGAGGCCGCCGGCGCGGTTGGTTTCGCGAAAGTAGCCCTGCGCCTCCGACCAGAAGATCTCGTCGTGGGCTTCCGAGCCGGGGCGGGTGGCGACGTCCCAGGCTTCGCCGATCGAGACGCCCTTGATCGACTGGATCGAGCAGACCGCCTGGGCGAGGCGGCCGTCGAGGCGGTCTTCCCAGGAGATGTGTGAGCCGAGCCCGGGGACGAGCCCGAAGGCGATCACCTCGAAGGTGCCGCCGAGGCTCTCGTTGGCCTTGCGCAGGCGGTTGATCTCCTCGACCATCGCTTTGCCGGCGTCCTTGTCGAGGGTGCGGACCGGGTCGTCGTCGACACCGGCGAAGTCAGCCTGGGTGAGGTTCTCGCGCTCCTCGGCGGCCACCGAGGCGATCCGGGTCACGTGGCTGTGGACCTCGACCCCGAGCGCGGTGAGGAAGCCGCGCGCGACCGAGCCGGCGGCGACCCGGGCGGCGGTCTCGCGGGCGCTGGCGCGCTCGAGGATGTTGCGGATGTCGGAGTGGCCATACTTCTGCGCCCCGACCAGGTCGGCGTGGCCGGGCCGCGGCAGGTGGACCTCTTCCGGCTCGAAGTCCTCCACCGGCCAGGGGTTCATCCGCTCTTCCCAGTTCTTGTAGTCGCGGTTGGCGACCAGCAGGGCGATCGGGCCGCCGAGCGTGCGGCCGTGGCGGACCCCGGAGCGGACCTCGACCGTGTCGGTCTCGATCCGCATACGCCCGCCGCGCCCGTGACCGAGCTGGCGGCGGGCCATGTCGCGGTCGAGCGCCTCGCGGTCGAGCGGCAACCCGGCGGGCATGCCCTCGACGATCGCGGTCAGGCCGGGGCCGTGGGACTCACCGGCGGTGGTGAAGCGGAAGGCGGTCATGAGCGCCACAGGCTATCGGCGCGCGGCTAGCGCCGGACGGCGACGCGCATCGCCTCGATGTCGGGCTCCTTCCCGGTCCAGATGCGCAGCGACAGCGCGCCCTGCTGGACGAGCATCTCGAGCCCGTCGACGACGGTCGCCCCGGCCGCCGCGGCGGCGGCGAGCAACGGGCTCGGCTCATCGCCGTAGACCATGTCGACGACCACCTGCTCGGCGAGGAAGGAGTCGGCGGCGATCGGCAGGTGCTCGAACGGGTCCTCGCCGCCGAGCCCGACCGCGGTGGTGTTGACGATCAAGGCGTAATCGACGGTGTCCGGCGCGGCGATCGCGCGAGCCCCGAGCTCGGCGGCGACGGTCTCCGCCCGCTCGGCGGTCCGGTTCCAGACATCGACCTGGAAGGCCCCGATTGCGGTCGGCTCGCCGTCGGCGTCCGGGGCCCCCTCGCCGCCATGTCCCAACGCCCAGATCGCCGCTCGTGCGGCTCCACCGGCCCCGAGCACGAGCGCGCGTCCGCTTGGCGCCGCGAGGCCCACCGGCAGCGAACGGAGCAATCCGCCGGCGTCGGTGTTCGCGGCGGCGATCCGGCCGTCGCCGAAGGTCAGCGTGTTCGCCGCTCCGATCGTGCGCGCCGCCTCGCTCGCCTCGTCGGCCATCGCCAGCGCCGCTTCCTTGTGCGGCACGGTCACGTTGACCCCGACGTACTCGCCCGCCGCCGCCAGCTCGGCGACTTCGGCCTCGAAGTCCTCCGGCGCCACGTCGAGCGCCCCGTAGGTCCACTCGCCCGCCAGCCCGAGCTCGGTCAGCGCCGCCGTCTGCATCGCCGGCGAGCGCGAGTGCGCCACCGGGTGCCCGATCACCGCCAGGTTCGGCACCGCCCTACCCCCGGCTCACTTGCAGGTGCTCGGCTGGTTGCCGCCGTTCTTTTCGCGCGCCTTTTCGTACTTGGCCGCGTCGGCGAAGAATTCTTCTTCGGTCTTGGCGAAGGTGAGTTCGTTGCACGAGTTGGGGTCGGTCACGTAGAAGAGGAAGTCGGTCTTCGCCGGGTGGGCGGCGGCCTGCATGGCGGCGAGCCCGGGGCTGTTGATCGGGCCCGGCGGCAGGCCCGCGTGGGTGCGCGTGTTGTACGGCGATTCGCTTTCCAGTTCCGACTGGGTCAGCGGCTTTTCGTAGTTGCCGGTGGCGAAGCGGATCGTCGAGTCGATCCCCAGCGTCATCCCTTCGTGCAGCCGGTTGTAGATCACCGAGGCGACCAGCTTGCGCTGCTTCGGCACGCCCGCCTCGCGTTCGATCATCGAGGCGATCGTGACCACGTCGAAGGCGGTCAGGTTTTTCGACTTCGCGTACTTCATGTTGACCTTCTTGATCTGCTTCTTGAAGTCTTCGAGCTGCAGGCGGACGAGGTAGGAGACCGGATGCTTCGTCTTGTATTCCCAGGTGTCGGGGAAGAGGAAGCCCTCGAGGTCCTTGGCGCCCTTGCCGCCATATTCGGCGGGGTTCAGGTACTTCGACTTCTTCGTCGCCTTCATGTAGTTGCCCTTGATCCCG
This sequence comes from uncultured Solirubrobacterales bacterium, assembly GCA_963795675.1. GTDB lineage: Bacteria > Actinomycetota > Thermoleophilia > Solirubrobacterales > 70-9 > VAYN01. Next base: position 6,893 of record CAWCJB010000001.1, read on the forward strand.
TCTTCGGCGACGAGCTTGGCGGTGATCGGGCGGCTCTGGCCCTCCGGGATCGTCACCGTGACGATGCCGGGCGTCGACTGTTCCTTCGGTTCCGGTTCCTTGGAGAGCTCGTTGATCGCGTCGCCGTAGCTCATGTCCTTCTGCATCTGGAACTTGCCCGCGAAGAGGTCGGAGCGCTTGCCCGCCAGGGTGACGCGGGCCTGGAACAGGGTCGAGCCGGAGACGATGAAGCCACCGGAGATGACACCTTTCTTTTCCAGCAGGTCGCCGACTTCGCCGACGCTCGAGCCTTTCGGGATCTTCACCGCGACGCGGCCGCCGCCGTCGCCGTGGAACGGCTGGAAGAGGGAGTTGAGGAAGAGCAGGATGATGATCGCGACGATCACCGCGACGATCCGGAACGGGTGGCGCAGCAGCGCGCCGAAGATCCCGCCGCGTCGGCCGCCGTCCTCACCGTGGCGACGGCCGTGGCGCGCCGCGCCGGCCATGTCGGGGTCGCCCTCGTCGTGGAAGTCGTGGTCGTCGAACCAGTCGTCGTCGCGCGGGGGCGGCGGCTCCCAGTCGCCGGCCCCGGTCTCCTCCGGCGGCCGGGGCGGCAACGCGCGTGGTCTGCCGGCGGCCGACCCGGACTCGCCCGCGACGGCGTTGCTCGCGGTCGGCTGGTTGGGGTCGCGGCGTGGCGCTCCTGCGGTCTCGAGGCCCGGATCAGGCTGAGGTGCGTCCGCGGTCGGCCCGCGCGGGGCTTCCGTCTGCGGCGGGATCGGCTCTTCTTTGGTCGGCGGCTCCGCTTTCGCCACCGGCTGTTCCCCGGTCGGCGGCGCTGATTGCTGTGGCCGCGGCTGTTCGCCAGTCGGCGGGCCGGACTGCGGCGGTTCGTCGGGCTGTCCGGGCTGTTTCGGCATCGGCTGTTCGGCGGTCGGCGGTCCGGCGTCGGCGACAGGCTGTTCGCCCGTCGCGGGCGCCGACCCTTGCGGCTGCGCCGATTCTCCCGTCGCGGGCGGCGGCGCTTTCGCGGCGACCGCCTCTCCGGTCGGCGGCGCCTGGCCACTCGGCGCTGCGCCCTGCGCGGGCCGCGGCGTTTCGCCGGTAGGCGGCGCTGCCGCTGCCCCCTCGGCTCCGCTCGCCGCCGCGGCTCCACCCGCAGCGGCGGCGCCGGCAGCCGCCGCTTTGCCTTTCCTCCGCCCGAAAAGTCGTTTGCGCCCCCGCTCGGCTTTCTCGGGGTCGGCTTTCGGCAGACCTCCAGGCTCCTGCCCGGGGACCGGCGGGGCGAGCTCGGCGGGCTCGTCCCAGAACTCCTGCTCGGGGGTGCGGGGCACCGTGGGCGGCGTCTCTTTCGGCGGCGCCGGAGGCGGCGGTGGAGCGTCCTTCTTCTTCGCCGCCTTCTTCGCCCGCTTTTCTTCCCGTTCGCGCCGCCGTTCGGCCCGCTCGACCGCCTCCGGGTCGTTCGAGTCGACGAACGGATCGTCGCCGATGCCGCGGCCGCTGTCGTCGCTCACGCCTCTCCCCCCTTGCGGGCCAGACTGGTCAGGTAGTCCTCCAGGAGGTGCACCGCGGCGAGCGAGTCGCGCGCCGCCTTCGCTCCGGCGCGCCGACTGGCGTCGGCCATGCGGCTGGTGAGGCGCTCGTCATAGGTGTCGATCGGAACGTCAAGCAAGACGCTCAGTTCGTCGGCGAAGGTGCGCGCCAACGCCGCCTGGCTCCCCTCCTCGCCGCTCAGGTGGATCGGCAGGCCGACCACGACCCGCTCGACCTCGCGCTCGTGCACCAGCTCGACCACCGAGCGCGGCTCGGGTGGTTCGATCACCGGTAGCGGCGTGCACAGAGTCCCGGTCGGGTCGCAGATCGCGGCGCCGACGCGCACGGTGCCGTGGTCGAGGGCGAGCACGCGCAAGTCCTTACCCCAGTTTCTCCTCGATCAAAGCCCGCGCCGCGGCCAGCGCCTCGTCGAGCCTCGATGGATCGCGGCCGCCCGCCTGCGCCATGTCGTCGCGGCCGCCCCCGCCACCGCCGACGACCGCCGCCGCGGTGCGCACCAGCTCCGCCGCCGAAAGCCCCTTCTCGATCGCCCCCGGCGTCGCCAACGCGACCAGCGCGACTTTCTCGCCGTCACCGCCGCCGAGCACCTGGGCGACCGGGTCGCCGAGCGAGGATTGGATCCGGTTGGCGACGTCGAGCAGCGACTTCTGGTCGGCCAGCTCGGTCGCCGTGACCAGCACCTGGACGCCGCCGACCTCGGTCGCGGTCTCACCGAGCCGCTTGGCTTCCTCGCCGAGCGCCTGGCGCTGCGCCGCCTCGGCGCCCGCGCCCGCCTCTTTCAGCTGCTCCGCCGCGCGCCGCGCACCGGCGACCGGATCCTGTGGGTTGCCGAGCAGCTCGCCCGCCTCGCGCAGGGCCGCGTCGCGGTCGCGGAAGAAATCGATCGCGGCGGGACCGGTGATCGCCTCGATCCGGCGCACGTTGGCGGCGCTCGAACCCTCGGCGCTCACCTTGAAGATCCCGATCTCGGCGGTGTTGGCGACGTGGGTGCCGCCGCAGAGCTCGCGTGAGACGCCTTCGATCTCGACCACCCGCACCCACTCGCCGTATTTCTCGCCGAACAGGGCCATCGCGCCGAGCGCTTCCGCCTCTGGCCGCTCCATCTCCAGCCAACGGACCGGCGCGCTCGCCTTGATCCACTCGTTGACCCGGTCCTCGACGTCGCGCAGCTCCACCGGGCTCAGCGACTGGCCGTGGGTGAAGTCGAAGCGCAGTTTGTCGGGGCGCACCGCCGAGCCCGCCTGGCGGACGTGGGTGCCGAGCCGCTCGCGCAGCGCCGCGTGCAGGAGGTGGGTGGCGGTGTGATTGCGCATCGTGGCGTGGCGCGTTTCGCGGTCGACGACCGCCTCGACCGGCACGTCATCCGGCCCGAGCTTCGCCGGCTCCTCGACCTCCACGACCTGGTCCGAGCCGACCCGGTAGACGTCGGTCACCCGGACCTCCTCGCCGCCGGGCCAGCGCAGCAGCCCCGAGTCGGCGACCTGGCCGCCGCCCTCGGCGTAGAAGGGGCTGTCCTCGAGCTTCAGCAGGGCGCGCGCGCCTTCCGGCCGGGTCGCGGCGACCCCGGTCGTCGCGTTCAGCGTCTCGTAGCCGACGAAGCGGCTCGGCGGGGTCGCGGCGGCGAAGGCCTGCACCTTGTCGTGGCGGTCCTCGGAACCGTGCGCGGTCGCCGCCCCGGTGCGAGCGCGGGTCCGCTGCTCATCCATCAGCTCGGCGAACCCCTGGTCGTCGACCGCCAGGCCCTGCTCGGCGAGCAGCTCCTTGGTCAGGTCGTACGGGAAGCCGTAGGTGTCGTGCAGTTTGAAGGCGTCGGCCGCGTCGATCCAGGAGGTCCCGGACTCGCGTGCGTCGACGACCAGACGCTCCAGCATCTCCTGGCCACGCACGAGCGTCCGCCCGAAGCTCTCCTCCTCGTCGTTCACCCAGCGGGCGATGTTCTCCTGCTCGGCGCGCAGCTCCGGGTAGACGTCGCCCATCAGCTCGATCACCCGCTCTGCGAAGCGGCCGAGCCAGGGCGCCTGGAGGCCGAGCGTGTTGCCCTGCTGGATTGCGCGGCGCATGATCCGGCGCAGGATGTAGCCGCGATCCTCGTTCGAGGGGACGACCCCGTCGGCGATCAGGAAGGCGGCGCCACGCGAGTGGTCGGCGACGATCCGCATCGCCCGGGTCACCGACTCGCTCTCGCCGTAGGTGCGGCCGGAGAGCTCCTCGGCGAGGTCGATCAGGGGGCGCACGTGGTCGACGTCGAAGACCGAGGGGACATCCTGGAGGATCGCCGCCATCCGGTCGAGGCCCATCCCGGTGTCGATGCTCCGCATCGGCAGCTCGGCGAGCGTCCCGTCTTCCTGCAGGTCGTAGGAGATGAAGACGTGGTTCCAGAACTCGAGGAACCGCTCGGTGTCATCGCCGGGCCGGTCGTCCTCGCCGCCGAAGTCGAGGCCACGGTCGATGTAGAGCTCCGAGCACGGGCCACAGGGACCGGTCGGACCGCCCTGCCAGAAATTGTCCTCACGGCCAAGTTCGACGATCCGCTCCCGCGGCACACCGGTCGCTTCCCAGATCGCGATCGCCTCGGTGTCGGGGCCGAGCCCGAGCTCCTCGTCGCCGGAGAAGACCGTCACCCAGATCTTCTCCGGGTCCATGCCGAAGCCCTCGGTGGCGAGCTCCCATCCCCAAGGGAGCGTCTCGGCCTTGAAGTAATCCCCGAAGCTCCAGTTACCGAGCATCTCGAAGAAGGTCATGTGGCGGGCGGTGTTCCCGACCTCCTCGATGTCGGTGGTGCGGAAGCATTTCTGCACGTCGGCGAGGCGCGGCGCGGGCGGCGTCTCCTGGCCGAGGAAGTAGGACTTGAAGGGTTGCATGCCGGCGGTGGTGAGCAGCACCGTCGGGTCGAGGACCGAGGGCACGAGCGAGGCCGAGGGGACGATCTTGTGTCCCCGCTCCGCGAAGAACGCGAGGTAGGTGTCGCGGATTTGTTGGGCCTTCATGAGGGAGAGCCTACGGTTTGCTGACAGTTCGTGTGTCGGATGTCACGGGATGGTTTGGAGAGGGACGACGCGCGGGGCGGTCGGGGCGCGTCGGTCAGCTCAGGCCGCGGCGGCGATCGTGCCGTGGCCGACGATCGTCTCGCCGTCCATCAGCACCGCGGTCTGGCCCGGCGCGGCGGCGTCGAAGGGCTCGGCGAGCTCCAGGTCGAGGGCCTCGTGGCGGCCCGGAGCGGCGGCGCCGATGCTGGCGGGAAGGGTGTCCGAGTGGTAGCGGAGGCGGACGTTGTCGACCCGGGCGCCGTCGCGGTGGAGGACCGCGTCGCGGACGCGGATGCGTCGCGTTTCGATGTCCTCGCGGGTGCCGACCGTCACCGTGTTGGCGGCGGCGTCGGTGGCGAGCACGTAGCCGGGCTCGTTCAGCGAGACGCCGATGCCGCGACGCTGGCCGACGGTGAAGTTGTGGTGCCCGCGGTGGCGGCCGAGCGGCCGGCCGGCGCGGTCGACGACGGCGCCCTCGCGATCGACCAGATTGCCGTGGCGGCGCAGGAAGCCGCGCTTGCCCTGGCCGGCGAGGAAGCAGAGGTCCTGCGACTCGGGCTTCTTCGCCACCGCGAGGCCGTGGCGGGCGGCGACCGCGCGGACCTCTTCCTTGGTCATCTCGGTGAGCGGGAAGCCGAGCCGGCCGAGCAGATCGGGCGGCAGCGCGGCGAGCATGTAGCTCTGGTCCTTGGCGGCATCGGCGCCGGCGGCGAGCAGCGGCCCCTCGGCGTCCTCGACGATGCGGGCGTAGTGGCCGGTGAGCAGCCGCGTGGCGCCGAGGCGCTGGGCCAGGTCGAGCATCGCCGCGAGCCGCACTTCACCGTTGCAGAGGATGCAGGGGTTCGGCGTCTGTCCTTCGGCGTAGCCGCTGACGAAGCGATCGACGACGCGGCGGCGGAAGTCGGCCTCGAGGTCGAGAGTGAAGTGCGGGATGTCGAGCGAGTGGGCGACGGCGCGCGCCCCGAGCACCGCCTCCGGCGAGCAGCAGGCCTTGGTGCCGTCCGTCTCCGGGTCGGCCCAGAGCTTCACGGTGATGGCGATGACGTCCATCCCTCGCTCCCTTTCAAGGAGCGCCGCCACAGCCGAGTCCACTCCGCCCGAAATAGCGACGGCGACGCGCTCGTGGGAATCGGGACGGCCGGCTCCAGGGGACCGGACTCGCCCACCTTCACTGGCTATTGAGGTGGGCGAGTCCGGTCCCACGCGGGCCGTCGCCGATGGATCGAGAGGGAGATTGGAGGCCGCAGCGGCGCTCAGGGCTCGGTGGAGGGCGTCGGTCGCCAACTGCGCGGCGTGGCGCTTCGAAAGCTCGAGGCCACCGAGGAGGGTTTCGGTGCCGTCTATCGACTGGGAAGCGGCCTCGAGGACAGTGGCCCCCTCGATGGCTTCGGCGAGGGCCGCAGTGGCCGCGCGGGTGGCACCGCATCCCTCGGTGTCAAAGGTGACCGAGGCGATGCGGCCACCCTCCACGTTCAGCGACAAACGGGAGAGATCGCCGCAGGCGGCACCCCCGGCGGCACCCGTGAAGGCGTCGTCGGGCGCCGGGCCACGGCGCGACTCATCGCGGAGAAAGTGGTCGAAGAGCTCCCGATCCATTGGTCAAAGGGTACGGCGTGAGGATCTGGCGCAGGTCGGAGGCGACCTCGGTCGGGGTCTCGTGGAGCTGATGCCAGGTGATGCGGCTGGTGGTGTAGCGCTCGGCGGTGAGGATGCGGTCGCGTTCGCGGTCGTCTTCAAAGGCCTTGGTGGTCTTGTGGGCTCCTCCCCCGTCGAGCTCGATCGCGACCCGCTGCTCCTCCCAGAAGCAGTCGACTTCGTAGAAGCGGCCGCGCAGGGGGACGTGGGCGTTCAAACGCGGTCGTGGCAGCCCGTGCTGGTCGACCAGGGCCAGAAAGGCCTCCTCGAAGTCGTTGCGGGTGATCCCCACCGGCAGCGTCTTCCGGTTCGCCAACCGAAGGAGCACCCGCGACCCCTTGCGCCCCGGATAGCGCTCCAGGAGATGGGGCACCGAGAGCCGATCGGTGGGTTCTCGCACTTCCATCTCATTCCAGGCCCTCTCCACCTCCCGCTCCTTCAGCTTCCCCGCGAGGTCGAACATCGTCCGTGGCACCGACGTCACCGGTATCCCCCGCACCCGCCCCACCTCATCCCCCGGCAGCGACCCGCGATGGGCAACGAGGTAGGGCCGCTCGCCGGCCCGGCCCGGGCGGGTCACTTCCGGTCGGATTCGCGATCGCGGCACCAGCCCCCAGAGTTGCCCGGCGGAGCGGTGGCTGAGTACGGCATCCGGCCCGTAGGCCAGGACAGCCGCCATCCAGCGTGCCTCGACCGTGACAGAGCGGTGGCCGTACGCGAAGACCCCGTGGTGGATGCGGTGAAGACTGCCATGGCGAAGCCGCACCTTGACCATCGTTTCGGTCATCCCGAGTTCTAAGAGCTGCCGCCGCGCGACCATTCCGTGCTGCCGCCCGGCCAACGACGCCGCCGAACGATCGATCTCCGCCGCAGTCGCCCTGACGTCCCGTCGCCTCCGCTCAGATTCCTCCGCGGAATATTTCGGGCCTCCAGGACCCGAAATGTACCCCGGGTCTTTCACCTCGCCCATGGTGCTGCGGGAGTGCGCGCGCGTGGCGCGGAGTTCGGGCCATTTCAGTGGCACGGGCGCAACAAAAAAGAGGCCCCAGCCCGCCGGTACCGCCTCTAGCTTTGATCCCTTCATAAGAAGGTGGGTGCCTACTCGTGATCCCTAGGGGACCCCAAGAAATCGGCTCCCGAGCCGTTTGTGTTGGGTCAAACGGTGAGACGGCTCTCGAACGGGCTCGAGCCTGCGCCAACGGTAGCACCGAGGGACCAGCTGGAAGCAGGTTCAGTAATCGGGGACATCGAGGTTGGAGAGATGCATCTCGGCCTCGCTCCACTGCTCGCCGGGCACGCACAGGGAGATTTCGCCATGGCCGAAGCGATCCAGCGGCCAGTCGGCGGTCAGCGCCGCTTCGATGCCGGCCTCGACCAACGCCTGGTGCCAGGCGCGCGCGGTGCGCACATCGCCGAAATCCCGCACCACCTCCCAGCGTTCGAAGCGCGGGTCGCCGACGTAGACCGGCGTCTGTCCCGGCCCCCGCCGGGACCGCCACCTGCGGGGGATCCAGTCCCGCAGCCCCATCTCAATGCCCGGCTTTGCCCCGTTTGTGGACGGCGACGCCGACCTCGCGCAGCTGCAGCTCGTCGACCGGGGCGGGCGCGCCGGTGAGCAGGTCGAACCCGGAGGCGGTCTTGGGGAAGGCGATCACGTCGCGGATCGTCTCGGCGCCCGCCAGGCGCTGGACGAAGCGGTCGATCCCGTAGGCGATCCCGCCGTGCGGCGGCGCCCCGAAGCGGAGTGCCTCGAGCAGGAAGCCGAAGCGCGCCTCCGCCGTCTCCTTGTCGATCCCGAGCGCGGCGAACACCTGCTCCTGGACCTCGGCGCTGTGGATACGGATCGAGCCGCCACCAAGCTCCTGCCCGTTCCAGACCACGTCGTAGGCCTGGGACAGGGCGCTCCCCGGATCGGCCGGATCCCACCCCTCCTGGGGGGCCGTGAACGGATGGTGCACGGCGTCGAAACGCTTATCGACCTCGTCGTAGAGGAAGAGCGGGAAGTCGACGATCCAGACCAGGCGGTTCTCCGACTCGTCGATCAGCCCGAAGCGCTCGCCGAGGTCGAGCCGCATCTGGCCGAGCACCGCGTCGGTGACCGACCGCTTGTCGGCGACCAGCAGCAGCAGGTCACCCTCCTCGGCCCCGAGCAGCCGGTTCAGCTCGGCCAGCTCCGTCTCGCTGAGGAACTTGGCGGTCGGCGAGCGCCAGCCGTCGCCCTCGCGGAACGCCCAGACCAGGCCTTTCGCCCCCAGCTCCTGGGCGCGCGAGATGAAGCCGTCGAGCTCTTTACGCGGCACCTCGCGCTTCCCCGCGTTGATGCCGCGAATCGAGCCACCCGACTCGAGCACCGACTTGAAGACTTTGAACTCGGTCCCGGCGAGCGCCGACCCGAGGTCGACGAGCTCCAACCCGAAGCGCAGGTCCGGCCGATCGGTGCCGAAGCGCTCCATCGATTCGGCATACGGCATCCGCTGCATCGGCGTCGTGATCTCCGGACCACCGACGGCCTCGAAGGTGTGTCTCAATAAGCGTTCATTCTGTTCGATCACGTCGTCGACCTCGACGAACGACATCTCGACGTCGAGCTGGGTGAACTCGGCCTGCCGGTCCGCCCGCGTCGCCTCGTCGCGGAAGCAGCGGGCAATCTGGAAGTAGCGTTCGAACCCGCTCACCATCAGCAGCTGCTTGAACAGCTGCGGCGACTGCGGCAGCGCGTAGAAGGAGCCGTGCTGCTGGCGGCTGGGGACGAGGAAGTCGCGCGCGCCCTCCGGCGTCGACCGCGTCAGCACCGGCGTTTCGACGTCGACGAAGCCCTCCCCGCCGAGGAACTCGCGCATCGCCGCGGTGACCCGGTGGCGCAGCACCAGCGCCTCGCGCATCGGCGCCCGCCGCAGATCGAGGTAGCGGTAGCGCAACCGCGTGTCCTCGCCGACGTCGTCGGCGTAGCCCTCGATCTGGAAGGGCGGCGTCTCCGAATCAGCGAGCAGCTCGGCGGCCGCGACGGCGACCTCGACCTCGCCGGTCGGCAGTGCCGGGTTGATCGTCTCGGCGTCGCGTCGCACCACCTTCCCGGTGACGCTCAGCACGTCCTCCGCCCGCAGTTTGTGGGCCAGCTCGAACGCCTCGCCGGAGCGGTCGGGATGAAAGACGAGCTGGACGATGCCGGTGCGGTCGCGAAGGTCGATGAAGATCAGGCCGCCGTGGTCGCGCCGCCGGTTGACCCAGCCCGCGACCCGCACCTCGCCGTCCACCCGGTCGGGCAACACCCGCCCGCACCAGGTGTCGCGAAAGCCGTTCGCCGTCGGTTCTGGCAGCTCGCCGACCCGCAGCTCGTCCGCGCTCATGCTTCGCCTCCGGTCATCTCACCGAGAAGATTGCCGGTGTCTGCTGCGCGCTGCTCACCGCTCGTCATGTCGCGCAGCTGGGCGCTCCCGTCGGCGTTCAAGATCAGCACCCGGGCGGCGCCGATCCGGTCGGCGTGTTTCAGCTGGCCCTTCAACCCGCGCCCGCCGAGATCCATCTCGGCCGAGAACCCGGCGTTCCGCAGCTCGGTCACCAGCGCCATCGCCCTCCCCCGCTGCTCCGGGTCAGCGATCGCGACGAACGCGTCGCGTCCGACCGCCGGCTCCTCCTCGTCCAGCGCCAGCAGGATCCGCTCGATCCCCGCCGCCCAGCCGACCGCCGGCGTCGCCGGCCCGCCGAGCTGCTCGATCAGGCCGTCGTAGCGGCCGCCGCCGCCGATCTCCGACTGGGCCCCGAGCGCATCGCAGACGAAGGAGAAGATCGTCCGCGTGTAGTAGTCGATGCCCCGCACCAGGGTCGGGTCGAGCTCGTAGCCGATCCCGTGGGCGTCGAGCAGCGCCCGCACCTCGGCGAAGTGCTCGGCGTCCTCGCCGGAGAGCGCCTCGAGCATCGTCGGCGCGCTCGCCATCACCCCCTGCACTCCGTCGTCGTCGGAGTCGAAGGCCCGCAGCGGATTGATGTCGATGCGCTCGCGCACGTCGGACGTGAGGTCGCCTTCGTGGCGATGCAGGTGCGCCTTCAGCTCCTCCAGGTAGGCGGCGCGCGCGTCGAGCGAGCCGAGACTCCCCAGCCGCAGCACCACCCCCGGCACGCCGAGCTCCCCGAGCAGGTCCGAGAGCAGCATGATCACCTCGGCGTCGGCGAGCGGCGAGGCGGTCCCGATCGCCTCGATCCCGAGCTGGTGGAACTGGCGGTAGCGCCCCGCCTGCGGCCGCTCGTGGCGGAAGAAGGGCCCGACATAAGAGAGCTTCACCGGCTGCGCGAGTTTGTGCATCCCGTGCTCCAGGTAGGCACGGCAGATCGGCGCCGTCCCCTCCGGCCGCAGGGTGAGGCTGCGCTCTCCTTTGTCCTCGAAGGTGAACATCTCCTTGCGGACGATGTCGGTCGATTTGCCGACACCCCGTTCGAAGAGGTCAGTGTCCTCGAAGGTCGGCGTCTGGATCGTCTCGTAGCCGGCCCGCTGGAAGATCCCGGTCGCGATCGCCTGCAGCCGCGCCCGCGCGCGGGCCTGGGCCGGGAGCACGTCGAAGGTCCCGCGGGGTGCCTGGAACTTGCTTGCCATCGGTGGCGACCTTAGTGACTATCCGGAAGGCCGCGCGTGCGGCTGGCGAGTGCCGCACCGAGCGGGGTAGGACGCAGGGAGGCCTAATGGCAGCGCCATTTGGCCGACCGAGGACGACGCCCCGCGAAGTGTGTGCGGCGCCGCCAGGCGTGCGTGAGGGCTTCCGGATAGTCACTCAGCTGGGTGGCGCGGGCGCGCGGTCAGCGCCGTGCGCGGTGACGTTTGCCCGGTTCTGGCGCAGCAATCGCCGTGGCCGGCAAGGACGCAGACCCGAAGGCCTGGCAGAGCCACGTCGAGCGGTCGAGGACGCCGCCGGGCGGGGCGAGGGCAAGCCAGAGAGGGCGAACGTCACCGCGCACGGCGCTAACGGGCCGAGGCCTGGAGGAACGGATTGGTCGCCCGCTCGGCGCCCAACGTCGTCAGCCCCATGTGGCCGGGATGGACGACGGTCTCGTCGCTGTGCGAGTCGAGCAGCCGGGCGATCGAGTCGGCCAGCGTCGGCCAGTCGCCACCGGGCAGATCGACGCGGCCGACCGAGCCCTGGAAAAGCACGTCCCCGGAGAAGATCGCGTCCTCGCCGCGCAGCGAGTAGGTGACGTGGCCGGGACTGTGGCCCGGGGTGAAGATGACGTCGAGCGTCAGCCCCGCGAGCTCCAGGGTCTCGCCGCCGGCCAGCGTCTCGTCGGCGTCGTAGGACTCGTAGGGCCCGAAGCCCTCCCACGGTACGTAGGCCATGATGTCGGCGAGCACCGGCACCTCGATCTCGGGACAGTAGACCGGCGCCCCGGTGGCGCGGGCGACGGGCGCGACCGCGCCGATGTGGTCGAAATGCGTGTGGGTGAGGAGGATCGCCTCGACCTCCGCGCCAGTCCCCTCGACCGCCGCCAGGATCCGCTCCGCCTCATCGCCAGGATCGACGACGAGCAGCTTGTCGCCGCCGGCCGGCCGCACCAGGAAGGTGTTCTCGGCGATCTGGCCGACGGTCAGCATCTCGACGTCGAGCGCCACGGATTAGGTCCCTTCGCGGTCGCGGATCCGCTGCCGCTCACGTTTGCGCCACATGGTCATGTCGATGTAGTAGCCGGTCGGGATGTAGAAGACGAGCATGAAGGCCCCAAAGATGAGCGATACCGGCAGGGGCCGTTTGAACAGCAAGATCAGGATCACGACGAAGATCACCGCGGCGAAGGCCCCGCGGTAGGCGGAGCCTTTCCAGGTCGGCGGCAGATCGCGTTTTTTCGAGGCGGTTTTGCTGCCGCTCGAGCGGGCGCGGTTGCGGGCTTCCGCACGGTTGCGCGGGCGAGCACGGCGGCCGGCGGTGTCGATGCGACCGCCCTGGGTCCCGCGGCGCTTGCGGCGGCGTTTGTTTTTCGGCTGGGCCATCTGATGAATGTAAATGATGGAGTTAGATGATCACCTAGTCGCCGAGCGCCGCCAGCCGTCGCTCGATCACGTGCAGCTCGGGATCGAAGCCGCGGATCGGCACGTCGGCCGGGTAATCGACGATCGCCGCCGCCGAGATCAGCCCGACCAACTCCGCCTCGACCGGGCGGGCGCCGAGCGGCTTCGCCAGCCGCCGCACCTCCTCGACCACAGCGCCGAGCGTCGTCGTCAGCGGATCGTGGACGTTGGTCGACACCTGGGCGCGGCCGCCGGCGAGCATCAGCCCGATCGCCCGCACCCCGCGCGGCCCGCCGCCGGCCTCGCGCAGCTCCGCCGCGACGGCGCGCACCGTGTCGAGATCGGCCCCCTTGAGCTCGACGTTGAAGGCGGCGAGCGGCGGTCGCGCCGTGGCGAGCGTCGCGCCGCCGTGCGGGTGCGGTACCGGCGGGCCGAAGTCGGGGCGCAGCTCGCCTCCCTCCATCCGCAGCCACAGCTCCGCCAGCCCACCGTTGCGGAAGTAGGCGCGCTCGGCGCGGCCGGGCTCGCGGGCCAGCTCGCCATAGAGGAAGACCGGCACGCCGATCCCGCCGATCTGGGCGGCCACCGCGACCGCCTCGGTGCGGGCGGCGGCGCGGTCCTCCTCGCGCAGCCAGACGATCGGGCAGACGTCGAGCGCCCCGATCGCCGGGTGCGCCCCCATATAAGAGGACATGTCGATCGACTCGAGCGCCTCCTTGGCGCCCGCCACCAGCGATTCGGCCAGTCCGCCCGGCTCGCCCGCCAGGGTGAACACGGTGCGTCCGTGGTCGGCGTCGGTGTGGACGTCGAGCACGCGGGCGCTTCGCCCGAACGCCGCCCGGAACTTGTCAAGCACAGCCTCATCCCCGGCCGTCGAGACGTTGGGGACGGCGAGCAGGGTCGGCATCGGGGCGCTCAGATCAGCAGCTCGCCGCCGCCGAGGATCGCCTCGCCGTCGATTTCGACGGTCGGTTCCTTGACGACCACGTCGAGGTGGACCGGCACCTGCACGGTGCCGCCGATCCCCGCCGAGGCGCCGAAGGCGACATGCGCGGTGCCGAAGATCTTCTCGTCCTCGAGGATGTTCCCGGTCAGGATCGCCTCCTCGTTGGTGCCGATCCCGAGCTCGGCGACGTTGGTCCCGTCGGGCCCGTGCGGGGTCAGCAGCTCCATCAGCCTGGCGCCCTCGTTCCCGGTCGCCCCGGTCAGGTGACCCTCCTCGACGGTCAGCCGTACCGGCGATTCGACCAGGCCGACCGCAGCGATCGAGCCGTCCACCACCAGCGTCCCCGCAGCGGTCCCTTCGACCGGGGCGATGAACCCCTCACCGCAAGGCAGATTGCCGAAGGCGCCCTTGGCCGATAGTTCGCCCGCGTCGACGATCCCCTCGCGCCCCGCGATCGAGAAGGTCAGGTCGCTGCCGTGCCGACAGGTGATCCGCACCTGCGAGCCCTGGTTTAGCGCGTTGACGATCGCCCAGCCGCGCCGCCGCATCTCGTCGAGGTCGCCGTTCATCAGCCGCGCCAGCATCTCCTCGGTGACGCCCGGCAGCGTCGCGATCCGCACTCCCGCATCGCTCGCCGCTTTCCGCGCCGCCGTATGCGACAGCGACTGGATCGTCGGCGCCAGCACCACGTCGGCGGCGGCCATCGCGGCGGCGACCGGGCGCGGCGGCTCGGCCGCATGCGTCTCGCGCTCGGAGATCACCGCCAGGGTCGCGTCGGCGCCGTCACCCTGCGCCTCGATCCGCATCAAGGCCCCGATCTCTTCGGTCACCGGGTTGCAGACCACCAACACCTCCTCGCCCGCAGCGACGCCCATGCACTGCCGGACCACCGTCCGCACCGCGCTGTCGAGGTCTGCCCCAGGCATCGGCCCAGCCTAGATGATCGATCCTCAGCTCTCCGGGTCGTCGTCGTGACGGTGGCTGATCGACCACCCCATCATCCAGATCAGCCCGAGCAGCACCATCCCGAACCCGATGAACGGCGGCAGCCACCCTTTGTGCCGACCGATCCCGAGCGCCAGCACGATCCCCGCGTCGACCACCAACAGGATCCCGATCAACACCGGCCGCAGAGCGGCGAAGCCGAGCTGCTGCACCCCTCGATCACCGCCGGCCATCTTCCAAGCATGGCATCGCTACCATGCCCTCCCCCGCCGGAGTAGCTCAGCTGGTTAGAGCAGCGGAATCATAATCCGCGTGTCGGGGGTTCGAGTCCCTCCTCCGGCACTAAGCGGGGTGCCAAATCTCCCCGGCACCCCGCCCCGATTCGCCCCAGAGGGCAACGGATAGGGCAACACCACGGGTTGCGGGCAACCACCGCTGTTGCCCAGGGGTTCAAGCATCAGGGTCGCCGGAAGATCGAGTGGGTCCCGACTCGCCGCCAGACGATGTGAGGCTGGCCCGGGCGAACCGCGTCGCCGTATTCGAACGTGGCCCGTCCGTCCGGCGCCCAGCTCATCTCCCAGACGCCAGGGTGTCCTTGCATCCGCTTGACGCGGAGGCGGGGGTGAAAGGCCAGCGGTGACTTCTTCAGGTCGGTGACGAACTGCTTCAGGGCGGCCAGAAATTGCCTCTGCTGCTGTGGGGTCAAACCTTGCCAGTCGCGCCGGAAGGACGCGAGGACGCTACGAGTCGGCATCGAGGGGCTTCATGTCAGCTTCCAGCGCCCCAAGGAATTCGTCGTCGCTCTCAAAGGTTGTTGCGCGGCCGGCGGCGAGGTCTTCGTCGGCCTCACGCTCTTTCGCCTGCCACTCGCGGGTCCAGAACCAAGCCTGCTCCGGGTCGATCCGACCGTCGGTGATCTCCTCCAGGAGGATCGCGGCACCATCGACTGCCCCCTCGGGAAGGCGGTCCACAAGCTCGTGGAGTTCGGCCTTGGTCATGGCCTCATATTGGCACGACGCTTCGGATTGAGGTTATCTTGGCCGGGCGGCCAGTAATAGTTCAGACCAATGACGGAACCTCGAATACCTAAAACCTCCATTGAGGCTGCATTGCCGGAACTGACGCTCCTTGAGTTCATTGATCGAGGCGGACAGGGCGACGCGTGGAAAATCGAGCGGAGCGGTGGCGGACCCGAGGTCTTGAAGGTCGTTATTGGTGCGGACCCGGCACGGGTGGCCCAAGAGATCAAGGTCATGCAGGCCGTTCAGAGCGCCCACGTCATGGGCTTCACGGAAGCGGGCCAACTCGATCACGCTGGAACGAGCTACCCGTTCATCATCGGGGAGTACATCTCCGGAAAATCGATCAGCAAACGCCTCGAAGCTGACGAATGGCCCAGCGAAAAAGAGGCGCTCGCCGCGATGGTGGGTGCCTTGGAAGGCATCGCGGCAATTCACGAGCGGGAAAAGGTCCATCGAGACATCAAGCCAGGCAATATCGCGCTCCGCAATGACGCCTGGCAGGAAGCGGTCATCCTCGATCTGGGTCTCGTAAAGGACATGCTCGGGACGTCGATCACGGTGTATCCCACCCTTCTCGGCACCGTCCCCTTCATGGCGCCTGAGCAACTCCGCCAAGAGCGAGCGGTCCGGAGATCGGATGTCTTCGCCGCGGCCGTCACGTTGTTCTTGCTCCTGACTAAGCAGCATCCATTCTTGGATCCAGGCGAGCAGAACGTTGCGATCGAAGTGCTCGAGGAGAGGATCAACGACAACGATCGACCGAAATGGTCGGCGGTCTCGGGAATCGAGGACGATGTCAGGGACGTGCTCACTCGGATGCTGAAGCCGAGCGCATATGAGCGTCCTCGCGCGGACGTCGCTGCGGCCGTGATCCGGGGCATCTTGGAAAGCCGATGACGCTCCCGGACGCACCGGCCTTTCTGATCCACCAGACCTACCAAGGTCGGTCGGGAATACCCGAAGTCGCTGATGCCCGCATCGCTGCCGGTCGAACCCCACCAGGCTTATTCCTCGATTTCGACGCCGTATATCTCGCGGGTCTGCGCGCCGACGCTCAAGCCAAAGGCAACCTGACCCCGATGCTCGCAGGGGGCGCGACCGTCGAAGCGAAGAAACGTGAGCGGCCCTTGGCTGCCTGGGCTGGCCGAGAAGCCCCGAAAAAAAGTTCGGAATGGGACCTGATGATCAAAGCGGCTCTCGACGAGCAACGTTCCCACGAGAAACCGGATGCGTTGACGGTGCCTGGAGTCGACTTCTCACCAGCTGGCTATCAGGCGGGCGTGGAGCGGCAAGTCGATGGCATCCGGCGGGCGTGGAGCAGTCGTCCGGAAGGCGACCCCGATTGGTTCGCTCACTTTTGCTTTCACGATGACTGGCTCAAAGACGACGCGCTGAGACGGTTCGTCTTAAATCTCCTGACTGACCTTCCTGACTCAATCGGGATCGCCTTACAGGTGAGATTTTCGCGGCGTGACCGCAGTAACGATCCCGTGATCCTCTCCGGCCTCCGTGAAATGGTCCGGGTCCTCGCCGACGATGCCCGTCGGGTCCTGCTCGTTCGGTCGGGTGGGTTGGGCTGGCTCTCAATAGCTTGGGGAGCATGGGGATTCAGCGCAGGTCGAAGTCAGGGCACCTGGGTTGACTCGCGCGAGAAAATCAGTCGTCGCAAAGGCCAGCAGCCACCGCCTCGATTGGAACGCTACTTCGAGCCGCAACTGCTGCACCATGTCCTCTTTCCGGACCACCGACGGCTCGCTACCAAACAGGGGTTCCAGCAATGCCCCTGTCAGTTCTGCACCAAAATGGGCACCACGTGGTCAGTTGCACCAGGCGCACAGCATGATCTCTACGCCCTCGCTGAGATTACGCAGCGCGTTTCCGGCGTGGATCGCACGGCCCGTCGTGAAGCAGTAAGGACGCTCCTAGAGCAAGCGCAAAATAACTGGGCGGCCTGGAAGTCGACTACGGGCCTCAGCCCGCGAGCAGAGCCAGTTCATCTTCCGATCTGGCGGTCGCTCGTCTGACGGTCGCCGGGTCAATGGAATCGCTGTCAGCGTCGATTGCCTGAGCTAGCGCTTGCTCGCCAGCCCAGACCGACGCGATACCTGCGATCTTCCGGCTCCTCTTCGGGCGTAGGACAACTCGTATCTCCGCATTCACATCCAAATAGGCCAGTCCGGCGCCAGTTTCCCGGAGATCTTCCAGGGCTTTAAGCGGGGGGCGCTGTCCCAGCACCAGCCACGTGGCACTCGCCCACTGTCTGTAGGCCCACAGCTGATTTGCCGCCCGCTGCCAGTCAGAGCGTTTCAGCTCGACCGCGACGAGGCGACGAACGCAGCGTGACCAGGCAGAGTTAGTCCGGTAGCGATTGCCCCCTGTCATGTCCAGAGCCCCCGCATCGTGAGCAACTTTGACCGCCCGCCGGACTCCCGAAATGGTGAGCCCGAGCGTTGCTGCAAGATCGGGTGCCGAGCGGGAGGTCCGGCGACAGGCTTCGATAGCGCGGAGCGCGGTCAAGTCCGGGACAGGACTTAGGCCAGCTTCGGATCGAGCGCATAAGGCTTGGGCGTCGAATTGAACAGCTACCAAGTCCGCAATGCCATGAGGGCCAACCACCTCGCGCGCGATGAAGTGCGGGGGGCCTTTGCCCAGCCACCACGAGTTCCAGGCCCCGACGGCCAGGTCCGTCATGTCGGCCTCCAGCCGTGGCTCCAGACCTGGGTCTGTGGTTGCCGACTTCCAGATTTCTACCGTGCAGGGCATAGAAAGGTGAGGACCGGGCACGCATTTCTTCCCGCCACGATCCTTTCGAGAGCCTATTCATCGCCCGCTCTTGGTCGCCTCGTGACTGCACGGATCTGCCCACAAAGCGATCGAAATAGGCTGCCCCAATGCCGACCGATCCCAAGGCCGTCTTGCGCGCCTCTGTGCGCGCCGCTCAAGAGCGGTATCAGACAGACACCGAGGCGGCACGGGCGTGGCGTCGCGAGGCATTCACTAAAGCTCAGCGGGAAGGTCTCACTCTTCGTGACATCGGCGAGGCGGTGGGCCTGCATCACAGCCGCGTCGGCCAGATAATCGAAGGTAGGTAGCTAAGTTTGTCTAGGATTCATCGACAGACTCTGCTAGCCTGAGGCGCAGACAAAAAGCGCCCCCGCGCTGCGCAAACAGCCGGGGGCATGGCACAGGAGAGTGACCTCCCATGCACCCGCAATGTAGTTCGGCAGGCGCGAGCGCGCCTCCCTCCCGCCCCGATCGCGACCCCCAGGAGATCTACGAGGCCGACCAGCGAGGCCTGCTCGATCTGCTGCTCGCGGAGTTCCCCGGCGTCCTCACCTACCGCGAGGCGTTGACCGCTCGGGTCACCGATCCCGAGGACTTCGGGGAGGCCGACCGCTTCTCCGGCGCTGTCCACGGACTCCTCGCCGCCGGACTCGTCGTCCGCCAGGGCGAGCTACTGATCCCGACCCGCCCCGCCCGTCAGATGGTCGGGCTCGGCTTCATCCCCTGCGGGCGCTCGGGCGCCAGGAGACGGAGCGCTCAGCGCTGCCCGACGTGAGCCACGACGCACGCGCCGAGCTGGCGGCGATCGACACGATCCTCGACCGGCGCCGTGACCCCGCGCCGCCTGGTCGGTCGGCTCGGGTCCGAACGCGTGGTTGCCGTCCCGGATGCCGTGCCGCTGTCGGTACTACGCCGAGGCCCGCGAGGCGAAGGGGAAACGAAACGCCGGCGATCGCCGCCCGACCACGAAGGTCCGTTTCGGCTCCTACTTCTCGAACTGGATCGACACCTATGCGGGTCGGACCGCCCGCGGCTTCTCGGAGTCCACGCGGCCGGAGTACCGCCGCGCGATCGAGGACCACGCGCTCCTGACCTGGGAGGCGTGGTGGATCGGCGAGATCGAACCGGGCGACGCCCGCGAACTCTTCGGCGCGATGCGGGGGGAAGAAAAAACCACCTCGCAGATCAAGAAGACCAAAGCGGCGCTGTCGGCACTATTCGGAACCGCCGTCGATGACGGCTTGATCTCGTCCAACCCGGTGACCGGCGTCCGCATCCCTCCCGCGCCGGACGACGACGATCCCGAAGACGAGAGCAAGCCGAAGTCACTCACCCGCGCCGAGATCGAGCTACTGCTTGCCGAGGTCGATCGCCGCGAGAAGGAAGAAGAGCGCGAGAGGCTTCCCGGCGACACGAAGCCCGCCGACTGGGCCGGCTTCTTCGAGTTCCTGATCCACACCGGCCTGCGGATCTCCGAGGCGGTCGGGCTGCGATGGGAACACCTCGTGCTGACCGGTGAGCACCCGCGGGTCAAAGTCCGCGAACAGCTCTACAAGGGCCGCCGCAAGAAGCTGAAGAGCAAGAGTGGCAAACGGGACGTGCCCCTATCCCCCGGCATGACCGCCCGGCTCCTGGCTCGCCGCCGCCATCACTACGGCGGCGCGGCCGGTCCTGTCTTCGCGACGGCAACCGGGACGCCATTGACCCCCTCCAACGTCTATAGCCGCGTCCTGGCACCGGCGGCCATCGCCGTCGGGCTCTACGTGGAAGTCGAGGTCGCGCCTAAAAATGAGAACGCAGAGACGAAGATGCGCGAGCGCTCGAAAGTGAGCTTCCACACGTTCCGCCACACTTGCGCCTCCCTTCTGTTCGACGCGGGCCGAAACATCAAGCAGGTGCAGGAGTGGCTCGGCCACGCCGACCCCGGCTTCACTCTACGCACCTATGTCCACCTGATGGACGAAGGCGTGGGCGACGCGGCGTTCATGGACGCGATTACGCGGACGCCCGCGCTAGCTGTGGCGGCATGAACTGTTCAAGAACGCCGCAACAGCGCGCCGGTCGACGATCGCAATCGTTAGGCGCCGGACCCCAGCACACCTCGGGGTCGGGCGGGAGAGGGCGACCATTTTCTTCCGCCGTCCTTCGTGAGGAAGGGCCCCACGTGATTTCGACACGCACCCGGGTGGTACGAACGCCTTGCCCCGAAGAACCGGACCCAGGTGAACTCTTGATCCAGGATCAGGCGGCTGGCGGGTTCTCCTTCCGGTAGCGGCAGTTCTTTTTCGGAATCCTCGGGCACCGTCGGGACTACCACGGGTCGCGCCGGGATTACTTCTCCGGGTTCGATCGGTCCCGGGAGCGGAACCTCCGGCACATCCCACGAGGCCCCAGCGTCGTCGCTCCGATAGATGAGCTGGCTCCCTGCGCCCCCGACGATCCAGCCTTCGCCCTGCGCGACGCCTCCGACCAGGGACGTGCGCTCGAATCATGGGGCGGCGTGTTGGCGAGCTGCGCGAGGGAGAACTCGGCGGTGCGCCGCGTGCAGTGGATCGAGCGCACGATGCCGGGCCAAGGCGACGAGCTGGCGTCCTACCTGCAAGAGAAGCGGGATCGCACCGTCCAGTTCTCCTCGAACGTCGTCTCGTCGTACATCGAACTGATAGAGGCGGCGGCGCCGGTCACCCAGGAACACGACGTGTTGGTCTGTCTGCAGATCGACACGCGCCGGGCAGGCCGCGACATGAAGCGGCTCGGCGGTGGCGACGAGGGTGCCTGCGAGCTGTTGATGCGCGAGGCCGAGAGTCTCGCGCGGCGACTCGGCTCGGCCGAGACTAAGGTCTTCGGGATGCTGCGTGCGCGGCAATACGCCGAGGTGATCCGCGATGCCTTCGACCCCTTCGGCCATCAGGGACGTGTTCGTTCGCGCCTTGGTGATCCAGGGCGCTCAGGCGTCGACCCTGCGCTGATGGGCCCTCATGCCGAGGAGGTCGGTTGGTCGCACTACCGGACGGATGCCGCCTTCCACAACACGTACTGGATCTCGTCTTGGCCCCGGTCGGATGTCGGGCCGAGCTTCCTTGCTCCGCTGCTCATGCAGAGCGCGACCGTCCGCACCGTGGCGGTGACGATCGAGCCCGTGCCCTTCGCCCAGGCGATGCGGCAGGCCGAGACCGCCCAGACCCTCGAGCTGGCCGGCGAGATGGAGCGCCGCCGCCAGGGCTTCATGACGACCGCCTCCGACCGACGCCGCGCACAGGCGGTCTCCCGTCGCGAAGAGGAGTTGGCGGAAGGCTTCGCCGAGGTGCGCTACGCGGGCTTCGTCACCGTCTCCGCGCGAGGCGTCGGCGACGAGCTTGAGCGCGCCAGCGGCGCGATCGAGCACGCCAGCCAGCTCGCCCGATTGGAGCTTCAACGCATGTACGGCGAGCAGGAGGCGGCGTTCGCCAACACCCTGCCGCTTTGCCGCGGTTTGCGCTAGACCAGTCGGAGAGGACTCCACTGCTGGTTGTCGGAGGATCAACTCGCGATTCGACCATCAGGGCCCTCGCCACTGCTCGGCGCTTAGTCGGACGGCGGGCATGTTGCACTGGACGTCCTCGCGCGCTTACGCCTCATGATCTGCAACCGCATTGATCGGATCCGCATCGGCGGCAAGGGAACTATCCAGATCAATGAACTGCGTCTCTAGGCGCTCATCGCTCGCCAACGCCTGCACCAAGGCCTCGCTTCCGCCGACCAAGGTGGAGTCGAAATCCACCTCGCTCACCACGAACCAGGAACGGTCAAACGGCCAGATGAGATTTGGAGCCTGGCCAGATCCCCCGTGCAGAAATTCCAAGGACACCGCGCTGCGCCTCCGAAGCTCAGCCGGCACCGGCGCATGGCCTTCTGGGCCCGGTTGGGTGAATCCTTGAGGCGGCAATAGGCTCGCCACACTGTCGTCTTCTTCGGTATTAGAGTCAGCGTGCTCAGCTGGAACCTCGAGTTCTCCAGCAGCCGTCAGCGGCCCGGCCAAGATCACATACTCTCGAATTCCCCCCGCGCGCAACAGGTGCCTGGGTGGGATAGAGGTCGCATTGCGACTAAAAATCGTACTTAACCCGAAGTAGCATGAATCTGGGGTATGGGTATACCCACTCAGGATCGAACAGAGTACGTCAAGTGGCTGGATGTCCAGTTCTCCTAGCGGGGGCGGCATTCCCGCCCAGGAGTGGCGCCTACCACTTCGACCATTGCTCTCCGACAACGCGTTCCACTGTGCACGAGCGTGAAACGTCTTGCCCATTTCTCGAGCAACCTGCCGCCAGGAAACGGGCTGGCCGTCTGGGGTCACCGCAGGATGAAATAGCCGAAGATAGCTGTGGAAGAGTTCCGGTATCTGCTCGCGAACGGTTGGTCCAGGACCGCGCTTGAGGCCATCGGATATCCAACGCCCCTCCTCCGACCCATCGACCACGCGACACTCGCCCATGGCGGGGAGTATAGACGCAGCGATCTTGGCCTATTTTCCCGACAGCTCTTTGCACGTAATACGTTCCGGTTTGCTCATGTGCGAAAGGCGGTATTTATCCCATTCAAATTTGCCCGAATATGGATCCAACGCTACAAACCCGCCATTGACATAGGTGCCGGGTTCACAGCCAATTGGTTTGATACCACTGAAGGCCCGCTTGTATGACTCTATAAATCCAAACACTTCCCACTTGCCAGTCCTGATGGGCTCGTACGCACCAGAACCCACCACGCGGTATAGAACGTCCTGTATAAATCCGCTCGCAAACGGCGGTCCGCATTCGACGAAAGCGGTAGCGGCGATTTTATTAAAGCCTTTTCTGAATTCGGTGACCGATGGATGAGCTTTATTGGCGGTGACTTTGCACTGACCGGGCCCCGGTTTCACCGCGCGTCGCTGGACCATCGTCGTTTCGCCTTCACCGGTTTCGGAGAGATCGGCGATTGCTAGCGGGTCGTTGTTTGGTTCTGCGGCGCTGGCAATTTCTTCGGCTTCTGCTTGCTCTTCTTCGGTGAGTTCGTACGGTTCCGGGTGTACGACGAGAACCGTCGCCTTTTCTACTGACGATCTCAGGCCGATTGCGTCAGTCGAATACACCTGAAAGTTGACTTCGGAGCTTTCGGAGGTAAGTGGCACCGTGAAGGAGGGCGCGTCGGTCAGTCGCCAAGGCGAGTAGAGAGTCGAGTTTACGCCGTATCGATATGCATAAAGTGGAGCAAGCCCATTGGACAGTCCCGCGTCATAAGCTCCGGCAAACACAACCGTGGCACTCGTTTCTTCAGGGAAGACAGTGACTGGAAAGCCGTGGCTGAAAGACGGGGGGATACGGTCCTCGATTTCCCGGCGATCCAGTGCTCGGTTATAGAGTCGGACCTCATCGATCTTCCCGCTGAATCCGCTTTCCCAATATGCGCTGCAACCTATTTTCAATGCCCCCGTGGAAACAGGCGGACCGTTCGCCTCAGCTTCTGAGGCTACTAGTTCACCGTTCACGTAGAGTCGCATCTCCGCACCGTCGTAGGTGAGGGAGAGGTGAGCCCAGACGTTACTTTCGAGCGAATGTGACCCCGCAACGCTGTACGTCTGGGTTTCTTCTCGAATGATGCCGTCAGGCTTCCCAGGGGTTTCAAGTCCTACACCCATCCCGTAGCTGGGGATACCACCCGTTTCAGATGCTTCCTTCGACAAAATCGGACCTTCGCCAGTGGGGCCGGTCGGTTTTACCCAGGCCTCGAGCGTGAATTCTTCGGTAAGCGCTAGATTGGCGCTGTCGGGGATGGTGATGCATTCTTCGGCCCCACCTTCAAAGCTCACGCCTGAACCATATTTCGCTTTGGGGGCCCACGCCGCTCCTTCGAGCGTTCCCGTGTTGCCGTCACCGGTGATGTCTTCCACCGTTCCGGGTTCGCCTGGGTCGTCAAATGAGTATGCAGCGACAGGCCCCCGCTTTGGGGTCTGTATGGGTGCTTCCATGTCTCCGCCGACCTCCGCGGCGCCGAGCCCCCGGTTGTAGATCCGCACCTCGTCTATCCGGCCGTCGAAATACTCGCCGGTGCTCGTCGAGCCGCCGATCTCAAGTTCGCCTTCGGAGGTTACGACCGGTTCGGCACCTCCGTTGTCGACCAGTTCGCCGTCGACGTAGAGATAGGTCCTGTTGCCGTTGAAGGTGAGAGCGACGTGGCTCCATGCGTGGTCCGAGAGCGGATCATCGGCATGGACGTGTTCCTGTCCTTCGTCCACCGCTCCGACCGGTCGATCGGACACCGTGCCTCCCTCGTAGAGAAAGTATCCGAGCCCGCTCCCTTCCTGTTTGTCGATCAGGGGGGCTTCTTCGTTTTCCGCGCCGCTCGGGCGCACCCAGGCCTCGAGGGTGAATTCTTCGGCGAAGTTCAGTTCCGGCGAGGCGGGGATCTTCAGAACGTCTTCTTCTTTGGCGTCGAATTCGTAGGCGCCGCCATAACGACCGTGTTCGGTCCATTTCGCGCCTTCGACCGTCGCCGTGTGGCCGTCGCCGGTCAGATCCCGTGCGGTTTCTTCGTTCTCTTCGTCGAACGAATATTTCGCGACCGGCGTCGCCTTCGGGGTCTGCAGCGGGGTTTCCATGTCGGCGGCGACTTCCGCGCCATTCAGGGTCCGGCCGTAGACCCGCACCTCGTCGATCCTGCCGTCGAACGGCCCTTCGGGCGCGTCGCAGCCGATCCGCAATCCGCCTGCACCGCCGCTGGGCGGCGTCGTGGTCGCCTTCGTGGCCGCGAGTTCGCCATCGACGTAGAGGCGGATATGCGCCCCGTCCCAGGTGGCGGCGAGGTGGACCCATTCGTACTCGCGGATCTCCCTCCCGCCCACGGCGGTCTGCGATTCTGCACCTTCGCCGATGAAGGCTTCGGCATGTCCTTCTTCGCTCGTGCCGATGCCGAGGCCGAAGACGTCTTCCCCACCGGATTCCCTGACCACCACCGGGTCTTCGTAGATGCCCCCGTCGGGCCGGACCCAGGCCTCGACGGTGAATTCTTCGGTCAGTCGCAGTTCAGGGGAGTCGGCGACCGAGGCGCAGTCACCTTCTTTCAGGAAGCTGAGCGCGCTGCCGTACTTTCCTTTCGCCCATGCCGTTTCGCCTTCGATCGTCGCCGTGTGTCCGTTGCCCGTGACGTCCGCGACCGTCCCGCCTTCCCCTTCGTCGAAGGCATAGGCGCCGATCGGACCCGATCTCGGCGTCTGGATCGGAGCTTCCGCATCGGCCTGGACTTCGGCTTCGTCCAGAGATCGGCTGTAGATCCGCACCTCGTCGATTTTGCCGTCGAAGGTGTTCCCTCCGAGGGCTTCGCCGCCGCCGATCCTCAGCGCTCCGTCGGTGCTGACGAACGAGGGTGCGGGCTCGGAGCTGACCTGCTGTCCGTCCAGGTAGAGATGTACCCGGGAGCCGTCGTAGGTGAGGGCGACGTGGTTCCAGGTGTGCGGTTCGATTTCTTCGTGGGGGCTGAAGAGTGAGTAGGCCGGTTCTTCTTGGAGGTAGGCGCCGAGCTGGTCGTGGTGGTCGGTCAGCAGGTAGCTGTAGCCGGGTTCCCCGGAGTTTTCCTTCTCGATGATGTTCTCGAATTCGTGCGTCGATGCCGGGTCGATCCAGGCCTCGACGGTGAATTCTTCGGTCAGGTCGAGGTCTTCGGCCGCGGGGACCGTGAGGACGTCACCTTTCGAGGCTTCGAACTTCATCGCACCGCCGTATTTGCCATTCGAGGCCCATTCGGCACCTTCGACCGTCGCCGTGTTGCCATCGCCGGTCAGGTCCGTGGCGGTTTCTTCGTTGTCTTCGTCGAAGGAGTACGCGGCGACGGGGCCCTGTCGCGGGGTCTGGATCGGGGTCGCCGCGTCGGCCTGGATTTCGGCTTCGTCGAGCGGGCGGTTGTAGACGCGGACCTCGTCTATCTCGCCGTCGAAGAAGGCAGAGAACGCTTTGTTTCCCCCGATCACCAGATCGCCGTCGGTCGAGGGGATCGCCACCGCTTCGGCGGTGTTGACCAGTTTGCCGTCGACGTAGAGGCGGCTGTGGGCGCCGTCGTCGGTGACCGCGATGTGGGTCCAGGTGCGCGGGGCCGGTGCCCCCCCTTCTGCTTCCAGGTGACCGGGGGCGCCTTCGGAGAAGAACGCCTTCGCTCGGTTTTGGGGGGTCTGGGCGTAGAGGACGTAGGCGAAATGGGGCGAGACCGAGTTTTCCTTGCCCATGATCAACGCGTATTCTTCGGCTTCGGATTCGGGGCGCACCCAGGCCTCGAGGGTGAATTCTTCTTCGAGGTCGAGGTCTTCGGCGGCCGGAATGCTCAGCCTGTCTTCTTTGGCGGCGTCGAACTTCATCGAGCCGCCGTACTTTCCGGCCGGGGTCCATTCGGCCCCTTCGATCGTCGCCGTGTTGCCGTCGCCCGACAGGTCTTCGACCGTGGTGCCTTCGCCGGGATTTTTGTCGAAGGAGTACTCCGCTACGGGGGTCTGTGAGGTTTGTACGGCACCGGCAGAGATCGCTGGTACGACCAAGACGCAGAGCGCGGCAAGGAGCCCGGCGCAGACAACCATGGCGAGAATCGAGGCGGGAGAAAGGCGCAGACTCGCGTGACGGACCATCCGGAAGCCCCCTGCGGTCGAGTTTTGGATCTGAGACAGCTGAACGAACGACGAGCGTGTTGTATTCAGCGACACGTCGGTTTGTCAAACGAATTGGCGGAAAAGCCACCGGACCGGTAAGTACCGCTGCCTCCTACCTAAAACTCTCTAGTTCGCGTCGATCAACGGGCCAGATCCACGCACGCCAGCTTGAATCCCAGTGCCAAGGTCTGAACTCGCCGATGCCGCGCCCCGCCCCTCCCATCTCGGGCATCGTCGCGCCTCCTCAGGTGGGTCACGAGTCCCGAAGGGGGTCGAGCGGTCGCTGCCGAATCGAGGTGGGCAACGGAAGGGCAACATGGCCCCCGTCGACCACGGAGAACCTGGCTGGCGGCGACGATTAGATTTAGCGGCCTAAAGCCAAATCAGCGATCAGCCGCAAGCACCCGAAGGCGTCCGACCATGATCATAATCCGCGTGTCGGGGGTTCGAGTCCCTCCTCCGGCATCGGCTCGTAGGGCTAGACGTTGCGCTCTCAAGCCACCCCGTAGGCGACGTACGACATTCGTCGATGCGCGGGAAGTCCACCGGCATCGAACCGTTCTCCAAACAGATGCATGCCGCATCCAGCGAGGCGGGGTGGTGCGCTGGATGGAGACGGTCAGGGAGCCCCGAACCTTTCGTTCTGAGAGAGGCTCGGCGTGCTCGTCCTCCGCGCTCGACTGCTACCAGCGCTTTCCACGCTCGTCGTCCTGGTCGTCCTTCTCGTGGTCGCGGACAGGGCCCAGGCTGAACCGTTCAACCCGACGCTTGAAGCCGAGTATGGCGCAGCACTCGCATTCTGGGGCGTATCTGCGCCGCCGCAATGCGAAGAAGTTCGCAAGACGATCCTGCCTACCGACCCGTGGTCGACGGTTGCCGGTGAGGGCGGCGCGGCCGCGGCCACCCAACCCCCGCCCGGCGTCACCTACGAATGGTGTGAACTGACCGTCTTCGCCGACAAGTTTCCCACCGGCCCCTGCCTCCAACAGGAGGCGATGAATCACGAGGTCGGCCACCTGCTTGGCCTTGGGCACTCCGAAGACCTGACGAACATCATGTATCCGTCCCTGCAGGCCTCGGTCTGGTGCCCAGAAGAAATCCCGCCGACGATCAACGAACCGACCACCGAATGCCGGCAGACGAGGCGCTACCCCCAAGGGATCTGCCTGCCTGCCGGGAGCTTCCCACCCGAAAAACATCGCCACAAGAAAAGGACCGGGTCATCGAGAAGGCAGGTCTCGGCAAGTTAAAAAAGGGCGCCCTTCCATTGATTGACGGGGCGGGCGGATTTATGTTCTTTTAATGAAGAGCCTTCCGCCGTCCCCCCGCCGTCTTGTCCCTCTGCTCGCCGCGGCAGCGGCGCTCCTGGTTCTGGTCCTGGAGGTCGGCTCGGCCGGCGCCTCGCCCGCGACCGGCCCGGCGATCGTGCCGCAGAGCCCGGCCAAAGGCGCGCCCGTCGCGGCAACCGAAGAACCGCTGACGGTCGTCTTCTCCTGCCCGAGCTTCGTCTACGAAGAAGGCGAAGTGATCGAAGAAGAAGTAGAAAATGAAGAAGAAGAAATGGAAGTGATCGAAATCGTCGAACCGCCGGTCCTCGGCGGCGGCGAAGAATATGGCGTCCACTTCTCCACCGCACCAACCGTCAACAGCGCGGGGCAGCTCTCGACCGCCCCGTTCGGCGAAGCAGGCGAAGGCTCGTCGGAACCGATCAAAGGCAGCGCCGGCCTCTGCAGCTCGGAAATCGAACTGCCGAAGACGCCCAACCCGGCGACGCTCTACGAAGGGACGATCTACTGGCAGCCCTTCCGGGAATCGGCGGTCAGCCCGGACGGGGTCGAAGCCGGCCCGGTCAGCTCGTTCGTCGTCTTCCCCCACATCGAAGAACCCGAACTGAGCTTCCGCGAACAGATCTTCGCCGGCTACCTGACGAAGGTCGGCTTCTTCTACGAAGCCGAACTCGGCGGCGCCGTGGTCCAGCTGCAGATGTTCGAAGGCAGCGCCTGGAAAACGATCGCCGAAGCGCCCGGCAGCAACAGCGGCGAAAACGCCTTCTTCTTCAAGGTGAAGGAAGCGGGCCACCATCTCTTCCGCGCGCTGGTCCTCGGGGTCGGCGGCAAACCGGACCTGGGCCTCGAACCGGTGGTCAAGGTGATCCGCAAGCCGACGAAACAGCGGGTCACGAGCGCGGCCGACGACGGCGCCTACGTCGCCGCGAACTCCAAGCAACGCGAAGAATCGCCGATCACCTTCAGCGTGAGCGGCGGCGGCACGGCGCTGCGCAACCTTCAGCTCGAAGCTGAAACGATCTGTAAGGGGCCGACCAAGGGACAGGACGTGACGATCGAAATCCCCGCCCACCTGCGCAACGCGAAGATCGCCCCTGACGGCACCGTCTTCGGCGTCACCGCGACCAAAGGCCCGGAAGTGTGGACGGTGACGCTGAGCGGCAGCATCTTCGCCGGCCGCTTCCAGGGCGAACTGTCGATCTCCCACGCCAACTGCACCGGCTACCGGACGATCGACGCGATCCTCAAGAGCACGGTGAAAGGCTGACATTCCTGGCGCAATAGAGTCGCCGGCGTGATCCCGGAATCGGTCGACTCCTCGCAGACCTTCTACTTGGTCGGCACCGTCATCCTGATCATCGGCGCCCTCGCTGCCCTCGTCTCGCTGGCGATCCGGCGGCGGCTCGAGGAGGATCACCGGGACGAGCGGTACGTGCGCGAGCGGCGCGGAGAGGAAATCTCCCCGGTCGAGCACCCACGCATCGTCGGCCTCCTTCAGTACGCCGGTGTCAGCATCGCGGCGGTCGGGGTCCTGCTCCTCGTCGCCGGCTGGACCCTCGCCCCCGGTCCCAGCTGAGAGCCTCCCGAAGACGCGCTCAGGGGACGCTTACCGGGCGCTCGCGGCGAGAATCGCCTCGGCCACCGGCTCCGGCTCCTGGGCCATCGGCGCGTGGGCGCAGGTAGGGCGGATCGCGACCGTCGCGCCGGGGTGGAAGCGGGCGAGCACCTCGGCATTGCCAGGCGGGACCACGGTGTCGGCGCCGCCATGGACGATCGCGGTCGGGACCGGCGGGTCGAGGACCGAGAGCGACTCGGGGCGGCCGTGCCAGGAGCCGAGCGCTTCCTCCTGCATGAAGAGGACCCGCTCGGGGAGCGCGGCGCGGGCAGCGGCGACGATCTCACCGAAGCGCTCGTCGGCTTCCGGGGCGACCGCGGGCGGGAAGAGCAGCGAGATCAGCCGTGAGGCCTGCTCGCGTGGAGTGCCCGAATGGTCGACCAGTTCGCGGGCGACCTGAGGCTCGCCATTGAGCGCGTCGGGGCCGCCGGTGTGGGTGGAGATCAGGCCGAGCGCCGAGACCCGCCCGGGCGCCGAGCGGGCCAGCGACTGGGTGACGAAGCCGCCCATCGACCAGCCCACGACAGCGGTCCGCTCGACCTCCAGCGCGTCGAGCAGGAAGAGCATGTCGGCGGCCATCCCCTCCGCCCCGCCGACCACCTCCTCCGCGGACAGTTCGGAGTTGCCGAGGCCGGCGTTGTCGGGGCAGATCACCCGGTGGCGGGCGGCGAGCAAGCCGAGGAAGCTCGGATCCCAATCGGCGCCGGTGGCCGCGTAGCCGTTCACCAGGAGGAGCGGCGGCCCGTCGCCGATCGCGGCCCAGGCGATGGTGCGTCCGGGCCGCACCTCGACCACGCCCTGGTCGGCCTCGCTCATTGGGCAACCTCCCCCTTGTTCTCCAGAGATAGAGAGGCCGAGCGCAGCGAGGCCGTCGAACATCCCGGGGGAACGCATAGAAGAGCCGACCGCCGCCGGGAGAACGCCAGCGTCGCTAGCCGCTGAGACGGCCCCTGTGAGACCAGCGTCTCCCGACGGCGAGAGGCACCGGAAGCGCCGACAGGGCGTGGCGAGGGTGATCGCCAGCCAATGAGCACGCGCAACGGTTCCTCGCGGCCGGCTCGGGATCGAAGGTACCCGACGAAGGAGGACCGATGGAGAAGTTCGCAGGGATCGACTGGGCGAGCGTCGAGCACGCGCTCTGCGTGGTCGACGAGACGGGACGGCGCCTGCGGGAGCATCTGGTCACGCATGACGAGGACGGCATCGCCGCGCTCTGCCGCGAGCTGGTCGGGCTGGGCGTAGGACGGGTCGCCATCGAGCGGCCCGACGGGATCCTGGTCGACCGGCTGCTGGAGACCGGCATCGAGGTGATCGCCGTGCACCCCAACCAGGCCAAGGCCGCCAGGGATCGCTACTCGGTCGCCCGCGGCAAGTCGGACGCCTTCGATGCCTTCGTCCTGGCCGAGCTGGCGCGAACCGACGCCCACCGGCTGCGGGCGATCAGGCCCGACTCCGACGAGACCAAGGCCCTGCGGGCCCTGACCCGGGCCCGCGAGGACCTGGTCGCGACACGGGTGGAGCTGGCCGACCAGCTGCGTGCCCAGCTCGAGGCCTTCTGGCCGGGGGCGCTGATCTTCGCCGATGTCGACTCGCCGATCTCCCTCGCCTTCCTGCGTCGCTACCCGGCCCCGGTCGACGCCGAGCGACTCGGGGTGAAGCGACTGGCCGGCTTCCTCTCCCGGCGGCGCTACTCGGGCCGCAAGGCACCGGAGGATCTCCTGGCGGCGATGCGCGCCGCACCCGCCGGTCGTGCCGGCGAGGTCGAGGCAGAGGCGCGCCGCACGGTGGTGCTCGGGCTGGTCGCCGCGCTCGAGCCGATCGTGGCCGAGATCGCCGACCTCACCTCGCAGATCCGTGGCGCCCTCGCCGGGCATCCCGACGCGCGGATCTTCGCGCCGCTCTTCCGCGACCCGAAGACGGCCGTCTGCCCGGCCGCGCTGATCGCCGAGCTCGGCGACTCGCGGGAGCGCTACCCGAGCGACGCCGCCCTCGCCGCCGACGCGGGCATGAGCCCGGTCGCGGTCGAGTCGGGTAAGCGCCGGGCCGCGACCTTCAGACGCGCCTGCGACAAGCGCCTGCGCAACGCGGTGGCCGCGCTCGCCAACTCCACCAGGCACTGGCACCCTTGGGCCAAGGACGTCTACCGACGGGCGCGCGCCAGAGGCCAGGACCACCCGCATGCGATCCGCACCCTGGGCCGGGCCTGGCTGCGCGTGCTCTGGCGCTGCTGGCATGACGGGGTCCCCTACGACCCCGCTCTTCACGGCAATCTTCGGAGGCTTCAACCCGAGGGGGGTTGACACAGGACGTCTCACGGCTCGACCTCGACCGTCACCGTGACCGGTCCGTCGTTGATCAACGCAACCCCCATGCAGGCACCGAAGACTCCCTTCTTCGCATTGGTCCGCTCGCAGAAGCGGTCATACAGCGGCTCGGCGACCTCCGGCCGCGCCGCCTTCACATAACTCGGCCGGGTCCCCTTGCTGGTGTCCCCGTAGAGGGTGAACTGGCTGACGCAGAGGATCTCCCGCTCCGGCCCCAACGGCTCGTTCATCCGCCCCTCGGCGTCGTCGAAGATCCGCAGCGCCAGCACCTTCTCGGCCAGCCGGTCGCACTCCTTCTCGGTGTCCCCCACGCCGACTCCGAGCAGCACCACCATCCCGGCCATGATCTGCGCCACCTTCGTCCCCTCGACGTCGACCGCCGCCTGGCTGCACCGTTGGACAAGCGCCCGCATCGCGCCGAGAGTCTAGGCCGGCCTGGGCGGATCCATATCGTCGGTGACTATGGACGGCGAGCCGATCCTTCACACCCCACGCCTGACGCTGCGGCGCTGGCTTCCCGGCGATCAGGCGGAGCTCGCGGTGATCGACCGCGATCCGGAGGTCACGCGCTACCTCAACCCACCCGTGACCCCCGTCGCACGCTTCAGCGAGAGATGCATGGAGCATTGGGAGAAACACGGGTTCGGCTTCTTCGCGGTTGAGCTCCGGGTGGAGCCGGCACCGGGCCGTTTCATCGGCTTCGTCGGTATCGGCTACCCCGCCTTCCTCCCGGAGCTCGCCCGACGGCCGGAGCTCGGCTGGCGTCTGGCACGAGACTCGTGGGGTCGTGGCTTGGCGACCGAGGCCGCCGGCGCGGTGTGTGAGGACGCATTCGAGCGACTCGACCTCGATGAATTGATCTCGATCATCCACCCCGACAATGTGGCTTCGAGACGAGTTGCGACCAAGGTCGGGATGACGATCGAGGGAACGGTCCACCATTCCGGCCTCGATCGTGACGTCGACGTCTGGCAGCTGACGGCGCCCGCCGCCGAGGGGTCCTCGATGTAGGAGCGACCACTTGAGCGAATATCTTTGCGCGCTCATGGACGGGCAGCCCATTCTGGAGATCGAACGCCCTCGCTCGGCCACCGAGCTGATCGACGCCACGTTCGCCCTCTACCGCCGCTATCCCTGGCTGTTCCTGGTGCTGGCGGCGGTGGTGATCGTGCCTTACGAGGTGCTCGATGCGATTCCCGCCCTCGGCCTCGTGCATGGCGTAGCCAACGGACTGATCGGATTCGCTCTCGGCATCGCCGACATCGCGCTGGTCCTGCCGCTGATCTCCGCCCTCCACGTCTACGCGGTCGACGACGTGCGCCAGGGTCGCCAACCGGACATCGGGTCGGTCGCCCGGCGCGGGATGGCGACCCTTGCGGTCGTCTCTCCGGCGGTGCTCCTCAGCTGGCTCGGGATCATGGCGGGCCTCATCGCGGTGATCGTCCCCGGCGTCCTCCTTTACCTACGGTGGTCGGTGGTCGCCCAGACTGCGTCGCTGGAGGCAAAGGATTGGCGCCAAGCTCTCGCCCGGAGCAGGGTCCTCACCTACGGCCGCTACCGGCACATCTTCGCACTGTTGCTGCTCGTCGCGGTGATCACCTGGTCGCCCTCCCTCGTGATCCACATCATCTTCGGGCTGAAGACGACCGTGGCCTCATTTCTCATCGACGCCGTGATCAGCATTCCGGTCACCTCATTCACCGCACTCGCCACGGCGATGCTCTATTTCGACCTGACCGCTCGCGAGAAAGCCGAGACGGCCGAACTCGAGACCAAGCCCGAGCCCGTCGTCACCGTCTCGGGACGCGAAGTCGCCCCGCGGGGCCATCCGCTCGACCCGGCCAGCTGGAGCGACGCCGACCGGCCCTCCGGCTGGTACGTGAACCCGGACTCGCCGTGGCGCATGCGGTACTGGCTCGCCGACGGGGCCGGAGTCTGGATCAAGCGGTCGGCGAAGACGCCGAAGGCGACCCAAGCCGAATGGCGGGACATGCGGTTCGTCCGCGAGAACGCCGAGCGGCCCGAGGAGCCGGCCTAGACGGACTTCTTGTGGTGCTTCTTCTTGTGCTTGGCGGCTTTGTGCAGCCGTACGCACTTCGCCTTGCCGTGGACCTTGCGCTTGACGAAACCGTGTCGGCATTTCAGTGGCTTCGGTTTCGTCACGACCTTCTTCGTCGGAGACGTCGTCGGCACCACTACGGGCGGGGTGACGACAGCTGCCGGCGGGCCGAGCGCGCCGTCGATGCCGTTGGCGATCCCAGGCGGGGTGATCGCGATCGGGGTCGCCGTCACGAACGAATTCGCTCCCTGCCACCACTGGGTCGGGTAGGCGTCGACGATCGGGTGTTCGTCGGGGACTTCATTCGCCGCGGGCGAGAAGGCCACCTTGTAGCTTCCCCTCGGGAGCCCGTAGAAGCGGTAGGCACCGGAAGCCGGGGAGGTCAGGCAGGCGAACCGTTCGACCGTGCCCGCTTCGGTGAGACAGACCCTCACACCAGCGAGCGGGGCGCCCGTCGCCGCCAGACGGACGACACCGAGAACCTGCCCTCCGGACTGGAGAGCCTGGTTCACGTTTTTCGCTTCGCCGTGCGACGCGAGGGTGACGAGACCCAGCGAATAGGTCTGGTAGAGGAGGCCCTGTTCGTTCCCTTCAGGATAAAATTCGATTTCGAATTGGCCGCCGGTCAGGGCGATGATTTTGTAGCTGCCGGCGGCGTTGGTTTCGGCGCAGCCAAAGCTGGATTCGTCGATCGTCGTCGCGCAGACGATCACTTCGGGCGCCGGCTGCCCGGTCGCCGCGGCGGTGACGACCCCGCTGATCGTCGCCCCTTTTTCGAGCACCGCGTTGACGCCCGTTTTGGTGGCGCCGCTGGTGACATTCACCGGGGTCGCCGCTTCCCAGGTCCGCACGCCGTTGTAGTACTGCCACAGGTAGTTGGCGGTTTCCGGGGGCAGGAAGAAGATCTTGAATTCAGCTTCTTCGAGGCCGGTCACTTCATAGAAGCCGGCACCGTTGGTTTTGGCGCAGCCGAAGTCTTCTTCCCCGACTTCTTCGGCGCACACTTCGATCCCGGCAAGCGTTCCACCGCCTTCCAGGGTCACCGTGCCGGAGATATTGCCGGTCCCGGCCGCCTCTCCGGCAGCGGGCAACGCGAGCGCCACCAGGGCGACCAACAGCGGGATCAGCCAGGCGACGACGAAGGTCCGGTTCCGTCGAAAGCTCAAGAGACCGGCGAGTATATGAGTGATGTCAAGCGGTGGGCGCGGCGGCCGCGCCCGAGGTGCTCGGGTCCGGCGCGCCAAAGAACGAGAGGGCGCGGGCGGCGACCAGATCGGGGGCCTCGTCGGCGATGAAGTGGCCGCAGCCCTCGACCAGCTCGAGGCGCATGTCGTCGGCGTGGCGCTGCCAGCCGGCGAGCATCTTCGGACGCAGGGCGAGGTCCTCGGTGCCATGGAGCTGCAGGGTGGGCACGGTGAGACGGGCGTGGGCGTAGCGGCCGCCGATGATCTCGGGCTGCTCGCGCAGCAGGAAAGTGCGGTACATCCGCACCCCGGCGTGGGCGCGGGCGGGCTCGGCGAGGTTGTCGGCGAAGATGCCCAGGGTCTCGTCGTCGAAAGCGCCGCGGACCTCGGCGGCGCCGCGCAGCATCTGCCGCACGAAGGTGCCTTGCCGGTGCAGGCGGTAGCCGAGGAAGGGCGCCGCGATCACCAGCTGGTAGGTGAACCGCCACATCTCCGGGAACACCATCCGCGGGCTCACCCACGGGGGAAGGATGTTCAGTGCCAGGTACTGGCGGAAGCGCTCCGGCTCCCGCAGGCAGAGCAGGTAGCCGACCCAGCCGCCCCAGTCGTGGCCGACCAGGCGGACCCGATCGATCCCCTCGGCGTCGAGCACCGCCAGCACGTCACTCGCCAGGTTCTCCTTCTCGTAGCCGTCGCGCGGCGCGTCGCTCCAGCCGAAGCCGCGTATATCCATCGCCACCGCCCGGTACCCGGCCGCCGCCAACCGCGGCAGCAGGAAGCGCCACTCGTACCAGTGCTGCGGCCAGCCGTGCAGACACAGGACGACGTCGTCACCCTCCCCCGCTTCGGCCAGGTGGAAGCGCTGCCCGCGCGCCTCGACCCAGCGATGGCGGACGCCGTCTACCTCGGGCGGCTCCGCCACGCGCCGGGCCTCAGCTCGCAGTGCGCTCGGCTGCCTAGGCGACCGTCGCCGCGGTACGGCGGAAGTCGTCGAGTTGGGCGCCCATCGCCTCGAGATTGCAGGCGACCATTTCCGGCCAGGCCTTGTCCGGGTGGTCCTGGATCGTCTTCAGGCCGTTGCCGCTGATGATCGCGACCACCGTCTCGTCGGGGCCGATCTTGCCCTGCTGGGCGAGCTGGGCGACCGTGGCGATCGTAGTGCCGCCGGCGGGCTCGGTGAGGATGCCCTCGGTGGCGCCGAGGAGGTCGATCGCCTCCCAGATCTCCGGGTCGGTCGGCGTCGCCGCCGAGCCGCCGCGGCTGCGGACGGCATCGACGACCAGCGGGCCGTCGCCGGGGGCACCGATCGCCAGCGAGTGGGCGGCGGTGTCCGGAGTCTGCGGCTCGATCTCGCCGCCCTCGAGGATCGCCGTGGCGATCGGATCGCAACCGGCCGCCTGGGCGACGTTGATCTTGGTGCCCGAGGTCTCGGCGAGGCCGACCGTCTCCAGCTCCTTCAGCCCCTTGTGGACGCGCGAGGAGAGCGTGCCGCCGGCCGCCGGGATGACGAAGTGGTCGGGCGAGTTCCAGCCGAGCTCCTCGACCACCTCGAAGGCCATCGTCTTCGCCCCCTCGGCGTAGAACGGGCGCAGGGTGATGTTGGCGAACTCGATCCCGCTCGCCAGCGAGAGCTCGCGGCAGGCGCGGTTGGCCTGGTCGTAGTTGCCGTCGAGCTGGCAGACCTGGGCGCCGAGGGCGCGGCAGGCTTTCGCCTTCCCCTTCTCCATGTTGCCGGGGTAGAAGACGTAGGCGGTGGCCCCGGCCTTGGCGGCCAGCGACGCGACCGCGGTGCCGACGTTGCCGGTCGAGACGCAGCCGACCTCGTCCTTGCCCAGCTCCAGCAGGCGGGCGATCGCGATCCCGACGACGCGGTCCTTGTAGGAGAGCGACGGCCGGTTGGTCGAGTCGTCCTTCAGGTAGAGCTTCTTCAGCCCGAGCTCGGCGCCGAGCCGATCGGCGTGGATCAGCGGCGTGTGGCCGGCGAACTGGCCGACCCGCGCCTGCGCCGCTGCCGATGTGATCGGCAGCAGCTCCTCGAACCGCCAGATGTTCCAGGGGCGCCCCTCGAGCCCGCGCTCGGCGATCGCCTTGGTGGCGCGCTCGTAGTCGTAGTCGATGTCGAGGCCGTCGCCGCAGGCCGGGCACTTGAAGGCCCGCTCAGCCAGCGAGGTGTGGTAGCCACAGTCACGGCAGATGAGTTCCGTCGCGCAAGAACTGGTTCGCCGGCCTACAGGCCCCCCCAGATGCTGCGTGTCGTTACTCATTGCGTTCCTTTCTGGCTCCGCCGAAGCGGTGGTTGATGCCGCAAAGCGGCTGATCTGGTCGTACGTCTATAACACGAAGGGTGACAACGATCAACGCTTTTCACGTAAAGATCCCGTCAACCCGCACGCAGTGCACACATCACGGTAGCGGAAGCGCCGGTGTCCCCCGGCCTTGTGCGTGCTTTTGTCTGTGGAACGATTGTCTGCGGCCCGCGACGATGATCCGATGACCCCGCAGGAGCGCTTCGCCCACAACCTCCGCCGCCACCGCGTCGGGGTCGGAATCTCGCAGGAGGAGCTAGGCGAACGCACTGAGCTGCACCGGACCGAGATCTCGCTGCTGGAGCGGGCCGGGCGCGAACCGCGCTTCGCCACCCTGCTGAAGCTCGCCGGAGCGCTGGGGACGACCCCGAACGCGCTCTGCGAGGGCACCGGCTGGGACCACGAGCGCCACCGCTTCACGGTCGAGGAGCCGGCGAGCGACTGACGGCATGCTTCTCGTCACGGGGGCCCCGGTCCCGTGACGAGAAGAGAGTTGAGGCGGGGCGGCACCGACTGCGCATCGGTGCACTTCGTGGGGCCGGGCCGTGACGAACGCGACCCCCGCTCAGCACCAGGTCCTCCTTTGCCACCCCAAGGCGGTTTCCCCGTCTGAGTAAACCCCGCCTCTCTGTCGGCCCACGTGCGCCGACAGGGTGACATTCATAACAGACTCAGTTGCATCAATCAAGGCCACCTGAACAAAAAGATCTCCCTGCGTTTAGGTACTGGAGAGGGACCTTTTTCATCCTTTCGGGCGCACCACAATTTCGGCAATCGAGCGGCCTCGCGGGGATTTACCCGTACCGACAGTTTCCCAATCCGGTATCGGGAAATTGAGAAAAGATCGTGACCGGTTCCTCCTCTAGGAAGCGGCGCCGGCCATCGCGTCGTCGACTGCCACCGGGATCGCGGCGGCGTCGGGCCAGACCCCCGGCAGGTCATCCGAGGTGAAGCGGCCGGAGTTGATCAGGATCCCCTCGGCCGTATGCGGAGCGAACGGCTGCAGAGCCTGGGCCAGCAGCAGGATCGCAACGACCAGCGCCTCGGCATCGGCCTTGTCGAGCTGCCCCCGCTTCTTCAGCTGCTTCTCGTACTGCTGGATCCGCTCGAAGAGGCGGGTCAGGTTGCGGATCGACTTGTGGATCTGCAGGTCGGCGGTGTCCGCGACGATCCGCGCCAGCCCGTTCTCGCACCAGCCGCGCAGCTTCTCCCGCTGCTGCTCGGTCTCGGCCGCCTTCTCCGGATCGTGCTTGGCGACCTCCAGCTCGACGAAGCGGTCGTGGGCGTAGGTCCAGAGGCCGCGGAGGAACTTGTTCGCGAAGCGGATCGCCGCGTCGGACCAGTTCAGGGTTTTCGCCGGGCCCGCCGCCCAGAGGACCGCGACGCGGACCGTGTCGGCGCCGAACTCCTCGACCAGGGCGTCGGGGTCGAC
This sequence comes from uncultured Solirubrobacterales bacterium, assembly GCA_963795675.1. Taxonomy (GTDB): domain Bacteria; phylum Actinomycetota; class Thermoleophilia; order Solirubrobacterales; family 70-9; genus VAYN01. Next base: position 45,632 of record CAWCJB010000001.1, read on the forward strand.
CACGTTGCCGAGGTGCTTGCTCATCTTGCGCCCGTCGGCGATCACCATCTCGTGGAAGAGGCAGCCCTCGAACGGCTCGCCGTCGGTCATGTAGGCGAACTCGCCGTGGTCGCGGAGCGCCTTGGTGACGACCCGCTGGTCGAAGACGAAGCCGCCCGAGTCGCCGCCCGCGACCAGCCGCTCGGCGGGCAGCCACTTCTTCGACTCCGGGTGGGTGAACATCTGCGTCGCCCGGTCGGCCGGCGGCACGGTGGCCGGGACCCAGAGGAAGAGCGCGTCGAAGTGGCAGTCGAGCGTGTCGGTCTCCCGCTTCGCCGCCGCGCCGCACCTGGGGCAGTCGACGTCGATGAAATCGGGGCGCTCGGCGAGCGGATTCCCTTCCCCGGTCGCGACCAGGTCGCGCGGCAGGACGACCGGAAGGTCGGCCTCGGGCACCGGGACCGGCCCGCAGTCGGGGCAGTGGATGATCGGGATCGGCGTCCCCCAGGAGCGCTGGCGGGAGATCGAGAAGTCGTTCGCGCGGTACCGCTTCGCCTCGCGCGCCCCCTCGACCGGCGCGCTCAGAGGCTCCGGCACCTCCTCGTCAGGTTGATGGGCCGAAAACCCGTCAGATAGTCCGGTTTTCGGCCCATCAACACCGGGGATCCGGGCGGGGAAGCGGGCGGCGATGTCGCGGTCTGCCTCGTCGACGGCCGGGATGCCGAGCGCCGCCGTGGGCCCGAAGCGGGCGTCGACCAGCGGCGAGACCAGCACCGGCAGCTCGGTGCCGTCAGGCCCCGGGATCGCCCGGCCGGTGTCGACCACCGGCACCGCTTTGGCGTCGCGGGCGCTCCGCTCCCAGCCGCCGGAGCGCAGCTGCTCGAGCTCCTCGCGCACCCCCTCGCCGTCCGCCCACTTCTCCACCTCGGGGTGGCGCGGCGAGAGCAGCACGAAGCTCGCCAGCCCGGCGGCGTCGCGGTGCGGGGTGAAGACGGTGAGCGCCTCGTCCGGGCCGGAGAGGTCGATCTCGACCCCGTCGGCGCGACCGAGGATGTAGCGCTGCGTGGAGAGCGCCATCTCGTCCCAGGGCTGCTGCTCCAGCAGCGGCATGTTGGCGTCGTTCTCCTCGAGGTAGGGCGTGATCTTCAGGAACCAGGTCGGTTGCCGGATCAGCCGCACCTCGTTGTGACAGCGCCAACAGGTGCCGCCCTCCTCGACCTGGATCGTCGCCAGCGTCGTCTGGCAGGTGTCGCACCAGTCGACGGTGGCGTCGTCGAGGTAGATCAGCCCCATCTCGTAGAGGGTCAGGAAGAGCCACTGGGCCCAGCGGTACTGGTCCTCGTCAGAGCTGTAGAAGACGCGGTCGTAGTCGAAGCTGTAGCCGAGCCGCTGCATCTGGCCGAGCATCCGCTCGCCGCACTGCTCGACCCACTCGGCGGCGGGGACCTGGCGCTCGATCGCCGCCAGCTCGGCGGGCAGCCCGAAGGCGTCGAAGCCGAAGCCCATCAGCACGTCGCGGCCACGGGCGCGCTGGAATCGGGCATAGGAGTCACCGATCGTGTAGTCACGGACGTGGCCCATGTGCAGGTTGCCGGAGGTGAACGGGCTCGAGGACTTGACGTAGACGCCGCGCTCGCCGTCGGCGGGCGGCGTCGGCGCGTCGTAGTCGCCGCGCTTGACCCAGGCGGACTGGCGCTCCGGCTCGATCCGGGCGGCGTCATACGGCGGCTTGCGGGCATTCTCGCTCATGCCATCAACGTTAGCTGAGCAGCGAACCGCCACCGACGCTTGTCGCCCAGAGGGATACAAGCGTCGGGACGAAGCCTCAGGCGAAGGTCCAGAGCTTGTTGCCGAGGAAGTTGAACGGCATCGCGACGGCGACCGCGATCGCCTGGGCGGCCAGTTCCGAGATCGAGGACGAGGCGACGAGCGCCTCCAGCACGACCAGGTTGATCACCAGGCAGGCGACCGAGACGGCGAGGAAGCGGGCCGCCTGCATGTGGGCCAGCCCCTCCCCCGGGCCGAAGGTCCAATAGCGGTTCCAGAGGAAGTTGCTGGTCACGGCGAAGCAGAAGGCCCCGATCGCGGCGACCGCGTGGTAGACGCCGAGGTTGCCGGAGAGGAAGGCGAAGACGCCGAGGTTGATCAGGTAGCCGGAGCCGCCGACGACGCCGAACTTGAACAGCTGGAGCCAGCTCTCACGACTGCGGGCGGCGCCGGCAAGGCGGACGGCGAGCGTGTTCTGGCCGTCGCTCATCCGGCCTCCGCGCGGCCAGCGGCAAGTTCGTGCGAGGGCGCCGTGCGCGCGTGCTCACCGAGGGTGAGGCGTGAGGCGAGTGGGCCGTCGAGCACGATCGTGTCGGCGGCGTAGCCGGTATTCAGGGCATCTAGTTCGTGCATCCAGAGCAGGACGGGACGGGACGAGATGTAACGGGAGATCGTGAGACGGTCCATCCGCACGACCCCCGCCGGACGAAACGCAGCCGGGAGGTTAGCGGGGTGCTCGGCGACCGTCCGCTTGCCGACCAGATCGACTTCGCGGACTCGTTCACCGCCCCCGTACCAGCGCAGCGCGCCGTCCTTCAGGTACCAGCGCAGCGGATCGCCGGCCAGGCGCCAGGTGACGATCGCGCGCGGCACGCGGGCCGGGCCGAGAGCCGTGGCGACGCCGCGGTAGTCGGGCCGCTGCAGGTTCGGGGTCTGGGTGACATAGACGTCGAAGGCGAGCCAGTAGGAGCAGAGGGCGACGGCGACGAGCACCCCGGCGAAGCGGGCCCGCGCCGAGCTGAGTCCGAGCGCGACCACCGCGGCGAGTGGGACCAGGGCCGGCAGCAGATTGCGCTCGACCACGTAGTCCTTGCCCGCTACTGCCGCGGCGCCCGCCAGGACGAGGACGCCGAGCCCGACCGCGAGGCCGAGGAGGCCACCGCGGCGCTCGCGCCGGGTGCCGAGGGCGAGCAGGGCGAGCGCCGCCAGGCCGATGCCGATCGCCGGCAGCACCGCGTAGTGCACCCGCGGCGGCTCGGCGATCACGTGGCCCGTTTCGCCGATCAGGAAGCTGACGCCGGTCTGGAGGAAGCGGCTGCCGAGCCCGCTTTCTTCGATCCAGCCGATGTGGTTGGGGTTGGTCTGCGCGGCGATCAGCGGCAGCAGCGCGGCGCCGACCGCGCCGACCAGCCCGAGCGCCGGCAGCAGGATCTTCCAGCGATCCCGTAGCGCCACCGCCAGCCACACCGCCTCGATCCCGACCGCGAAGAAGGCGAAGTAATGGCTGCAGAGGGCGAGCGCCGAGGCCAGCGCCCAGAAGGCCAGGTCGCGGCCACGGCGGGTGTCGAGGGCGCGGGCGAAGAAGTAGAAGGAGAGGGCGCCGAAGAAGACCAGCAGCGCGTAGGAGCGGGCCTCCTGCGAGTACCAGATCAGCATCGGGTTGAAGGCGAGAAGACCCATCAGGATCAGCCCGGCCCGGCGGCCCGCCAGCTGGCGGCCGATCGCGTAGCCGACCGGGACGGTGAGCGTGCCGACCAGCGCCGAGAGCGAGCGGACGCCCCATTCGTCGCGCCCGAACGCCTTCGTCCAGCCCCAGGCGAGGGCGTAGTAGAGGGGCGGGTTCGACTCGCTCGACACCACCTCGTGGAGCATGTGGCCGAAGCTGCCCGGGAGCACCCTCATCACCGTGATCACCTCGTCGTGGTGAAAGCTCTGGACCCCGAGTGGGACGAAGCGGATCGCCGCCGCCGCGGCGGTCAGCCCGGCGATCGCGGCGACGATCGCCCAGCGGCGCGCGGGAGCCTCGTCCTGCGGACCCTCGAGGGTGGCGGCGCCTGGAACAGCCTCGATCGTGGCCGCGAAGTCCTGCACGGCGTGGACTCTGCGCCGGCCGACTAAACCCTCCGTTAAGGGAGTCTCAAGGGGAGCAGACGGTTTGCGGCGCGGAGGTCCCGGGGCCATAGGAGGGCGGCAACTGGCCGTTCTGGCCCCAGCGGGTCGGGTGGGCGACGAGTTCGAAGCCGAGCGTGCCGCCGGCGGCGATTTCGCAGTAGGTGAGCCAGGGGCGCGCATGAGGATGGCCGTCGAGATCCAGGTGGGCGACGTAGGGGGCCGCCGCCGGGGCGGGCGCCGGGCCGTGGCCGGACGTCCCCGGCGCCAGGATCAGCAGCCGCTTGCCGTCGGCGAGGCGCACTTCGGCGCGGCCGAACAGCGGGCTCGCCAGCGCCAGCGTGCCGGTCCCCGGCTGCGCCGGGTAGATCCCCAGCGCGCCGAAGACGTACCAGGCGGAGAGGGTCCCGAGGTCGTCGTTGCCGGGCCAGCCGGCCGGGGCCGGGCTGTAGAGGCGGAGGGCGCGGCGGACCGCCGCCTGGGTCTTCCAGGGACGGCGCAGCCAGTCGTAGAGCCAAGGGGTCTCCAGGGTCGGCTCGTCGCCGAGCAGGGCGTGGTCGGTGTGGGTCCCTCCCGCGCCGCCGTTGAGGACGCGGAGGAAGTTGTCGAGGCGAGCCGCGGCCTTGGTCGGGCCACCCATGCGGCGGAAGAGCCCGGCCGGGTCCTGAGGAACCATCCAGCTGTACTGGGCGGCGTTGCCCTCGACGAAGCCGCTGCCGCCGAGCGTGTCGTAGGGGTCGGGGAAGGCGCCGCCGGCGTAGCGCGGCTCGACCGTGCCGCTCGCCGGGTTCCAGAGGTTGCGCCAGTTCGCCGCCCGCCCGATGAACCGGGAGTAGGTCGCGGCGTTCGCCCCCACCCCGCTGCGCGCCGCGAACTGGGCGATCGAGAAGTCGTCGATCGCGTACTCGAGCGTGGTCGCCGCCGAGCCCCAGACGGCGCTCGGGCTGCCGTAGATCGAGTTGGCGTTGCGCTGCTTGATGTCTTCGTCGAAGGGGACCCAGCCGAGCTTCAGGTAGGAGGCGAGCCCCTGGCGCTCGAGGTAATCACCATTGGGGCTTTCGCAAGGGGCGGTGCTGCCCCGCAGCATCGCCGCCAAGGCCGCGGCGCGGTCGAAGCGGTCGGCGCCGAAGGCGGCGGCGCCGGCGATGAGCGGGTCGGCCGAGTCGCCGACCATGGTCATGCTCTGGCCGTTCGCGTAGGGCCAGCGCGGCAGGCAGCCGGACTGTTCGGCGTCGGCGACCAGCGACTGGACCATGTCGGAGGCGCGGCGCGGCTCGATCAGCGCCAGCAGCTCGATCTCGGTGCGGTAGACGTCCCAGCCCGAGAAGTCGGCGTACTGGGTGCGCCCGCGGGCCTGGTGGACGGCGCCGTCCATGCCGATGTAATCGCCGCCGACGTCGTCGAAGGTGCGCGGCGCGAGCAGCGCGTGGTAGAGCGCCGTGTAGAAGGTGCGAGTCTGGCGCGGGGTGCCGCCGCTGACCCGGACTCTGCCCAGCGCCTGGTCCCAGTGTTGGCGCGCCGCGGCGCGGAGGGCGCCGAAGCCGTAGCCCTCGCTTTCGGTACGGAGCGCGGCTCGTGCCCCGGCGACGCTGACGAAGGAGACCCCGACCCGCACCGTCACCGTGCGGTCATGGCGGGTGTCGAAGGTCGCATAGGCGCCCGCCCGCGCCGTCACCTTCGGGTTCCCGGGCGGGGCCTGGGTGTCGGCGGCGGCCTCGCTCCCGGGTTCGAGCTCCCCTGCGGTCCAGGTCCCCGAGCCGGCGAACGCCCGGCCGAAACGGGCGGCAAAGTAGACCCTGTAGCGCGGGCGCTGGCCGCAGAAGAGCCCGCTCGAGGCGCTGCCGGTGATTTCGCCCTTCGCCGCGTCGACCCGCACCGCCGCTTCGTCGTCGGGCTGGGCGCTGCCGCCGGCGTCGATGAGGACGCTCGCGTGGGGGCTGCGGGGGAAGGTGAAGCGGCCGAAGCCGGTCCGCGTCGTCGCCGTCAGCGCCACCCCGATCGGCCCGCCCCGCTGCGGCTGGAGCTCGACCGCGTAGGAGCCGGGCGAGCCACTCTCGCTCGCGTGCGAGAACCCCGGCTGGAACTGCCCCGCCAGCCCCGGCCCGGGAGCCGGCGCCGGAGAAGTCGTCAGGGCTTCGGTGGTCGGCAGGAACGGGAAGTCGCCGTAGACCGCGCACCCGGCACCGCTCAGGTGGGTAAGGCTGAAGCCCGAGATGTGGTGGTCGCGGTGGTCGTAGCCACCTGAGTGAGGCGCCGCCGGGGTCGTGTCGGGGCTCCACTGGACCATCCCGAACGGCAGTGCCGCGCCGGGGTAGTTGTGGCCGCCGCCGAAGGTCCGCGGCCCCGGTCGGGTGCCGGCGAAGACGTCGACGTGGGCGGCGGGATCCGCGGCGGCCCCGCCGGGGGCGGCCCACAGCCCCGCCAACGCCAGTCCGAGGGCCGCGACCAAGGCCGTCTTATCTCTGGTTTTACGCGTAATGTCCCGTCGCATGCGGCTGAGGAAGGCAACGTTCGCGGCGCTGGTACTGACCGGCGCGGCGGTCGCGGCGGCGATCGTATTCGGGAGTGGTAAAGACACCGAACACGCGAAGGCGGCGGTGGAAGCCACGCCGGGCGAACCGCTGGTCTCGATCGTCTCGCCCCGCAACGGCGAGGTGCAGCCGAACCACGCGGTGGTGGTCAAGGTCGACCTCGAAAACTTCCAGCTGGCGCCGCGCCAATTCGAACAGGAGCCCGAACTGGGAGAGGGTCACATCCGCTTCAGTCTCAACCGGGTCCCCAACTGCGTCGACCCGGAAAAACTGCAGAAAGCGATCGAAAGCCCGCTCGGCAACGAACGGCTCCAGGGCGCCTCGATGGACCATCCGGAACATTCGGGGCCGAACGGGATCCTGGCGGAAGAAATCGGCACCGCCGGCAAGTACTCGCCTGCCACCCGACCGGAGATCTACTACCACGACCTGCCGCCCGGCTTTTACCGGCTGATCGTCACCCTGGCGCAGAACAACGGCGCCACGACGCCCTACCACGACGTCACCAACTTCCAGATCCAGCAGAAACCGGGGCACCACCAGAAAAAGTGCGAACCCGGCAAGGTCTCCAGCGCCAAGGCCGCCGAAAAGCTGGAATAGGCTCAATTAGCCCAATACTTCATTTTGTATAGTTGGTGGTAATGCGCACTTACCGCCGGCTGATGGGGTTCCTGCGTCCCTACAGGCTCCAACTGTGGGGATCGCTGGCTTTCGCCTGGGCGGCAATGGGGATGACGGTGCTGATCCCGTGGCTGGTCGGCCGCGCCGTCGACGCGATCGAAGAAGGCAACAAGCCCGACCTCCTCCCCCTCGCGCTGGCGATCTTCGGCGCCGCGATCCTGCGGATGGGCCTCACCGTGGTCCGCCGCCTGGTCGCCGGGAAAGTCTCGCTGTCGGTGGAATTCGACCTGCGCCAGACGTTCTACGCGCACCTGCAGAAGCTCGAGCTCGGCTTCTTCGACAGCCAACAGACCGGCCAGCTGATGTCGCGGGCGACGGTCGACCTCTCGGCGATCCGCTTCTTCCTCGGCTACGGGCTGATCTTCATCACCCAGAACCTCTTGACGATCGTCCTCGCCGCGACCGTGATGTTCATCATCAACCCGGTGCTGGCGGCGCTGGCGCTGATCCCGGCGCCGTTCGTCGTCTGGATCGCCTCACGCTACAACCGGGTCTCCCGTCCGGCTGTCCAGGAGGTCGCCCAGCGGGTCGCCGAACTGACCGCGGAGGCCGAGGAGAACGTCTCCGGGATCCGCATCGTCAAGGCCTTCGCGCGCGAGGAATTCCAGCTCCACCGATTCCAGCGGGTGGTCAAACGAGTTTTCGACCAATCGATCTACTCGACCCGGCTGCAGGCTTTCTTCAGCCCGCTGATCGGGCTCCTGCCCCAGATGGGAATCGCCCTGGTGCTGCTGATCGGCGGGCGGATGGTGATCGACGGGAACCTCAGGCTCGGCAACTTCACCGCCTTCTACATCTACCTGGTGATGCTGGCCGGGCCGCTGCGGATGCTCGGCGTGGCGATGGGGATGGCCCAACGGGCGGTCGCCTCGGGTAACCGGATGTTCGAGATCATCGACCGCGAACCGTCGATCCAGAGCCCGCCCGACCCGGTCGAGCTGCCCGCCGCCGGCGGCGGCCGGGTGGAGCTGCGCGACGTGACCCTGCGTTACGCGGCGGCGCCGAGTTCCGAAAACGAGGCGGTGCCTGCCCTGCACGACGTCTCGCTGGAGGTCGACGCCGGGAAGACGGTGGCGCTGGTCGGGCCTTCGGGATCGGGCAAGACGAGCCTGGTCGCGCTGATCGCGCGGCTGTATGACCCGAGCGAGGGCACCGTCGAGGTGGACGGCGTCGACGTCCGCGACGTCGACCTGGTGCAGCTGCGCTCGGAGATCGCCTTCGTCGCCGACGACAGCTTCCTCTTCACCGCGAGCGTCGCCGACAACATCGCCTACGCGCGCGGCTCCGCCACCCGCGAGGAGGTCGAAGCGACGGCGCGGCTCGCCCAGGCCGACGCCTTCATCCAAGAACTTCCGGACGGCTACGACACCCGCGTCGGCGAGCGCGGCCTCACCCTCTCCGGTGGGCAGCGCCAGCGGGTGGCGATCGCCCGCGCCCTGCTCGCCGACCCACGCATCCTGATCCTCGACGACGCCACCTCCTCGGTCGACGCGACCACCGAGGCGTCGATCAAAGCGGGCCTGCGCGAGGCGATGGCCGGGCGAACGACGTTCATCATCGCCCACCGCCTCTCCACCGTCTCGCTGGCCGACGAGATCATCGTCCTCGACAAGGGCGAGGTGGTCGATCGCGGCACTCACGAGGAGCTGATGGAAGGCTGCGGCTTCTACCGCGAGATCGCCGAGCACGGGCTGGCCGACTCGGTCTTCCTGCAGGCCGACCTCGAGCAGCGCGAGGAGATGGCGCGGCTGTGAGACGAGCAGGAGACCCAGAACCCGCTGCGCAACATCGCCATGCTCTTCGGGGCGCTCTGGCGCCTGGTCCGCGGCGAGGACCAGCGCGGCCGCAAGGTGCGCTGGATGATCGGCCTGCTGCGCCCCTACCGCGGGCGGATGGCGCTGATGTTCATCGCGCTGCTGGTCGAGACCGGCGCCGGGCTGGCTCCGCCGTTCCTCGCCGGGCGGGCGATCGACGCCGGGATCAACACCGGGGACCTGAGCGCGCTCGACTGGATCGTCACCGCCTTCGTCCTCACCGCGATCCTCTACGCGGTCGCGACCTACGCCGAGACCTACCTGGTCGGCTGGGTCGGCACCCGCGCCCTGCAGGACCTGCGCGAGCGCATCTTCGTCCACATCCAGGGCATGTCGATCGGCTTCTTCACCCGCAATAGCCCGGGCGTGCTGATCTCGCGGATGACCAACGACGTCGAAGCGCTGCAGCAGCTGGTCACCACCGGTGTGGTGACGATCTTCTCCTCCACCCTGACCCTGGTCGGGGTGGTCGTGATCCTGCTGCTGCTCGACCTGAAACTGGCGCTGATCACCTTCATCACCTTCCCCCTGCTGGCGATCGCGAGCCTGATCTTCCGGATCGTCTCGGCGGGCGCCTACCGGGCGACGCGGGAGCGGATCGCCGCCGTCACCGCCTACCTGCAGGAGAGCCTCAGCGGCGTGCGGGTGGTGCGCAGCTTCGGCCAGGAGCCGCGCCACGTCGACGAGATGACCGAGCTGAACGAGGCCAACCGCCAGATCAACATGAAGACGGTCTACCTCAACGCCTCCTACTTCCCGGCGGTCGAACTGCTGGCCGCTATCGGGACCTCGGTGATCCTCCTCTACGGCGGCTCGCAGGCGATCAACGGGGCGATCGAAGTCGGCATCATCGTCTCCTTCGTCGGCTACCTGAGCACCTTCTTCGAACCGATCCAGGAACTGAGCCAGCTCTACACGACCTACCAGCAGGGGATGGCGGCGCTGGACAAGATCTTCGACCTGCTCGACACCGAGCCGGACATGGTCGACGCGCCGGGGGCGATCGATCCGGGGACGATCCGCGGCGAGATCGAGCTCGACGACGTCTGGTTCTCCTACGCCGATGAGAGGGACCCGGCGCAGGTGCCGGAGAGCTCGCTGGGTGCTGGAAGGCGTCGACCTGCACGTGCCGCCGGGGCAGACGCTGGCGCTGGTCGGGGCCACCGGGGCGGGCAAGTCGACCTTCGCCAAGCTGGTGGCGCGCTTCTACGACCCGCAGAAAGGCCGCGTGCTGGTCGACGGCCACGACCTCAAGGGGGTGCAGCAGCGGGCGCTGCGGCGCCAGCTCGGGATCGTGCCGCAGGAGGGCTTCCTGTTCAGCGGCAGCGTGCGGGAAAACCTCGCCTTCGGTCGGCCGGAGGCGAGCCTCGAGGAGATCGAAGAAGCGATCGCCACCGTCGGCGCCACCGACTTCGTCGACGCGCTGCCGGACGGGATCGAGACCCAGGTCGGCGAGCGCGGCGTCACGCTCTCGGCGGGCCAGCGGCAACTCGTGGCCTTCGCCAGGGCGCTCCTGGCCCAGCCGCGGATCCTGATCCTCGACGAGGCGACCTCGAACGTCGACGTGCGGACCGAGAAAACGATCGAGAAAGGCCTCGAGCGCCTGCTCCACGGCCGCACCGCGATCGTGATCGCCCACCGCCTGAGCACGATCCGCCGCGCCGGCAAGATCGTCGTGCTCGAACACGGCGAGATCGTCGAGCAGGGCACCCACAAAGAGCTGATCGCCGCGAACGGCGTCTACGCGAAGCTGTACGGCGCCTGGGAAGAGAACGCGGTCGCCTGAGGGCAGGACGGGAAGGGGCGCGGAGCCCTCTCGGCGGCGGCCCGGGCAGGCTGAGGCCGCCGCCGAGAGGGCCGGGTCTGCGGGGAGTGGCGAGAGTTCGAGCAGGAGGTCGACACGGAGGCGTGACGGAGTGCGCATGGTTCGTGAGGAAGCCACGCGAATCGCCACCGTTACAAAGACGTGGCCATGGTTTTGGGCCCCCATGGGGGCCCAAATCTTGTCCGGAGAAATCTGACCGTTGGAGCCATGCGCCGTCGACTTTGACCCTCTCCTGGCATGGTCAAAGTCGATAGGGAGAACTTGATCGGCCAAGATCCCGACCCCGCACCGCTTCCGACCCCCACCCTCCTCACAAGTCCGGCCGTTTCGGAGGCGGTCTCAGCCTGCCCGGGTCGCATCCGAAACGGCCGGGCCGCCCGGGTGCCAGCCATCCGAGGCGTCGAACCCAGGCCGGGCATCAGCCGGCGGGCGCCGGCTATCCCGGGCCGATGCCGCCGGATTCAGATCCCGCTTCGGGCGCGGTTTCTTCCGGCGCGACTTCTTCGATTTCGCCGCCGGCGCCGCCAGTTTCGGGGACGAATTCTTCTTCGGGGGCGACTTCTTCTTCCGGCACGAATTCTTCTTCGGGGGCCACTTCTTCGGGCAGCGGTTCGATGCCACCCGATTCTTCCGGGGCGACTTCTTCGCTGGTGCCCGATTCGGCGGCGGCTTCGGGCGCGTGGGGGCCTTCGGAGCAGTCTTCGAAGCCGTAGACCGCCGCCTCGGACTGGAATTCTTCGACCGCCGGGACGGCTTCCTGCGAGGCGGTTTCGAGGGCCGCGACTTCTTCGGCTTCGGAGGCTTTTTTGATTTCGCCCTCGACCATCGCCAGTTTTTCGGCGGCGCCCATGAATTCGGAGTAGCCGGTCGCCGGAGAGGGCCGGCCGAGGCGCTGGAGGCTTTCCACCATGCCGATGTAGAGGTTGGCGACCTGGGTCGTCTGGCTGGTCGATTCGGCGGCCGATTCGCCGACCGAGCCGATCGCGGTGTTGACCTCGCCGCAGATGCCGTCGCCCTGGGTGATGAACTGGGCCTTGCTCAGCTGCGGCTTTTCTTCCGTCTTCGGCTTCTTCGCCGTGGTGGTGCTGGAACTGCCACCGCCACCGCAGCCGCTCGCGAGCAGGGCGAGGAGCACGAATGCCGGCAGGGCAAGGGGAATCAGCCGGGAACGCATCAGCATCGAAGCTAGCAGCGGGATCGGACTACTGCGCCCCAGGGACTCGAACCCCGACTGCCTCTTCCAGAGAGAGGTGTGCTGCCATTACACCAGGGCGCAACGCGACCTCGGAGGATATCCAGGCCGCGCATCGGCGTGATGCGCGGCGCCCAGCGTGGGCGCCTGGTGGCGCTAGCTCAGCGCCGACAGATCGGCGTCGGAATCGGCGATGGTCTCGACCGCAGCGCCGATCTCGACCCCGTCGGCCAGCAGTCGGCGGGCCTCGGCGAGGTCTTCGGAGCGGCCGACGCTGAGGCAGCCCGCCGCCTTGCCGCCCTTCAGGTACCAGACGCTGAACTCGCCCGCCTCGCGGGAGCCCCGCCAGACCTCCTGGTCCCAATCGACCGCCGGGCCGACGTACTCGAGGCTCGCCCAGTCGGCGAGGTCGCTGAAGAAGTAGGGGACGACGTCGTAGTCCTCGTCGGCGCCGAGCATGTTCTTCGCCGCGTGCATGCCCTGCTGCATCGCCACGTCCCAGTGCTCGACCCGGATCCGCCGCCCGTGGACGACGCTGTCGTAGGAGCAGACGTCGCCCGCCGCGTAGATCCCCGGCGCCGAGGTCAGCAGCTTCGAGTCGCAGATGATCCCGTTCTCGACCGCGAGCCCGGCCCGCTGGGCGAGCATCACATCCGGTTTCACCCCCGCGCCGACCACCACCAGGTCGCAGTCGAAGCTCCGCCCGCTCTCGGTCAGCACCGAGCTGACCCGGCCATCGCCCTCGAAGGCGCTCACCGACTCGCCGCCGACGAAGGTCACCCCGTGCTCCTCGAGGCCCGCCTGGAAGAAGCGCCCGGCGTCGTCGCCGAAGGTGCGCGAGAGCGCCACCTCCTCGACCGCGACCATGGTGCAATGGGTCCCGGCCTGCGGCCAGCGAGGCGGCCACCTCGGCGGCGATGTAGGAGCCGCCGACCAGCACCACCCGGCCCGCGGCCTTGGCGTCCTCACGGATCGCGTCGGCGTTGCCGTAGGCACGCAGGTAATGGATGCCCTCGTTCTCGGCACCCTCGATCCGCAGGATGTTCACGTTCGAGCCCGTCGCCAGCAGCGCCTGGCCGAAGGCCACCTCCTCGCCACCCTGGATCTTCGCCGTCTTCGCCTCGGCGTCGATCGACATCACGTTCTTGCCGGTCAGCAGCTCGACCGAGTTCTCCTCGTACCAGGAGGGCTCGTTGACGTAGGCCTCGGCCCGCTCGGCCTCCCCGCGCAGGTACTCCTTCGAGAGCGGCGGCCGTTCGTAGGGCGGTTCGGGCTCCCGTCCGACCAGCAGGATCGAGCCCTCCGATCCCCGCTTGCGCAACTCCGAGGCGCAGCTGGCTGCGGCCAGCCCACCGCCGACGAGGAGGAAATCGACCTCGCGGTCAGCCACTGGCGACGCCGCCGTCCCCCGCCGGTCCGAACAGCACCTTCAACTCGTCCTCTTTGCCCGGATCGAGCACGGCGAGGACCTCGTCGCCCTCCTCCAGCACCGTGTCGGCGGTGGGGACGAAGCCCTTGCCCGCCCGCAGCACCGAGATCAGCAGCGAGCCCTCGGGCATGTGCAGGTCGCCGACCCGGCGCCCGGTCACCCCGGAGTCCTTGCCGAGCAGCATCTCGATGATCTCCAGCTGCTCCTCCTGCAGGTCGAGCAGGTGGACCAGGCCGTACTCGGGCACCTCGTGCTCGAGCAGGCGCAGGATCAGGTCGGTCGCCGAGACCGACGGTTTGATCCCGAGCAGGTCGAAGTGCTGGCGGTTGCGCGGGTTGTTGACCCGGGCGATGATCTGGTCGACCAGGTACTTCTCGCGCGCGACCTGGCAGATCAGCATGTTGTCCTCGTCGTCGCCGGTGACCGCGATCACCATGTCGGCGCGCTGCACCCCGGCCCGCTCCAGCACCCAGAGCTCGGAGGCGTCGCCGTAGGAGACGTTGTGCTCGAGCTCCTGCTCGACCGTCAGGTAGCGGCGCCGGTCGGACTCGATCAGCGTCACCTCATGGTCCTTCTCGAGCAGCTCGCGGGCCAGGTTCCAACCGACCTTCCCCGCTCCGACGACGATGATGTACACGCGCTCTCCCCTCCCCTACGCGGCTTCCGCCGCACCCTCGGGACCGCCGCCGCCGCGGCCGGCCGAGTCGCGCACCGCGGTCTCCAGCATGTCGATCGCGACCCGCGTCGGGCAGACCGTCTGCAGGCCCTGGCGCGCGTACCACTCGGCCCGCAGCGGGTCGAGGACGCGGGCGATCACGGTCGGCACGTCGTAACGGCGCTTGGCGATCTGGGCGATGATGATGTTCGTGTTGTCGCCGTCGGTGGAGGCGATGAAGACGTCTGCCCCGTCGATCCCGGCGGCCTCCAGGGCCTCGGTCTCGAGCCCGGCGCCGACGGTGAACTGGCCGCCGAGGTCCTCCCAGCTCTTCTCCAGGCCCACCTCGAGGCGGGCGTGTGACTCGGGGTCCTCGTCGAGCGCGGAAACGGTGTGGCCCTCGCGGAGCATCGCCCGCGCGACCGAACTGCCGACTCGGCCGCAGCCGACGATCAGGATGAACATGCGGCGGATACTAGAACGGCGGGCACGTGCCTAGTCGTCATCGTCGTCTTCGATGACCAGGGCCCCGTCCCGGCCGGCGGCATCACAGCTGCCGATTCGGGCTCCGGGGGCGCGGTCAGGAGCACCCGGCATGGTGCTTTTTTCAACACGTACTCGGTCGCCGCGCCGATCTCGGCGGGCTTCGCCGCGCCGATCCCGCCGAACCTGCCGCCGCCGCGGATCTTGGTCGGCGGCTCGGCGCCGATCACGATCGCTTCCGAGTTGGCGCGGCGGGCCGCTTCGACGATCCCGGCGCCGGTTTTCCGCGCCCGGATCACCTCGGTCGACACCTCGACGTCCTCGTACTCCTCCCCCACCTCGCGCGCCCGGTCGAGCGCCCGGCGCGCCTGCGCCTCGCGCTCCGGCGGCAGCTCGGCGTCGAGCGGCAGGCTCAGCGGCACCTCGATCACGTAGACGAGCTCGAGGTGGGACTCGCCCTCGTCGCGCCCTCCTCCTGCTCGGCGGCGGCGAGGCGCCCGGCGGTGGCGACGATGTCGTCGTCGAGCTTGGTGCCGAAGACCGGCACCAGCAGGTTCGAGAACTCGACCTCCGGGATCTGCTTGGTCAGCGCCGCCTCGCCGACCTGGACC
The DNA here is from genome assembly GCA_963795675.1 of uncultured Solirubrobacterales bacterium. Classification (GTDB taxonomy): domain Bacteria; phylum Actinomycetota; class Thermoleophilia; order Solirubrobacterales; family 70-9; genus VAYN01. Next base: position 60,708 of record CAWCJB010000001.1, read on the forward strand.
CGCTTGGTCAGCGAGGTCCCCTCGACGTACTTGCGGTAGATGACGTAGAAGGTGAGGCCGAAGGCCATCCAGCCGATCCCGACCCAGCGGGCGGTCGAGTGGAAGGCGAGCACGCTGAGGAAGGCGAGGCCGCTGGCGAGGGCCGCGATGATCGCCGGGATCGGCAGCGTGGCCGGTCCCCAGGCCATCCCCCAGGGGATGCGGAAGGGCCGCAGCTTGTCCGGCATCGTGATCCGCAGGCGGATGATCGAGAGGTGGGCGATCGTGATCGCCAGCGTCGCCCCGAAGGCGTAGAGGCCGGCCAGCACCTTGATGTTCTGGGTCATCGCGACGAGCCCGAGGGCGATCAGCCCGCAGATCGAGATCGCCACGTAGGGCGTCGCCCGCTTCTTCTCCAATTTGCCCAGCCAGCTGGGGATCTGGCGGTTGATCGCCAGCGTGTAGGTGTGGCGGGAGACGCCGAGCATCGAGGTGGTCGCCGCCCAGAAGAGGACCGGCGCGGCGACCAGGGCGACCACCCAGCGCATGATCTCGGCCAGCCAGTGCGGGTGGAAGGCGGAGACGACCCCCAGCACCGGGTCCTGGATGTACTGGCCGCCGAGCGCCGTTTCGGGGCCGTGCGGGCCGGCGACCACGGGGACCGCCATCAGCGCGATCGCCGCCATCCCGGCGTAGACCAGCGGCACCGCGATCGCCCCGAGGCTGGCGATCCGCTTCAGGTCGCGGCGGCTGACTGCGATGTCCGGGGCGAGGTCGGAGGCGGCCTCGATCCCGGCGTAGGCGAGCATCGCCACCACCGCCGCGTAGATGATGTCGCGCAGGTTCGGGCTGCTGAAGAGGTGGATCTGGTCGGTGAGCCGGTCGGGGTGCATGACGACGATGACGCCGACCACGATCACCGTCAGCTGCAGGGCCAGATCGGCGAGCGCGATGAAGGCGAGCGAGCGCTGCCGCCCCCGCCCGGTCACGTTCATGATGTTGAGCAGGCAGGCGCCCGCGATCACCGCGGCGGCGAAGAGGAGTTCCGAGCCCTTGTCGTCGAAGCCGCTCCAGATCGGCACCAGGTAGTGCGGCAGCGAGATCGCCGCCAGGGCGATCACGATCAGGTAGTCGAGCAGGATCGCCCAGCCGGCGATGAAGCTGACCAGCTCGTTGAAGGCGTGGCGGGCGAAGCTGGAGGAGCCGCCGCGCTCGCGGAACATCGCCGAGCCCTCGACGTAGGAGAGCGTCGTCAGCCCGAAAAGCAGGCCGGCGACGAGGAAGATCAGCGGGGTCAGCCCGAGGCCGCGCTCGGCGACCACGCCGAGCGCGAAGTAGATCGAGAAGCCGACCGCCGAGTAGGCGGCGGCGAAGAGCCAGGGGACGCCGAGGCCACGGCGCAGTTTGCCCTTGCGGGCGGCGTTCGGGACCTTCATCGGCCTTGCTTGCCGGCGATCCAGAAGCGGCCGATGCCGACCGCGGTGAAGAGGATCCCCATCAGGAAGCCGATCGAGGCGGGGCCGCCGCCGTTGGCGAGGGTGACGACGATCAGCAGCAGGCCGAGCACGACGAAGACCAGGGAGAAGCCGCGGATCGCCCCGTGGTAGGCGCGGTCGCGGTTCAAGGCGTCACCTCGACGAGGGCCGCGCCGGGGATCGGCGGCGCTTTGTCGCGCGGCTCGGAGACGACGATCACCCGGCAGGGACGCTCGCCGAGGACCGTCTGCAGGGTCTTGTCGTACTGCGGCACGCCGTTGCGGTAGCGGAGGCCGATGACGATCGCCGCCGCCTAGATCTCGGCCGCCTCCTCGGCGACCGAGTAGCCCGCCTGGCCGGGCCGCACCCGGGCGACGTGGCCGGTCACCCGCGCCCCGCCGATCAGCTTCGCCTCCTCGACCCGGCGCCCGGCCTCGGCTTCGGCCTCGGGCAGCTCGGCGTCTAGCGGCAGGTTGGTGGGCACGGTCATCATCGAGTGGACGTGGATCCCGCGGCGCCGTTTGGAGGCGAGTTTGACCGCGGTCGCGACCATCTCCGGGGAGAACGCTTCGTCGTCCTCGAAGCCGACCAGGACCGAGCGGTACTCGACCTCCTCGACCCCCAGCGGTTCCGGCGTCACCACCTTCACCGTGCGGGTCAGCGGCAGCCCCTGGTTGCGGCGGTAGAGGACGTAGACGGCGATCCCGAGGATCATCCAGCCGGTGCCGACGAACAGGGTCGAGGGGTTCAGCGCCATCACCACGATCCAGGCGCCGAAGGTGCCGAGCCCGCCGAGCACCGCGGTCAGCGGCACCTCGAAGCCGAAGGCGCGCAGGTTCAGCGGCGGCTTCCAGGTCCGCTCCTGGTCGGGGTATTTGTGCCGCAGCTTGATCACCGCGACGTGGGCGATCGTGAACGAGAGCATCGCGCCGAACGAGTAGAGCGTCGCCAGGAAGTTGGTCTTGCCCGGGATCAGGGTGAGGATCGCGATCCCGGCGAAGATCAAGATCGCGATGTAGGGGGTGCGGTACTTCGGGTGGACCTGGCGCAGGCCCTCGGGCAGCTGGCGGTGCTGGCCCATCGAGTAGGTGAGACGGGAGACGCCGATCAGCCCGGCGTTGGTGGCGATCAGCAGGATCACCGCGGCGAGGACGCCGACGTAATAGCGCAGCACTTCGGTCGGGCCGTGGGCGAGGCCGAGGTTCTCGACGATGCCGAGGATCGGGTCGTCGGCATACTTCGTGCCGAGCTGCGTGTGGTAGCCGTTGCCGACCGCGTCGTGGACGACCGGCATCGCCGAGAGGGCGACGATCGGGATCAGCAGGTAGAGGCCGAGCACCGCGGCGACGACGTAGCCGACGCTCTTGGGGATCGTCCGCGCCGCGTCCTTGGCCTCCTCGGCCATGTTGGAGATCGTCTCGATCCCGGTGTAGGCGATCATCCCGACCGCGATCCCGAGGGCGAAGTCGCTCCAGGTCGGGGCGACCCCGAGGTGGATGTTGTCGATCAGGACGTGCGGGCTGAACACCAGCACGAGGCCGATCCCGACCAGGACGATCTGGGTGGCGAGGTCGGCGACGGCGAGGATCAGGTTCAGTTTCGCCGACTCCTCGGTGCCGCGGATGTTGAGCGCGGCGAGGCCGATCACGAGGGCGGCGCCGCCGATCACGTCGCCCGGGCTTTCGCCGAGCCAGGGCCAGAAGACGGCCAGGTAATGGGGCACGAAGAAGGCCGAGATCGCGACCGTGATCGTGTAGTTGAGCATCTGTCCCCAGGCGGCGACGAAGCTGACGAACTCGTTGAAGGCGTGGCGGGCGAAGCTGGAGGAGCCGCCCGCCTCGGGGAACATCACGGTCGCCTCGGCGTAGGTGGCGGCGGTGGCGGCGAAGATCAGCCCGGAGATGACGAAGGCGATCGGCGTCAGCCCGAGGGCGAACGCGGCGGTGACGCCGAGGGCGTAGTAGATCGATGAGCCGACGTTGCCGTAGGCGGCCGAGAACAGGGCCCCGACGCCATGGACGCGACTCAGCGATTCGTCTCTGGGGATTCGCTGGGCCA
>CAWCJB010000002.1:0-175611 GCA_963795675.1 uncultured Solirubrobacterales bacterium
GGGGCAAGTTCGACGCGCTGTTCCTGGCCGATGTCGTCGGCACCTACGCCGCCTACGGGGGCAGCCGCGACGCGGCCGTCGAAGAGGGCCTGCAGACGCCGGTCAACGACCCCTCGCTGCTGATCCCGGCGATGGCGGCGGCGACCGAGAACCTCGGCTTCGCCTTCACCCAGTCGGTGCTCCAGGAGCAGCCGTTCAACTTCGCCCGCCGGCTCTCCACCCTCGACCACCTGACCAAGGGCCGGGTCGGTTGGAACATCGTCACCTCCTACCTGCCCGACGCGGCGCGCAACCTCGGCTACGGTGGCCTGCCCTCGCACGAGGACCGCTACCGGCGCGCCGAGGAGTACATGCAGGTCGTCTACAAGCTGCTCGAGGGGAGCTGGGAGGACGACGCGGTGATCCGCGACGTCGAGAACGGCATCTACGCCGACCCGGCGAAGATCCACGACATCGACCACCGCGGCGAGTTCTACCCGGACGTCCCCGGGCCGCACCTCGCCGAGCCTTCGCCGCAGCGCGCCCCGGTGCTGTTCCAGGCCGGGACCTCGGAGTGGGGGCGGGACTTCGCCGCCCGCAACGCGGAGGCGATCTTCATCATCAGCCGCACGCCCGCCGGGGCCCGGCAGACGATCGATGACATCCGCGGCCGCGCCGCCGCGGTCGGCCGCGACCCCGAGGACATCGTCTTCTTCCAGGGGATGTCGTTCATCGTCGGCGGTACCGAGGCCGAGGCCCAGGCGAAGGCCGCGGAGTACGACCAGGGCGCCAGCGCGCGCGGCTACGCCGCGCACATGGGCGGCGCGATGGGCGTCGACCTCGCCGACATCGACCTCGACGCCCCGGTCGGCGAGGTCGAGCAGTACAACACCCAGGGGATCGTCAAAGGCATCCTCGAGGCCGCCCCCGACAAGACCGCGACCTTCGGCGACCTGCTCGCCTACCGCTCGATCAACCGCGTCGTCGGCACCCCAGAGCAGATCGCCGACCGGCTCCAGGAGTGGGCCGACGCCGGCGTCGGCGGCATCAACATTCCCTACTACGTGACCCCGGGCTCCTTCGCCGACTTCATCGACGGCGCGGCTCCGGAACTGCAGCGGCGCGGCCTGATGCAGAGCGAGTACGCGCCCGGGACGCTGCGCGAGAAGCTCGCCGACGGCGCGCACGAGGCGCGGCTGCCGGACACCCACCCCGGCGGGAGGACGCGGCGCGAGCGCCTCGGCACCCCCGCTGCCGCCTGAGAGGAGCGCACGATGCCCGTCCGCCTGCACTGGTTCCTGCCGACCAACGGCGACTCCCACACCGACCTCAGCCTCGGCAACGCGGTCGGGGCGCACGGAGCGCGGATCGACGATGCGGCGACGAACGCGCGCAAGGGCGACCTCGCCTACATGTCGCAGGTCGCCCGCGCCGCTGAGGCGATGGGCTTCGAGGCGGCGCTGACCCCGACCAGCTCCTGGTGCGAGGAGGCCTGGGTGATCACCGCCGCCCTTACCCAGCACACCCGCGACTTCAGGTACCTGGTGGCGTTCCGCCCGGGCCTGCAGTCCCCGACCCTGGCTGCGCAGGCGGCGGCGACCTACCAACGCGTCTCCGGCGATCGGCTCCTCTTGAACGTGGTGGTCGGCGGCGATCAGGTCGAGCAGCGCCGCTACGGCGACACGATCGGCAAGGACTCCCGCTACGCGCGCGCCGACGAGTTCCTGGCGATCGTGCGCGAGCTCTGGAGCGGCGAGGAGGTCGACTTCTCCGGCGAGTGGTACGAGATCGAGGGCGCCCGGCTGCTCGACCCGCCCGCCTGGCCGGCCGTCTACCTCGGTGGGTCCTCGGCGGCGGCGATCGAGGTGGCCGCCCGGCGCGCGGACGTCTTCCTCACCTGGGGCGAGCCGCCCGCCGCGGTGGCGGCGAAGCTCGACGCGGTCCGCGAGGCCGCCGACCGCGAGGGCCGCGAACTCGGCTTCGGCATCCGCCTCCACGTGATCACCCGTGACACCGCCGAGGAGGCCTGGGCGGTCGCCGAGCGGATGCTCGCCGGCCTCTCCGACGAGCAGATCGCCAGGGCGCAGTCGATCCAGGCGGTCTCCGAATCGGAGGGCCAGCGGCGGATGACCGAACTGCACGGAGGGAGGACCGACCACCTCGAGGTGGCGCCCAACCTCTGGGCCGGGATCGGCCTGGTCCGCGGCGGCGCCGGTACCGCGCTGGTCGGTTCGCACGAGGAAGTCGCCGACCGGATCGCCGGGTACCACGACCTCGGTATCGACGAGTTCATCCTCTCCGGCTATCCCCACCTGGAGGAGGCCTACCGGGTGGGCGAGGGCCTGATGCCGGTGCTACGCGCCCGCGGCCTGGTGGCAGAGCGCGAGCCCCTCCCGGTCTAGAGGTTGATGGGCCGAAAACTCCACCATGACTGGAGTTTTCGGCCCATCAACCTCACTCGGCGAGTGACTTCTCGACCCAGCCCGACTCGGTCGAGAAGTCCTCGATGCCGAGTGCGGCGGCGACGTTGCACCACATCCCCATCTGGAAGAACTGGTCGAGCCGTTCGTCGTCGACCTCGCTGAGCCTGCGGCAGAGGTCGACCAGCCGGGCGTAGTTGTTCCGCACCGCGACCTGAATCCCGGGGTCGTCGCCGCAGGCCGCGTAGGCCTGGAGCTGCAGGAGCAGGATGTGCGGGTTGTCGGCGATCGCCCCCGTGTAGGCGTGGCCGATCGCCTTCAGCTTGTCTTCGTCGGGCTCGGCCGGCCCTTTGCTGTCGTACTCCTTGCCCACGGCTTCGAAGAACGCTCCGATCTTCTCGAAGCAGCGCTCGACGGCGGCGAGGAAGAGGTCGCGCTTGGTCGGGAAGAGGGAGAAGACGTAGGGCTGGGCGACGCCGACCTCGGCGGCGATCGCCGACACCTTCGTCCCCTGCAGCCCGCCGTGCGCGAAGTGGTGCACGGCGGCCTCGATCAGCGCGTCCCGGCGCTCGGCTGCCGGGACGCGCCTGCGAGGCTCGGTTTTCGTGGTCGCCGCGATCATTCGATCCTAGTTCGCGGCGGGGAGGGGATGGTGGAGTTCGGCGTATTCCTCATCCTCTTTCACGGTGGCTTTGCCGCCGAACGGCAGCACCGCCGCGACCAGAGCGCCGAACGTGAGCACCGCGACGCCGACCCAGAGGGCGGGCACCAGCCCGTCGACGAACGCCTGCGGCGTGGTGTAGGCGCCGGCGCCGCTGAACACGGTGGCGAGGACGGCGATGCCGAAGGTGCCGCCGAGCTCGCGGATCGCGTTGGTGGCGCCTGAGGCCTGGCCTGCCTGGTCGACGCGGACCGAGTTGAGGATGGCGCTCGCCGAGGGGGCGAAGACCAGCGCCATACCGGAGCCGGCGAGGACGAACGGGATGATCATCTCGCCGTAGCTCATCGTCGTCGAGGCCTCGGAGGCGAGCCAAGCGAGCGCGATCGCCTGCAGCGAGACGCCGCTCACCATGAACCAGCGGGGGCCGAATTTTTCGCTGAAGATGCCGGCAAGCGGCGCGACGATCATCGTCGCGCCGGTCCAGACCAGCAGCTTCAGACCGGCCTGAAGCGGCGAGTTGCCGAGCACGTTCTGCATGAACTGGCTGAGGAAGAAGATCGAGCCGAACATGCCGAAGTACATCGCCATCGAGACCACGTTGGTGACGGCGAAGCTGCGCTTGGCGAAGAACTGCATGGGGAGCATCGGCGACTCGGTCCGCAGCTCCTGGCGGACGAAGGCGGCGAGCAGGACGACGCCGGCACCGATGCTGATCAGCACCTCGGGGGCGGTCCAGCCGATCGTCTGGGCGCGGACCAGGCCGTAGACGAGGCCGAAGAGGCCGGTCGAGGCGAGGCCGAGGCCGGGCAGGTCGAGCGCGGCTTTGGGGCCGTAGCTCTCATCCAGTTTGCGCGCGGCGAGCGGGGCGAGCAGGAGGCCGATCGGGACGTTGATCCAGAAGATCCAGTGCCAGTCGGCGAGCTCGATCACGGCGCCGCCGACGAGCGGGCCGAGGGCGACGGCGACGCCGCTGATGCCGGACCAGACGCCGAGCGCGATGCCGCGTTTTTCGGGCGGGAAGGCGCCCGCGATGAGGGTCAGGGTGAGGGGGGTGACGATCGCCGCGCCGATGCCCTGGATGGCCCGGGCCACGATCAGGAGGTCCGCGCTCGGGGCGAGCGCGGCAGCCGCCGAGGCGGCGGTGAAGAGCGAGATGCCGGCGACGAACATGCGCCGGCGGCCGAACCGGTCACCGAGCGCGGCGCCGGTCAGCAGCATGACCCCGTAGGCGAGGACATAAGCGTTGACGGTCCACTCCAGCGCCTGCACCGAGGCCCCGAAGTCGTTGTGGATCGAGGGGAGGGCGACGTTCACGACGAGGTTGTCGAGCACGACCATGAACAGCCCCACGGAGACCAGGATCAGCGTCCAAAGCCTCCCTTTCTCTTGCGCTTGCGTTTCCATCGACGACGGTCCTTCCATAGTTAGTAGCGGCGACTAAGAACAACTTAGCAGCGACTAATAACTGATGCAAGTCAGCCAGGACGCGAGGCGTATTTCGGTCGCTGGAGACCCGAAATATTCCCCGGACCTCTTTGAGTGGTCTCGCGGAGCGCCCTACCCTCGACTCATGGCCATCGTCATCTACGACTCCGACTGCGGCTTCTGCAAGTGGTGTCTGGCGCTGCTCCTGTCGTGGGACCGCCAAGGGGCGCTCCACCCGCTCCCCCTGGGAACTCCGGAGGCCGATCGCCTCCTCGCCGATTTGACGGGGGACGAGCGCGACGCTTCCTGGCACCTGGTCGACGCCAAAGGCGCGCGCACCTCCGCCGGCGCCGCCCTCGCGCCCGCCTTGCGGGTTCTCCCCGGCGGTCGCATCCCGGCATCGCTCATCGCCTGCTTCCCGCAGGCCACCGAACGCGCCTACCGCTGGGTCGCCGACCACCGCGGCCTGCTCGGTCGCTTCGTCCCTGCGCGGGCGCGCCGATGGGCGGCCCGGGTGATCGCGGCACACGGGGGCGCGCAGCCGACTCAGTAGGGCGGCTTGCAGATCGTCTTCGCCCCGGACCAGGAGAACCACTTGCCGAGCTTCCCGCCCGGGTGCTTCGGCAGGCGCGCTTCGAGCTTCGTGTAGGCGCGATGGGAGCCGCACTTGCCGAGCCCGGTGGCACGGAGCTCGATCTTCGCCGGCTTGCGGTAGTACCCGCCGCTCGGCTTGAAGATCGGGTTCAGTCCGTAGCCGATCGCGGTCGGGTTGCCCCAGCCGCTCCAATGGATCTTGGTGACCTGGCCGCTCGGATCGCCGCCGTTGAAGATCGTGCTCGGTTCCGCGGTCCCGAATCCTTCGCCGTACGGCGCCGCAAAGGACTTCGCCCCGAGCACCGGGTTCGCCGCCGCACCGGCAGAGGTCGCGACGAGGGCGGCGAGGGCAAGCACGGACAGGACGGTGGCGACGGCCGGCTTCATTCCTCCGACCCCTTACCCCGCAGCAGCCGCCGTAAGCGCTCGCCGAGGCTCGGCCGTGGGCCGCGTTCGGCCTCGAGCCACTCGTCCCGCGTCGGGAGGTTCCCCGCCTGGCGCGCCTTGCGGACGCACTCCATGTGGGCGTGGCGCCGCTTCGAGCGGTCGTCCTCCGGCGCGATCAGCACGTGCTCCGACATCGATGCCAGGTGCTTGCCGCAGAACGGGCAGCGATAAGTCGCCGGCTTCAGGTTCTGCGCCGGCCGCATCGACCACCACCGCGGCTCCGCCATCGCACCATTGTCGTGCCCGACGATGTTGGTGGGCCGAAAACCGGACTATCTGACGGGTTTTCGGCCCATCAACATCGGGCGCCCCAGGGAACTAGCCGCGGACGACCTGGGAGCCGCCGACGATCGTCCCTTCGCCGGAGTCGCCGAAGACGATCCAGGCCTTGTTGCCGCCGTCGTAGTCGGGCGCCCAGAGCTTCATCGTCGCCGGCCGGTCCCAGACCGTGACCTGCTCATCGCCGGTCGCGTCGATGCCGCGCCAGATCCGCACGAAGGGGTTCTCGGCCTCCTGCTCGGCGATCGTGGTCGGCTCTTTGTGGCCGGGATGGACGCGGGTCTCCGGCGGCAGCTCCATCAGCCGCATCACCGAGGCTTTGAGGGCCTCGAAGCCCGCCGCGCCGGGCGAGGCGCAGCCGCCGACGGTGCCCTTGAAGAGGACGTCGGCGGTGAAGACGTCGGTGCCGTCGATCAGGAAGGCGAGGTGGCCGGGAGCGTGCCCGGGGGTGAATAGCGCCTCGATCTCGAGCCCGCCGGCGTCGAGCTTGTCGCCGTCGCCCATGATCACGGCGACCTCTTCGTCGAGCTCGGCCGCGGTCGCCTCGTGGGCGACGAGCGGCGGCCCGCCAAGCCGCTCGCGAGCCGCGGCGATCCCGGCGACGTGGTCGACGTGCGGGTGGGTGACGAGGTAGTGGGTGATCTCGATCCCGCTCGCCTCGGCCTTATCGATCAGCGGATCGAGGTCTTCGTTGCCGTCGATCAGGACGCCGGTGCCGCGCTCCGGGTCGGCGACCAGGTAGGCGTTCGAAAGCCACTGCGGGTTTTCGGTCCTCTCGACGATCAAGCTGCTCCTCCTTCGCTGGTGACGGTCTCCTCTGAACCTACCCAGGTGGTGCCGTCGAGGATCGTCCGGGCGACCAGCTCGGGGTCGTCCCACATCGGCGTGTGGCCGACGCCGGGCAGGACGAGGAAGCGGGCGCCCGCCGGACGGCGCTCCTCGCGAGGTGGGCCGACCAGCTGGTCCTGCTCGGCCCAGGCGATCGTCACCGGGACCTCGGGCGGGTAGCCGGCCGGTTCGAAGAGGTGCTCGCGCATCGCCTTGTTGGCGCCGTCGTAGCCGTCGGCGTCGATCCAGCCGAGGACCAGCTCACGGCCGGCGGCGGGCGGGATGTTCTCGGGGCGCGCGGCGAAGGTGCGCAGGGCGCGGCGGCGCAGCGGCGCGATCCGGAGGGCGAGCGGGACGAGCGGGCGCAGCCGTCGCGCCCAGATCCGCGAGGTCCCTTTGGCCGGGCCGAGCGGCTTGCGCCAGAGGCCGGCAGGGGAGAGGCAGGTGACCGAGCGGGCGGCGCCCTGGCGGCCGAGTTCGAGCCCGACCCAGGCGCCGAGGCTGTTGCCGGCGACGTGGAAGCCGTCGATGCCGCGGGCGGCGAGCTGGTCGCGGAGGGCGCCGGCCAGCGCCGCCGCGGTCGGCTCGACCTCCGGCGGCAGCGAGGGCGCGGCGCCGAAGCCGGGGAGGTCGAGCGCGATCACCTCGCGCTCGCGGGCCAGCAGGGGCACCACCGGGTCCCAGACCGAGGCACTGGCGCCGAGCCCGTGGACCAGCAGCAGCGGCTCGCGCTCTGCGCCGTCACGCCCCGCGCCCGCGAACCGGCCGCCGTCGCCGGCCGCGTCGATGCTCATCGCCAGTGCGGTTTCGCGAAGAGGACCTGGACGTCGCCGATCCGGCGCTCGCGGAAGCCCGCCTCCGAGGAGGACAGGTAGAAGTCCCAGAGCCGGCGGAAGCGCTCGTCGTAACCGTGGTGGCGGAGCCTGTCCCAGGCCTCGAAGAAGCGCTCGCGCCAGCTCGCCAGGGTCGGCGGGTAATGCGCGGTGATGTCGTCGAGCCAGACCTGGCGCAGCTCGGTGACCGCGGCGACGGAGTCGGCGATCCGCTGCATCGAGGGCAGGCAGCCGCCGGGGAAGATGTGGGTGTTGGCGAAGCTCCGCGACGCCTTCTCCACCTCGAAGAGGCGGTCGTCGATGGTGATCGCCTGGAGCAGGAAGAGGCCGTCCTCGGTGAGCAGCCGGTCGCAGGTCTTGAAGTAGGCGTCGAAGTACTGCCAGCCGACCGCCTCGATCATCTCGACCGAGACCAGCCGGTCGTAGGTTCCCTTCAGGTCGCGGTAGTCCTCGAGCAGGATCGTGATCTGGTCCTCGAGGCCGGCCGCGCGCACCCGCTCTGTCGCCAGGTCGTGCTGGGCGCGGGAGATCGTCGTCGTCGTCACCCGGCAGCCGGTGGTGCGCGCCGCGTGGATCGCCATCCCGCCCCAGCCGCTGCCGATCTCCAGCAGGTGGGTGTCGGGGCCGAGCTGGAGGCGCTCGCAGATGCGGTCGAGCTTCGCCAGCTGGGCCTCCTCGAGATCGGCGCCCTCGCGCGGGAAGTAGGCGCAGGAGTACATCATCGTCGGGTCGAGGAAGCTGGCGAAGAGGTCGTTGCCGAGGTCGTAGTGGGCGCTGATGTTCTGGCGGGCGCCGCCGCGGGTGTTCTCGGGGACGAGGCCGCGGAGGCGGTGCAGGGCGCTGCGCGTCCTGGCGACGCCGGCGCTGAGGCCGCGGTGCTGGTCGGCGAGGCTGCGGGCGCCGATCTGGATCAGGGAGACGAGGTCGTCGGTCTCCCAGAGGCCGGCGACGTAGCCCTCGCCGAGCCCGACCGAGCCGTGCAGCGGGCCACGCCAGGCGGCCGGGTCGTTGATGCGGACGGTGGCGTGGAGGTCGGTCCCGGTCTCACCGTAGGTGCGACTGCGCCCGTCCTCGACGATCTCGATCTGGCCGCCGCGGGTCCGCGACAGCACCGCGCCGACGGCGGCGCGCGCCACCGCGTCTTTCACCGCGCCACCTCGGCCCCCTCGGGGTGGGGGTAGTAGCGGGCGCCCTTCAGCTTCAGGCGGGCCGCCTGGGCGTAGATCTTGGCGACGGTCTGCAGCGAGTTGGCCGGGTAGCGGGCGAGCAGGCCGAGCATCAGCGGGCGGGAGAGCTCGCGGCGGCGGAGGGAAAGGGTCGCGTCGAAGGTCTTCGCCGTAGGTGAGCCGGCCGAAGCGCCCGCTTCACGGGGCCGCGACTCGATGTGGACCTGGAGGCGCTCACCGGGGGTGCCCGCGCGGAAGGAGTACGTCTGATCCATCCCCATCAAGGGCGAGACGTGGTGGTTCTTCTCCAGCTCTTCCGACAACACGGTGCCTTCCCGATCTCCCCGTTCAAGTACGTAGGCGTGTCGCTCCCCCCAGGGTATGTTCTCGACCTCGGCGACGACAGCCTCGACCCGCCGACCGGTGGGGTCGAAGCAGTAGTAGAAGCTGACGGGGTTGAAGCTGTGGCCGAGGTAGCGGAGGCCGGTGAGCAGGCGGACCGGGCCGGTCGGGGGCGGCGCGCCGGCGGCGGCGACGGTGTCGCGCACGCACTGGTCGAGCGGCCGGGCCGGGTCGCCGAGGTAGTCGGAGCGGCGGAAGCGGGCGGGGGCGCAGCGGCGGGCCGAGTAGAGCGGGAAGGGATCGAGGACCTCGGGCAGCTCGGCGAGGTCGAGGTAGGCGAGGAAGAAGCGGTAACGGAAGGAGTGCTCGACCGGCTCCATCCGGCGGTGCCGGACCCAGCCCTCGTAGACGGCCGACTCGGTCACGCCGCAAGCGCCTCCTCGGGCGGGTCGGCAACGCCGAGGGCCGCCGCGACCCCGATCTCGGCGGGCGGGGCCGTCCGCATCGCGCCGCCGACCGCGCCCGGCGCCCCCACCTCCTCGCACACCCGCAGCCCGCTGACCACGCCGTCCTCGTGGAAGCCCCAGCCCCACCAGGCGCCGCAGTAGTGGGTGCGGCGCACGCCGCTGACCTCGGCGCGGCGGTGCTGGGCGGCGACCCCGGCGGCGGTGTAGACCGGGTGGTCGTAGGTGAAGCGGCGCAGGACCTTCGCCGGGTCGATCGCCTCCTCCCGGTTCAGGCTGAGGAAGTACTGCTGACGCGTCCGCAGCCGCTGCAGATGGTTCATCCAGTAGGTGACCGTGGTCCGCGCGGGCGCCGGGTCGGCGAGGTGGAAGTTCCAGCTCGACCAGGCGGCGCGGCGGCGCGGCATCAGCGCGGCGTCGGTATGAAGCACCGCCTCGTTGCGCTGGTACGGGATCGCGCCGAGGACTTCGCGCTCGGCGGCGCTCGGGTCGGCGAGCATCGCCAGCGCCTGGTCGGAGTGGGCGGCGATGACGACGCGGTCGAAGCTCTCGGTCTCGCAGCCGTCGGCCTCGATCCGGACCTCGTCGGGGCGGCGTTCGATCCGGCGGACCGGGGCGGCGGTGCGGACGTGGTCGCGCCAGGGGACGACGATCGCCTCGACGTAGGTGCGCGAGCCGCCCTCGACCGTGCGCCAGTGCGGCCGGTCGCGGAGGCTGTACATGCCGTGGTTGTCGAAGAACTCGGCCATGAAGCTCGCCGGGAATGCCCACATCTGGCCCGGATCGGCGGACCAGACGGCGGCGGCCTGGGGGACGATCAGGCGGTCGATGAAGTGACGGGAGAAACCTTCGCGCTCGAGCCAGGCGCCGAGCGAGGGCGCCGTCCCGTTCATCCCGATCAGCCCGGGGGCGAGGCGGTTGAAGCGGCGCCAGTCGCGCAGCATGCGGATGAAGGCCGGGGAGAGGAGATGCGCCGGCCGGGCGAAGAGGCCCCAGGGGGTGCCGGAGAACTCGAACCGGCCGCGACCATCACTGACCGAGAAGCTCATGTGGGAAGGCTGAGAGGCGACGCCGAGTTCGCCGAGCAGCGCCTCGAAGTTCGGGTAGTTGCGGTCGTTGAAGACGATGAAGCCGGTGTCGATCGGAATCTCAGCGGGGGCGCCCGGCTCGGCTACCCGGACCGTGTGGGTGTGGCCGCCGATCCGCGTCGCCGCCTCGTAGACGGTGATCTCGTGGTGACGATGGAGGTGGTGGGCGGCGACGAGGCCGCTGATTCCGGTGCCGACGATCGCGATCTTCACGGTCAGCACTACGAGGCGGAACCCCGTTTGGATGAGTTTCTTCAGCCGTAGGGCCGGTAGAGCAGCTTGTCGCCGAGCAGCTCGCTGACGGTCTCGAAGCTGTAGCCCTCGCCCCTCAGGGTGTCGATGATCTGGGGGAGCGCGGCAAGGGTCTCGTCGCGGGGGCCGCCGCCGTCGTGCATCAGCACGATCGATCCGGGCCGGGTGTTGCCGACGATGTTCGAATAGATCTCCGAGGTGCCCGGTAGCGACCAGTCGCGCGGGTCGACGTCCCAGGTGATCGTCTTCATCCCCAGCGCGCCCGCCGTCCCGATCACGCTCGAGTTCACGGCGCCGCCGGGAGGCCGGAAGAGACACGGCTTGAAGCCGGTGTACTGCTCGATGCGTGCGGCGGCTCCTGCGATCTGGCCGTAGCCCGGGTATTCGACGTGGTTCATCGTGTGATCGCCGATCTCGTCGCCTTCGGCAAGGATCTGGCGCATCGCTGATGCGCGGCCGGGCATCTCCTGGCCGACCTCGAAGAAGGTTGCCGGGACGTCCTTTTCGCGCAGCACGGCGAGGAACCGTTCGGTGTATTCGCTCGGGCCGTCGTCGAAGGTGAGGGCGACGACCTTGCGGTCCGTCGAGGCGTCGCTGACCAGTTCGGCGCTCCCGCCGGTGCAGCCGACGGCGCGGACCGGGCGGAGTCGAAAAGGACTCGCGCCGGTCGGCGGATAGGCGACCGCGCAGCGACGGCGGACTTCGCAACCGCCGGCGCTCGCGAGCACGCGCCAGGCGTAGTGGCCGGGGCGGAGCCCGGTCGGGTGCGTCGGCCCGGCGATGACGGAGAGCACGAGCTTCTCCGGGCTCGGTCGCTTCACCTGCACCCGGACGGCGCCGCGGGTGAGGGGTCGTTCGGCCGCGTCGACGGTGACCAGCCCGGCGCGCGTACGGGCCTTCGGGCCGCCGAGGCAGAGGCGGGTTTCGGGCGCCGCGCCGGCGGCTGGTCCCGAGGCGCCGGCCCCTTCCGTCGTGGCGAAGCCGAAGCAGAGGTACGCCGCGGAGGCGCGGCGCGTGTCCGGGCGCGGCTGGAGCTTGGCCAGCGCGACCGGCTTTGCCGTCCGCACCGTGAGGACGAGGTCGCGACCCGACTGGAAGACCGTCGCCGCCGCGATCCGCGGCCGGCGTGCCGCACGGGCCGTCGGGGCGATCGCCAGCAGCGACGCCGCGACGAGGAGGAGCGCGCCGAGGGCGCACGGGATGTTGCGGTTGACGCGGTGGTGGGGCACGGGGGGCTGCCGGGTAGGAGGGTGTGATCTTAAGCCGCTTCGACCGTGTTCCGAGGAGCAGTGAGGCCTAGACCCTGTCCCAAAACCCCCGCGCACGCCTGGCGGCGCCGGACACACTTCGCGGGGCGTCGTCCTCGGTCGGCCAAATGGCGCTGCCATTCGGCCTCCCTGCGTCCTACCCCCGCTCGGTCCGGCACTCGCCAGTCGCACACGCGGGTTTTGGGACAGGGTCTTACCGCCAATCCCGATAGCCGGTCCAGCGGAGATCGCGCCGCTGTCTGCGTGCTCGCCGCTCTCGTCCTGCTCGTGCTCCCCGTCCCTGCGGCGGCCGAAACCGGTGGCGCCGGGCAGTTCGAAAATCCGGCGATCGGCAAGCACTCGCCGTTCCTCCGGCAGGGCATGTGGATCTGGTACGTCGACCAATCCCAGGGCGGCCGCGTCCCGGCGATCCTCGCCACCGCGCACCGCCACCAGATCGGCACCGTCTACGTGAAGGCAGGCGACGGCACCACCACCTGGGACCAGTTCAACCCGACCCTGGTCGCCGAACTGCACCACGGCGGGCTCAAGGTCTGCGCCTGGCAGTTCGTCTACGGCGACGCGCCCGCGGCCGAGGCGAAGATCGGTGCCGAGGCGGTCGCCGACGGCGCCGACTGCCTGGTGATCGACGCCGAGGCCGAGTACGAAGGCAAATATGCCGCCGCCGACCTCTACCTCTCCCGCCTGCGCGCCGCGGTCGGCGCCAACTACCCGCTCTCCCTCGCCGGCTTCCCTTATGTGGACTACCACCCGGCCTTTCCCTACTCGGTCTTCCTCGGGCCGGGCGGGGCGACGGTCAACCAGCCGCAGATGTACTGGAAGGCGATCGGAACCTCGGTCGGCGCGGTCTTCGCCCACTCCTACCTCTACAACCGGGTGTGGGGGCGGCCGATCTTCCCGATCGGGCAGACCTACGAAGCGCCGGGGCGGGTGCCGCTGCGCCGCTTCCGCCGCTACTCGGCGACCTACGGGACGGTGCCGAGCTGGTGGGATTGGCAGGAGACGACGGTGCCGGAGTGGGGGGCGATCGGGTCGAAGGCCGGCAACCGGATGCTGCCCGCGGTCGACGCGGAGGTCGAATACCCGCTGCTGAAGATCGGCGCCAAAGGCGACCTGGTCGTCTGGGCGCAGGAGCGGCTGGTCACCGCCGGCGAGGAAATCGAAGTCAACGGGATCTTCGACCGGACGATGCGGCGCGCGGTCCGCGCCTTCCAGGAAGCGCACGGGCTGCCGGGGGACGGCCAGCTCGGCAACGAAACCTGGGTGCAGCTCATGAACTACACGCCGACCAAGATCGAATGGGGCGCGACCGCGTCGACCGCGAGCTCGCTGATGAGCGGCCCGCTCGTCAGCACGGCCCACAAGCCCGCGTCAGCGACCCTCCCGCCGGTCCGCGACGAGTTGCGCTAGCGGGCGAGCTTCGTCGCCAGCCGGCCGAGGGTCGGCGAGCTGACCACCACCTCGTCGCCGTCGCCGAGCCAGACGCGCGGATCGCGGCCCATCCCGACGCCGGGTGGGGTTCCGGTGGCGACGATGTCCCCGGGCTCCAGGGTCATCAGCGAGGAGAGGTCGGCGATCAGCTCGGGGATGCCGAAGATCAGGTCGCCGGTGGTGGAGTCCTGCATCGTCTCGCCGTTCAGCGTGAGGCTGATCGCGATCGCGTCGGCGGGCCCGGCCTCGTCGGGGGTGACCAGCGCCGGGCCGCAGGGCGCCGCGCCGTCGAAGATCTTGCCCGGCATCCACTGCGGCCCGCGGCCCTGCAGGTCGCGGGCGGAGAGGTCGTTGAAGAGGGTGTAGCCGGCGATGAAGTCGAGTGCCGCGTCGACGGCGACGTCCTTGGCGCGGCGGCCGATCACGAACGCGACCTCGGCCTCGTAGTCGACCTTGGTGCTGTTGGCGGGCAGCGTCACCGTCGCGTCGGCGGCGGCGAGCGCGTTGCGGTACTTGCCGAAGACGACCGGGTGGGACGGCGGCTCGGCCCCGACCTCGGCCGCGTGCTCTTTGTAGTTGAGCCCGATGCAGATGATCTTGTCGGGGTCGGGGATCGGCGGCAGCAGGCGCACCGCCGAGAGCGGATGCGACGGCGCCCCGGTGTCCCCGATCCGCGACCGCAGGTCATCGACCCGCCCGTGCGCGATCAGCTCGCGCAGGCTCCCCCGATGCGGTTCGCCGAGCGCCGCCCACGCGTCGACCACGCGCCCGTCGACCAGCATCCCGGCCCGTCCGCCGTCGCCCGCGTCATAAGTGACCAGCCGCATGCGCGGCAGCCTAGTCGGCGGGGGACGGCGGCCGCGGCCGGCTCAGCTCCCGGCCGGTACCGGTTCGGCCTCGAGCGGCGCGTCGAGGTCGAGGCCGCGGTCGATCTCCCGCTCGCGCACCAGCCAGAGCGCCAACCCGGTGCCGACCAGGCAGAGGACCCCGCCGATCAGGAGGATCTCGTTCAGGCCGTGGATGAAACCCTGTTCGGTGGCCTGGCGAACGGTGCCGCGAGCGTTCGCCGGGAGCTGCGCGAGGGCCTGGGGGAGCGCCCCCGAGGAGCTCGCTTCGACCAGTTCCCGGGCCTGGTCGTGGTCGACCGCACCACCCGCCAGCGATTGCGTCTTGTCGGCGCCGACGCCGAGGAAGATCGCCCCCCAGGCGGCGACGCCGACCGCGACGCCAACCTGGCGGAAGGTGTCGTTGATCCCGGCCGCCATGCCGCTGCGCTCTTTCGGCACGACGCTGAGCGCGACGTCGGCGACCACCGGGTTCAGCAGGCCGACGCCGATCCCGGCGACGACGAACCCGGCCAGCAGGGCGGTCCAGTCGGAGCTCACTTCGAGCCCGCCCATCAAGAGCAGGCCGACCCCGGTCAGCCCGAGGCCGCCCGCCATCAGGTAGCGCGCCTGGACCTTGGCCAGCGCCATCCCCGAGATCGGCGCGAGGATGAAGGCGCCGACGGTGATCGGCAGGTAGCGGAGGCCGGCGTCGACCGCCGAGTAGCCGAGGAAGTTCTGCAGGTAGAGGGTGAGGTAGAGGAACAGCGAGAACATCGAGGCCGAGACCGCGAAGGCGGCCAACTGGACCCCGGTGAAGGCGCCGCGGCGGAAGAGGCCGAGGGGGAGCATCGGCTCGTCGACGCGGCGCTCGATCGCGATGAAGGCGCACATCAGCAGCGCGCCCGCGGCGAGCAGCGAGACGATCAGTGGGCTGCCCCAGCCCTCGGCGTTGCCGCGCACGAGCGCCAGCACCAGCACCAGGAGCGAGGCGGAGAAGGTGACGACGCCGCCCCAGTCGATCCGCGAGGCGTTCGGGTCGCGCGACTCACGCAGCTTCCAGTAGGTGACGCAGATCGTCGCGATCCCGACCGGCAGGTTGACGAGGAAGACCGACTGCCAGCCGAGGCCGTCGGTGAGGACGCCGCCGATCAGCGGGCCGACCGCGACGGAGACGCCGATCGAGGCGCCGTAGATGCCCATCGCCATGCCCCGCTCGGGGCCGCCGGGGAACTCCTGGGCGACCAGCGCCAGGCTGACCGCGAACATGATCGCCCCGCCGATGCCCTGCAGACCGCGGGCGAGGTTGAGGAAGGTCGGGTCGGGGGCGAGCGCGCAGAGCAACGACGCGACGGAGAAGATCGCCAGCCCGGCGACGAAGACGCGGCGGCGGCCGAGTCGGTCGGCGAGCGAGCCCGCGGTCAGCACCAGCGCCGCGAGCGAGAGCGCGTAGGCGTCGATCACCCACTGCAGGTCGGAGAAGCTGCCGCCGAGGTCCTGCTGGATCTTCGGCAGCGCGGTGTTCACCACCGTGATGTCGAGCAGCAGCATGAAGGTGGCGACGCAGACGGCGCCGAGCGTCCACCACTTCCTGTTCGTCTGGGCCATTTCCGGGCCCTCCTTCGCGTCGGTTACAATTCGTCAGGTCACCTTGTCAGGCGCCCTGACCAAGTAGTGCGGGGACCTTATCAGGCCTCCTGACTATTTGCCGAATGCCCCGCCAACCTCCAAGCGAATCGGGACCCAACCGCCATGAGCAGCCAAATCAACCCCCGCAAAGTGCTCGACCAAGCCGCGGGCGATCCCTCCCAGATCCCCCTTCCCGCCCTGATGGAACTCGCGATCGACGCGATGTGGGACGACTTCCGCGCGTCCCTCCTCGAGGCGGGCATCACCGACATCCGCCCGACCCACGGCTGCGTCTTCCGCTTCCTCCACGGCGACGGTATGCGCCTCACCGACCTGGCCGCTCTAGCAGGCCTCACCAAGCAGTCGGTGGGGGAGATCGTCGACGACCTCACCGCCCTCGGCTACATCGAGCGCTATCCCGATCCCACCGACAAGCGCGCCAAGCTCCTCCGCCTCACCGCCAAGGGCAAGACCGCCCAGGCGACCGGCTTCAGCCTCTTCTCGAAGCTCGAAGAAGACTGGGCCGACGTCTTCGGCAGCGACGACATCGCCGTCCTCCGCGCCCTACTAGAACGGGTCGCCCTCACCAAAGCGCCCGGCGCCGTCCCCGAGATCGTCCGGCCCGAACCCGCTCCCGTCCCCTGATCCGCTAGCTTTTCCTCTCCGGGCCCCGCCGGCCCGTCCGAGTCATCTCGGGGGCGTAGCTCAGCTGGTTAGAGCGCCGGCCTGTCACGCCGGAGGTCGCGGGTTCGAGTCCCGTCGCTCCCGTTACGGCAAGCCTTCCGCTTCGACTGACGAAGATCCCTCAAAGCCGTTGGGCGCCCTCGGTGTCCCGTGGGTTTCAAATCCCATCCCTACGCCGATCTTGGCGTCGAGCCGGATCACGGCGATTTCGCTCAACGCCGACGCCCCGGGCCGGGCGTACCGGAGTTTGGACGCACTGCTGGCCCGCCGTCACCGAGGACGGAGTAGGCCCCGGCGGGGCTGGCAGCGTCGGACACTGGGCGGCGCCGAGGCTCGGCCCGGTCGTGAAGACGAGTTCTCCCCCCCGCCGGGACCGTGGTCGATTCCAGGCCGATCGGGATCGAAGCGCCAGTCACCGTGATTTCAAATCCCTGCGACCACAGCGCGGGCCGCCTCTGCCGGTCAAGCATTCGAACCAGATCTTGTGGGGGCCGATCGATAGGTCCGACGGCGTGTGCGTATCGAAGCTTTCTCTGGGATTGTGGGACCTCCCTCCCGATCCGCCGCCGGCCTCATCCCGGTTTTCACTTACGTTCCTCGATCAGCTCCGTCGTTCGACGCGAGAGTTCGATCGCGCGGTCCTGGTCGGAGACCGAGAGTGCGACGAGGAAGACGAAGCTCGGCATGAGCAGCAGGACGCGCTCGGGTTTGCTGCTGGCGAGTTCGCCGCGGATGAAGTACTCGATGCTGTCGAGCGCGGTCTTGATCATGTGGACCGGTGGGTGCTCCGTGCCCGCGCTCAGTGTCGAGGCGATGCCGGCCAGGGCTTCCCGCAATCGCCTCACCAGCGCCTCGTCCTCGGTGCCGGAGATCTTCGTCAGGCCGCCTTTCCCTCCGAGCGTCGAACCGATCCCAGCGATGTCGGGCGCGTCCGGATCGGTGAACTCGTCGCAGAGTCGATCGGCGACTCGACGCAGTTCATCGCCGTGGGTCCCCGCCTGCACGGTCGAGAAAGCTACTACTACCTCAAGAAAATATGCCCTCCTGTTTTTGCCAGAGCGAAACCGCCTAAATCGGCCTGGGACGCGGAGTAGGCCGTCGTCCTTATGGGCCTCATCGACCCTCTGGCCGCTCTGGAGCGGGGAATAGTCTGCGAAAGAAGCGCCACTCGGGGATTTCGAACCAGTCGACTCGCGGACTCGCGGTATGCTCGTGTTCATGCGAGCACTACCCGGTCGAGAGCTTCGATCATCGCCAGGGACCCCCCCGGCTACCGTCACTCGCTCCAGCGCCCACGCCGATCAAGAGCGCCGCATCCTGCGCGCGGTCGGGGAGTTGGTTGGCGAACGAGGCTACGGCGATGTCACCGTCGAGCTGATCGTCAAGCGCGCGCACGTCAGCTTCAAGACCTTCTACAAGCACCACCCCGGCAAGGAAGAGTGCCTGTTGGCCTTCTGCGAACGCGCCTACGACTGGTCCGAGGCGACCATCCGCGAGCGCCTCGATGCCGAGAACGGGTCATGGTCCGACCAGGTGGTGCTCGTCCTCACCGGCCTCTTCGAGCTCATTGCCGCCGAGCCGCTCCTCGCCCGCGCGGTGATCGTCGAGTCCCCGACGGTGGGCCCCGAGTTGAGAGAGCGTCACGAGCGCGCGACCAAAGCGCTCGTCCCTCTCTTCCGCGCCGGCCGTGAGTTCAATCCCCGTGGCGACGAGCTGCCCGAGACACTCGAGGAGACCCTCGCCGGATCGGTCGTCTGGTCGGCCTACCAGCGGCTACTCGTCGGCGAGGCCGAGGATCTGTCGGCCTCGCTCCCGGTTCTCCTCGAGCTCGTGTTGCGCACCTACCTCAGCGAGGACGAGGCGAGGCGGACCGCCCGCGCCGCGTTGGCCGAGCCCCAGCTCGCGGCTGCCTGATCCCTGCCGATCGTAGGCGGATAACCTGCCGCTGGTGGAGGCGCAGAGCGGCGATCGACGGGGGCAGCGGTCGGCAGACCCGGCGGACCTTGGTCCCCTCCCGGGCGGACATCACGGGCTCACCCGTGAGCAGATCGTCGAGTCCCAGCGCGAGCGGCTCCTCGCGGCGATCGTCGCCCAGGTAGCGGCGAACGGCTACCGCGCCACCAAGATCACCGAGGTGGTCAAGGCCGCCTCGGTCTCCACGCGCGACTTCTACGAGCTCTTCGACGACAAGGAGGACTGCTTCCTCGCCGCCTTCGACGTCGTGCGCGACCACCTCGAAGGCCTGATCGAAAAGGCCGTGGCCGAGGAGACCGACTGGCCGCCCCAGGTGATCGCCGCCCTGCGCGCCGCGCTCGACTTCTTCGCCGCCGAACCCGAGCCGGCCCGCTTCTGCCTCCTCGAGGCGGTCAGCGCCACGCCGGCGATCGCGATCCGCTTCCGCGAGGCGGTCCTGGCTGGTGTCCCCGCACTCGCCGAGGGCCGCGCCGAACTTGCCGACCCATCCGCGCTCCTGCCCGGTACCGAGGACGCGATCCTCGGCGGCGTCGTCTCCTCCGCGACCCGCTCGGTAATCGCCGGCGAGGCGGAGAAACTGCCCGATCTGCTCCCGGGCCTCGTCGACTTCGCGCTCGGCCCGTACCTCGGGGCCGACCGCGCGGGCACTTTCGCCCGCGAATCTTAACTCGGCTGATGAGGGGCGCGTAGACCGCTGTCCCCGCGGCCACCGCCGCTCATCGCGGGCTGCGTCAGCGCCGCGCATTGCGGAGTAGAGAACTGTTCTTTTCTCCAGAAAATCGTCCTTGCACTTTCGTCTTGCGTGTGCTTGGCTGTGGCCGCCACGTCTGGGGGACGCGGCAGGGAGTGGATCAAACGGCGAGTCGCCGCCCGCAGGATTCGGGGCTGCTCAAGAGGAGGGAATTCGTGAGAGGACGCGGCAGGGCATCGAACCGGAGTCGTGCCGGCGGCACCGGTGCGGGCCGCCGTTTGAGTCGGCAGTGGATCGAGAGGTCCGCGAAGACGTGGATCCTCTGCGTTCTCCTCTGTGTTCTCTCGACGGTGTTCTTGGCGTGCTCCGCGTCGGCAGCCCAGAGCCGCACCTACACTGGCGTGTCGATTGGCCGAGACGGTGCGGCTGGGATCGAACCCTTCGGCACCGTAAATAGCATCGCTGTCGATCAGTCGAATGGTGATGTCTATGTCTACGACTCCAGTACCTCGAGGGTCTATAAATTTGACTCCGCTGGCTTACCCGTGGATTTCACCTCCACCGGGACGAATTCCTTTCCGGTGGAAGTGCCGGGCGGTGGGTTCGCAAAGCAGATAGCCGTCGCATCAGCCGGATCGAGCGGCGGGACGGAAGGCGACATCTACTTCGTCGGCTCAGGACAAGAAGGACAACCGTCCGTCCTCGTGTACGGTCCGAGCGGCGCTCGGCTCGGGGCTTTCGGCCCAAATGGCGCGGGGAGCGGCCGGGAATGTGGCGTGGCGGTCGATCCATCGGGACGCGTCCTTGTGACGAGTTCAAACACGCTGTCCGAATATGCCCCGAGCACGAATCCTCCGACCAATGGCGATTTTGTGCAAGCCGGCTCCGCTCTGGGTGGTACCAGCGTCATCCTTTGCAGCCTTGCATCGGACGGTACCGGTGCCGTTTACGCAGCTCGTGCTAGTAGTGAAGCTACGCGCCCTCTGGGGGTGTATAGGTTCGAAGAAGCATCCGACACCGAACCGACGCGCCTCGATTTCTCATCGACGCAATCGTCGACTGGCATCGCACACCGCGGCGTGAGCCTTGCGGCCGATCCCGACACGGGGACCGTCTTCGTCGACGACCAAGGCGAAGTGGTGGAATACGCGGCCGGCGGGTCTCCGGAACTCGGGACTTTCGGTGCCGGACAGATCAGCGAATCCTACGCGGTGGCGGTCGATGCGGCGGCCGACCAAGTCTACGTGTCCGATCGAGCGGGTGAGGTCAAAGTCTTCGGCAGCCCGGTGACCGTGCCGACCGTGACGGCCGAGGCGACGTCCTTTCCCACTCCGGTCGAAGCGGAAGTGACCGGCTCGGTGGATCCGGAAGGGACCACGGTCACCGAATGCTTCGTGGAATACGGGCCGGAAATAAATGATTACCCAAACAAAGAAGCCTGCGAAAGTCTGCCGCCGTCGGACTCTGCGCCACATCCCGTCAGCGCGAGACTCACCGGCCTCGAACCCGATGGAGTCACCTACCACTTCCGTCTGGTGGCCGCAAATGTAAGCGGAGCCGACCGAACGCCGGACCAGACCTTCACCACCCCCTCGACGGTCCAGACGCAAGCAGTCGAAGACGCGACCGAAACGACCGCCACCCTGACCGGCCGCCTCTTCCCGAACGGCAATCCATACACTGGATGCGAATTCGAATACGAACTGGTATCCGAACCGGGTCTCGTATCCACGGTGGAATGCACGCCGAAAGCGGGTGAAATCCCGGCGGACTCCAGCTTCCATCGCGTCACTGCGGACGTGACTGGGCTCCAGGCGAACGACGTCGCCTATCGGGTCCGCCTCAAGGCCACCACCGCCAAAGGCACGATCGTCGGAAACGCGGTCACCTTCACCACCAGCGGCGATCCCCTCATCTCCGAAGTTCGCGCCGCCGACGCCGATCAGCACTCGGCGACGCTTGAAGCGACGATCGACCCGAGCGGATCCCGGACCGTTTACAGGATCGAGTGGGGGCCGACCGACTCCTATGGGAACACCGCGACCAGCGGATCGATCGAACCCGGCGAAGGGCCGACGAGGATCTCCGCTCGCATCGGCGGCCTCGCTCAAGGGAAGACCTACCACTACCGGGTCTTCGCCTCCAACGCGTCGGCTCACACGCCCGACGAGTCCAGCCTCGACCGGGAAGTCGAAACGCTCGACGAATGCGGACTGCCGCAGGGCCGGTGCTTCGAGCTGGTCTCCGAACGCGAAGCGGGTCCAGTCGCATCGCCGGGGCGCGCGATCAGATTTTTGAGCACCGAATTGGTGTCTCAGGCCGCGGAAAGAGAAGGGTCCCTGGCCTACGTCTCGGAATCCGGATACCCCGGCGCGACCCGCGGTGCCGAAATCCTCTACAAGGCGGCCCGTGGCCCGTCCTCTTGGATGAGCACCCAACTCTCTCCCCCGATCACGGCCCGGGATGAACAGGGTAGCTCGGTGAGCATTTCCTCTCGCACGCTTGCACTGTCTCCCGAACTCTCGTGCGGCGTGGTCGAAACCAACCAGCCCCTGCCCGGCACGACCAAACGCATGTCCGAAGCACTGGAAGCCGGAGGGAGGAACCTCTATCGACTCAACGCCGACGGCTCGTATACGCCGATCTCCACCCTGCCGCCTGAAAATCTTGCAGACATTACACCGGGAGTGCTTTTACTAAACGAGTATTTCCACATCGCCGGGATGTCGACAAACTGCGGTCGGATTTACTTCGCGAGTGCCTATCGATACCCCGGGATTCGGGCCGAAGGCCGCGAAGTGGGAGGCGTAACTACCTACCTCTACGAATGGAGGGAAAGCCGCCTCAAGGCGGTCGGCCTGATCCCCGGCAATGCGGGCGAATCGCCCGCGGGAGCATTACCCGGAAACGACGTCGCAGGTTTCAACGCCCGCGCGGATCGCAATTCGGTGTCGGAAGACGCAAGCAGGATCTTCTTCACCGCCAATCGGATCGTCGGAAATAATCCGGCGGAAGTGGGAGCGCCCGGACTGTTCGTACGGGAAGACGGGATGTCCACGCGAGACGTGTCGCTCTCTGAAACGGCCGTGGCCGACACGAATCCGCGGTACCAGTGGGCGACGCCCGACGGATCCCAGGTGTTCTTCACCGCTCCCGCCGGCCTGACCGGCGAATCGAATAAAGCAGGCGCCGACCTCTACGTCTACAACCTCGCCAAATCACCTTCCGAACATCCGCTCACGGACCTCTCGGTGAACCCCATCGGAAGCGAAGCGGGCGTCGTCGGGATGGTCGGGGCCTCCAACGACGGATCGCGCGTCTACTTCGCGGCGACCGGCCGCCTGGTCGCCGGTGAGGGTCTCACCCAAGCCGAAAATCTCAGGGAAGGGAGCTACTCGCTCTATCTGCTGGAAGGAGGCCGTCTGCGTTTCGTGGCGACGGTCAAGCCGCCGGATGGGGGACTTTTCCTCAGCGACAGTTCACATATCACCTCGCAGGTCAGCCCGGATGGACGTTACCTGGTCTTCGAATCGACCGCTCTCGCCGGCGCCGGCGAACCTACCGGCCTGCCGGAGGCCTACCTGTTCGACGCGGGGGCGCAGCAGGAAGCGCTCACCTGCGTGTCGTGTGTGTCGCGTGGGCGCACTTCGAAGCTGACGTCGTATTTTCGGCTGCTCGCGAACCCCGAGGAAGGCGCGAACGAGGATGCCGCCGCCCCCGCGCCCCGCGCACTGGTGATGAGGGCCGGCAGTCCCTCGGTGATCTTCTCGTCCGTCGACTCGCTCGCGCCGGGAGCCAACGAAGGGCAGGTCAACCTGTTCGAGTGGTCGCACGGACAGGCGTTCCTGCTTGCCACCGAACCGCTGGACCCGGCCGTCCACGTCGGTACGGACGGAGGGGTCCGGAATGTCTCCTCACTCGGCTCGAGTGCCGAGGGCTCCGACATATACCTCTCGACGCCGGAATCTCTCGTCCGGTGGGAAGACGGCGACGGAAGGTCCTCGGTGTACGACGCCCGCGTAGGAGGCGGCTTCGCCGAGCCGGCCTCACCATCGCCTCCTTGTGATCCGATGGTCGAAGGCCAGTGCCAGGGCTCTTCAGCCACTCCACCAGGGTCGCCTGCTCCTCAGTCCTCCGGCTTCGTCGGCCCCGGCAACAAGAAGCCGAAGCAGTGCAAGAAGGGCCAGGCGAAGAAGCACGGTAAGTGCGTGAAGCAGCAGAGGCACAACAAGCAGCAGAAGAAGAAGAAGAGGCACGGCAGGAAGCACAAAGGATCCGACAAGCAACACGGCAACGGCAAACGGGGGGCAGGCAAGTGAGGATCTCGGTCGACAACGAACGCCGGCAAGCGAAGCTGATCGTCGCCGGCCTACTCGCCGTCGCGATGCTCTGCTGCATGGGGGGCGCGGCCCAGGCCGCGTCGCCGGCCTGGAAGCTGCTCGCGGTCACCGGGCCCTCGAATCTGCCGCCGAAGCAGTCGGAGGTGCAGCGCCTGACGGTTGAAGGCGAAGGCGGGACCTTCAGGTTGGGCCACGAACTCAAGACCGAAGAAGGCGAAGGGACCCCGGTGGTCGCCGAAACGGACCTGGAACTTGTCGAAGGCAGTCCGGTGGCGACGATCGAAGACATGACCACGACCGTCCCGATCGAAGTCGGCGATCGCATCACGCTGGTCGAACAATACGAACCCGGACACGAAGTCTTCATCGTCTCGTGCTCGGCGGACTGCGAAACCCCCGGCACGACCATCGAACTGTCCGAACCGGCGCCGGCCAGCGAAAGCAGGGCACCGCGCCAGATCTACACGAAACATCTGGCGGACGTCACCGGCACGTTCGAAGTCGGTGAGGAACTCGTCGGGAAAAAGTTCGGAGGCTTTTTCGAAGAATATCTTCCTCATGGAACCGTCGTAACCGATGTCGCCCCAGACTCGCTGACGCTGTCCCAGGCGACGACGTTTGAATACGTCACTTATGAAGAATCACTTGAACTGTTCGCGGAAGTGCCGGAAGAATGGACCGAACCAATGCCCGCGGCCGTGTCGGCAGCGGAAATGCAGCAGCAGTTGGAAGCGTTGCCCAGGTTCGGGGCCGGCTCGGTCGTGGTACAGGGCGGGCCGGGCGGCGACGGCGAACACCCGTACTACATCGACTTCGCCGGAGCCGACGGCAACAGCCGGTTGGCGGATCGGAACGTTGCCGAACTCCAGGTCGACACCTCGGAACTGACCGGGGAAACCGCCCACGCCAACCTGTTCACCACGGTGCCCGGCGGCCCGGGAACCGGCGAAATCGTCGTCGACCCCGCGAACATCGGCGGGGCATCGTCGAAGGGATTGGTGACTCTGACGATCGGCCCGTTGCCGGCCGGCATCCGCGCCACCGCGCCGGCCGAAAGTCCGGAACATAAATGGACGTGCTCTGAACTATCCGGATCGGCGACGTTCCGTTGTACCCTGCCCTCGCGGATCTCGCCGTCGACGCCGTTCCTGCCGGTGCACGTGCCGATCGAGGTCGAACCGACGACCGCGACCAGTTCCTCCGTCCCGGTGCAGATCAGCGGCGGCGGGTCGGTACCGGACCTCTTCCAGCTGCCGATCGAGATCTCCTCCGCGCCGGCGCCCCTCGGCACCCGCGCTTTCTGGGCCGGCGCCTTCGATGCCGACGGGAACCTGGTGACCCAGGCAGGCGCGCACCCGTTCAGCGCCCAGACCTACTTCGTGCTCAACACGGTCAGGTCGCCGAGCGGGATGATCATCCCGGCCGGCGTGCTCAAGAACGTCGATGCCGACCTGCCGTCGGGCTTCATCGGCGACCCGCTGGTCACCCCCCGTTGCCCGCAGGAACAGCTGGCCAGTAACTTCGAAGAACTGCCGTTGTGCAACGCAGCGATGAGCGTAGGTCTGTTTGTGCCGATCGCCGAAAACCTCCATGGAGCGTCGGAAGAATTCGCCTTCCCGATCTATAACGACGTGCCTCCGAAAGGCTCGGCGGCCGAGTTCACGACGAAAATTGTGTTCCCGTACCAGAGCCTGCTCGGCTCGCTGCGTACCGAAGAAGATTTTGGCGTCCGCGTCACCGCCCCGAACATCCCGAACCTCTTCAAGGTGTACGGCTCCTACGCGGGACTGCAGGGCCTGCCTGCCGGCGGCCAGGGACGAGCCTTCCTTACGAGTCCCACCGACTGCGCCGAAGAGGCCCAGAACCCACCGGTGACGGACCTCCGCATGGAAACCTACGAGCTGCCAGGGGTGGTCACTACCTCCTCGACCCCGATCCCCTCGGTCACCGGGTGTGACAAGCTCCACTTCACCCCGAGCTTCGCCTTCAGGCCGTCGAGCACCCAGGGCTCCTCGCCTGTCGGGGCGGTGGCCGATCTGCACATTCCGCAGGAAGGCCTCACCGACCCCGACCAGCTGGCTCAGCCCGACCTGAAGAAGGCCGTCGTCACCCTCCCCGAAGGGCTCGACGTCAATCCCTCCTCGGCCAACGGTCTGGCGGCCTGCAGTGAGTCACAGATGGGATACAAAGAACCCGGGGCGATGCCCAATCCGACCCGCTTCAACAACAAACCGGTCACCTGTCCGGACACCTCGAAGATCGGCACCTTCAGGATCAAGACCCCGCTCCTCGACGAAGAGGAAGGGAAGGTCGAAGGCACGATCTATCTGGCCGCCCAGGAAGAAAACCCCTTCCACGCACTGATCGCCCTCTATCTGGTGGTCGAAAACGAACGCTTCGGCCTGACCCTGAAGCTTCCCGGCAAGGTCGAACCGGATCCGATCACCGGCCGCCTCACCGCCACCTTCGACGACAATCCGCAGGTCCCGTTCGAAGACCTGACGCTGAACTTCAGGGGTGGGGGCCCGCGGGCCACCCTCGCCACCCCCGAAGTCTGTGGCCACTACTCGACCACCGGCTCCCTCGAACCGTGGTCGGCGCCCGAATCGGGACCCCCGGCCCAGATCCAGGAAGCTGGCTTCGACATCTCGAGCGGCTGTGCCCCGTCGGCCAACCAGCGCCCCTTCGCCCCGTCCTTCGAAGCCGGCACCACCGGCACCCAGGCCGGCGCCTACACCCCGCTGGTGATCAAGGTGGCCCGCAGGGACGGCGAACAGGAATTGAAGAGCCTCGATTTCACCCTACCCAAGGGCCTGGTCGGCAAGCTCGCCGGGATCCCCTACTGCCCGGAGTCGGCGATCAGCAACGCCGAAGGCAAGACCGGAAAGGCTGAGCAGGCATCCCCGAGCTGCCCGGCGGCGAGCCGGATCGGCTCGGTCGACGCGGCCGCCGGGTTCGGCACCGAACCGCTCCACGTGGGTGGCAACGTTTACCTGGCGGGCCCCTACAAAGGCGCTCCCCTGAGCTCGGTGGTGATCACCCCAGCCGTCGCCGGCCCCTTCGATCTCGGCGACGTGGTGATCAGGGCGCCGCTCTACGTAGATCCCGAAACCACCGAAATCACGGCGAAGTCCGACCCGATCCCGACGATCCTCAAGGGCATCCCGCTGAAGCTCCGCTCGGTGGCGATCGACCTCGACCGTCCCGACTTCACCCTCAACCCGACCAGCTGCGATCCGATGGAAGTGACCACGGTGATGGGGGGGTCGAGCGGCGCCACGGCGAAGCCCACCAGCCGCTTCCAGGTCGGCGGCTGCAACTCGCTGAAGTTCAAGCCGACGCTCCAGATCAGCCTCGAGGGATCGACCAAGAGGACGGGGCAACCGGCATTGAAGGCGGTGGTGACCTATCCGAGGCAGGGTGCCTACGCCAACATCGCCCGTGCCCAGGTGAACCTGCCGCACTCGGAGTTCCTCGAACAGAACAACCTGAACAAGACCTGCACCAAACCCGTCCTCCTCGAAGGCAAGTGCCCGAAGAGCTCGATCTACGGCAAGGCAAAGGCCTGGACCCCTCTGCTCGAAAAGCCGGTCGAAGGCGCCGTCTACCTGGTCGGTGGCTACGGATACAAGCTGCCGGCCCTGGTCGCCGAATTGAACGGCCAGATCCGGGTGGTGCTGAAGGGCAAAGTTGACTCGGGACCGAACAAGGGCATCCGCAACACCTTCGAAGCGGTCCCCGACGCGCCGGTCAGCCGCTTTGTCCTGGAAATGAAGGGAGGCCCGAAGTACGGGCTGCTGATCAACTCGGAATACCTCTGCAAGAAACCCCAGCGGGGGCTGGCACGGTTCACGGCCCAGAACGGGCTGGTCGATCAGAGCAGGCCGCTGATCGCGAACAGCTGCGGGAAGAAAAGGGGCAACGGCAAGAAGTAGGACTGACACTTCCTAAGACGTCCGCGGGAGGCTCCGCGGCCGAACACAAAAACCAGCCCCGGTCGCTCTTCCCTGGAAGGCCGAGCGGCCGAGGCCGATACGACAAGGAGATGTTAGATGAAATCGTCTAAATGGTGGGCGGCGATTCCGCTCGCGCTGATTGCAATGGCAGCGTTTGCACCTTCAGCGATGGCGAGCGGATCGTACGGCTTGGAACAGGAAGGGGCACCGCTTGCCGTCGGAAAAGTTTTGGAACTGAACGCAACTACCCCGTTCGTCATGCAGCTCCCCAAACTTGGCACCCTCGAATGTCAATCGACCTCGTTGGGCAGCCTAGTCAATCGGAACGAACCGGGGACTAAATTCCCTTACTTCCGGAGCGTAGAAGGCGGCCTATCGCATATGGAAGTCTGTTCACGCGCAGGAGCCTCGTTCAGTGGCCGTAATGTTCGATTCTCTGAACTGGTTACTGTCGCTCCCGTCTCACCCAAAACTCATGAAGCGCTGGCCTTGGGGAAGCTTAGCTTCTCTTTGGAATTTTCTCCGACCGTGTCGTGTAATTTTAGTGGGTCATCCCTGAATTTCACCTTCGTCCCTGGGTCGGGCGTCATCACTCTGCAGCCATCTCCGATGACTGTTGAAGGCACTTTCTGCGGTACGTCAGCGGAAGTGTCAGCGCAATTCTCGCTGTCCTCAGGAGGAAAACCGGTCATCGTGAACTGATCGCGTTACTAGCGCTCGGCGGGGTCCCCCTGCCGAGCGCTTAATTCGCGAGTTGGGCCTGTCCGAGCACAGACTGCTGCTTGGCGCAAGAAGTGGCGGTCTGGGCTATAAGTTTGGTAGATGGGGATTGGCCTTGCAGGTCGGCTTCAGCTTCGGGCGAGCTTCGCGCTCACCATCTTGGTCGCCACGCTGGGTCCCGTCGGCGCCAACGCCGACGCGGCCAGTCCCGCGTGGAAGCTCCTCGCCGTCACCGGGCCGACCAACCTGTCCCCTAGGCAGTCGGAGGTGCAGCGACTGACGATCGAAGCCGAAGGTGGGACGTTCACGCTCACGTCGCCGGGGTCAAATGGCGAAGGGACGCCCGTGGTCGCCGAAGCGCACCTCGACCTGGTCAAAGGAAGCCCAGTGGCCACCATAGAAGGCATCACCGGTGGAGGCATGATCGAACCGGGCGACCGGGTGGCTGTGCCCGAGGAACCCGGCGAAGCCACGATCGTCTCCTGCTCGTCCGACTGTCGCAGTCCGGGGTCCACGCTCGAGCTCTCCGAAGATGCGACGGCCACCGAATCAGGTGCGCCCCGCTCGATCTACACGAAGGAACTGAGTGACGTGAGCGGGAGCTTCTTCGTCGGGGATGAAATTGCCGGCAGCGCCAATGGCTCGCAGTATCTCGAACCGGGGACCGTGGTCAGGGCGGTCGGACCCGGCACGCTGACCCTCTCCAAGCCCACGCACCTCGGATACACGCCTGCCGAAGGCGCCCTGGAGCTGAGCTCGAAACCGGAGACGACCGCCCCGGTCGCCTTCGACGCCGAATCGTGGGCGCTCGAAGAAGCGCTCCTGGCGCTGCCTCGGTTCGCCCCTGGTTCGCTGAGCGTCGAAGGCGGCTCGGGAGGCGACGGCGAACACCCTTACCTGATCAAGTTCGATGGTCCCGGCGCTGCCGAACGAGAAATCGAGGAGCTCGAAGCCGACCCGTCCGGACTGCTCGGACCGACCGCGAACGCCAACGTCTTCACCATCGTTCCCGGGGGCCCTGGCACCGGCGAAATAGTGGTCATGCCGGTGAATATCGGCGGCGCGGGTTCGAGAGGTTCCGTCACGCTGAAAATCGGGCCACTTCCCGACGACGTCCGCGCCGCCGGCACGGCCGTCGGCGAAGGCTGGGGGTGCTCCGGTGGCACTGCCGAAACCGCGATCGTCTGCACGTCGTTCGCCACGGTGGCCGCACTCTCCCCGGCCGGACCTGTGCGTCTGCCGGTGAAAGTCGATCAGCCACTCACCTCGTCCTCATTTGTGCCGGTCGAAATATCTGGTGGGAGCGCCGGGACCGCGAGTTACCCGCTGCCCATAGAAGTGTCGAGCACTCCTGCGCCTCTCGGCACCCGTGCATTCTGGGCCGGCGCCTTCGACGCCGACGGAGACCAGGAGACGCAGGCGGGGGCGCACCCTTTCAGTGCCCAGACCTTCTTCGTGCTCAACACGGTGAGGTCGGCGAGTGGAGGGATCATCCCGGCCGGAGTTCTCGAGAACTTCGATGCCGACCTGCCGGCGGGCTTCATCGGGAATCCAATGGCGACTCCTCGCTGTCCGCAAGGTCAGCTGGTTGCGGGCGAAGGCGAAGAGCTGCCGTTGTGCAACGGCGAGATGAAGCTCGGCATGTTCGCGCCCATCGTCGAAGACCTTGCGGGCGGTTCCGAAAAACTCCTCTCCCCGATCTACAACGACGTACCTCCGAACGGCTCGGCGGCAGAGTTCTCCGCCCTTCTCATCAAACCGACCCAGAGCCTGCTCGGTTCTCTGCGCAGCGACGAGGACCTCGGAGTCCGCGTCACCGCCCCGAACATTCCCAACATCTATAAGGCCTTCGGCGCCTATGCCGCGCTGGAAGGGGACCCGGCCGGTGCCCACGGCCAAGCGTTTCTGACCGCGCCCACCGACTGCGCCGAAGAGGCCCAGAACCCGCCGATGTCGAACCTGCGGCTCGAAGCCTATGAGCTGCCCGGGGTGGTCTCGGCGACCTCGGTCCCGATCTCGCCGGTGACGGGGTGCGACAAGCTCCACTTCACCCCGAGCCTCGCCTTCAGCCCGTCGAGCACCCAGGGCTCTTCGCCGACCGGGGCGGTGGCCGATCTCCACGTTCCCCAGGAAGGCCTCACCGACCCTGACCAGTTGGCACAGCCCGACCTGAAGAAGGCCGTCGTTTCGCTGCCGGACGGTCTCGTCCTGAACCCCTCGGCGGCGAACGGCCTCGCTCCCTGCTCGGAGGCGCAGATGGGCTACGTCGGCACTGGCGCGATGCCGAACCCGACCCGCTTCGACGAAGCCCCGGTCACCTGTCCGGACGCCTCGAAGATCGGCACCTTCAGCATCAAGACGCCGCTGCTCGACGAAGAAGGGAAGCTCGAAGGCACGATCTACCTGGCGGCCCAGGAAGACAACCCCTTCCACTCACTGATCGCCGTCTACCTGGTGGTCGAAAGCGAACGCTTCGGCGTCACCCTGAAGCTGCCAGGCAAGGTGGAACCAGATCAGCGAACCGGCAGGCTGACCGCCACCTTCGACAACAATCCGCAGGTCCCGTTCGAAGATCTGATCCTGCACTTCCGCGGGGGCGGTCCGCGGTCCATCTTCGCCACGCCCGAAGTGTGTGGGCACTATTCGACCACCGGCTCCCTTGAACCATGGTCGGCCCCCGAATCGGGTCCACCGGCGCCGATCGATGAATCCAGTTTCACGCTGTCGGGCGGCTGTTCGGGCTCCGCCGCCGCCCGTCCCTTCGGTCCGACCCTGGAAGCCGGCACCACCGGCACCCGGGCCGGCGCCTACAGCCCGCTGGTGATAAAGGTCGCCCGCAAGGACGGCGAAGGGGAACTGGGCTCGCTCGACTTCACCCTGCCCCAAGGTCTCCTCGGAAAGCTCGCCGGCATTCCCTATTGCCCCGACGCCTCGATCAAAGCGGCGGCAGGAAAGAGCGGAAAAGCAGAGCAAGCCTCGCCGAGCTGCCCGGCGGCGAGCCGGATCGGCAGCGTCGACGCTGCCGGGGGGGTCGGGACCGAACCCTTCCACGTCGGCGGGCAGGCCTACCTCGCCGGCCCCTACAAGGGCGCGCCGCTCAGCGCGGTCGCCATCGTGCCCGCGGTCGCCGGCCCCTTCGATCTCGGCGACGTGGTGATCAGGGCCCCGCTCTTCGTCGACCCCGAAACCGCGCAGATCAGCGCGAAGTCAGACCCGGTGCCGACGATCCTCAGGGGTATCCCGTTGAAGGTGCGCTCGGTGGCGATCGACCTCGACCGTCCTGGCTTCACCCACAACCCGACGAGCTGCAATCCGATGACGCTCACCGCCTCGGTCGGGAGCACCGACGGCGCGACCGCGAAGCCGGTGGACCGGTTCCAGGTGGGGGGGTGCGACAAGTTGAGGTTCAGGCCGCGGTTGCGTCTCAGTCTTCTCGGCGCGCCGGGGCGCCGCGGCCACCCCGGCGTGCGCGCGACCATGAGCGACGTCGCCGGAGAAGCGACGCCGGTGAGCGTCGGTGTCTCCCTGCCGCCAGGCGAGCTGCTCGACCTCAGGCAAATCCGCGGCTTGTGTCCCCGCAACGTGTCTCCCGATCGGTGCCCGCCGAGCTCGCGACTCGGGTCGGTGCGGATCGAGAGCTCCTTCCTGCCGGAACCGTTGACGGGGGCGCTTTACCTGCGCGTGCCCGGCCATCGTCTTCCCGGCCTGGTTGCCGCGCTGCACTCCGGGTCGCTCGAATTCACCCTCCACGGTCGCATCACCGACTCGCAGGGCAACCTCGGGGTCAGGCTCGAATCGCTCCCGGACGTGCCGCTCTCGAGCGCAGACTTCACCGTCGCCGGCGGGCGCCTCGGGATCGTGGTCAACAGCCGGTCGCTCTGCGGCAAGAAGCACCACGTGCGGGCGATCCTCGATGCCCATGACGGCGCCAGACGTCGCCTGCGCGTTGCGGTCCGGGTGGGCGGCTGCCGCTGAGCGGGGGAGAGCCACTTCCTCCAGAAAACCATCCTTGCCTTTGGTAGCGCCGTGTGCTTTGATCGCTCCCGCAAGGAGTGAGCAGGGACCGACATGAGGAGACGCCCTCGCCGAAAAGACCAGGAGCGCGCGGGCGGGACGGAAGCTTGATCAGGAAGCCCTCAGCCGGGTCCCGCGGGACGCGCCGACGCGCCACCGTCACCCTTGCCGCGACCCTGGTGGTCGTCGTCGGGCTGGGCATCGTCGGCCTCTCGGTAGAGGGGCGTCTGGAGCCGACTTCGCTGGCAATCGGTGGGACGTCGTCAGCCCATGGGGAAGACCTCGCCCGGGCGCAGTTCGGGGCCTCCTCGCCGTTCGCGGTGCTGCTCCGCGGGCCGGCTGGGGCGATCGAAATCCAAGGGCCGAGGCTCGCCCGGGTCCTGCGGCGGGAGCAGGGAGTGACCGTGATCTCTCCGTGGGACCACGCGAAGGCAGCGCGCAAGCTTCCGGCGCCGCCGCCGGGAACGCCGCCGAGCGCCCCCTCTCGTGCGCTGCTTGTCCTCGATTTCCACCAGCCCCTCGCGGACGCGATGCGTCACACGGTGCCGCGGCTCGAAGCCACCCTGGCCGCCAACGTCCACGCGCCGGTCGAAGCAGTCCAGTCGGGCTACGCGACGATCTCGCGGGCGCTGCAGCACGAATCGCTGTCGGCCTCCGAGCGGGCCGAGCTGCTCGCCGCGCCGCTCCTGCTGATCGTCCTGCTCCTCGTCTTCCGTTCGGTCCTGGCCGCCCTGATCCCGCTCGTCTTCGGGGCGATGACCGTGCTCGCCGGGCGCGGGATCCTGGTCTTCCTAACCTCGCTGATGCCGATCGACGCGCTCTCGCTCGTGGTCTGCACGATGATGGGCCTCGCCCTCGGCGTCGACTATTCGCTGTTGATCGTCTCGCGCTTCCGCGAGGAGCTCGCGGCTGGACACGAGCCCGCACGAGCCGCCGCACTCACCCGGCGCAGCGCCGGCAGGACGACCGCGATCGCCGGCGGCACGCTCTTCCTCTCGATCCTCCTCTCGGCGTTCTTCCAGCCCGGCAGCCTGCTGGTGTCGCTCGCGACCGCGCTGGCGACGGTCACCGCGATCGCCGTCCTGATCGCCTGGGTGGCCTTGCCGGCGCTGCTGACGCTGCTCGGCCCACGGATCAACGCCGGTCGGATCGGCCGCCTCCGTCCCGGCGGTGCCTCTCGGGTGGCTGCCGCCGCGTCCGCGGTGCTGCGGCGTCCGGCCTTCGCCGCGATCGCGATCGCCGTCCCGCTGCTCGCGCTCGCGGCCCCCGCGCTCGCCTTCGACACCGGCTCGCCCGGCGTCGACGAGCTCTCCTCCTCGAGCGCCGCGCGCAAGGACTCCGAAGCGATCGCCGCCGCCGTCGGCGCCGGCTGGCAGGCGCCGTTCATCCTCACCGTGGTCTCACGCCGGGGGCCGATCACGACGCGCTCGGGACTCGGCTTCCTCGCCGCGACCCAACGGCGGATCGGGGCGCTGCCGGGGGTGAGGACGGTGATCGGCCCGTCCGCGATCGCGGCCGCGGCGCGACCGCTGCGGTCGCTGGCCACGGACCTTGAACCCGGCGGCTCGGCGGTCTCCAGGCAGCTCGCACATCTCGGGCCGCGGCTCCACAAAGTCTCGGAAGCCGTCGCGGAGCTCCGCAGCGGTCTCGCGGAAGCATCCGCCGGGAGCGAACTGCTGAGCGAAGGCTCGACCCGAGCGGGGGAAGGCGCCGAACTGATCAGCGGCGGCCTCGGCAGCGCGGACGAAGGTGGGCGCGAAGCGTCGGCAGCCCTCGGCCGCCTCGCATCCGGCTCGAAGAAGCTCTCCGACGGCCAACGCGTCGCCTCTGCCGGCGCTTACAACCTTTCGCTCGGCCTCGGCACGCTGCTGCCCACCCTGACCGCCCAGGGGTTGGGGCGAGCCCATAAGCTCGCCAGGCGCCTCGAAGCGCAGGCGAAGAGCGACCCCGGCGATGCCGCCGCCGCCCATGAGGCCGCCATCCTCGCCTCGGTGCTGGAAACCGATCGCGAAGAACTCGCCCGACTGCGTGAACAGGCGGCGACCCTCAACGCCGGCCTGGGGAAGCTGTACTCGGGGGGAAAGCGCCTCCACGGGGGCTCGCAGCGCCTCGCCGACGAAGGGCAGCGCCTCAGCGGCGGGCTCGAAACGCTGCGCGCCGCATCCGAACGGCTCGCCGTCGGCCTCGGCGAACTGACCGGCGGCATCGAAGTCCTGGGAGGCGGCCTGGCGGAAGGCTCCGCGCGGACGCTCCCCCTCGAACGTGGGCTCAGCCGGGCGGACAGACGCGCGTCGAGCGCGTCGGCGAAGCTGCAGGGCGGGCTCGCCCACCTGCACGCGGTCTCGCCGCGGCTCTTCGACTCGGGCTTCCTCGCGATGGCGGCGATCGACGGCGCCGACCCCGTCCGGCGCTCGCTCGCCGCGGAGGTGATCGACCTTGAACGCGGCGGCACCGCCGCCCGCTTTCTCGTCGTCCCCGAGGCGGGCTTCAACTCCGCCGGGTCACGCCGCCTGGGCGCGGAACTGAACGCCCTTGCCGCCTCGATCGACGCCCGGCCCGGCTACGTCGCCGGGGTGGGCGGCGGGTCCGCGGTGCTCAACGACTACGGCAGCGCGACCAAATCACGGCTGCCGCTGGTCGTCGGCGCGATCGTTGCGATCACGTTCCTCATGCTCGTCGCGCTGCTCCGGGCACCGCTCCTTGCCGCTCTCGCCGTCGCCCTCAACCTGCTCTCGGTCGGCGCCGCGATCGGCGTCGTCACGCTTGCATGTCACATCCCCGCCGGTTATCCGCTCGGCGGCCACTCTTATATAGACACGGTCGGGGCGGCGGCGATCTTCGGCGTCACCTTCGGCCTCTCGATCGACTACGCCGTCTTCCTCCTCGCCCGGATGCGCGAGAGCTATCGCGATTCCGGGGACCATGCTGCGGCGATCAAGTTCGGCCTCGACCGGACCGCAGGGGTGATCACCGGCGCGGCCGCGATCATGGCGGCCGTCTTCGCCTCGTTCGCGATCGCGCCGGTCGCCACCGTCAGCCAGATGGGGCTGGGGTTGACGGTCGCTGTCCTGCTCGACGCGACGGTGGTGAGGATCGTCCTGCTGCCGGCGCTGATGCTCCTGTTCGGCGACCGGGTCTGGCGCACACCGGCCTGGCTCGACCGCCTTTTGCCGGCGGTGGATAAGCCGGTTCCCA
This sequence comes from uncultured Solirubrobacterales bacterium, assembly GCA_963795675.1. Taxonomy (GTDB): domain Bacteria; phylum Actinomycetota; class Thermoleophilia; order Solirubrobacterales; family 70-9; genus VAYN01. The sequence continues at coordinate 35,505 of CAWCJB010000002.1, forward strand.
GAACCGTGGAGGCGACGAGATGATCGGTCTGACGGGGCGAGCGTGGTGGACGACGGTCGCGGTGCTCGTGCTGATCGCGGTATCGGTGGGCGCTGCCGTCGCGAGCGCCGAAGGAGGACCGACGCGCCCCGAATACGTCGCCCGCCTGGAGCAGATCTGCAAGCCGGGCTCGGAGGCGACCGAACGGGCCGTCGACGGCGTCCGCGCCGACGTCCGGGCCGAACGGCTCACCGTCGCGGGCGCCAAGTTCGCGCGCGCCGAACGCATCTTCAAGAACACCGTGCGCTCGATCTCGATCGTGCCACGGCCGCCGGCCGATCGCGCCACGCTCAGCCGCTGGTTCGCCGCCCTCGGCCGCGAGGAGGTCTACCTCGGGCAGATGGTCAAGGTCCTGCGCGCCGATGACGTCGCCGGCTTCGAGCGCACGTCGGCGCGCTTCATCCACGAGGGGAATCGCGCCAACAACGCCGTCGTCTCCTTCGGCTTCAACTACTGCTCCTTCCGGCCGACGAGGTTCCAATGAGGCGCCCGACGATGCGCGGGGCGATCGTCGGGTCGTCGCTCCTCTTGTCGATCCTCGGCCTCCTCGCCGTCGCGCCCGCAGGCGCCGAGCGCAGCGGCCGCGACGGGGTCGTCGTTTCCCTCGACGGCGAAATCCATCCCGATCGCCTCCCCCGGGACCGCGTCGCGCCGGTGTCGCTGACGCTGCGCGGGACGATCGCCGCCGACCAGGGCGGTGAACTGCCGGAACTCGATCGCATCGAAATCGCCTTCGGCGCTCGCGGCGGCCTCGACACCGCGGGCCTGCCGGTCTGTCCGCGCGCCCGGCTGCGCGATGCCACCCAGAGCCAGGCGCTCGCCCGCTGCCGCGGCGCCTTGGTCGGTCGCGGCACGATCGACGCCGAGGTCCCGCTGAACCCTGCCGAACCGCTCGAAGCCCACGCCGGGGCCCTCGCCTTCAACGGCCGCTCCCATGGGCATCCGGCCGTCTGGGTCCACGCCTATTCGGCCTCGCCGCCCGTCTCGTTCGTCCTTCCCTTCCACCTGAAGGCGATCGACGACGGCACCTACGGGCTGCTGCTGAGCGCGCCCGTGAGGAGCGTGCTGGGTCGCTGGCCGCAGCTGCGCTCCTTCGACCTCACCCTCGGGCGCCGCTACTCGCGCCGTGGCATCGCGCACAGCTACCTGAGCGCCGGCTGTCCACTGCCGCCGCGCTTTCACATCGGCTTCTTCCCACTGGCGCGCGCGACCTACCGGTTCGCTCCGAGGCCGAAGCTGTCCACCGCCATCGTGCGCGGCTGTCGGGTGAGCGAATGACGACACCGACCGCCCTCGTCGCCCCGCCCCGGCGCCCCTCGGTCAGAGGTGGGAGCGTCAGGTTGTTCGCCATGGCCGCCGGCCGTTACTGGACGGGAGTGTTCCCGGTCGCCCGATCCACCCAGCGCCGGCTCCTCGCCCGCGCCCAGGCGATTCCCGATCCGCAACTGCGCGCCGACGCGCTCGCCTCCCACCACGACAAGGGGTCGAACTCCGAGGGGCTGGCGGCGCTGGCGATCCTCGCGCCGTCAGAGCGGCGGACCCAGGTCGTCCGCAGCCTCGTCGCCTACCAGTTGATGCTCGATTACCTCGACGGTGTCTCGGAGCGGCCAAGCAACGATCCGCTCGGTAACGGCCTGGCGCTCCACCGCGCCTTCGATGTCGCGCTCGACCCGGAAGTCCCGCACGAGAACTACTACGCCCACAGCTCGATGGGCGACGACGGTGGCTACCTGCGCGAGCTGATCGAGATCTGCCGGGCTCCGTTGCGCGATCTGCCCTCCTATCCGGCTACCCGCGAGGCGTTGTTGCGCCAGGCGCGGCTCTGCCGGGAATCCCAGGCGCTGAACCACGCCCTGCGGTACACCTCGGTCGAGGACGAGCTCGGTGACTGGGCGGAGAGGACGGTGGCGGAGGCCGACCTCGACTCGGGCTTCGAGTGGTGGGAGCTGATCGCCGCCGCTGCGGCATCTTCGCTCTGCGTCGGCGCGCTGCTCGCCCTCGCGGCGACGCCCGGCGTCGAGGAGGAGGAGGCCCGGCAGGTAGAGGCCGCGTACTTCCCCTGGGCCAGCGGGCTCAATGCCCTGCTCGATTCGCTGGTCGACCTCGACGAGGACCCTGAGGGAGGTAGCCACCTGCGTCGCTACGAGTCTTACGACGTGGCGGCCGAGCGGCTGCGGACGATCGCCTGCGGCGCCCGCCAGAGGGTCGCCAAGCTCCCTGACGGGCGCCTCCACGAGGCGATCCTCTCGGCGATGGGAGCGCTTTACCTGATCGACAAGGAGGCATGGCGATCGGGGCGCGAGCCGATCTCGCTCGCGGTCTATGGTGCCCTCGGCCCACTCGCCCGTCCGTCCTTGGCGATCCATCTGATGCGGCGGCCGCGGCGGGGCGGCCCCGCTGTTTTCGCCGCCGCCCGGCACATCGGCAGTCGCCGTTGAATAGATTCGCGAGCGGACCGATGGCGGAGATGACCCCAGAGGAGGAATGGCGCCTGCGCGAGGCACTCCTCGACCTGTGCGTCGAGCGGGGCTATGTCGACCTCCGACTCGAGGACGTGCTCGAGCGCGCCCGCGTGGATCCCGCCGCCTTCCTCCGTCGCTACGCCGACCTCGACGCCTGTTTTACCGCCGTGTTGGCCCAGTCATACGGTGAATTCTTCGAGGTCGCCCAGGAGGCGGTGGCCGGGGAGACGGGCTGGCGTGACCGCATGCGCGCCACGGCGTATGCGCTGCTCCGCTTCCTGCGCTCCGACGAGCGGGTCGCCCGCCTCGCCGCCGTCGAGGCGCAGCACGGAGGGGAAGGGGCGCTGCGGCTCTTCGTCGAGACCTTCAACCGGCTGGTCGACCTGCTCGACGAGGGAAGCGCCGAGGCGGGTGGGCCCGACTCCCCGAGTCGTGCCACCGCGATCGGAATCGGTGGTGTCCTCTTCGCGCGGCTTCAGGAGGCGGTCGCGGAGGGCGAATTGGGGCTGGGCGAGGAGGAGATCCCCGAACTGATGTACGCGGCGGTCTTCCCGTACCTCGGCGCCGAGGCGGCCGACGAAGAGCTCCATATCCCGCCGCCGAAGGCCGGGCCCCGCTGACGGGCCGGCCGTTCAGCGGCGCCCGGATCGACCGTTGGCGACTTCGAGCGCCCGCTCCGCCCCGACGAACCCGACCAGGGTGACGTAGGTCGCGAGCGGGACCACCGCGGCGATGCCGGCCGGCCCTTCGCGGCGCAGTTGCTCCCGCATCAGGGAGTAGACGGTTGCCGCGATCGCCTCGGCGCTGACCGCGGGTGCCCCGGGGTTGTTCTTCAGTCCCGGCGCCAACATCGCGGCCAACGAATCGATCACGTGGTCGCGTCGACCGCATGCCCGGGTCCCGGCGCCGTAGACGCCGACGAACGCCAGCTGTGCCATCGCCGGCTCGGCTGTGAAGTAGGCGCAGATCGCTTCGTAGAGGGCCCGCACACCGTCCTGCCAGTCGGCGGCACGGCGCGCCGCCGGGACCGCGAGGGCCGTGATCTGCGCCCCACTCATCTCGAGCGCGCCCAGCACGGCATCGCGCTTGTCGGAGTAATGGGCATAGAAGGTGCTGAGCGAGATCGAGGCGCGCGCCGCGATCGCGTCGGTGGTCGTTCCGGCGTAACCGTTCTCGGCGACGACCTCCGCCACTGCGCTGGCGATCCGTTCGCCGGGGGTGTATCCCCTGAAGGCCGGGCCCGGGGCGCCGCGTTGGCGCCGCGGTGGCTCCAAGGGCTGGGGTGGAGGGAGCACTCCGACGGCCCATCGCCAAAGCTCTGGTGCGAGGGCTCGAAGCTCACTCTCTTCGCCACGGATCAGCCGAGTGTGGATGAGCTTGCGAAGCCCACCGATCAGTGCCCGGATTAGCGTCGGGTCGAGGGTTATCGAGGAGCGAACGAGCTTGCGCTCGATCGCGGTCGCCAGCACCTCGACGGCATGGTCTGCGACCTTCTCGCCCTCCTCGCCCGCGCCGTGGAGCTCGACGAAACAGATCCGCGATGCGGCCGGCTGCGAGTACAGAAGGCGGAAGAAGCCTTCGAAGGTCTGCCGGGGCTCACTCGGATCTCCCTTTCCGTCGAGCGGCCCGACGGCCTCCATCGCGGGGCCGAGCAACTCCGACACCGCCGCCAGCATGCACTCCGACTTGCCGGCGAAGTGCTGGTAGAAAGCGCTGCGCGAAACGCCGCTGAGGGCCAGCACGTCGGCTACCGTGGTTGCTTTGTAGCCTTTTTCCGCGGCCACGGCCACGATCGCGCCGAATAGGCGCTCGCGCTGGTTGCGCGCCACCTCATCGGGCGGTGCACCGCTGCCGGGATACAGTCGGCGTTGCCTCAACTCGGAGGCCTCGCCCCACGGGGTGGCCACCGCATCCTCATGTTCGATCAAGCAGCACTCGCTCCCTTTGGGCCCGAGCGCCTCCCACGCTTCGCGCGAGTCTACATTCGGATGCCCCTTCTGCCTGTCTCAGAGCTTTCTGACTCTGACGACTTATCTTCAGAAAATTCTACTTGCCTTCCAGGTCGGGATCTGCTTTGCTTGCGGCGACCAGCTCAGACCCGAAGGCAACACGGCCGACTTTCCCTGCGGCCCCTAGAACGGCGATGGCACCACTCCCTGCGGTTCCACGCCCCGCCGATCGCCAGCCTCTCTGCCCGGCGATCAATTGGACCGAGCGGTCGCTGGGCGTCGGGAGGTCTCACCACTCCCGACGCCCTTTCCACCAAAATGCCCTTTCTACGCCGCCCAGCCGCCACTGCCTCATCCGATCTTGATCAAGGTCTGGTCGACGACGGGGCCCCGGCTTGGTGCCCGGTGCCTCGATGACCCGCCAGGGGCAGAGGCGGACAGAGAGCCGGTCGCGTTGGTCCGGAGAAGCCGGGGCACGACGCCTCTTCGTGCGCGTACGCGACGCGGGGGCCGAAGGCCACGATCTCCCGAGCCGCCTCGAGGCCGGCCTGCAAACGGCGCTCGAGATGCTCGCGGCCGAGCCCGACCTCGCACGGTTGTTGACCGTGGATCCGTATCTGGATGGGGAGGAGGGTGCGCTGGACGCGCTGCGCGAATGGATCGGTCGCCTCGGGAAGGTGTTGGACGCCGCCGCCGCGAGCGATCCGCGTGCCTCCCGCGAGCCCGCCTTTCTGGCCCCTTTCCTGATCGGCGGCGTGCGCTTTCAGATCGCCCGTCTCGTTTTGAACGGCGAAGCCTCCGACCTGTCCCGCCTCCTGCCGAGCCTTCTCGAAAGTCTTCTCTCCTACTATTTCGAGCCGGGCGAGTCCCGTCGCCTCGCCCACGCTGCCCTCGCCCACCATGGGGCCGAACCCGGCGACCCGCTCGTATCTGCCAGCCGTGGGTCGCTACCGCCCGGCACCGCCCCCGACTTCCCTCCAGCTTGAGCGAGGATCGTGAAGATGTCTCCCTGGCGGCAATGGCCGGCCTCGATCTGCCGCCCCTCGACGGGCCGCTCGTTGCCTTCGACCCGGCCCCTGGAGGCGCCCCCGGCGGGCCCGTATACCTTGGCGGCGATCTGCACCGGATCCACCCCGATGCCCCAGAGCAATACCCCGGACGGCGGCGCGACGAGTCCTTGGACGAGGCCAGGATCGCTCTCAACCAGCTCGGCCAAGCGAACCTCGCCGAGGCCACCGCGGTCCGGGGAGTCTGGTGCCTGGCCGTTTACGGTGAGCACGTCGACTCCGCTCTCTACCTCGCGCTCTGGGACACAGAGAATCGGTTGCGGACCTGGCTGCTTCTGCCGCCCGCCCGCCTGATGATCGGCTTGGCACATCTCTGGCTCCCCTCCGTACCGCCTCCACCGGGCGTCCTCTAGCGCCACGGCCAAGGCCCTCGCCGCGGACGGGCCTCCTAGCTAGGTCCGCGCGCCTGTCACGCCGGAGGTCGCGGGTTCGAGTCCCGTCGCTCCCGTTGCTCCCATTTGGCTTCGCAGCGTCGTTCCCGCCGGTCAAGACCTCATCAGCCACCGCTGCGTCTTGGGTCACAAGCTGTGGCCAAGTCACGAAGGAATCAATAGCCCGACCGCGATGGCTGGCGCGATTGTCACCTGGTCGGTGCCGAGCCGCCCGGGGGTTTCGTCCCGCTTCGGCCCTAGGGAGCCGTAGACATATCGGCGCACCTGCATATCCGGTTCGCTCCGTCCGGCCTCGTTCGTAGCTTCGCCGGGTGACCCGCCCCGACTTCCCGCGCAGCATCCTCGAGTTCCAGGCCCGCTTCGCCGACGAGGAGGCCTGCCGTCGCCACCTCTTCGAGTCGCGGTGGCCGGACGGCTTCTCCCGTCCCCGATGCGGTGGCGGGTCCGCCGGCGAGCAGCCGAAGCGCCGGCTCTGGGAGTGCCGCGAATGCGGGCACCAGACGTCGGTGACCGCGGGGACGGTCATGCACGGGACCCGCACGCCCTCTGCAGGTGTGGTTCTGGGCCGCCTACCTGGTGGCGACCCACCACCCGGGCATCTCGGCCGTGCAACTGCAACGACAGCTCGGCATCGGGCGCTACGAGACGGCCTGGCTGATCCTCCACAAGCCCCGCCGGGCGATGGTCGCGCCCGAGCGCAGCCTGCTCCGTGGACCGGTCGAGGTCGACGAGTTCTACGTCGGCGGGATCGAGGCGGGCCGCGGCGCAGGGCGGAAATCCGGCTCCACCAAGGCGATCGTGGTGGTCGCGGTCGAGCTCCGGGGCCAGGGCTCCGGGCGCCTGCGACTCGGGGTCGTCCCGGATCTCTCGAACAAGTCCCTCTGCGGCTTCGTCGAGGAGGCCGTCGATCCCGGCGCGACCGTCCACACCGACGCCTGGCAGGGCTACCGGCGATTGGACCGGCTGGGGTACGACCACCGGCCCTCGAGCCGACGACAGGCGGCGCCCGGCGAATGGCTCCTGCCCCGGGCCCACCGCTCGATCTCCAACCTCAAGGCCTGGCTACACGGCACCCACCGTGACGTCTCACGTGAGCACCTGCAGGTCTACCTCGACGAGTTCGTCTTCCGGCACAACCGGCGCCGCACCCCGATGGCCGCCTTCCAGACGCTGCTCGGCCTCGGCGCCAACAGAGCTCCCACCACCTACGGCCAGATCACCGCCCACGCTGCCTGACGCCCTGGACGGAGCGAACCGGATATGCAGGAGTCCCTTTATCGCGCGATCAATGAGCCGACTTCGAGGTTTCTCACGGGACTAAGCCGGCGGGCATCCGCAGCCGAGCCCTCGCAAGGTCGGCCGTCGGCGTCCGATCGAGGTCGAGGTGTGGTCACGTCGCGTCGTGGAAGATGATCCCGAGCGCGGTCCTCGAGCCGCTCGTCAGCGTGCTCACCCCGTGCCGCATCCCGGCGCGGTGCCAGCCGCGTTTGCCGGAGCCGGGACGGTGGTGGGTGGGGAAGATGACGAAGGCGCCCTGCGCGGGGGTGAGGACGTGGGCGCGGCTCTGCGCCCGGGGGCGCTGTTCGAACAGGGCGAACTCGCCGCCCTCGAAGTCGACCTCGCGGCGCGAGAGGATCGTCAGCACCTGGAAGGGGAAGAAGACCTCGCCGTAGAGATCCTGATGCAGGGCGTTCCAGTCGCCCGCGCCGTAGCGGAGGATCAGCGGCGTCGGTCGTTCCTGGCCGGCGGCGGCGCAGCGCTCCAGCAGCTCCTCGTGGCGGCCCGGATAGCGCTCCTCTTCTCCCAGGCGCTCCGCCCACTCGTGGCGACCGGTGCCAGGTGGGCGTAGAAGGCCGAGCGCAGCTCGCCGATCGGCGCCGGCAACGGATGGTCGAAGTACCGGTACCGCCCGTCGCTGAACCGGTGGCGCGTCATGTCGACGGTCGAGCGGAACCGGCCGCCGTCGAAGAGCCCGGCCAGTTCGGCGCACTCGCCCTCGTCCAGCACCGGCTCGGTGACCGAGAAGCCGCGCTCATCGAGCTGGGTCCCGAGCGCTTCCCAGTCGAGCGCGTCGACACGCTCCCACGGGGGGGCGCCGCAAGCACCTTCGTCTTCATCGTCTAGCTCCTCTCGCTCAGGGTCGTCCCATACAAGACGGGCGACGGGGCCGGAACGTGAGATCGGGCGGTGACCTCACACAACGGACGGCGCGGGCCTCTTTCCTTGCGGAGGGCGCGATTCGCGCTCGACGCCTGAGGGCAGATCTACACCGTGAGCCTGGCGAGGAACCCTCGCGGACGAGGGTCGAAGTCGCCCGCTTCATCCCCGGCCGCTGAGTTGCGCCACGGCCCTCCGAGGAAAGTCTTCAGTCACGTCTGGTCGCAGGCCTCAGGCAGAGCAGTCAAGCAGCATGGGCCAAGGATCGGCATCCGGCGGGCTGATGACCAGGACCGCGTTCAGTGGAGAATCGAGATCGACAACGAGACAGCCCGGCGCGCGCGCCGTCGCGGTCTCGCCCGAGCCAAACCAGGCACGCGCCAGGTCCGGCTTCTCCGTGCTGAGGCCGACGCCGACGATCTGCGGGACACCAATCGGGATCATCCCCACTGATCGAACGACATCCGGGTCGACGAAGCAAAGCCGGCCTCGATCAAGCTCGAGCGTGGTGACTCTGTCGACCTGGTGCGGCGGGGAGGACATACCGATATAGCGCGCGAACCTTTCGGCGGCCTCGACCGGGTCATCGACCGCCAGAAGCACCGATGAGAGGCCATCGATCCCGTTCGGGTGAGCGGTCGCGGCAGGAGTCCAGACCGTCTCCGGGGTCCGGCAGAGGACGAATTGGATGCGGCCCTCAGGCATCTGCGACGGCTCACACCGCAGAACATCCCAGGCTACCGTCGGCCCCTCGCGTCGGAGCTCGACCAGCCTTTCCATGCGCCAGTCGTCTGCGAGCAGGCGTCTCTCCGTCTGTTTCAGGTCAGCCTGAGAGAAGGCCACGAGGTGAAGCCCCTCATAGCGTTCGATCGCTATCTCCATCTGTGCCGAGAGCTTGCTGGGAGAGCTCGGCGAGAGCAACTCCAGGAAACCGAAAGGCAGGACCACATTCCGGTTGGAGCTGCCGATCGCGGAGAGTCGGCCATCGGCGCCGCGCGACCTCTGGACGTTGGCCTGCGAGACCAAAAAGCCGAGCCTTTCCAGGGCCGCGCCCGCGGCGTCCAGGTCTTCGACGAAGAGACCGACGTGGTCGAGGAACGTCTCCTCGGCTTGTGGGATCTGTCGCCGAACCACGCTGGCACTAAACCGCAAGGCCGTTCACTCTTCTCCTTGGTCCTCTCGGCCGACGATCCGGACGACGGCGCCGTTCTCGCCATGGATGACATGACGGGTGCCGAGCCGGCGTGCTGCATCCGTGCCCGCCTCCAGGGCGGCGCCCCTCGATTCGTGTCGCAGGACCGGACCCTGCCCCTCGATCTCGGTGGCCCAGTTCTTACCGTGCCTGACCGTATGCACCCAACCTTGGGCCATCCTCGCCTCCTCCATCGGGTGGAAATTTCACGATGCCCCCCGCCAGGGCAATCCGGGTGGTAGGCGACTTTTACCGCAGCGCGAGCTCCCGCGGGCACCGGTCCCGACCCCCCGGAATGGTGAGAATCGATGGAGCGGACCGGGGTTGTCCAGGCCGTCCTCCCGTCGGCTCGAAAAGCGCAACCGCACTTCACCCGAGGGTCCCCGCAAGCGCATCGAGGGGGAGGCGGAAAGGTCTAGGCGATTCGCGGAATTACTTCGTCTACATAAGGCAGCCGCTGCGGTACCGTCGGCCGCGGTGACGACTCGACCGGGCAACGGCGGACCGGGCCGGCGCCCGCGGATCTCGCGGGAGTACATCGAGGGCGACCGCCGCCGACGCTACGCCGACGCGACCGCGCAGATCCTCCATGAATGCGGTCGCGGTGGACTCACCGTCACCAAAGTGGTCCGGCTGTCGCGGAGCTCCCGCAGCTCTTTCTACGAGGTCTTCGGGGGCATCGAGGACTGTCTGGCCCACGCGTTCGCACTCGCCGAGGCCGAGCTCTTCGCCGGGCTCGAGGACGGGAGTGGCGACGGGAACTGGATCACCGAGGTGCGTCGCGCGATCGGCCGCTTCTACGGGGTCGTCGTCGCGCGGCCTCTAATCGCCGAGTCGTTCCTGATCCACTCATCGGCGGCCCAGACCGATACGGGCCAGGCCGCATTCTGGTCGGGCGGGGAGCACTTCGTGGCGCTGCTACGGCGCGGCCGCCGGGAGGCCGAGGCATTGGGCCGCCGACCTGCTCCTGCTCTCGCGGAGGAGTGTCTCTCACGCGCGATCATCTCGCTCGCCGCGCGGCGCGTCTGGCGCCGCGACATGGCGGAGCTGCCCGCCGAGGCCGATTTGATGACCCTTCTGGCGGGCACCTTCTATCTTGGTCGGAAGGCGAGCGAAGAGTCGCTATCCGGTCCGGTGGCCGCATAGCCCTTGTCGTGCGCTCATCGGAAGTTCGAGGGGCTCGTGGGTCCCAAGCGCGAGTCCGCTCTACATGCTCCCGTAGCCGCACCGGATCGCAGGCCTCATGTGAACTGCCGCAGCCGACTGTTGACGACTTCGACCCCACCGCCCAGGGCGAGCCAAGGTCTGTACCGCCCCGGTCCCGGGCTGGCCAGACCGCCAAAGCGGATGTCCGAGACGCTACCGTGCCGGTTGCCTTGATCCGTCGACGTTCTGTCGAACCCCTCACGCAGATCGATCCACGCACGATCGCCGACGCTTACGCGCATCCACTCAGGGGAAGGGTCCTGGCGGCCTTCAGCGAGCGTCCCCGGGCCACGATCCGGGCGGTCTCGGAACGACTGGGGGAGACTCCCCGTAGGGTCCGGCGTCAGGTCGATGAACTCCTCGGTATGGGGCTGGTGGAGGTCACCGACGAGGAGATCTCGCGGGGAGTCCTCCAACGCCGCTACGGGGCACCGCCGATCATCGTCGGTGACGACGACCCGCAGGGCGGCGAGTACAGGATCGAGCTGGCGAAGGCGACCGTCAGACTGCTGATGGAAGACGTCAGGCTGGCGGCTGCCGCCGGCACGCTGGGCGGCCGACCGGACGATTACGGGATGCGGACGTATGCGGAGATCGATGACGCCTGCCTCGCGGAGCTTGTCGACCTGCATCGGCGCGGCTTCACAAAGATCCTCGGCGCCATCGAAGAGGGACGCGAGCGTGTCCGGGAGAGCGGCGTGCCGGGGACCGAGATCATCTCGGCGCTCTTCTTCTTCGAGGCGCCGCTGTGGGGACCCAGACCGCCGCGCCGATCCGGCCGAAGGGGAGCGCGTCCGAGACCCGCTCTCCGGATCGCGGACGGCCCATCGTCGGAATCCGCGGAGGAGCCTTCGGTCCATTGCGATCCGCAGGCCTTGGCGAAGGCCTACGAACACCCTGTCCGGGGCAGGGTCCTGACGGCTCTCTCCGAGCGCCCGGATGTCACGATCCGGGAGATCGCCGAGCGCCTCGACGAGCCTCCGCGTCGGGTCCGGCACCACGTCGAGGCCCTCCTCGCGGCCGGCCTGGTGGCCGTCACGAGTTCCGAGAACCTGTCCGGCGTGGTCCAGCACCGCTACGGAGCGGGGCTCCTCGTGGTGGACGATGCCGAGCTCTGGAGCCAGGAGGAACAGATGGGCTTCGCCAAGGTGGTGGTCCGGCTCGTGGCCGCGGACCTCGGGGTGGCGGCCGATGCGGGGATGATCGCCGGCATCGAAGATTTCGTGGTGCGCATGTACGGGGAGGTCGACGACGCCTGTCTCGAGGAGCTCGCCGACCTGCACCTGCGCACGGACCGCGCCATCCGCGAGGTCATCCAGGAAGGACACGAGCGCGTGGCGAGGAGCGGCGCGGTAGGGACCGAGGTCGTCACGGCCCTCTTCTTCTTCGAGGCGCCGCTGTGGCGGGACGTCGTCAGCCCGAGGTAAGCGGCCTGGGGCGTACGTACTAGTCAAGTTCCTGAATTTAAACGGATCGGATCGCGGGGTATCGAACTACCGCGGCAGCGGTCTCACAAGGTCGATCCGGATCCTCCAAGTTCTTTTTCCCGAAGCGATCGGCCTGCGTTACCGTTCCCCGCGTGCCGGCCCCGTCTTCCATCCGACCACCCTCCACGCGCCCGCGGATCTCGCGCGAGTTCATCGAGGAACATCGTCGTCGCCGCTACGTCGAGGCGACAGCGGAGATCCTCCACGAATTCGGTCGTCGGGCCGCCACCGCGACGAGCGTCATCCGGCTCGCGGGTGGGGCCCGCAACTCCTTCTATGAAGTCTTCGGCTCGGTAGAGGACTGCATCGCCCATGGCATCGCCCTTGCCGACGCGGAGCTCTTCGAAGGCCTCGATCGACTCAGCGGTGAGGACGACTGGCTCGCCGAAGTGCATTCGGCGATCGGCGCCTTCTTCGACGCGGTGGCGTCCCGGCCGCTGCTCGCCGAGCTCTTCCTGATCCACTCCGCCGCCTCGCGCACCGATGTCGGTCACGAAGCCTTCGCGACGGGCGGCGAGCGCTTCGTGGCGCTCATCGCCCGCGGTGGCGTCGAGGCGGAGAAACGCGGACACCGCCCGCCCCCGGCATTCCTCGCCGAGGGCCTCTCGCGGTCGATCGTGGCCGTGGCGGCGGCCCGTGTCCGCGGCCCGGAGGTCGAGAGCCTCCCGGCGCAGACAGGGTCGATGACGGCCCTCGTCGGCGGCTTCTTTCTGGGCTCGGAGGCGGCCGCGGAGGTGCTCGGGAGGTCGATCGTCTGAGACCCTACGGTCCCCGTTCGCCTTGATCCGTCGTCCCCTCCGGGCGCCCTCGGCCCAGCTCGATGCCCGCGTGGTCGCGGAGGTCTACGCGCATCCGCTCAGAGGAAGGGTTCTGAACGCGCTCAGCGAGTACCCATGGGCCACCGTGCGGGCCGTCGCCGAACGTGTGGGAGAGCCTGCCCGTCGGGTGCGACATCAGATCGACGCGCTCGTCGATTTGGGGCTGATAGCGGTGACTGGGGAGGAGGTCGGGAGGGGGGTGCTCGAGCCCCGCTACGGAGCAGTGCCGATCATCGTCCGGGAGGACACGGTCGACCCGCTGAGTCAGGAAGAGAGAATGGAGTTGGCAAAGGCGGCCAGCCTCTTCCTGATGAACGACATCGCGGTGGCGGCGGCGGCCGGAACCATGAGCCGCAGGGCGGACGACTTCGAAATGCGGACGTACGCGGAAGTCGACGACGAGTGCCTTGACGAGCTCGTCGACTTGCACTGGCGCGCCTACAGCGACATCTTCAGCACCGTCCAGGAGGGACGCGAGCGTGTCTGGGAGAGCGGCATGCCGGGGACGGAGATCATCTCCGCCCTCTTTCTCTTCGAGGCGCCGCTGTGGGGAAAAGTGGTCCGAAGTCCCTCCCGCGGGAAGCCCGGTCCGAGACCCGCCGTCCACGGGGACGACGGACCGGACTTGCCGTCCGTGATCGACCCCGCCGTCCACCCCGACCGGCAGGCCATCGCCAAGGCCTTTGAGAACCCGGTCAGGGGCAGGGTGCTTACGGCACTCTCCGAGCGCCCGGACGTCACGATCCGGGAGGTGGCCGAGCGGGTGGGAGAGCCTCCGCGCCGGGTCCGACACCATGTCGATGGTCTTCTCGAGACGGGCTTGATTACCGTCACGAGTTCCGAAAATCTGTCCGGGGTGATCCAGCGGCGCTATGGGGCCGGGCCCCTTGTCGTGGACGATGTCGACGGATGGAGCCGAGAGGAACGCGTGCGCTACGCCAACACGACCGTGCGCTTGTTGGCCGAGGACATCGGCGTGGCGGTGGCCGCCGGGACAATCGCCAATGGGGGCGATGATTTCGAGGTCCGTATCTATGGAGAGGTAGACGACGTCTGCCTCGAGCGGCTCGCCGACCTCCATCTGCGCACCGACCGCGCGGTCCGCCAGATGATCTTCGAAGGGCGCGACCGGGTGATGAGAGGTGGTGAGACGGGAACCGAGGTCGTCACGGCTCTGTTCTTATTCGAGGCGCCGCTTTGGAGGCACGTGATCAGCCGGAGGTAAGCAGTCAACCGGCAGTTGAGCGAGGCGTCTTGAGAGGCAGTCCTCCCGAGATCCGGCGCTTCAGAGGAGGTCTCCGCGCCTGTCGCCGGTCCTTCTCCCTCCCCGGAGGAGCGTCTTTGTTATCTACTCCCAAAATTTTTGCGGCGGCGGGCATGGCACGAGGCCGGAACCGCCCTCAGGGAGGCGAAACCGGCGCTCGTGCCGCGCGCGGCGCCTCCCAGGGAAGTGAGGCATCCGGCTGGGCCTCGGGAGCGGGGTGAGGCCGCCCAGGGATGAGGCCACCTGTTGAGTGAGCATCACAGGCCTCGTAAGTATAAAGCCGCCTGTTTCTAAATAGCAACCCACTGTAAAGCTCTAGTCGAATTGCCCATGGACCGTCGGTACACCAGTCTCATCGGGACCCCCGCGCAGTCGTCGATGATGGCGCAACGGAGCAGAGTCAGAACGGCGCCGTGATCGCGTCGGTGTCGGTGGCGTCCGTGCGGAGACGGCGGATGCTGAGGCCGGTGCCGAGGCGAAGATCCGGGTCGTTCGAGCGAAAAGAACGCTCGGATTCATGCCGCTCCACCCTGAGGGGGATAATTCTTCACCGCCTGCCTCGCGGCCGCCGCCCCGAAATAGCAGGACACCGCGATGAAGAGCAGGCCGGGGAGCATCTCCTCGAGTGGCCGCTCTTCGGCCAGGTACCTGATCACGGCGGCCTCGATGCCTTGGACGACGAATTCGGCTGTGGCCGGGGGCGGGGAAGGCTGGAGGCCGAGTCCCGTGGCGCGGGCGCGGTCGACCGCCCGGGAGAGGCGCGATACCAACTCGTCGCGCCTCGCCAGCGCCTCGCCGCCTGCCACGTGGACCTGCTCGATCACACCGGCGGCCATGTCCCGGTCCTCGGTGGCGTAGGCGACGAGCTCGCGCAGGGCGGCGGCCATGCCCGAGGTCCAGTCCGGCGCATCGGCACCACGCGCCATGAGGCGTGCACAGAGATCCTCGGCGGCGTGCTCATAGGCGGACTCGTAGCAATTGCGCTTACCGCCGTAGATGTCATAGAAGCGAGCGAGATTGGTGCGGCTCCGTTTGACAACCGAGGCCACTGTCGTCCGCTCGTAGCCGACCTCGCCGCTCAGCTGCAAGATCGCGCGCTCGATCACGCGGTCGGGCTCCGGCTCGCCTGTCGCGCGACCCGGAGCTCCGCCTCGATCGCCTCCGTCCGCGTGCCTCTCCGACATTCGTTGCCCTGCCCGAGGAGCTGCCTCTGCATATGCGCACGCCCCTACGATTTCCGCACCAAGCTAGCAGGTATTTAGAAACGATCGGCCGCCGCGAATCTCCTCGACCACTCGACAGCGATGTAGGAGCGTTTACACGATCCCGATCCATCATTCCCCTCCCTTGACCCCGACCGATTCCTGGATTTGTGTGCACCCGTAAGGACTGGACCAGGACCGCGACGAACGGTCCCGAGGTCCGGTCACGAGGCACGGCAAACAGGGATCAGGGATGCGGTTCTCAGTAGCAATCGTCATACGCAGGGCCGCTCCGGGACCCAGATCCGTTGTGGCCAGCCGAAGGCTGTTCCCCGGGCGAGATGTATCCTCGCGCCATGGTCGAGTTGCCAACCCATCTGCGCGGGGCGCCGCTGGGGGAGGTGACGGTCTCTCGCGAGGACCTCTCCCGCCACCAGCGCGACCGGGTGATCTCGAAGGTGACACCGGTGTTCGCGAAGCGCGGGTATCAGCAGACGAGCGTCGACGACCTCCTCGCGGCCGGGAAGGTGGGGGTCGGAAACTTCTACTCGCTATTCGCGGGCAAGGAGGACTGCTTCCTCGCCTGCTTCGATCGGGCGGTTACCGAGGCCACCGACCTGGTCGAGATCGAAGTCTCCGCCCGCTCCGACTGGGCCTGGCAGGGCTACCTCGGCCTCGCCGCGCTGCTCGGCTGGCTCTCCGCGGAGCCCCTCGCGGCGCGGCTCGTCCTGGTCGAGTCGAAAAGCGCCGGACCCAAGCCGATGGCGCGATACGACGGGCTTCTCGAGAGGGCGGTCGATTGGCTCTCGGCGGGGCGCCGTCTGCATCCTCGGGCCGCCGAGTTGCCGCCGAGCTTCGAGCAGGCCACAGTCTCGGGCCTCGCCTTCTATCTCGAGCAGTGCCTGCTGAACTCGCGCAGGCCCTCGGCAGCCGAACTGCTCGCCGAAACGGCACCGCTCCTGTTCGAGCCGATCATCGGCGCCGAGGACCTCGCGCAGATCATCCGCGAGGTAAGCCCTCTGGCCTGAGGCGACCCGATGCCTCCTGCCTCTCACGAGGGGAGCGGCGCTGATGGCCTCGGTCGCCCGTCTCGAAGGGGCGTCGCTTCACGGGCATCCACTTTCCCGGGCGGTTATCGCGACGATCCGCGACCGCGGTTACGACGAGGCGACCGTCGAGGAGTTCGTCGAACGGGCCGGGATGTCCCGCGCCGACTTCGACCGCCAATTCGAGGGCAAGGCAGAGATCACCACCCTGGTCATCGAGGCGCAGATCGAACACTTCGTCACGCGCGTCTCCCATGCCTACGATGAGGTGGAAGGGTGGCCCGCGAACCTGCGTGCCGCGGCATATGAGACCGCCCGCTATGTGCGCGACAACCCTGACATGTCGTGGCTGGCGATCATCGGCGTGATGCGCGAGAAAGAGACCGCTCGCGCCCACCGCGATCGAGTCTTCCAGTGGGCGTCGAGCATGGTCGAGGCGGGCCGGGCCGCCGCCCCCGATCCCGAGGCGGTCCCCGCCTCCGCACCGTTGATCGCCGTGGGAGGAATCATGGACGTGCTGCGCCGCTACCACGAAGGGGACGACGTGCGGGCGACCGAGGCCCTTCCCCAGATGATGTATGCGGCGGTTCGTCCCTACCTGGGCGAGAAGGCGGCGCGGGCGGAGCTCGAGATCGAACTGCCGGCAGACCTTCACTGGCCCTGATCCGCCTCTTCTTTCTAGACGCGACATTCTGGCGGACGGCCGGCATGCCCTCCGGGCGCATAAGCTGCCCCCGTGCCGTCGGAGAGACAGGGGAGGGAGAGCGCGGTCGGGCTGCCCCGTCTTCCCCCTGGCCGGCACGGCCTGCCCCGGGATCTGGTGGTCGAGAACCAAAAGCAGCGGATCGCCGCCGGAATGATCGCGATCGTGGTCGAGCGCGGCTACATCGCCACCACCGTGACTCAGGTCGTCACCGCCGCCGGCCTCTCGCGCCGCACCTTCTACAACTACTACGCGGACAAGCAGGAGGCCTTCTTCGACGTCTATGGCCAGGTCTGCGACTTCCTCCTCGGAGCGATGACCGAGGCCGGCGAGCAGGAGAAGAGAAGCTGGGCCGCCCGCGTACGGAGCGAGCTGGCGGCGCTCCTCGACATCGTCGCCGCAAACCCCGACCTCGCCCGCTTCTGCCTCGCCGTCCCTCCCGCCGCCGGAGGAGAGGTGGCTGCCGCCTACCGCGACCTCCTCGCCCGCCTGGTCACCCTCCTCGGCGAGGGGCGTCCCAAACGAACCCGCCGTCCCCCGCCCGCCGCCGAGTACGCGATGGCAGGAGGCCTCGCCGCCCTGATCCTCAAAGCCGTCACCGAAAGCAGGTCGCCCGAGGCCATCTCCCAACTGCTCTCCGAAGTAACCGAGCTCGTGCTCACTCCGTACCTGGGACGCGAGGAGGCAGTCCGCGCGGCGCGCTGAACCCTCCTCTCGGGACGCCATCGCCAGTTTTTGCTTGAAACAACACCCTAACTCTTCATAGACAACCGGCCTCCGGATTTGTTGCGTTTTCCGCCGTCAGCCAGGGAGGTTGGCGGACGCGTTCGCCTCCGGCCCGGACTTACTCGGTTTTTGGGCGAGACACTTCCGGCAATTTTTTGTAAACATCTGACCTCCAGACATGCTACATTTTTTGATGTCAGCCAGGGGGGCTGGCAGTGACTGGAAGGAGAGGCCTTCGCGCTTCCGCGCTCAGCGGAGCCATGAGCCGAATTTCATGCAGGGGAATGAACCGAAACCACCAGGCGCGGTCGTGCCGTCTGTCGAGCGATATTCGTCTCGATTGATCCACGGGCAAAACCGGTGGACCGACCGTGCCAGAGCGCTGACCGGAGTGACGGCTACCGGTCCTGTCCCGTTCAGCGGCTGCGCTACACAAACCGAACTTCGGATACGCCCGCAGGGGCCAGGCACATTCGACGAACTGGCGCTGCGGGGCGCTGCCGCACGTGCCATCCCGGTGTCGTCCGCTGTTCATGGTGGGTCGCGCCTGCGGGGCGGCGTATCCCGGCGCCGTCCGACCACGACTTCGAGGGGCGGCGCAGTCGGTGATCGCATGACCCTTTCCTACTCACGTCTTCTGGCTGGCAGTGTCACGCCGGCATCCGCCACTTTGGACTCATCTGGTTCAGCGCATGAGGAGGTAGTTTCTGTGAGTGACGTTTCTTCTGGGCACTTGACCCTTCGAGACGTACCTGGGCGCGGAGCGCCGGGCCGAGCGATGCGAGGACGCAAGAAGAATTTCGCGGCAGAGTTGCGGGATCTGACCGAGAACAAAGCAGCGCGCAGCTCCGTCTGGGAGATGAACGGAGCGGGCGACGGTCATGGAGCCGAACCCGCCGCCCTCGATCGGGCGCGGGGAGAAGGGGCGAGGTCTCCCCAGGCTTCCCCCCACTCATACATCCCCCCTCGGCACCGGATCCCAGACAAGGAGGGGTCTCGGGTCGAAGGTATTGCCGGTTCTTCCGTTTTGGTAGACGTGGTCGGAGAGGGGGAGTGGTCATGAGGTCCTGGCAACGGTCTCGAGGTGTTGCTGTTCTCGTGGCGCTGAGTTCCGTATTGGTGGCGGTCGCCGGACTTGTTGGTGGTACCCCCTCTGCCGTGGCTGCCGGATGCCCGAACGAAGACTTCAGAACCGGTTTCGGCACTCAACTGCCGGACTGCCGAGCCTACGAACAGGCCAGCCCGGTGGATAAGAACGGGAATCCGATCGAAGGATGGATAGGCCTCCTCCAAGCCGCCGAAGATGGCTCTGGTGCGACCTACTTCAGTCAGGCGGGTACCAGCATCCCAGCCGAAGGCGGTGCGACGCAGGACTTTCCGACCTTCCTTGCCAGCCGTTCATCGGGTTCTTGGACGAACCAGCGCTTGCTCGTCCCGCAGCAGTACGGCGAACAGGCCCATTACCTCGGTTCGACCCCCAACCTTCGATATGCAGTAGTAGAAGCGTTCAAGACCGCGCGAGGAACCGGTTTGTTCGCGATCGATACCGTCAGTCACTCGGTTGTTCAGATCGCTCCATACTCATCGCAGCCCTTCGAATTCAACAACTACGCGTTCGACGGAGCCAGCGCTGACGGATCGCGCTTCTTCTTCGAGAGCCGAGGAGCGCTAACCGGCGGTGCTTTCGGAGAAAGCAACATCTACATGTGGGACCGCAGCTCCGGGACGGTCTCGCTCGTAGGCGTCCTTCCCGGTCCTTCCGGGGAAGGACCGGAGGCTGGTTCGTTCGGCGGCGCTTACGAATGGTTCGAATTCGCCGAACCGTTTCTCGGCGGCGCGATATATGGAAACGCAGTCCAAGCGGCGCATGCAATCAGCCCGACTGGGGATCAGGTGTACTTCACCGCCGGTGAAACCGGCCAGCTATACCTTCGTCGCGGTCTCACCGGGCCGAGCCCTAACACTGTGCATGTATCGGAACCAAATCCGGGCGTTACCGACCCAACCGGCTCCCATCCGGCTGCCTTCCAGGAAGCCACTCCCAGCGGACGGTTTGCCTTCTTCCGCTCGTCGCAACAGCTGACTGCGGACGCGACGAGCGGTGGCGGTAATAACTTGTATCGCTGGGACGCGACCACGGAAGAACTCACGGACGTAGCGCCCGACGCGGCCGATCCAAATGGCCCCGAAATTCAGGGCCTGCTGGGCATCAGCAGCGACGGAACCAGAGGGTACTTCGCAGCGAACGCCGATCTCGCCCCGGGCGCGACCGCTGGGGAAACGAACCTCTATCGGTTCGTGGAATCAGTCAGTGGATTCACGGTCTCGTTCGTCGCGCCGCTGCGCCCAGCCGATAAGCGAAACTGGTCGCCGAAGATGTACGAAAACGGACAGTATTTCGCCCAGGGACCCGCGAAGCTGTCGCGTACGTCGGCTGACGGGGAAACGCTTCTCTTCACCTCGCAGGGCAGTTTGACCGGGTTCGACAACGAAGGAGAACGCTGCAAAACGTCCGGGATCCCAGAAGAATTTGGGCCGGGTGGGCAATTTTTATGTGCCGAGATCTACCGGTATTCCGTGGGGTCCGGCCTCTCCTGCATCTCCTGCGATCGGAGCAATCAGGGTCCAGTAGGTCCGGCCGATTTCCAGACTTACGCGATCACGTCATTGATCCAGCCGACCGGCATACCTTCGGTGGTCGTGCCCCGGAACTTGTCGGCCGATGGGAATCGGGTGTTCTTCCAGACGCCGGATCCATTGGTAGCTGCGGACACCAACGGCGCGTCCGGTTGCCCTCGGCTGCAGGAACAGGCGAATCAGAGGCCGCTCTGCCAAGACGTCTACGAGTGGGAGGCCGCCGGCACCGCAGGAGGCTCCTGCGAGGTGGCCGAAGCTGCAGGCGGGTGTCTCTATCTGCTCTCTACTGGCCAAAGCGAAGAACCCTCTTACTTCATTGATGCATCGAGTGATGGCTCGAATGTATTCATCGCCACCTCCGAGCGGCTCGTTCCTTCGGACAGTGACGATGCGCTTGACGTCTACGCCGTCCGCGTCGACGGCGGCCTCGCATCCCAGCACATAGTCGCGAGCCCCCCTTGCGTCGGGGAATCTTGCCTGGGAGCGCCGCTACCGGCACCGTCTTCCGGGAGTCCGGGGAGTTCAGCGCTGCAAGGCCCCGGCAATCAGAAGCAGAAGAAACCCAAACACAAGAAACATCACAAGAAGAGGTCTAAGCACAAACAACAGCAAAAAACCGTTAGCCCGAGCCGTGGAGGTGCCAAGTGAATCTCGCCAATGTGTCAGTTCGCCATCGCCGCTTTCTGGCGCTTTTGGGCGGCGTGTTGGCAACGGTGACCGCCATCATGCTCCTCCCGGCAGGCGCCGCAGCCGCCCCTGCACCTGCATGGCAGTTCGATCTGGCCTCCGAACCGACCAATTTGCCGCCGGGGGGCGTTTCGGAAGGCGGCAGCGCCAGCAGCGCCTCTATCAACCTTAAGTCGATCGTTACCAACGTCGGTGGGGGAGCCTTTCCAAGCGTCACGATCACTGACACGGTCGGCGCTGGGGCGAAAATCTCCGCGAACCCAGAACTCAACCCCACCTACGTGTATTTTAGTGCGGCAGAAACGAAACAGATCACCAAACCGTGCACCGTCGCTGCTTCAACTGTGACCTGTGAAATCGCCGACGCGATCCCGACTGGGGTCGATATTACGGTCATCGTCCCGATAGACATCGAACTGACGGCCGGATCGAGCATCACGAGCGAAGTGACGGTGTCCGCGGCCGGCTCGAACTCTGTATCGGAAGCCCTCACTAGTCCTGTGAGCGCCGCTCCGCCCTCATTTGACTTCATCCCCGACAATCACGGCCTCGTCGGCACCGCCATCGACGAAGCGGGACAGCCGCCTTCTGCGGGATCTCATCCATTTCTCGTGTCCATTGGCGCCAACCTGCCGGTGGTCATCCATCACGAACCTCCGTTCTTCGACTTCGATTTCCCATCTCAGGCCCTTCGCAGCCTCGATTTTTCCCTCCCGCCGGGCATGGTGGTGAACCCTCGCGCCACCGCGAGACGTTGCACCTTGGCGCAGCTGGGAGGCGAATCTCAACTCCCGCAGCTCCACTGTCCGGCCGAGTCGCAGGTGGGAAAGGTGCTGGTTACGTTTGTAGGTGAAGGCACCTCAATTGAAGAACCGATCTACAACGTCGTCCCGCCGCGCGGTGTGCCGGCGGAACTGGCGTTCACTATCAAGAACACGAATATTCACATTCGAGGAGCCTTGAACGGCGATTTTCGACTCACGGCGAAGAGCAGCGAAATCCTCTCGCGATTTCCAATAGCCGGGGTCAGGGCGGAACTTTGGGGAAATCCGTCGGACCCGCGACATGACCTGTTCCGGAGCGCCGAAGGCTGCAGCCGCTGCGGGATTCAGGTTTCTCCTCGCCCCTTTTTGACGATGCCGAGCGCCTGCTCGACTAATCTGCAGGTTGGCGCGACGGCCAGCAGCTGGGAGGGGTCGGTAACGTCTCAGGAAAAGCCGTTCATCACCCTCGCCGGGGACACCGAGAGCGTCAGTGGCTGCGATCGGCTTGCTTTCAATCCATCGGTGACGGTACAGGTGGAAGCGCAGGGCACCGACACGCCGACGGGCCTCAGCTTTCATTTGAAAATTCCACAAAACGAAGGACTCTTTGGCCTCGCATCCGCGACGCTTAAGAAGGCGGTCGTCCATCTTCCGACTGGCGTCAGCGTGAACCCGCCTGCGGCCAATGGCTTGGCAGCCTGCTCACCGGTCCAGATCGGGATCGGGAACGAACTGCCTGCGGCTTGTCCCGATGCCTCGAAGGTCGGCACCGCGGAGATCATTACGCCGCTGCTCGAAGGGCCACTGCACGGGTCCGTCTATCTGGCAGAACAGCGCAACAACCCGTTTGGCACGCTGCTCGCGCTTTACCTGGTGGTTGAAGGAGAAGGTATCGTCGTCAAGCTTCCTGGTCGCGTCGATGCGGATTCCAGGACCGGCCAGCTCACCGCCACTTTCGATAACAATCCGCAGCTCCCGTTCGAAGAATTGACGGTTCAGTTCAACGGCGGGAACGGAGGGCCGCGAGCGACGCTTGTCACGCCTCCGAGCTGCGGCACTTACACCACTCGCACTGAACTCACCTCCTGGGCTTCGGCGACGCCAAAGGTCGTCGACAGTCCCATGGTGGTGAGCGAAGATTGTGGAACCGGGGGATTCAACCCCGGCTTCTCGGCCGGAACCGACAACCCGGCCGCTGGTCGCTACTCGTCGTTCCTGCTCCAAGTGACTCGGAAGGACGGTGAACAGAATCTCTCCGGAGTCACTGCGTCGCTGCCTGAGGGTCTCGTCGCAAAGCTCGCGGGCGTTCAACTCTGTCCGGAGGCCCAGGCCGTCACCGGCGCCTGTCCCGACGGCTCGCGAATCGGCACCACCACCGTGGGCGTGGGAGCGGGTAGCCAACCGCTCTACATCCCGCAACCCGGTAAGGCACGGACTGCGGTCTACCTCGCGGGGCCTTATCGTGGGGCCCCGTACTCGCTCGTCGTCAAGGTGCCAGCACAGGCAGGACCGTTCGACCTAGGTACGGTCGCAGTCCGCGTTGCCCTTAACATCGACCTATTTACGACCGAAGTTACGGCGGTCTCGGATCCGCTCCCACAGATCCTCGAAGGTATCCCGGTTGCTTATCGTGATGTCCGCGTAAATATTGATAAGTCGGATTTCATCCTGAATCCGACCAGTTGCGAACCGATGGCGGTTGGCTCGAGGTTGACCTCAGCTCTGGGCTCACTTGCCAAACCGGACCAACGTTTCCAGGCTGCTGGGTGCGAAAGCCTCGGCTTCAAGCCGAGGCTTTCGCTGAGTCTCAAAGGTCCGACGAAGCGCTCTGGGCATCCGAGCCTCAAAGCCGTAGTAACCTACCCGCAAAAGGGTCTGTATGCGAATATCGCTCGCGCCCAAGTGGGCCTGCCGCGGTCCGAGTTCCTCGACCAAGGCAACTTGAACCAAGTCTGCAAACAGGCGGACTTGAGGGCAGGGACCTGTCCTGCCAGCACCATCTACGGCCATGCAAAGGCATGGACGCCATTGCTGGATAGACCGCTCGAAGGACCGGTCTACCTAGGCGTCGGCTTCGGGTACAAGCTGCCAGCCCTTGTGGCGGACCTCAATGGCCAGGTCCGCATCCTCCTCAAAGGAAAAGTCGACACGACGAAAGATAAGGGGCTGCGAAACACCTTTGAAGCGGTGCCTGACGCTCCTGTTTCCAGATTTATTCTGGAAATGAAAGGCGGAAGGAAATACGGGTTGCTCGAAAATTCTGAAAATATCTGCAGGAAGCCACAGCGAGCATCAGTGGAATTCCGGGCTCAGAATGGCAAGGCCGAGCATGCGACGCCGCTGATCGCCAATAGCTGCAAACGAAAGGGCACCAAGAGGCGCGGTACGCGCGGAGCCTAAGTCGTAGCAGGAGCCACGATCCCGGGGCCGCCCAGGTTGCATCTGGGCGGCCCCGGAGAACGTGGGACACAACGAAAACCAACCCCCAGGATCGACTGGGAGAGGAGTTCGCATGGAAACGAATATCAGATCAAGAGCCCTTTCGGCGGCAGTCGCGCTGTGTGTAGCGGTCGCCGGCCTGCTTGCCGTCGGGGCACTGGCTTCGGCGAGTGCTCAGGCCTCTCAGTGGTACGCCGGACCGGAAGTTCTAGAAGGATCCGCGGGATATTCCGCCACCATGGGCGAAACTAATTTCGAAAAAGGTGAGTTCGCAGGCCAGGAGGTGAAAGCGGTCGCGCTCGAAATGCAGTTCTGCAAAGGTAGTTGTAGTACGTACCGGATTACTGCGAGCGGAGCGGAAGCCTTCGGGTCGTCGCTGATCACCAACGAAGCGCCGGGACATCTGGGCATTGCGAGCGGAACGGGCAGGATTCGCCTGACCGGTGTCAAAGTCTCTTCGCCTTCGACTTGCAAGGTAAAAGAAAATCGGATCGAAACCAAAGAATTCTCTTCCGAAGTCGTTTCGCTGAACGGCCATACGTACCTCAAGATGAGTCCGTTTGCATTCACGCTGACCTTGGAAAAGGGAACGGGCGCCTGTGCGATGGCCGGTTCCACCAGCGTCACTGGAAGTTTGTACGCCAGGGCAGATGGGCTCGGCGGACCCGCAACCGACCAGAAGTTCAGTTTCTCAAATGCGATTTCAACCGAAACGCAAAGCGGTCTGGTTGGCGCCGGAGCTCAGGTGCTTTTGTTCGAAGGCTCGCTTTTGGAGAGTTTGACCGGCGCACACAGCGGTCAGACCTGGCAGGTGAAATAGTCTGGCTGGGAACGCGTTAGGGCAGTGAGGTTAGACGGGACGCATCTTCTGCGGGCGCGTCCCGTCTCGTCTCACCAAAAAGGGGAACGCTGCGTGACGACGGGCTTGCGCGTTGAATTTGGCTGGGTAAGGACCGAAGTCGACGCAGGCGCGGTGTGCGCGGCGGGAGCGCACCGAGCAGCTCTCCGTCGAGGTCGCAGATGGTGAGGCCTTTACCCCGGGGCCGATCGCGGCGCGGTCGCGGCGATGTTCGTTTGGGTCTGTTAGTGCAGGGGCGATGCGGTCAGCGGGACAACGTGTCGGTCGATGGGCCGCGCCTGTTGAATCCGATCGTGGTGGGGACTCCCCTGAGGCAGATTCTGACTTCGGTGATGACTCAGGCTGCACTTATCAGACGATGTTGACATAAGCCTCTTCCGCATATCCGGTTCGCTCCGTCGGGCCTCGCTCGTAGCTTCGCCGGGTGCCCCGCCCCGACTTCCCGCGCAGCATCCTCGAGTTCCAGGCCCGCTTCGCCGATGAGGAGGCCTGCCGTCGCCACCTCTTCGAGTCGCGGTGGCCGGACGGCTTCTCCCGTCCCCGATGCGGTGGCGGGTCCGCCGGCGAGCAGCCGAAGCGCCGGCTCTGGGAGTGCCGCGAATGCGGGCACCAGACGTCGGTGACCGCGGGGACGGTCATGCACGGGACCCGCACGCCCTCTGCAGGTGTGGTTCTGGGCCGCCTACCTGGTGGCGACCCACCACCCGGGCATCTCGGCCGTGCAACTGCAACGACAGCTCGGCATCGGGCGCTACGAGACGGCCTGGCTGATCCTCCACAAGCCCCGCCGGGCGATGGTCGCGCCCGAGCGCAGCCTGCTCCGTGGACCGGTCGAGGTCGACGAGTTCTACGTCGGCGGGATCGAGGCGGGCCGCGGCGCAGGGCGGAAATCCGGCTCCACCAAGGCGATCGTGGTGGTCGCGGTCGAGCTCCGGGGCCAGGGCTCCGGGCGCCTGCGACTCGGGGTCGTCCCGGATCTCTCGAACAAGTCCCTCTGCGGCTTCGTCGAGGAGGCCGTCGATCCCGGCGCGACCGTCCACGCCGACGCCTGGCAGGGCTACCGGCGATTGGACCGGCTGGGGTACGACCACCGGCCCTCGAGCCGACGACAGGCGGCGCCCGGCGAATGGCTTCTGCCCCGGGCCCACCGCTCGATCTCCAACCTCAAGGCCTGGCTACACGGCACCCACCGCGAGGTCTCACGCGAGCACCTGCAGGTCTACCTCGACGAGTTCGTCTTCCGGCACAACCGGCGGCGCACCCCGATGGCCGCCTTCCAGACGCTGCTCGGCCTCGGCGCCAACAGAGCTCCCACCACCTACGGCCAGATCACCGCCCACGCCGCCTGACGCCCTGGACGGAGCGAACCGGATATGCAGGACGTCGGTTATCGGGCGGCTCCCTCTGCGCAATGCCTTGCGGGCCGGCAACACCCGCGCCGCGCCGCACCGATCCTGATCCTGGGATAGTCCGGGTTGCGCGCCGCTCTCGGGGATGAGTACATCGTCGGAGGCGGGACAGGGGCGCTCCGCCAGGAGAACTCGCCGAAAGGCGCCCCGACGGAGAAACAGCTCCGCTTCGCCTGCGACGAACTGCTCACCCCCGACGAGGTCGCCGAGATCCTCCGGGTCCGTCGCACCACGGCCCTCGAGTACATGCGCCGTGGCGTGATCCCTGCGCGCAAGATCGGAAGGCGCTGGTATCGCCGAGATCGTTGCTCGACGAGTACCTGACCTCCCTCTTCGAGGACGACACCTAAGCTGCCCGCTGTTCCTCTTCGTCGGAAAAGATCGCGGGAGCGTCGCCGCGTCGGTGGGCCGGGGCGCGAGTGTAGGTAGCGCTCGGTCGTCGTCAGTTTCGAATGCCCCATCATCTCCTTCACCGCGACCAGGTCGAAGCGCCTGATCGCGAGGCTGCCGAACGGTGGCGCAGGTCGCGGAACCTCCGGACCCGGAGTCCCGCGGCCTCCCGGGCCCTGACGAAGCGGCGACGGACCGCCGAGCGGTCGAGCGGCCCGCCGTCGGGACGACAGAAGACGTGATCGTCGCGATCGAGGAAGTGGAGGCGTGAGCGAAGGCATCCGAACTCCTCGACGGCCTGCGCCGCCAGGGGCACGACCCGCGAGCGTCGCGACGTGGTGCTCGTCTCCTCGCCGGCAGGACGAGCGCTCGATCAGCCCCCGGTCGGTCCCCGCAGGCCCGCTTCAATCGCCTCCGCAGCCTTCATCACCGCTGGCAGATAGTGCTCGCGTAGCTCGTTCATGTCGGCCCGGCTCGCATGGACCGAGACATTGAGCGCCGCGAAGTTTCCGCCGGCGTCGCGAAGCGGGACGGCAGCGGAGCGCAGCCCCTCCTCCAGCTCCTGATCGACGAGCGCGTATCCTTGGTCTGCCACTCGCGCGAGCTCCTGGCGCAGTGCTTTCTTGCTCGTGATGGTGTGGCTGGTCAGACGGCGCAGTTGGATTCGGGCGATGCGTTCCCGCTGCGTCGCCGGAGGGAGCTGGGCAAGCAGAACGCGACCCATGGACGTGGCGTAGGCCGGAAGGCGGGTGCCGACGGCGAGGGTGATGCTCATGATCCGGCGGGTAGGCACACGGACGACGTAGACGATGTCGGTGTCATCCAGGACGGAGATCGAGGAGGACTCGTTGAGGTCATGGACGAGAGTCTCGAGATAGGGCTGAGCCACCTCGGTGAAGCTGAGGCCCGAGAGGTAGGCATAGCCGAGGTCCAGAACGCGCGGTCGTAGGGAGAACAGATCTCCTTCCTTGCGCACGTAGCCGAGCTCGGCGAGCGTCAGCAGGAACCGTCTGGCCGCGGCGCGGGTGAGTCCGGTCCTGGCCGCGACTTCGCTCAGCCGCATCTCGGGACGGTTCGCGTCGAAGCACCTGATCACGGCAAGCCCTCGCTCGAGCGACTGGACGTAGTCGGTGCGGGCCAACGGGCCTTGATTTTGGTCTGCGGAGTCCATCGGCGCCAGTTCGTACTGCGAACAGTAGCCTGGCGCCGGCGCTCCGATAGAGTTCGCAATGTGCCCGACAGTACGCATTGCGAACAGATGTCCTTGCCCGCGGCGGTCGCCGACCTCGTCCGCGACGGCGACACGGTCGCGCTCGAGGGCTTCACCCATCTGATCCCGTTCGCCGCCGGCCACGAGGTGATCCGCCAGGGCCGCAAGGACCTCACCCTGGTCCGCATGACTCCCGACCTTCTGTATGACCAGATGATCGGGATGGGGGTGGCGAGCCGCCTCGTCTTCTCCTACGGCGGCAACCCGGGGGTGGGCTCGCTGCACCGTTTCCGCGACGCGATCGAGAACGGCTGGCCGCGGCCGCTGCAGATCGAAGAGCACTCCCACGCCGGGATGGCCAACCGCTACGCGGCGTCGGCGGCGGGGCTGCCGATGGCGGTGATGCGCGGCTACCTCGGCACCGACCTGATCGCGCACACCCGGGTCGAGGAGATCGAGTGCCCCTTCACCGGCGAGAAGCTGGTGGCGGTGCCGGCGCTCGACCTCGACGTGGCGATCGTCCATGCCCAGGAGGCCGACCGCGAGGGCAACGTCCAGCTCTGGGGGATTCCCGGGGTGCAGAAGGAGGCGGTGCTGGGGGCGCGACGCTCGCTGGTCACGGTCGAGCGGATCGTCGATCGGTTGGAGCCACGGCCGGGCGGCATCGTCATCCCCGGCTGGGCGATCGACGCGGTGGCCGCGGCGCCGGGCGGCTCGTTGCCCTCCTACAGCCTCGAGATCACCGAGCGCGACAACGACTTCTACAAGCTCTGGGACAAGCTGAGCCGCGATCGCGACGAGTTCCGCACCTGGATGGACGAGCACGTGATGAACGGGGCGCCGGCCTGATGGCGACCGAGGCGCCGACGGGCGCCACCGCGGCCGAGGCCCAGACCGTGGTCGCGGCGCGGCTCCTGCGCGAAGCGCGCTCGGTCTTCATCGGCGTGGGGCGGCCGAGCACCGCCGCGATCCTCGCCCGCGAGCTCTTCAACCCCGACCTGGTGCTCGTCTACGAGTCGGGGACGATCGGCGCCAAGCCGCGCCGCATCCCGCTCTCGATCGGCGACGGGGAACTTGCCGAGACCGCCGATCTCGTCGTCTCGGTGCCGGAGATGTTCAACTACTGGATCGGACCAGGGCGGATCGACGTCGCTTTCCTCGGCGCCGCCCAGGTCGACCGCTTCGGCAACCTCAACTCAACCGTGATCGGCGACTACGACCATCCGAAGACGCGACTGCCCGGGGCGGGCGGGGCGCCCGAGATCGCCCTCGGCTGCCCCGAGGTGATCGTGGTGGCTCCGCACTCGCGGCGCACCTTCGTCCCCGAGCTCGACTTTCTCACCACGGTCGCCGCCCCGAGCGCGGTGATCACCGACCTCGGCGTGCTCGAGCCCGACCCCGAGACCAAGGAGCTGACCTTGACCCGACTGCATCCCGGCGTCGACGTGGAGGCCGTCCGCGGGGCGACCGGTTGGGAACTCGCCGTCGCCGACGCCCCGTCGACCACCGAGAAGCCGACCGCCGAGGAGCTCACCGCCCTGCGGGAGCTGATCGCCCGATGAGCAGTGGCGCCTACATATATGGAGCGGTGCGCACGCCGTTCGGGCGCTACGGCGGCGCGCTGGCGAAGACGCGCCCCGACGACCTCGCCGCCCACGCGCTGCGCGCCCTTCTTGACCGCGCGCCCGACCTCGACCCCGCCCTGATCGACGACGTCATCCTCGGCAACGCCAACGGCGCCGGCGAGGACAACCGCGACGTCGCCCGCATGGCCGTCCTCCTCGCCGGCCTGCCGACCGGCGTCCCCGGCGCCACCGTCAACCGGCTCTGCGGCTCCAGCCTCGAGGCCGCGATCCAGGTCGCCCGGGCGATCGAGACCGGCGATGCCGAGGTCGCCGTCGCCGGTGGGGTCGAGTCGATGAGCCGCGCCCCCTGGGTGATGCTGAAGCCCGAACGCGCCTTCCCGGCGGGCCACGAGCAGCTCTGGTCGACGACGCTCGGCTGGCGCATGGTCAACCCGGAGATGCCTGGCCAGTGGACGATCAGCCTCGGCGAATCGGCCGAGAAACTGGCTAACATCTACGACATCTCGCGCGACGCGCAAGACGAGTTCGCCCTCCGCAGCCACACCCTCGCCGACCAGGCCTGGAACGAGGGCCGCTTCCCCGAGGTGGTCCCGGTCCCCGGCGTCGACCTCAAGCGCGACGAGGGGATCCGCGCCGACACCTCGCTGGAGAAGCTCGGCAAGCTGAAGCCCGCCTTCGTCGCGGACGGCACGGTCACCGCCGGCAACTCCTCGCCGCTGAACGACGGCGCCTCGATGCTGCTGCTCGGCTCCGAGGCCGCCGCCGAGCGGATCGGCTCGGCTCCGTTGGCCCGGGTCGTCTCGCGCGGCGTCCACGGGGTCGATCCAGACGTCTTTGGGATCGCCCCGGTCGAGGCTGCCAACAAGGCGTTGGCGAAGGCCGGCCTCACCTGGGGGGACATCGATGCGGTCGAGCTGAACGAGGCCTTCGCCTCGCAGAGCCTCGCCTGCCTCGCGGGCTGGCCCGACCTCGACCCGGCGAAGGTGAACATGAGCGGCGGGGCGATCGCGATCGGCCACCCGCTCGGCGCCTCCGGCGCGCGGGTCGTCGGTCGCGTGGTCCAGGAGCTGCGGGCGCGCGGCGGCCGCTACGGCCTCGCGAGCCTCTGCATCGGGGTCGGCCAGGGCCTGGCGATGGTCGTCGAGGCGCAGGGGTAAGGAGCGCCCTATCCACCACGAGCACGAGGTCGAGCGCAAGGCCCAGGTGGGGGAGGGCTCGCCGCTCTGGGGCGGCCCCGGCGAGGGCCTGATCGTCCCCGGCTACCGCCGCGACCACGCCAAGGTCGACCCGCCCGGCGACTTCCCCGAATACCGCGGCAGGGCGCGGCCCGGCCTCGACCGGCGCAGCCGCAGCGTCGCCACCCTCGCCGCGCTCGGCGCCGAGAACGAGATTGCGATGCACGTCCGCGCCGCCCTCTCCCCGGACGAGATCAAAGAGGTGATCCTCCACACCGCGGTCTACGCTGGCGTGCCGCGCGCCAACTCGGCCTTCGCGATCGCCCAGAAGGTGATCGCCGAAGCCGGCGAGTAGCGGAACCTCAGGGGTGCGACCTACCGTCGAGGACCTCGTCGACGTTGGGAGCGGGCCTCCGCCGCATAGGATCAGCCGATGGAGGTCGAGGGCAAGGTCGCGATCGTCACCGGTGCCGGCGGAGGCATCGGCGGGGCGATCTCGCGGGCGCTCGCGGCGGCGGGCGCGAAGGTGGTCGTCGCCGATCTCGACGGCGATGCGGCGATGGCGACGGCGGCCGAGATCGAGGCCAGTCAGCCGGGCGCCGCGGTCGGGGTCGAGGCCGACGTTGCCGATCGGGCCGCCATCGACGGGCTGCTGCGCACCGCCGAGGAGACCTTCGGGCCGCTCGACCTCTACTTCGCCAACGCCGGGGTGATCGAGGGCGGCGGGCTCGCCGACGAGGCGCATTGGGAGCGGGCGCTCGATGTCAATGTGATGGCCCACGTGCGCGCCGCCGAGGCCGTCCTGCCCGCCTGGCTCGAGCGCGGCGAGGGCTACTTCGTCACCACCGCGTCGGCCGCCGGGCTGCTGACCCAGGTCGGGCTGGCGCCCTACGCGGTCACCAAGCACGCCGCGGTCGGCTTCGCCGAGTGGCTCGCCGTCACCTATGGCGATCGCGGCATCAGGGTCTCCTGCCTCTGCCCGATGGGGGTCGAGACGGCGATGTACACCGCCGGCCTCGAGGCCGAGGGCGAGGAGGCGCTCGGCGCCCGGGTGGTCGCCGCGGCCGGGGCGATCCTCTCCCCGGACGAGGTGGCCGAGGCGGTGCTGGCCGGCGTCACCGCCGAGCGCTTCCTGATCCTGCCGCATCCCGAAGTCCTCGACTTCTACCGCCACAAGGGTGCCGACTACGACGGCTGGATCGCGGGGATGCAGCGGCTGCAGGCGCGTAACCGGGAGGGCTGACGCCCGGTGGCCGACCGGCCTATACTCAACTTGAATCCGGATTCAACTTTGAGGGAGCGACCGTGGATTTCGAGCTGACCGACCGTTGCAAGGAATTCCAGGAGCGGGTCCAGGCGTTCATGGACGAGCAGATCTACCCGGCCGAGATCGTCTACGAGCAGCAGATGGAGGCCGCCGGTGACCCCAACCACCAGCCGGCGATCCTCGAGGAGCTGAAGGAGGAGGCCCGGCGCCGCGGCCTCTGGAACCTCTTCCATCCGCACGAGGAATGGGGCCCGGGCCTGCTCAACGTCGCGTACGCGCCGCTGGCGGAGATCATGGGCCGCAGCCTCCACCTGGCCTCGGAGTCGATGAACTGCAGCGCCCCCGACACCGGCAACATGGAGGTGTTGACGCTCTTCGGCACCGACGAGCACAAAGAGACCTGGCTGAAGCCGTTGCTCGCCGGCGAAATCCGCTCCGCCTTCGCGATGACCGAGCCGCTGGTCGCCTCCTCCGATGCGACCAACATCGAGACGCGGATCGAGCGCGACGGCGACGAGTACGTGATCAACGGTCGCAAGTGGTGGACCTCGAACGCCCTGCACCAGAACTGCAAGGTGTTGATCGTGATGGGCAAGACCAACCCCGACGCCCCGCCGCACAAGCAGCAGTCGATGCTGGTGGTCCCGCTCGACACGCCGGGGGTGACGATCCTGCGCGGGCTCTCCGTGTTCGGCTACTGGGACCGCGAGGGCCACGCCGAAGTGCTGTTCGAGGACGTCCGTGTGCCCACCTCGGCCCTGCTCTCCGGCGAGGGCGACGGCTTCGCGATCAGTCAAGCGCGGCTCGGCCCCGGCCGGATCCACCACTGCATGCGCTCGATCGGCTGCGCCGAGCGGGCCCTCGACCTGATGTGCGAACGGGCCCGCGAACGCGAGACCTTCGGCCAACCGGTCGCCGAGCGGGCGAACGTCCAGGACTGGATCGCCGAGTCGCGGATCGAACTGGAGATGGTCCGGCTGCTGACGATGAAGACCGCCTGGCTGATGGACACGGTCGGCAACAAGCACGCGCGGGTGGAGATCGCGGCGATCAAGGTCGCCGCCCCTCAGGTCGCCTGCAAGATCATCGACCGGGCGATCCAGGTCTTCGGCGGCGGCGGTGTCTCCGGTGACTTCCCGCTGGCGATGATGTACGCGCATCAGCGGACGCTGCGGCTCGCCGACGGCCCGGACGAGGTCCACAAGCGGACGATCGCCCGCACCGAGCTGCGTCGCTTCGAGGCCGAGGGCACCGCCACCGGCGACTCGAGGCCGCTGCCGCTGCGCAGCCCGACGCCGGCCTGATCGATGGCGCCCGACTCAGGCTCGGCGGCGGCGACGACGAGGCGACCGGAGCCCCGCAGCCGACGCGGGCATCGCACCAGGGCCGCGCTGGTCGCGGCGGCCCGGACGGTGTTCGAGCGCGACGGCTTCCTCGACGCCCGGATCACCGACATCGCCAAGGAGGCGGGGGTCGCCGCGGGCACCTTCTACACCTACTTCGACAGCAAGGAGGAAATCTTCCAGGCGGTCGTCGAAGAGGTCCAGGAGGACATGCTGCATCCGCGGCTGCGCGAGCGGCTCGGTGACGATGACCCCTTCGCCCTGATCGACGCGGCGAACCGCGACTACCTGCTCTCCTACAAACGGAACGCGCGGTTGATGGCGCTGTTCGAGCAGGTCGCCCAGATCGACGACGAGTTCCGTGAGCTGCGGCGCAAGCGCGGCGCGGCGTTCGTGCGGCGCAACGCGAAGATGATCCGCCGGCTCCAGGGAAGCGGCCGCGCCGATCCCGACCTCGACCCGCTGATCGCCGCGCGTGCCCTCTCCGGGATGGTCGGCCGGATCGCCTACTCGGTCTACAACCTGGGCGAGCGCATCCCCTTCGAGCTCCTCGTCACCACCCTGAACCAGCTCTGGGCCAACGCCCTGAAGCTGGACCAGAAGTAGGCGAATTCCTTCGCCACGCCGCTGATCCCGCGTTAGGATAGGAAAGCTCGTCCTATCGGCGCACCGGGGAAGGAATGCTCGTGAACGCGAACCGCGAACTCTGGGAGAAGGGTGACTTCACGCGGATCGCCTCCGCCATGCGGGGGAGCGGCGAGGCACTGGTCGGCGGGCTCGGCGTCGGCGAGGGCACCGAGATGCTCGACCTCGGCTGTGGCGACGGGACCACCGCGGTGCCCGCCGCGCGGCTCGGGGCCGAGGTGCTCGGGGTCGACATCGCCGCCAACCTGGTCGCCGCCGGCCAGGCTCGCGCCGCCGCCGAGGGCCTCGACAACCTGCGCTTCGAGCAGGGCGACGCAAGCGACCTGAACGAGCTCGCCGACGACCGCTTCGACCTCGTCCTCAGCGTCTTCGGGGCGATGTTCGCGCCGCGGCCCGACGAGGTCGCCAAGGAGATGGTCCGGGTAGCCAGGCCCGGCGGCCGCGTCGTGATGGCCAACTGGATTCCCGGCGACCCGACCCTGGTGGCCCAGATCCTGCGGATCGCCTCGGCCTTCGCGCCGCCGCCCCCGGAGGGCTTCGTCAGCCCGATGACCTGGGGCGACCCCGAGGTGGTGGCCGAGCGCTTCGTCGGCGCCGGGGTCCCCGCCGACCAGGTCACCTTCGACCGTGGCACCTGGAACTTCGAGTACGCGGGGGCGCCGACCGATCTGGTCGAGATCTTCCGTGACTACTACGGCCCGACCATGAACGCGTTCGCGGCGGCAGGGGCCGCGGGCCGCGAGGACGATCTGCGGGCGGAGCTCGACGAGCTCTTCACCGCCGAGAACCGCGGCACCGACGGCACCTCGATCGCAGCGACCTTCCTGTTGGTGAATGTCATGTGTCCCAACCAGGGGAGGTAGAGAGATGAAGTACTGCGTAACCGCGACGCCGGGCCCGTTACCACCGAGCCCGGAGCAGTTCGACGCCGCGCTCGATTGGTTGCAGTCCCGGCTCGACGACGGCACGTTCGATTGCCTCTACGGGTTCCTCGAGGGCGGCGGCTTCAGCGTCGCCAACGTCGGTTCCCATCGCGAGGCCCTCGACCTGATGGCCGAGTACCCGCTGTACGGGATGGTCGAATGGGACGTGCGGCCGGTGCTCGAGTTCCGTGAGGGGCTCGACACGGTCCGCGGCAAACTTGTCGAGGCCCAGGCCGCGATGAGCGGAGGCTGAGCCACGACGAGGCCGCCGCTGGGGGGTTCGAGCCCCTTCGGGCCCTTCGGCGGCGCTACTTCTTCGGGCTGATCAGGAGGTCGGCGACGCCGATCAGGGTCGCCGTCGCGATCACCGGGAACTGGCCGGTCTTGGTCGCCTTGAAGGAGATCGTCGAGGTGCTTTCGATCGACTGGGTGATGCCGAGGCCCTTGATTTCGAAGGAGAACGGTTCTGAGGTCTCGATCTGGAAGCGGACCTTTTCGCCCTCGGTGAAGTGGAGCTGCTTGGGGCCGGAGCCGGTCGGCGGGGCGCCGCCGATCACCATCACCACGGGGATGGCCTTCGGCTTCTTCTGGGGTTCCTTTGCCGGTGGGGTCACGGATTCCTCGGGGGACCCGGCGTGCGCGGGCGGGTTCGATTCGCTGCCACCCGCCGTCGTCCCGGCCGTGCCTTCGTTCACCTTCGGCGCGTCGATCGTCCCTTCCGAGTGGACGAAGACGAAGTAGACGAGCACCCCGAGGCCGAGCACGACGCCGAGGAGGACGCCGACGATCCGGTCGGTCCAGCGGCTGCGGGCCGAGCCATCGCCGGAGCTCCGTGCGAAGAACGGTGCCACGCGCCCAGCCTAGGGACTCGGCCCGTCAGGGCCGTTGCGGCGGGCCGAGCTGGGGGCTCTTGGTCGGCGCGCCCAGGCCCAGGTAGGCGACGATCTGGTAGCCGCCGGGGTTGGTCTGGATCGGGACGTTCTTCCAGTTGTTGGTCAGCCAGACGTTGCCGGAGGGGTCGACGATGACGCCGGTGTTGCGGACCAGGCCGTCGAAGCCGTAGCCGCTCGAGGGCGAGATCGCGGCGCCGATCCCGCGCTTGCCGGGCGGGCAGGTGCTCGGGTCGCTGCCGCAGAGCTCGGTCAGCCGCCGGCCGCCGAAGTTGGCGACCCAGACGTGGTCGTCGCCGTCGACCGTGATCCCCCACGGGTTGTACAGGCCACCGGTGCCGATCGGCTGTGCGGCGGGCTTGCCGTCCGGCTTGATCAGGGTGACGGTGCCACCGCCTCGGGGCTGCTGTTCGCTGACTTCTTTCGCGGTCCGCACCCCGGGGCACGGGGCCACGACGTAGCGTGAGTTCGACACCCAGACGTAGCCGTTGCCGTCGGCGACGACGCCCATCGGCAGGTGCAGGCCGCCGCCGGTGACGAGGCCGACGGGCTTGCCGCTCGGCGCCAGCTCGGCGACCGAGTCGCTTGCGTTGCCGGTGACGAAGACGTGGCCCTGCGCGTCAATCGCGTCGGCGAAGGGGCGTTCGAAGGCGGCGCCCGTGCCCGCCGTGATCTGCGACCCGGGGAAGTTGACCGCGGTCGGCGGCGTGCCGCTCGGCTGCAACGGGGTCGTGTCGGCGGCGATCCGGGTGACGCTGTCGTTGCCGCAGTTGGCGACCCAGGCCTGTTCGCGCTGGTCGATGACCGTCCCCTGCGGCCAGCTGATGTCGCCGACCGCCCAGCCTTCTTCGGGCGAGCGCACGCTGCCGTCGAGGTCGAAGGTGGAGACGGTGAAGTGGTCGGCGGCGATTTCACAGCCCTTGCCTTCGAAGCCGAAGTTGGCCGCCCAGACGCGGTCGTGGCGGTCGATCGCGACGCCGAAGCCGACTCCGCTGAGACCTCCGCCCGCGTAGGGCGAGCCGGGGTAGGTCTGCCCGGTGGGGGTGAACCGGAAGAGCTTGTCGCTGCCGCAGGCGGGCTTGCGCGACCGGCGGCTGTAGGCGTAGTTGTTGGCGACCCAGAGGTTGCCTTCGGCGTCGATCGCGAAGTTTCCGGGGCCGTCCATCCCCGGCGGGTCGCCTTCGAAGCGGAGCGCCAGGGTCCAGGCATCCGGCGCTTCGCCGCCACCGAGCGAGGGCTGCCAGCCGTGGCGGACCTTGCTTCCGAGCGAGAGCTTGTAGAGGGCGCGCACGTCGTGCCAGGGGTAGCGGGCGATGTTCACTACCGCGGCCAGCGTGTCGGCGGCGGGCGCGCCGCCCGGGGTGCCCGCGTGCAGGAGCAGTCCGGCACAGCCGATCCCCTGCCGGCGGCAGATCGTCAACAGGTTGGCGAGCGAGTTGAAGGTGGCGAGGGTGGAGGTCGAGCCCCCGTTGGGGAACTCGCGCAGCACCTTGCTCAGCCCGCCTCCGAAGCCGACCAGGTCGCGGCTCATGTCGGCGGCATTCCGCAGCCCCGGGTTCGGACCGCTGACCCGGTCGCCGGCGCCGATGAACTGGGCCATCGCGAAGCCCATCGCCACCGTGGTCCGCTCGGTCAGCTTCACCTGGCGGCCACGCGGCACCGCGCCTTGGCCGAGCGCGAGCGCCAGCCGGTACGTCCCGCGGGTCGCCAGGAGGTACTTGACCGTTTCCACTTCGGCGCCCGAGAAGTGGAGGGCGAACCGGCCACCGGGGCCGCTGCGCGCGCTGCCGAGGCGGACCGGCGCCTTGGCGCCCGGGGCCGCTTCCATCAAGACGACGTTCATCGAGCGCAGCGGGACGGTCCCCGAGATCGTCCCGAACTCACCCGTCCCGACCGCGGTGGCGGTGTTTGCCGCGAGCGCAATGTTGGGAAGTGCGGCGAGGGCGGCGAGCGCCGCGACGAGCATCAGGAGCAGCGAGCGGCGTGCGGGCAAGTTCTTCTCCATCTCGGGGTGGGCGCGGGGAGCGGGGCGCAAACTAGCGCCGAATAGAGTTCGCCGCGAGGAGATCCGGCCCTTTGTACGAGTACGACCCCACCCCCTTCCGCGGCGTCTTCGAGCGCGACTTCGGTTACCTCGCCGGGGTCGCCCGCAACGCGACCCGCTTCGCCGACCGGCCGGCGCTGGGGGAGGGCGAGGGCGAGCGGACCTGGACCTACGCGGAGTTTTGGCGCGACGTCGAGCGGCTCGCCGGTGAGCTCGCCGCCCGCGGCGTGCGGCCCGGGCAGACGGTTGTCTTCCAGCTCTTCAACGGGCCCGAGTTCGCGTTGACCTGGCTCGCCGCGATGCGCCTCGGGGCGGTGGCGACGCCGATCAACTTCCGCCTCTCGGCCGGCGAAACCGCTCACGTGATCGACGACTCAGTGCCGGTGGCGTTCATCTTCGACGCCGAGTTGGCGCCGCAGGCGCGGGAGGCGCTCGAGCTGGCGTCCCACAGCCCCGGCTGGACCGCGGTCGTCGGCGAGGACTTCGACGCTCTCCTCACCACCGATGTCGCGCCGCCGGCGCTCCCCGACCGCGACATCTACGGCGAGACGACCCGCCTCTACACCTCAGGCACGACCGGGCTGCCGAAGGGGGTCTCGCTCAACGACCTGGTGGAGGTGATGAGCGCCCACGACGTGATCATGCACTTCCCCCTCGCTCCCGACGACGTCACCCTCAACATGACCCCCTGGTTCCACCGCGGCGGGCTCTACTCGGGCGGGCCGAACCCGGTCTTTTACGTCGGCGCCGCGGCGGTGTCTCTGCGGGCGTTCGACCCGACGACGGTGCTCGACCTGGTCGCCGCCCGCGGGCTCACCTTCCTGGTCGGGGCGCCGACCAACCTGGCGATGCTGGCCGAGGAGCAGCGCCGCGCGCCGCGCGACCTCGCC
The DNA here is from genome assembly GCA_963795675.1 of uncultured Solirubrobacterales bacterium. Classification (GTDB taxonomy): domain Bacteria; phylum Actinomycetota; class Thermoleophilia; order Solirubrobacterales; family 70-9; genus VAYN01. The sequence continues at coordinate 74,373 of CAWCJB010000002.1, forward strand.
AGCCTGCGCGGGATCGTGACGATGGGGGCGCCGCTCGAGCGGGAGGCCTGCCTGCTCTACCAGGAGGTGCTCACGCTGCGGATCTTCAACGGCTACGGGACCACCGAGTCGTTCTGGAACACCTTCCTGCGCCCGGCCGACCTGCCCGCGCACGCCGGCTCGGCCGGACGCGCCTGCACCGACGACGACGTGGTCGTCGCGCGGCCCGGGGAAGGGGACGGCGAGGGCGCCGACCCGGCCGACCCGGTGGCCCGCGACGGCGAGGAGGTCGGCGAGGTCGTCGTCCGCACGCCGAAGGCCGGGTACGCCTACGTGAACAATCCTGAGGAGCAGGCGGCCCGCTTCCGCGACGGCTGGTTCCACACCGGCGACCTGGCGACCTGGGACGCGGAGGGGTTCGTGACGATCGTCGGGCGCGGCGACGACATGTTGATCTCGGGCGGCGAGAACGTCCACCCGGTGCAGGTCGAGGAGGTGCTGAACGAGCACCCCGGGGTCGCCGACTCGTGCGTGGTGGGGCTGCCCGACGAGCGCTGGGGCGAGCTGATCGTCGCCTACGTCGTGCCCGCCGACCCGGGGTTGACGGTCACCGACCTCGACACCCACTGCCGGGCCCACCCGATGCTCGCCGACTACAAGCGCCCCCGCGCCTACCGCCTGGTCGAGGCCCTGCCGATGACCGCGACCGGCAAGAAGATGCACTTCCGCGTCGCCGAGATGGCCGTGGCTGACGCGGCTGCGGGTCTTCTCGAGCGCCCCTGACGCTCAGCCGCCCGGTGAGTTCGCACTTACCCCCACATATTGGGGCTAAGTGCGAACTCACCGGGTTGGGGCGGGATGGAGCAGCGCTTCGAGGGCGTCGGCGGCTGCCGCGGCGCCGCCGGTCGCCTCGTACCCGGCCTTGACCCGCGCCGCGCCCGCTCGGCAGGCGCGTGCCTCCTCGACCGCGGCGGCGAGCCGGGCGGGGGAGAGCTTGCGGCGCGAGACCCGGGTCCCGGCCGCGGCCTCGACCACGTGGGCGGCGACGTCGAGCTGGTCGCGCCCCCACGGCACCACGCAGACCGGCACCCCGAAGGAGAGGGCCTTCTGGGTCACCCCCATGCCGCCGTGGCAGACGACCACATCGGCGTGGGGAAGGATCTCGGCGTGGGGGAGGAAGCGGTCGACGAGCGCGTCGCCGGGGTCGCCGAGCGAGCCCGGGTCGACCCCCGCGGTGGTGACGACGAGGCGGTAGCGGTCGCGCAACCCGGCCAGCGCCGCGGCGGCGATCTCGCCGTCGTCCTGGAACTCCGAGGAGCAGGCGACCATGACCAGCGGGCGCTCCCCGGCGGGCAGCTCGACCGGTTCCGCCGCGGGCGGATCCCAGAGGCCCGGCCCGACCATCCGCACGCTCGCCGGCAGTGGCCGCGGGTAGTCGAACGGCTCGGCGGTGTAGTAGAGGGTGAGCGGGCCGCGGTAGTGCGATTCGTCGAGGTGGTCGAGCCGTCCGAGCCCGGCCGCGCGGCGCCCGGCGTTGACCGGCGGGAGGCGAAAGCGGGAGTCGAAGCGGTTCGCGATGAGGTTGAAGGAGCGGTCGCGGAGCGGGCCGAGCGGCGCGCCCATCGGTCGCATCCCGAGCCCCGCCGGCGGCACCCCGGGCGCCGCTTCCTGGAGCAGAAAGGGCTGCGATTCGGCCCAGGGGATGCCGTTGCGCTCGGCCACCGCCTTGGCCCCGTAGGTGGTGCAGTCGACCAGGGCGAGGTCGGGGCCGACCGCGTCGAGGGCCGCTTCGAAGTCGGGAACCTCGACCGGGGCTCGCGCTTTGAAGGTGGCGTAGGAGCGGGCGCCGGACTCGAACTGGTTGCGGGCCTCATGGTCGTTGTGGACGAGAGCCTCGATCTCGGGCGCGAGCGGCTCGGCCTCGAGGCCGGCCGCCCGGACCGCCTCGACCGCCGGGGCCAGCGTCCGCACGTGCACCTCGGCGCCGCGGCGGCGCAGCTCCAGCAGCGGCCCCATCATCGGGTTCAGGTGGCCGCGGGCAGGCGAGGTGTAGGCGAGGACCTTCACGCCGCCCGCGCCCCTTCGACCAGCGCCCGCATCGCTTCCCGGGTCGCCTCCCGCCCTAGCCCTTCGCGGCGGCGCAGCAGATGCCAGGTGTAGACGTCGAGTGCGGTTGCGATCGCGCCGACGCGGGCGCGCCGGGCGGCGCGCGGAAGATCGTCGAGGTCGGCGGCGAAGACGGTCTCGACCCATTCGACGTGCATCTCGCTGCCGCGCTCGGTGACCCGGCGGACGTGGGGCAGGCGCTCGGCGAGCGCGAGCCAGAGCATCACTTCGTCGCCGTCGGCCTCGTAGTGGTCGGCGAGCTTGCGGATTGCGCCCTCGACGTCGCCGGGGGCGACCCGGCGGTCGGTCGCGCTCTCCGCCATCCCGTCCTCGATCGCCGCCGTCATCAGCCCGCCCTTGGAGCCGAACTGGCGGATCACCGTGCGGGTGCTGACCCCGGCGCGCTCGGCGACCTCCTCCAGCGAGGGGTCACCGCCGGGGTCGGCGCGAAACGCCGCCTGGGCGGCGGCGAGGATCGTCGCGCGGGTGCGCCCGGTCGTGTCGGCGCGGCGGGTCTGGCGGTAGGTACGGGTCTCCGTCATTTCGCGTCACTATACGTGACGCGAATATTTTATGCGGCGGAGCGTTTGTCCGGCGCCGGCGCGGCGCGCAGCGACGCGCGGTGCTCGGCCACCTGGGCATCGCGGACCGCCCAGCGCAGCCGCTCGACCAGCTGGGATCCCGCGTGCCCTTCAAGGTGAACCGAGCCCACGATCTCGCTGTAGACGACCTCGCCGTCGGTCTCGGACGGATCGGTCACGACCAGAATCTGCGCCATCGTCTGCCTCCTCTCGTTGTCTTGAGACGAGGGTGGCGCGCAATCCTTGGCCTGAGGTGAAGCGTCGGTAAAGAAGGCCCGATAGGGGAAACGCCCCCGCAGGGGCGCTCCGCCCTCCGTCGCCCTAGAGCACGCGACGGGCGAGAGCGATCACGAGCAGGACGAGGATGATGACGACGAGAATCCAGACGATGGTCATGGTTTTAAGGCCTCCTTCTGACGGGGGTCTTCGCGCGCCGCGGGTCGCGGCACGGGCGAGGTATCTCTCCTCGGACGGTGGGTCGTACCCGGCCCCCAGGCCACCAAACAACGCTCCCCATCCAAACGGCGGGTCAGCGGACGCGCAGACGCACGCGGGCGCCGGGCTTCATCCAGGTTCCCGGGCGCGGGTGCACGGCGACCACGCGCAGCGGTTGACGCGCGTTCGGCGCCCGCCGGATCTCTCCGGTCCGGCAGCCCGCGGCATGCAGCTCGCGTCGGGCGGCAGGGATCCGGTCCTCGCGCAGGGCGGGGATGTGGCAGCCGCGGAACTCGTACCTCGCGTTGCTGGTCGCCGACCCACCCGAGGCGTGCACGGTGATGTGGACCTCGCCGCCCCGCGGGACCTTCGGCGCGATCGCGTCGATGAGGTTGTCGCCCTTGACCACGAACGAGCGCGCCGGGCGGGTGCCGAAGAAGACGCCGGTCACGTCGACGAAGCCGCCGCCGCTGACGTGGACGCTGGTGCCGCCGGTGATCGGGCCCTCGTTGGGGGAGAAGCTGACGATCGCCGGCCCGCCGCCGCTGTTACCCCCGGGCCGCGCCGGCCCGTCGCCGAGGGCGGAGACGGCGGCGATCAGGGAGACCGGCAACAGCGCGGCGACCACCGTGGCGACGGCGATCAGGGCACGGCGACCGGGCCTTGTCCAGGTCATGCCCCTATTAACTCACTTCAGCGAGGGAGGTTGTGCCGCTGGGAGGGGCTAGGTGAAGACCGGGCCGCCGCACTCGAGCAGCGAGGCATCGCCGCCTGCGTCCTGGACCTTCTGCCGCGCCCGTTCGACCGCGTCGTCGCAGTTGTCGGCCTGCACCCGCAGGTGGTGGCGACGGCGGGTCGAGCCTTCCTCGTCGACCGCGCCCTGCATGAAGTAGACGCCGGTCGAGATCAGGTCGTCGATCGTCGTCTCGCTGAGGTGGGCACGGACAGAGACGTTGAACAGCACGGCCGAATCCTATGCCTCGGCGGCGGCGTCGCCCGTCGCCACCCCACCGGTCAGCCCGAGCTCGGCGGCGCGCGGCTCGAGCGCCGCGATCACAAACGCCAGGTGCTCATCGAAATCCTCGCCCAACTCCTCCGCCCCGAGCCGCATGTCATCGCGGCTGACCGCGGCGGCGAAGCTCGGCTGCTTCATCTTCTTCTTCACCGACTTCGGCGACATCCCCTCGAGCCCGGTCGGCCGCACCAGCGCCACTGCGGCGATGAAGCCGCTCAGCTCATCGACGGCGAAGAGCGTGCGTGACATCCGCGTCTCCCGCGGCACCCCGAGGTAGGGCGCGTGTCCGGCGATCGCATCGATCATCTCCTCCGGGTACCCGCGCTGCTCGAACAGTTGCAGCGCCACCCGCGGGTGGCCGGTCTCGAGGTCCGGGTGCTTCTCGTAGTCGAGGTCGTGAAGGATCCCGGTCGCCGCCCACAGCTCGGCGTCCTCGCCGTAGCGCTCGGCGTAGGCGACCATCGCCGCTTCGACCCCGAGCACGTGCCGCCGCAGGGACTCGGACTCGGTCCACTCGCAGAAGAGCTCCCAAGCTTCGTCGCGGCTCGGCGCAGCCATCGTGGCCAGGCTACCCGAAGCGTTTTGCGAGGATGCTGCGATGCCGACCCCTCCCACCGCCCCTGTCGTCGCCACCGGCCTGGTTGGCGGCTTCGCGATCGCCCGCCACGGCGGTCGGCGCGAGCTCGGCGGCCTCTTCCTCCTCGGCTGCGGGGCCTGGAGCGCGCGCCAGTGGGCGCGGAAGGGCGGCCCGGGCCTCGCGATCGGCCTCGGCCTCACCTACGCGGGCGCCTTCGGCCTCTCCCACCCGCTGGCGAAGCAGATCGGCGCCTGGCCCTCGGTCCTCGCCGTCACCGCGGTCGCGGCAGGCGCCGCCGCCGCGCTCGCCGACCGTCGCTAGCCCCGCCGTTCCCACCAGGCGACGATCACCGGCCAGAAGCGGATCAGGAGGATCACCGCGGCGATCGCGACCAGCGCGATGACCCCACCGCCGCGCAGCGCGTGGTGGAGGAACAGCCGTTGTCCCAGGGCGAAGGGCACCAACCGATCGTAGGCAGTCGAAATCGCCGGCCGGCCGGCGGCGTCAGCTTGCCGGCGGGGTAGCCGCGCCGTCCGCGGCATCGTGGTGGTGCAGCAGCGCCTCTGCTCGCTCTTTCTCTTTCGCCATCTCCTCGTTCATCTCTTTGCTGCGGGCGTGGAAGAAGGCGCCGAAGGAGCCCGCCAGCGAGGCGACCACGGTGATCGCCCAGAGGTCGAAGACCAGCTCCAGGATCTTGCCCAGGTCCGTCGTCGGGTTGGCGACCGAGGAGCCGGTCAGGAGCTGCGAGGTGGTGAAGAGGAAAGAGTCGAAGAGGCTGTGGATTTCGGTGCCCTTCGCGTGGCGCTCGGTGAGGTAGACGACGAGGGTGCAGAGCAGCGCGAAGACGGCCGTCGCGCCGAAGATGATCAGGATGCGGTGGCGCAGGTGGTAGTGGGTCTTGCTCGACCCACGGGCGACGGCCAGTACCTCGTGCCCCGCGCGTTTGACCGGCCGGTGGCGCTTCACGGGGCGATTATGAGCGCGCTCCAGGCGGGATCTTCAGATCGATGCGGTAGAAGGGGGGCCATGGCAGCACCGGAAGGGGCCGAGGGACTCGCTGCCTGGGCGGCGGCGCGGGGGATGACCGTCGAAGACGGCGTCCATCTGCCGCGCACCACGCCGCTCCTCGCCGAGGGCGAGGTGCACAGCGTCGACGCGCTGGCGGGCGGCTGGTTCTCCAAATACATCGAAGCGAAGGTGGCGCTGATCGACCGCGCCGACGCCCACTTCACCGTCGCCGTCACCCACGTGCCGAAGGCGAAGCGGTTCATCCCCTGGATGCTCTGCCACCGGGCCGAGGACGAGCACCTCCTCGGGCGCGCCTTCGCCTCCCTGGTCGGCGACGGCAACCGGGTCGAGCTGGGCAGCGCCGAACTCGACCAGTGCTACCGCGTCTACGCCGCGCCGGGCCGCGAAGACGTCTGGTTCCACGAGCTCTTCTCGCCGGCTTTCATCGTCTTCCTGATCGAACAGGCGCCGAAGGGCTTCGCCTTCGAGTACGTCGAAGGGACGCTCTGCGTCAGCGTCCTGGGACGACAGACGCTGACCGAGGACCTCGACGGGCTGCGCGACGCGACGGTCGAACTGGTGCGGCGGATCCGCGGCGAGATCGCCGAGCGGCTCGGCCACGCCGACGCCGCGCGGTCGGCGCCCGACGCGACCGGGTTCGATCAGGGCTAAAGGTTTGTCTCTCACCTGCCGAAGGGGCGACTGCGTGACGATCAGAAAGGCAATCCTTTGCGTTGTTGCCGGCGCGCTCGCGGCGCTGGCGCTCGCCGCCTGCGGCGGGGGCGGCTCCTCGACCGGCGGCTCCGGTAACGGCGGCTCCTCCGGCACCGAAGGCGGCACCCTGCTGGGCGCCTACGCGGCCTTCCCCGACTACCTCGACCCGGCCCTGTCCCACACCGGCGAAGGCTGGACGGCGATGTACGACACCTACATCCCGCTGCTGACCTACGCCCACGCCAACGGCGCTGCGGGCGGCAAGGTGATCCCCGGCCTCGCCGCCGGGATGCCCGAAGTCACCGACAACGGCAAGACCTACGCGCTGAAGCTGCGCAAGGGGCTCAAGTACTCGAACGGCGAACCGGTCGTGGCGAGCGACTTCACCCACTCGCTCGAACGCGTCTACCTGCTCAACTCCAGCGGCTCGCCCTTCTATGACGACATCGTCGGCGCCGAAGGGTTCGCCAAGACGAAGAAGGGCGGCATCTCCGGGGTCGAAACCGACGACAAGAGCGGCGCGATCACGATCCACCTGACCCGCCCGCGCGGCACCTTCGAGAACGAGCTGGCGCTGCCCTTCGTCGCGCTCCTCCCGGCCAAGACCCCCGACGAAGATCTCTCCGCCAGCCCGCCGCCCGCCACCGGGCCCTACGCCATCACCAGCTCCAAGCCCGGCTCCGGCTGGGAATACGAACGCAACCCGCAGTGGGCGAAGGCGAACGGCAAGCTGATGCCGCAGATCCCCTCCGGCCACGTCGACAAGATCAAGATCGAGGTGCTGCGCAACCCGCAGACCGAGGTCAACGAGGTCGAAGGCGGCTCGCTCGACTGGATGGCGAACCAGGTGCCCCCGGATCGTTACCAGGAGGTCCTCTCCAAGTACGAAGGCAGCCAGTTCCGGGTCGAGCCGACGGTCAGCACCTACTTCTTCTGGATGAACACGACGACGACGCCGTTCGACGACGTCAAGGTGCGCCAGGCGGTCAACTACGCGATCGACCCGCGGGCGCTGGAACGGATCTACTCCGGCCGGCTCGAAGGCAGCCAGCAGATCCTGCCGACCGGGATGCCCGGTGGCACGAAGCTGAACCTCTACCCGCACGACATCAAGAAGGCGAAGGAACTGATCGCCGAAGCGAACCCGGGCGACCGCGAAATCACGGTCTGGACGGAAAGCGAACCGCCCTCCAACGACGTCGGCGCCTATTACCAGGGGGTGCTGCAGGAACTCGGCTTCAAGGTGACGCTGAAAGTGCTCGGCCCCGACAACTACTTCAACGTGATCGGCAACAGCTCGACGCCGGACCTCGACACCGGCTGGGCCAACTGGTTCGAGGACTACCCCCACCCGAACGACTTCTTCCAGCCGCTGCTCGCCGAAGAATCGATCGCCCCGGTCAACGGCACCAACCTGGCCCGCTTCGCCGACCCGCAGCTGTCCCAGAAGATCACCGAACTCGGGGAAGAACCGCTGGGGGCGAAACAGGAAGCCGCCTACGCGCAGCTCGACAAGGAATTCATGGAAGAAGCGCCGCTGGCGCCGTACGGGTCGAGCACCGCCTCGACCTTCGTCTCCAGCTCGATCAATCTCGAAAACGTGGTCTACAACCCGACCTTCGGGCAGGACCTGACGAGCTTCGAATTCAAGTAGCGCTGCGGGGAGGGAGTCCCGCGCGTTCGCGCTCCGAGCGCGAACGCCCTTGATGAATATGCTCCGGCGCCGATGCGTGACCACGACCTGAAGCTGCTCCGCCTGATGCGGACCCGCGGGCATACGCCCGCGCTCGAGCGCGTCGCCAGGCTGCTCGGCAAGGCGGGCGACAACGGCACCGGCTGGTTCGTCGCCGGTGCCGCCCTGGCCGCCGCCGACGCTCCGCGCCGCCGCTCCTGGGCCGCCTGCGCCGCGCTCGGCCCGCTGGCGATCGGGCTGAACTACGGGATCAAGCTGGTGGTGAAACGGCCGCGCCCGGTGCTGAAGGGCCTGCCGCCGCTCGGCGGCGCGCCCAGCTCGCTGAGCTTCCCTTCCGCCCACTCGACCTCCTCCTTCGCCGTCGCCACCGCGATGACCCGGGTCGACCGCCGCGCCGCGGTCGCCTTCATCCCCGCCGTTGCGCTCGCCGCCGGCCGTCCCTACCTGGGGATGCACTACCCCTCCGACGTCGCCGTCGGCGTGGTGCTGGGGACGGCGCTCGGCGCCCTCGTGCCGCTGCCGCGTGAGGAAACCCCGCTGCCGCCGCGGGACGAGTCGCCGCTGCCGCCGCGGGAGGAGGAGCGATGAAGGTCGGGATCGTCGGGCTGCCGAACGCGGGCAAGTCGACCCTCTTCAACGCGCTCACCTCGGGGGGCGCGGTGATCGGCAACTACCCCTTCACCACGATCGAGCCGAACGTCGCCGTCGCCCAGGTGCCGGACGAACGCCTCGAGGCGGTCGCCAAGACCGTGCGCAGCTCCGAGCTGGTGCCGGCGACGATCGACTTCCACGACATCGCCGGCCTGGTCAAAGGCGCCAGCGAGGGGGAGGGGCTCGGCAACCAGTTCCTCGCCTCGATCCGTGAGACCGACGCGATCTGCCACGTCGTCCGCTGCCATCAGGACGCAGGCGTGATCCACCCCGATGGCCGGGTCGACCCGATCGCCGATATCGAGACGATCGAGACCGAGCTGATCCTCTCCGACTACGAGCAGGTCGAGCGCCGCATCCCGCGGGTCGGCAAGCTGGTGAAGACGGGCGACAAAGCGGCGCTCGCCGAGCAGGGCTGGCTGGAAGCGGTGAAAGCGGCGCTGGCGGCGGGCAAGCCGGCGCGCTCGGTGCCGGTCCCGGAGATCGCCCCCGACGCGGTCCGCAACCTCGGCGCGATCACCTCGAAGCCGATCCTCTACGTCGCCAACGTCGACGAGGAGACGGCCGAGGTGCCCGAGGCGGTCGCCGCCCACGCCAACTCGGTCGACGCCGGGTCGGTCGCGGTGAGCGCCCGGATCGAGGGCGAGCTGGCCGAGCTCGATCCCGAGGAAGCGGCCGAGATGCGCGAGTCCTACGGGGTCGAGGGCTCCGGACTGGCACGCCTCGTCCGCGCCGCCTACGACCTGCTCGAGCTGATCACCTTTTTCACCGCCGGCGAGGACAAGGAGGCGGTCGCAAGGCCGCTCCACCGCGGCGCCACCGCGCTCGAAGCGGCGGGGACGATCCACACCGAGATCATGGAAGCGTTCATCAAAGCCGAGGTGATCGGCTGGGCCGAGCTGGTCGAGCAGGGTGGCTACGTGGCGGCCCGCGACAAGGGCGTGCTGCGGGTCGAGGGCCGCGACTACTTGGTTCAGGACGGCGACGTCATCACGATCAGGGTCTAGTCACTCGGCGATGACGATGACGCCGCCGGGCGCGTCGAGCGCCTTCAGGGTCCGCTGAGCCGCCTCGGCGATCTCGATGCGGGGCGGTTCGGGGGGCTCGTCTTCGTAATAGGTCCCCGGGCCGTAGAACTGGCCGTAGCGGAGGACGACGCCGACGCCGTGGAAGCCGAGCGTCAGCCGCTCGTGCTCCTCCAGCCGCGCGGCGAACTCCGGCGCCAGGTCCCAGGCGATGCTCTGGGCGATGAAGCGGCTCGCGCCCGCGGCCCGTGCCGCGTGGACGAGGTTCGCCGTCCCCTCCTCGCGCATGCGCGCGTTCGCCTCGCGGCTGGCGCCGAGCTCGGCCGCGTCGTCGGGGAGGTCGGTGAGCTGGTGCATCACCGCGTCGGGGGCGAAGTCGCAGATCGCGTCGCGGAGCGCGCCGGTGTCGTAGACGTCGACCACCACCGGCTCGGCGCCGAGACCGCGCAAGAGCTCCACCTTGCGCTCCGAGCGCGTCGTCCCCGCCACCGTGTGGCCCTTCTCGACCAGGAGCGGCGTCAGCTGCCGCCCGATCACTCCGCTCGCCCCGGCGAGGAAGATCCGCTGAGGCCCGGAGACCGGCGCATCTCGGCGTCCTCGGTCGCTCGCGTGCGGAGCACGCCACGCTCGCTGCGTCCTTGATCTGCTTGGTCTCCGCACCTCAGCCGCTGATCTTTTCGAAGGTCATCCAGGTGGAGTAGCCGCCGAGCGCGACCTCCAGCTGTTCGCCGGTCGCGGTGGTCACGCCGCCGGTGCCGTAGAGCTTCGCTTCGATGATCCGCGGCGAGTAGCCAGTCTTCGTGATCACGACTTTCATCAGCCGCCCCTCGAGCAGGCCGGAGAGCTTTTCGCTGATTTCCGGGCCGCTGAATTTCAGCGTCCATTCGTGCAGCGGGCAGAGGGAGTCGTAGGGATCGGGGACGCCGACCAGGTAGGGGATCGCGGTGCCGAAGACGTTCTGGATGCTCTCGGTTTTGCCGCCCGAGCAGGCGGAGAAGAGCGTCTCGGCGATTTCCCCTTCGTACATAAGCACCTGGCCCGCGGTCTGTTCCTCGGCTTCGTCGGAGGTCGTGTACTCGGATTCGAGGCCTTTGTAGACCTGGCTGCGCGTGTCCGAGTAGAGGTCGTAGCCGTCGCCTTCGACCCCGGCGGTGAGGGCGAAGGAGCGCGAGGCGACCGCCTGGGCCTTCAGCTCGGCCATCGGCCAGGAGGGCGGCGACTCGTTCGGGATCACGCCTTTCACGTAGTTGTCGACGGAGAGGGCGTTGACGATGTTCAGTTCGCCGCTTTCGTTGACCACCGTCTCCAGCGCGCCGCGGTAGCGGCCGACCCCGGCGATGTTGATCACGCCCGCGCCCGCCGCCCGCAGGGTCGCCCCGCATCTGGCCAGCGGCTTGCCGCCGGAGGAGCGGAGCACGACGGTGTTGCCGAGCCGGTGCGCCTCATAGGTGCGGGTCGGGTCGAGTTGCGTGCGGCAGGCGCTGGTCGCTTCGGAGAAGGTGACGTCGCCGGAGGTGGCGCCGAGCAGGACCCGGACGACGTTCGGGCCGGAGATCTGGCCGAGGCTCGTGCCCACGTAGTAGTGGCCGAGGATGAACTTGTAGCCCTTGCCGTGGAGGGCGTAGCCGTAGGCGCCGTAGGCGCTCATCCCGACCCCATGGCCGAAGCCGTGCCCGTGGACGACCCAGTTGACCTGGGCCTTGGCGCTCGCCGCCGTCGCGCCGAGCGCGCAGACGAGCGCCGCGGCGAGCGCGAGCAGGGAGATGCGCAGCCGGCGAGCGTGCGTCGGAAGGCTGCGGCTAAGCATGGGAAGTGCGCGGGGAAGGGACAAGAGCGTGCATCACATCAACAGCAGGGGCGCGTCGGAGTCGCGCCGCCAAGTGCGGGCGCCGCCGCCCATCAACGCGAGCGCAGTCGAGGCGGAAGGGATCGGGTGGGGGCGATCGGGACGGCGAGGGGTTCGGGCCGTGGCGGCGGGGGACTGTGCGCCCGGGCGTTTCAGAGGCGGCCCGGGCAGGCTGAGGCCGCCTCCGGGAGGAGCTTGCGGAGGGATGTGGCGTTCGTGGCGGGGGCGTCGTCACACCTCCACAACGCCGCTCCGGCCGAGTGCTGACTTGACCTCCCTATAGCGGGGTCAAGTCGGCACTCGTCGAGGGGCACTTAACAGAATGGGGCGCATGTGACGTCCCATGAAGAAACGTGGAGTTCCACACTCCTCCCGAGTGACGGCGCATCAACAAGAACGGGCGCACCGGAGTGCGCCCGTTCGCGTCGAATCCGTTCTCGATTCAGCTCTGGTCGTGCGGGCGGGCCATCGCGCGGTGGTCGAGGGCCTCGTCGAGGGTCTCGACCGAGACGCCGTGCTCGAGCGCGACCTCGCGCAGCGGGCGGCCGGAGTCGGCGGCGTCCTTGACGATCGCCGCGGCGGCGTCGTAGCCGATGTGGGGGTTGAGCGCGGTGGCCGTCGCCAGGGTGGCCTCGGCGTGGCGCTCGGTCATCTCTTCATTCGCTTCCAGCCCCTGCACGCACTTCTCGTCGAGGAGGCGCGAGGCGCTGGCGAGAAGCTTGATCGAGCCGAGCAGGTTGCGGGCGATCAGCGGCACCCGCACGTTCAGCTCGAACTGGCCCTGCATGCCGCCGATCGTGATCGCCGCGTCGTTGCCGATCACCTGGCCGGCGACCTGGATCACGACCTCCGGGATCACCGGGTTGACCTTGCCCGGCATGATCGAGGAGCCCTTCTGCAACTCCGGCAGGCGCAGCTCGGCGAGCCCCGCCCGCGGGCCGGAGCCCATCAGCGCCAGGTCGTTGGCGATCTTGTTCAGCGAGACGGCGTAGACCTTCAGCGCGCCCGACAGCTCGACCAGCGCGTCGCGATTGCCCTGCGCCTCGAACGGGTCGAGCGGCGCCGAGATCGCCAGGCCGGTGTCGGACGCGAGCTTCTCGCGCACCTTGGCGGCGAACTCCGGATGGGTGTTGAGGCCGGTGCCGGTGGCGGTGCCGCCGAGCGGGATCTGGCCGACCCGCCGCAGCGTCGCCTCGACCCGCTGGACCGCGAGCCGCACCTGCGCGGCGTAGCCGCCGAACTCCTGGCCGAGGGTGACCGGGACCGCGTCCATCAGGTGGGTGCGACCCGCCTTGACGACGTCGGTGAACTGCTTCGCCTTGGCGTCGAGCGCCTCCTCCAGCGCCCCCATCGCCGGCAGCAGGTCATGCGTGACCTCGTCCAGGGCCGCCAGGTGGACGGCGCTGGGGAAGACGTCGTTCGAGGACTGGCCCATGTTGACGTGGTCGTTCGGGTGGGCGCCGTCGCCGGCGAGGTTGGCGATCACCTCGTTGGCGTTCATGTTCGACGAGGTGCCGGAGCCGGTCTGGAAGACGTCGATCGGGAACTGGTCGTCGTGTTCGCCCTCGGCGACGGCGGCGCCGGCGGCGGCGATCCGCGACGCCAGGTCGCCGTCGAGCTTGCCGAGCGCGCCGTTGGCCTCGGCCGCGGCGGACTTGATCCGGCCCAGCCAACGCACCACCGGCACCGGCACGCGCTCGCCGGAGACGGGGAAGTTGTCGACTGCCTTGGTGGTCTCGCCACCCCAGAGCTGCTCGCTCGGAGTGGTCTCTGCGTCAACGCTCAAGTTCTGCCTCCGTGGTGTCTCTATGGGGAATTCGAAGCTCTATGCGGGAGTACCAAGCGTATTGCGCGGCGGCTCTCGGCGGCTCTCTCAGCCGTGGTCGCGGCCGGCGACGAAGCCCTTTTCGTAGGCGGCGAGGAAGCGCGGGGAGAGCGGTTCGCCCTCGGGGGCGAAGCGGGCGGCGACGGTGAGGCGGCGCAGCAGCTCGGCGTGGACGCCTTCGGCGGTCTTGGCGCTGCCGCGGGCGATCGCCCCGAGCAGATAGCCGAGCTGGAGCGCCGCCGGGCCCCCCGGTTCGGTCCGAGCCTGGGCGTTCAGCTTGGTCGCCGCGGCGAGCGCGTCTTCGCCGAGGTCGGCGATTTCGCCTTCTTCGGCCGTTGGGACGAGGCAGCCGGAGATCGGCGTCTCACCGGCGAGGATCACTTCTCCCGGCGCCGCCCGCAGGGCGTTCAGGTAGACGCTGACGCTTTCGCGGCAGGTCACCGGCTGGCGTTCGTCCTTCGCCGAGCTGCCGCCGCAACCGGCGAGGAACGCCGCGCCGAGCGCGACGAGAAGCAGCGCGAGCGTGGTTCGCGGGGCGCCCATTGGCGCTCCATCCTAGGCGCGCTCCTTAAGAAGAGTGGGTGCCGACGCCGCCGGTGGTCGTCTGCACGATGCCGCCCTTGGGCCCCTTCGGCGCGGCCTTCTTGCGGCGGGCCTTGCGGGCGGAGCCGGGGGCGACGGGGAAGACTTCGACCCATTCGGCGAGTTCGAACGGTTTCGCCGGGGCGTGGTTCCAGGAGAGGTGGAGGTGGTTGCCGCAGCCGTGGCCGGCGTCGCCTTCGTAGCCGACCCAGCGGAACGGGGCTACCGGCTTTTCCTGTTCGGGCTCGGCCCAGAGGGCGAGGGTCGTGATCGGGGCCCAGTTCGCGTCGCAGGTCGGGGTGTCCACGGTCGGCACGAGGTCGACCGCGAGGCCGTTGAGGTGATCCGAGGCGGAGGCGTGGCATTCGTCGCAGCCGATCTGCTCGCCGTCGGCGAGCGGGCCAGAGTAGCCGTCGGTGACGAAGATCGGATAGCGGGCGGCGAGCCAGCGCAGGTCGGGGACGATGCGGCTGTCGACCATGTCGCCTGCTTCGTGGGGGACGGCGGCGGGGATTTCCACCAGGGTGCCGGGGGTGTGGACGATCCGGGTCGGCTCGGGCGGCCCGGCGTAGGCTTCGGCGGCGAAGCCGACCAGGGTCGCGAGCCCGAAGAGGATCGCGCAGACCAGCGCCAGCCCGGCGACCCGGCGGCCGACCGCGGCCTCCTGGTGGGCGGTGCGATCGTCGACCGCGTCGATCCAGAACGTCTCCTCGTTCACCCCCCTGAAATCGACATCGGAGGCCGTCTCCTTGACCCTCGGCGGCTCTCTGCATACCGTCGCCCAGGAAACGCTACACCGATCTGTGTAGGATTCGCGCCGATGTTCGCTCAGCAGAAATCGCTCCGGTAGCGGGTAGGCTGCCGCCGATGCCGACCGTTCGCGAGGCCACTTTCGACCTCTTCCGGGAGCAGGGGATGACGACGATCTTCGGCAACCCGGGCTCGACCGAGCTTCCTATGTTGGGGTCGTTTCCCTCGGACTTTCGCTACGTCCTCGGCCTCCAGGAGGCGGTCGTGGTCGGGATGGCCGACGGCTTCGCCCAGGCCTCCGGCCGCACCACCGTGGTCAACCTGCACACCGCGCCCGGGGTGGGCAACGCGATGGGGGCGATCTTCAACGCCCAGGCCAACCACTCGCCGCTCTTGATCACCGCGGGCCAGCAGGCGCGCGCCCAGATCACCCTGCAGGCCAACCTCACCAACCGCGACGCGACCCGGATGCCGCACCCGCTCGTCAAGTGGAGTTACGAGCCGCCGCGCGCCGAGGACGTGCCGCTGGCGCTCGCCCATGGCGCCCACCTCGCCGGCCTTGCCCCGCGCGGGCCGGTCTTCGTCTCAGTGCCGATGGACGACTGGGAGGTCGAGCTCGATGAGGCCGACGCCCGCCACGCGACCACCCGCAAGGTGACCGGCCGCGCCGTCGCCGACCCGGCAGCGGTCGCCGCCCTGGCGGCGGAGCTCGACGCGGCGACGAACCCGGTCCTCGTCGCCGGCCCCGACATCGACACCGCCGGCGGCTGGGAGCACGCCGTCGCCCTCGCCGAGCGCCAGCGCCTCCCGGTCTGGGCCTCGCCCGCCACCGGTGGCGTCCGCCTCGGCTTCCCCGAGAACCACCCGAACTTCCGCGGCGTCCTGCCGCCGGCGATTGGCCCGGTCGGCCAGACGCTCGAGGGCCACGACCTCATCGTCGTCATCGGCTCCTCGGTCTTCCCCTACTACCCCTACATCCCCGGGCCGCTGCTGCCCGAGGGCGCCCGCCTGATCGCGATCACCTCCGACCCCGACGAGGCGGTGCGGGCGCCGATGGGCGACGCGATCGTCGCCGACGTCGGCCTCACCCTGGCGGCACTGGTCGAGGCGGTCCCCGAGTCGAGCCGCCCGGTGCCGGAGCCGAACCCCGGCCCGGGGGACCTGGAGATCACCGACCCGCTGAACGCCTCGACCGTCCACGGCGCCCTCCGCGAGGTGCTCCCCGAGGACGCGATCGTCGTCCTCGAGTCGCCTTCCTCGACCCTCGCGCTGCGCAACCAGCTGCGCCTCTCGCGCCCGGGCTCCTACTACTTCAGCGCCGGCGGTGGTCTCGGCTTCGGCCTCGCCGCCTCGGTCGGCGTGCAGCTGGCCGAGCCGAGCCGGCCGGTCGTCTGCGTGCTCGGCGAGGGCTCGGCCCAATACGCGATCACCGCCTTCTGGAGCGCCGTCGCCTACAAGGTGCCGGTCACCTTCCTCGTCCTCCGCAACGAGGAGTACGCGATCCTCAAGTGGTTCGCCGAAGTCGAGCAGATCACCGGCGCGCCGGGCCTCGACCTGCCGAAGCTCGACGTCGCCGCGGTCGCCGAAGGCTACGGCGTCACCGCCCACCGCGCCGCCGACCGCGACGGGGTCGCCGCAGCGCTCGCCGCAGCGCTCGCCTCGCCCGTTCCGGAGCTGGTCGAAGTCCCGGTCGCGCCCGGGATGGCGCTCTTCTAGGCGATGGCCGTAGGCCTGCGCTCGCTCCTCGATCGCGGTCCCGCGGCGCTCATCCCGCCGGCCCGCGACCCCTCGCCCGACCGCGCCCCCGACGCGCTCGCCGCCGGGATCGCCCAGCCGCTGCGCGGCGAACTGGAGGAGCTGCTCGGCGCCGACCGGGTCCTCTCGCGCCCGGGCGACCTCGTCCGCTACGCCTCCGATGCGAGTCCCTACCGGCTCTTCCCGCAGGCGGTGGTGATGGCGAAGGCCGTTGACGACGTGGCCAAGCTCCTCGCCTTCGGCCGTGAGCGCGGCATCCCGGTCACCTTCCGCGCCGGCGGCACCAGCCTCAATGGGCAGGGACAGACCGAAGGGATCCTGGTCGACGTCCGCAAGCACTTCCGCGGGCTGACCGTGGAAGAGGACGGCGCCGCGCTGCGGGTCGGCACCGGCACGATCCTCGGCCACGCCAACAAGGTCCTTGCCCCGCACGGCCGGCGGCTCGGTCCCGACCCGGCGAGCACCGACGTCGCCACCGTCGGCGGCGTCGTCGCCAACAACTCGGGCGGGATGCGCTGCGGGGTGACCAAGGACTCCTACTCGACCCTGCGCTCACTGACCTTCGTCCTGCCGTCGGGGACGCGGATCGACACCGCGGCTTCCGGCGCCGCGGCCGCGTTCGAGGCGGCCGAGCCGGAGCTCGCCGCGGGCCTGGCGGCGATCCGCGACGAGATCCGGGCCGACGCCGAGCTCGTCGCCCGCATCCGCCATAAGTTCGAGATCAAGAACACGACCGGCTACCGGCTCTGCGCCTTCCTCGACGCCGAGGAGCCGCTGGAGATCTTCCGTCGCCTCCTGGTCGGCTCGGAGGGGACGCTCGCCTACATCCCCGAGGTCGTCTTCGAGACCGTGCCGCAGCCGCCGCTGACGACTACCGCCTGGATCCACTTCCCGGACATCGATCGGGCCGTCGAGCCGGTCGGCGAGCTGGTCGCGAGCGGCGCCACCGCGGTCGAGCTGATGATCGCCCCGGCGCTGATCACCGCCGCCTGGAACATGGTCGGGGCGCCGCAGGAGTGGAAAGAGCTCGACCCGGCGACGGCGGCACTGTTGGTCGAGTTCGGCGGCGAGACGGAGGCGGAGCTCGACGCGCAGGTCGAGCGGGCGCTGGAGATCGTCGCCGGCCACGAGGCGACTGATACGCCGCGGTTCACCCGCGAGCCGGAGGAGGTCGAGATGGCCTGGCGGGTGCGCGAGGGCCTACAGGGGCTGGTCGGCCAGCTGCGCCTGCCGGGGACCTCGCTGATCCTCGAGGATGTCTGCGTGCCGCCGGCCCAGATCGCCGAGTGCGCCCGCGACCTGCAGGCGCTGCTGGCCGAGCACGACTTCCTCCCCGGGGTGGCCGGGCACGCCAGCGCCGGGAACCTCCACTTCATGCTCACCCCGGACTTCTCCATCGCGGAGGACCTGGAGCGTTACGAGTCGTTCATGGAGGGGCTGGTCGCGCTGATCGTCGACCGCTACGACGGCTCGCTGAAGGCCGAGCACGGGACCGGGATCAACATGGCGCCATATGTGGAGCGCGAGTGGGGGGAGCGGGCGACCGAGCTGATGTGGCGGGTGAAGCGGCTGGCCGACCCGGACGGGGTGCTCTCGCCCGGCGTCGTCCTCAACCGCGACCCCGGGGTACACCTGCGCAACCTGAAGACGCAGCCGCCGATCGAGGAGTCGGCGACGAGATGCGTCGAGTGCGGCTTCTGCGAGCCGGTCTGCCCGAGCCGTGATCTGACCACGACGCCGCGCCAGCGGATCGTGCTGCGGCGGGAGATCGCCCGGCAGCCGACCGGCTCGCCGGTGCAGGAAGCGCTGCTCGAGGAGCTCGGCTACGAGGTGCTCGACACCTGCGCCGCCGACGGCTCCTGCCAACTCGCCTGCCCGGTCGGGATCGACACCGGGGCCCTGGTCAAGGAAATGCGGGCCGAGCGCCACACCGGCCGCGCCGAGCGGGCGGCGCTGGCGACGGCGAAGCGGTGGGGGACGGTCGAGTCGGCCTCGCGGACGGCGCTGCGGGTCGGCGGCGGCGCGGCGCGGCGGACCCGCAAAGGGCGAGGGCTGCCGGGGCCGGCGCAGGCGCGCCTGCCGGGCACGATCCGCGAGCGCGCCGCCGCCGTCTACGTCTCCAGCTGCACCAACCGGATCTTCGCCGGCGGGCCGATCGAGGCGCTGGTCGCGGTCTCGGCGCGGGCCGGGCTGCCGGTCTGGATCCCGGCCGACGTGGCGGGCAACTGCTGTGGGCTGCCGTGGAGCTCGAAAGGCTACGGCGCCGCCCACTGCCACAAGGCGAACGAGCTGGTCGAGCGCCTCTGGGAGTGGAGCGGCGAGGGGTCCCTGCCGATCGTCATCGACGCCGCCTCCTGTACCGGGCAGATCGTCGAACCGGGGGAGGGGACGCTGTCGGAGGCTAACGCCGAGCACCTGGCGAAGCTGACGATCCTCGACTCGGTCGCCTGGGCGTACGACCGGCTGCTGCCGGAGCTGGAGATCACCCGCAAGATCGACGCGGCGGCGATTCACCCGACCTGCGCCACCCACCGCCAGGGCGACGCCGGGCGGCTCGGCGTCCTCGCTGCGGCGCTCGCCGACGACGTCTACCTGCCGCCGACGGGCACCTGCTGCGGCTTCGCCGGCGACCGTGGCATCTCCCACCCCGAGCTGACCGCCTCGGCCACCCGCGCCGAGGCGAGCGAGGTCGCCGGCCGTAACTTCGACGCCTACCTGTCGAGCAACCGCACCTGCGAGATCGGCATGACCCGCGCCACTGGCCGCCAGTACGAGTCCGTGATCAACGCCCTCGACCGGGCGACGCGCCCCTGACCCGCATTTCGGTCAACCGGGTCGAGGCCGTATCCCCTTACGGGAGGTGTCGGTGGAGGGTTCGGTGGTGACCAAGAGGTCGCGCTGCCGTTCTCGAAAGAAATTCGCAGTGTCATCGATCGCGTCTATCTCGTCGGACCGCAGTATGTGAGCGTCGCCGCGACTTACCGTGGCAATCTGGATCGGCAAGTCAACACTTTGTGATGAGGCTTTGACGACCTCCTCGGCGACCATGTACGACACCATCTTGGTCGCCTCGAGCGGCAGAGTGTCGAAGCGGAGGAACGCAGAGCGAGATAAGCCGAACCTGCCCAAGGTACTTACGCTGCCGTTCGCACCGCAAGAAGGCTCGAACTCGGTGTGGACGGCTTGCGTCGCCCGGAGCAGGTAGTGACGATCTCCGCGGGAGTCGTACCACGCGAACAGTGCCTCGAGCCTGCTCGCGTCACCGACCTGAGGAAGCTTGCTCGCCGCTGAAAGCATCGCCGCGCGAATCGCCCCTTTCGTCTCCTCGCGACCAGGATCAGGCGGCAGATTCAGGTCTTCGAGAGCCGTGTAAAGGTCTTGGGTCCCGGCGGACGACCCGGACGAACCCCAGATGACACCGCAGCTCGTTTTGAAGAGCTTGGTCTGAGACTCTCTGATCGCACCGTGGGTCACCTGGCTGTCGCTCGCCAGCACAACTCCCCCCGCTCCCTTGAGCCCGACCACGAGCGTCACAGCGGGCAAGCATAGGTGGTGATCCGCAGGTCTCAGGAAGCTCGACGGAAAACTGACTTCGAAGCGAACTCCGGATAGCGGTCGTAGACGTCCTCGAGCACCTCTTTGAAGCTGTGCGACGAGACGTCGACCTTGATTTCGTACAGCCGCCGGGCCACCGCCTGCGACGGTTCGTGGCTGAGGAGGTCCCGGGCTGCGACCAGGCCCTGCTCGGTCGCGCTGTAGCGGGCCCATGACTGATCTTCGACCGGCGCCGCCTCGACAAGGCCTTGTTTCGAGAGCAGGTCGAGATCTCGGTAGATCTGCGCGCTCATCGGACCGTAGTTATAAGGAACGAATTGGTAGCTCTCGCCTGGGTCGCTGCTGTCATCCATGGCGAAAAGGAACATCCCCTTCTGAAGACGGATCGGGTCAAGACCCTGGGGCGCGCCGTCCAGGGCGATGAAAAGTAGAAGTCTCTCTCGGGGCTTCAAGGGATCTGATGCTAAGCGAAATCCTTTTGATGGCTTCGCTTTTACCGGCCGAATGTAGCTTTGACTCCGGTTCGGACGGAAACGGCGCAAGCTCGCGGCAATATAGGTCGCGGTGCGCCAGACGGAAGATGGTCGAGCGAGGGTATGCATTGTCTGTCGGTACTTTGTCTTGCAGACAAAGTACCTCGTTCGCATGACGACTTCCGGGAGGTTTCAGAAACGGCCAGTCAGCGCGCGACGTGCGCGCTTGACCGGAGGCGCTTCAGTCGGCCGCGTTGAGCGGGCGCTCGTCGGCGACGGGCTCCGCGGCGGGGGTCGCGCCGACGGTCGTCCGCGCGTCGATTTCCTTCAGCAGCCCCTGGGTCTGGGCGTCGCGCTCCTGGCGCTTGTCGATCAGCGGGTTGATGACTCCGCGCAGGGCCGAGATGTAGCGCCACCACTTCGGCGCGAAGACGCGCGGCGCCCGCTCTTCGATCCCGCGCACGAACGCGGCGGCGGCTTCGTCGGGCTGGATCCGCTTCATCAGGAAGGACGGCAAGCCCTCGTTCAGTTTCTGCGCGTCTGGCTGGGAGAGTGCGTCCTGGACCATCGTCGTGTCGACCCAGCCGAAGTAGGCGACGGTCGCCGAGGCGCCGTGCGGGGCGAGCTCCACCCGGAGGGCCCGGCCGAGCGACTCGACCCCCGGCTTGGCGACCGCGTAGGGGCTGTTGCCCATCCCGTTGGCGAAGGCGTAGACGGAAGAGACGAGGCCGAGGTGACCGCGCCGCTCGACGATCTGCGGCAGCGCCGCCCGCACCGTGCGGAAGACGCCCATCAGGTCGACCTCCAGCACGCGTTCCCATTCCTCGCTCGGCATCCCGTAGACGGTCGCCATCTGTTTCTGGGCGATGCCGGCGTTGGCGACGGCGCAGTCGAGGCCGCCGAACTCCTCGACCACCTGGGCGACGGCGGCCATCATCGCGCCCTGGTCGGTGACGTCGGCGCCGATCCCGATCGTCCGCGCGCCGATCCGCTCGGCCGCCTCGGCGGCCTGCTGGGGGTCGAGATCGAGGACCGCGACCGAGGCGCCGCGCATCTGCATCTGGCGGGCGGTCTCGAAGCCGATCCCGCGCGCCGCGCCGGTCACCAGGGCCACCTTGCCATTCAGGTCGAATGCAGGCATCGGTGCAACCCTAGCCGCTCGTGGGACAGTTTGCCTTGTGGGTACCGGCGAGTACCGCCGCCTTGCCAAGAGTTCGGGCGGCAGCCGCTGGGGACGGTGCGCCCGGGGCGTTTCGGAGGCGACCCTGGCAGGCTGTGGCCGCCTCCGAAACGCCCCGGGACGGGAGGTTTGCGGGGGATTCCGTCACAGGGACGGGGCGTCTGTCACGGAGATGCCGCGCCTTCGAGCGGTCAGAAAACTGCGTGGTTAGAAATCCCCGGTATAGGTGGATAAGTAACCGCGCAAATTTCTGACCGTTGGAGCTCTCGGCTTCTCTGTGACGACTTCGCCCTCGGCGCGCCTTCCTTCACGAACTCCGTCGCCCGCCCCGAACCCTCTGCCGTCCCCCTGAACCTCGGCCATCTCGGCGGCGGCCACAGCCTGCCAGGGCCGCCGCCGAGATGGCCGCGTCCCTTTGCCGTCCGCCGGAGCACCTTTGCGGTGGAATCCCCCCACTAGAGTCCTCGCCGTGGGAGATGCAGCCGCGTCCCTCTCGTCCTTCGCCGCGGCGCATGGGCTCGAGCCCGTGCCGATGCTCGCTGCCGGTCCGTTGACGCCGCTCCTGGTCGAGTCGGGAGCGGGGCAGATCGAGCCGGCGGCCCAGGGGGTGCTCGGCGAAGGCGTCTCCGGGGCGCTCGGCCAGCTGACCTACACTCGCAACAAGACCTTCCGCTTCGCCGTCGCCCTCACCGAGGTCCCCGCCTCGACCCCGTTCGCGCCGCGCCTCTTCTGCGTCCGCGCCGGCCGCCATACCCGCGACGACGAGTACTACGGCTTCGAGGCCCGCTACTCGAAGCTCTGGACCGAGAGCCTCGCCCTCAACGACCGCTACCGGATCGCGATCAGCCCTTACCAGGACGAGAACTGGCTGCGGCAGCTGTTCTCGCCCGCCTTCGTCGACTGGCTGGCGACGAAAGCGCCTGCCGACTTCTCCTTCGAACTGGCCTACGGCTCGTTGCTGTGCTCGACCGAGGACGCGGACCCCGACGAGGCGGCGCTCGCCACGTTGGCCGCCGCCACCGCCGAGGTCGCCGGGCGCATCCGGCGGGAGTGCGAGGAGTAGCAGTGCAGCTCAATCGCACCGGCATCGGCCTGATCCTCTTCTTCGGCCTCGCGGGCGCCGCCTTTGTGGCAGTCCCACCGGCGATCGGCGCCGACGCGATGGTCAGCGCGATCCTCGGCCTGCTCGGCGTGATCTGGGTCGCCGTCGCCGCAGGCCTCGCCCTCTACGCGCGCCGCCGGCGCCGCAAGGCCGCCCACCAGGACTGGGTCTTCCGCAACGGGATCAAAGGCACGGCGACGATCGTCGAGGCCGGCTCCCACGTCACCTTCAACGAGATGCCGCTGATGTCGATGCAGCTCGACCTCGACCTCCCCCGGCGTTGGCACGCACCGGGTCAGCCGCCGCGAAGTGATGCCGGTCTTCACCGCCAACCGGATGGCGCCGGGCCTCGTCCTGCCCGCCTGCTTCAACCCTCAGGATCCGGGCGACTTCATCCTCGTCTGGTGACCGAGGCGGGCTGCGGGCCGCCCACTCCTAGAATCCGCCGCCATGCCCGGATTCGCCCCCGTCGACCCGAAGCAGTCCTTCCCCGCCCTCGAGGAGCGGGCGCTGGAGCGCTGGCGCGAGCAGGACCTCTTCGCCCGCTCCCTCGCCGAGCGCGCCGACGCGCCGATCTGGTCCTTCTACGAGGGCCCGCCGACCGCCAACGGCCGGCCCGGCTCCCACCACGTCCTCGCCCGCGTCTTCAAGGACATCTACCCGCGCTACCGCACGATGTGCGGGTACCGGGTGCCGCGCAAAGCGGGCTGGGACTGCCACGGGCTGCCGGTCGAGCTGGAGGTCGAAAAACAGCTCGGCATCTCCTCCAAGCAGGAGATCGAGGAGTTCGGGATCGCCGAGTTCAACCAGCGCTGTCGCGAGTCGGTCTTCGAGTACGTCGAGGAGTGGAACCGGCTGACCGAGCGGATCGCCTTCTGGGTCGACCTCGAGGATCCCTACGTGACGCTCGAGGACCGCTACATCGAGTCGGTCTGGTGGTCGCTGCGCCAACTCTGGGACAAGGGCAAGCTCTACGAGGGCCACAAGGTCGTCCCCTACTGCCCGCGCGACGGCACCCCGCTCTCCTCCCACGAGGTCGCCCAGGGCTATCAGGACGTCGAGGACGCCTCGATCTACGTCCGCTTCCCGCTGCTGGACGATGACGCCTCGCTGCTTGTGTGGACGACGACCCCGTGGACGCTTCCGGGGAACGTGGCCGTCGCGGTCGCGCCGACCCTCGAGTATGCGCGGGCTGCACTCGACGGCGAGACCTTGATCGTCGCTGCCCCGCTGGTGGAGAAGGTCCTGGGCGAAGGTGCCGAGATCCTCGCGACCTTCCCGGGGACGGACCTGATCGGATGCCGGTATCGAGGTCCCGTCTTCGAGCTCGCCGACGGTGGCCCGGTGCCTGCCTCGACGGATCCCTTCCACGTTCTGGGCGGCGGCTTCGTCACCACCGATGACGGCACCGGCCTTGTGCATATCGCTCCTCCGTTTGGGGAGGACGACTACAAAGTCGCCGGGGACAACGGCGTCTTTGATCCAACTGACGCGAGCACCCTCTACAACCCGGTCCGCCCCGACGGGACCTTCGACGACCGAGTCATCGGCTTCGCGGGCGAGTTCGTAAAAGGGAGTGAGACGACCCGGCGCCTCATCGACGACCTCGATCGCCGCGGGCTGCTCTTCCGCGAGCAGCTCTACGAGCACGCCTACCCGCACTGCTGGCGCTGCGGCACGCCGCTCCTCTACTACGCGACCAGCAGCTGGTACATCGGCACCTCGTCCGCGCGCGACCAGCTGCTCGCCAACAACGAGACGATCGGCTGGCACCCCGAGCACGTCAAGCACGGCCGCTTCGGCAAATGGCTGGAGAACAACGTCGACTGGGCGCTCTCGCGCAACCGCTACTGGGGGACGCCGCTGCCGATCTGGAGCTGCACCGGAGAGGATTGCGAGGCGGTGACCTGCATCGGCTCGGTCGAGGAACTGAAGGAGCGCTCCGGCGGAGAGGCCCCGGCGGATCTCCACCGTCCCTACATCGACGAAGTGACGATCCGCTGCGAGGACTGCGGCGGCGACATGCAGCGGGTCAGCTCGGTGATCGACACCTGGTACGACAGCGGCGCGATGCCCTTCGCCCAGTTCCACTACCCCTTCGAGGGGGTGGAGGAGTTCGAGTCGCGCTTCCCCGCCGACTACATCTGCGAGGCCCAGGACCAGACCCGCGGCTGGTTCTACACGCTGCTCGCCGAGTCAACCCTCTTGTTCGATCAGTCGAGCTTCAAGAACTGCGTCTGCCTCGGGCTGATCCTCGACCCCGAGGGACAGAAGATGTCGAAGAGCCGCGGCAACGTGGTCGACCCCTGGGACGTGCTCGCCGCCCACGGCGCCGACGCCTTCCGCTGGTACTACCTGACCACCCAGCAGCCCTGGGCCGGGTACCGCTTCTCGCTGGAGACGGTCGGCGAGTCGGTCCGCCAGTTCATGCTGACGCTGTGGAACACCTACTCGTTCTGGGTGCTCTACGCGAACGCCGAGGGGCTGACGCCGGAGGACTCGGCGCCGCCCGCCGACCTGACCGACCTCGACCGCTGGGCGCTGTCCCGCCTCCAGGCCACCGTCGCCACCGTGCGCGAGCGGATGGACGACTTCGACTGCACCACCGCCGGCCGGGCGATCGCCGACTTCGTCGAGGAGCTCTCCAACTGGTACGTGCGCCTCTCCCGCGGCCGCTTCTGGGAGGGCGACCGGGCCGCCTTCTGGACCCTGCGCGAGTGCCTCCTGGAGACGAGCAAGATGCTCGCCCCGTTCACCCCGTTCCTCGCCGACGAGATCTACCGCAACCTGGTGGGCGGTGCCGAGGGCGCCTTCGGCGAGGCGAAGGACTCGGTCCACCTGGCGTCCTTCCCGGAGGTCGACGAGGCGTTCAGGGATCCCGACCTGGAAGTGGCGATGACCGCGGCACGCCGCACCGTCCGGCTCGGCAACGCCGCCCGCGGCGCGGCGAAAGTGAAAGTGCGCCAGCCCTTGCGCCGCGCCGTGGTGGTTGCGAACGAGGCCGAGCGGGCCTCGATCGAAGCGCTCTCCGACCTGGTCACGGCGGAGCTCAACGTGCACGAGCTCGACTTCGTCTCCGAGGAAGGCGAACTGGTCAAGTACACGGTGAAGCCGAACTACCGGGCGCTTGGCCCGCGCTTCGGCAAGCGGATGCCGCAGGTCGCGGCGGCGGTGGAGGCGCTCGACCCGGCGCGGGTGGCGCGCACGCTGGCGGCGGGCGGCGAGGTCGGGATCTCGATCGACGGCACCGACCACACGCTCGACACCGATGATCTGATCATGGCGCTGGCCCCGCTCGAGGGCTACGAGGTCGAGGCCGAGGCGGGCCACGCGGTGGCGCTGCAGCTGGAGATCGACGAGGAGCTACGCCGCGAGGGCCTCGCCCGGGAGATCGTCCGCGCCGTCCAGAACGCACGCAAAGAGGCGGGGCTCGAGATCACCGACCGGATCGCCCTCGGTCTCGATGGCGAGGCGGAGCTGCTCGACGTCGCCCGCGAGCATCAGTCCTACCTCGCCGGCGAGACGCTGGCGCAGAGCGTCGCCCTCGGCGACGGAACCGGCGACGCGGGGAGCGTCGCGAACATCGACGGCCACGAGCTGCGGATCTCCGTCAGCCCGGTTTGATTCCCGCCTCGACGCGCCCACGCCGCAGCGACGGTGGCCCGGCCCGGGGCCCGGGGCCGTTCGTCGCCCTGCTCGCCGCCGCGCTTTGTCTCTCGCTCGTCGCCCCGGGCATAGCCTCGGCGGGCCCCCAGGAATCGAACGGCGGCGTGGTCGGCCCCGGCCAGCGCCCCCAGCTGCTCCTCATCCACGGCGGGTCGTTCCTCTTCGAAGACCCCGAATTCGAACCGCTGACCCGCGCCCCCGCGCTCGCCGCGGGATTCGTCCCGCACTACGTCACCTATCCGCTCGGCAACCTCCCGGCGGCTGTGGAAAAGGTGCGCGCCGAAGCGCGCAGATTGCGCCAAAAGTTCGGTGTCGACCGCGTCTATGCCTACGGGGCCTCGGCGGGGGGCACCCTGGCGGCGCTCCTCTCCGGCGATGACCTGGTCAGCGCCGCGGTCGCCAAGGCGCCGATCTCCGACCTGGTCACCTGGACCTGGCCGGTCACCCAGTACGGCGAAAGCTATTGGGAAAACCTCGGCGTCGACACGGCCGACCGCGAACGGCTCTCGCCGATCCGCCGCCTGCAACTGGCTCCACTGCTGCTGATCCAGGGCCGCGCCGACCAGGTTGTGCCACCATCGATGAACGAAGCGTTCGCCGCGGCCTATCCCCGGGTAAGTATCTGGTTGGTGGCCGGCGGGCACCTGACCGAGCGTGCCCGCCCTTTCCTCGTGACGCGGGCGATGGAATGGCTGGCGAAGATCGCCGCGCGCAATACCCCCGTCGCCGCGGAAGACAAGATCAAGCCCGCGCATTGAGCGAGGCGCGAGCGCGCCTCGCGACCCCCTAATCTAAAGTTGACCCATGGACTCAAGAAAGCACCCTGACGAAGCAGAGGCAGGTCGCCGCTTCCGCCCCGATATCGAGGGGCTGCGGGCGGTGGCGATCGTCGCCGTCCTCCTCTGCCATGCCGGGGTGCCGTTCCTGGCGGGCGGCTACGTCGGGGTCGACGTCTTCTTCGTCATCTCGGGCTTCCTGATCACCCGCCTGTTGGTGGGCGAGTTGGACCGCTCCGGGACGATCTCCCTGCGCGGCTTCTACGCCCGCCGCGCCAAGCGCCTGCTGCCGCTCTCGGCGGTGCTGCTGACGGTGGTCGGGATCCTCTCGATGATCCTGCTCTCGCCCCTGCGCAACACCGAAGTCGCCGGTGACATCACCGCCTCCGCCCTCTACGTCGCCAACTGGCACTTCGCCGCACAGTCGGTCGACTACTTCGCCCAGGGCCTCGAACCGAGCCCGGTGCTGCACCTCTGGTCGCTGGCGATCGAGGAGCAGTTCTACCTCGTCTGGCCGGGTCTGATGCTGCTTGTGACCTGGATCTTCCGCCGCCGCGGCCGCTCGGTGCGGCCGGTGCTCTGGGTGGTCCTGGCGCTGATCCTCGCCGGCTCGCTCGTCTACGGGGTGACCCTCACCGACGACAAACCGGCCTTCGCCTACTTCGACACCTTCGCCCGCGCCTGGGAGCTGGCGCTCGGCGCCGCGGTCGCCCTGGTGGCGACGGTGAAGCTGCCGCGCCTCGGCGCCATCGCGCTCGGCTGGGCCGGGGTGGCGGCGATCGTCTACGCCAGCTTCGCCTTCACCGGCGAAACCGCCTTCCCCGGGACGGCGGCGCTGGTGCCGACGCTCGGCGCCGCGGCGCTGATCCTCGCCGGCACGGCGCTCGCCACGACGGCCCGCGGGGTCACCGGGGGATGGTTCGGCGCCGGCGCCGTCCTCGCCCTGCGTCCGGTCCGTTACGTCGGCCGCATCTCCTACTCCTGGTACCTCTGGCACTGGCCCGCGATCGTCTTCGCTGCGGCGATCTGGGGGCCGCGCCTCTCGGTCGCCGCCGGCCTCGCGGCGGTCGCCGCCTCCTGGATCCCGACTCAGCTGACCCACATGCTGATCGAGGACCCGGTTCGCCGCGCGCCCATGCTGGCGCGCCTGCCGAACCGGGCGATCGGGCTCGGCCTCGCCTGCACGGCGCTCGCGCTCGGGGTCGGGATCGGCCTCCAGGCCGCCCAGCCGACCGTCCGCACGGCGCCGCTCTCGGAAGTCCGCGGCGCCGCCGCGCTGGTCGACGAAGTGTTGCCGCAGGAAACCGCGACGGCCCTGCGCCCGAACCCGCTGAAGGCGCGCGCCGACCGCGGCAGCAGCTACTACGAAGGCTGCATGGTCGGGATCCCCGGCACCAACTCCAACCGCTGCCTCTACGGCAACAAACACGGCAACAAAACGCTGGTCCTGTTCGGCGACTCGCACGCGATGCAGTACTTCCCGACGGTCGAAGAACTGGTCCAGCAACGGGGCTGGCGCCTGATCGTCCTGACCAAGGCCGAATGCCCGCCGGAGGAACTCGAAGTCAAAAGCATGATCGAAGACCGCGAGTACTCGCAATGCGACGAATGGCGCCAGAGCGCGCTCGAACGGATCGAAACCGGCGACGAACACACCACCGTGATCATGAGCGGCGACACCGAATACACGCCCTATGGGCCCAACGGCGAAGAACTGTCGGGCGACGCGGCGGCGGAAGCGATGGAAGCCGGCTACCTGCGGACGCTGAACCGGATCAAGGCGGCGGGGCCGCGAACCGTGGTGATCCGCGACAACCCGACCTCGACCGAAGACGTGCCCAGCTGCGTCTCGGAAGACATCCAGCACCTCGACCGCTGCTCATTCCCGCGCAAACGTGAATGGGACCGCGAATACGACGTCCGCGCCGCCGAAGCGTCACCGGAAACCCACCTCGTCTCCTTCATCGCCGACATCTGCCCCGGCGAAATCTGCCGCGCCGTGATCGGCAACGCCCTCACCTACCGCGACAAAGACCACCTCACCGCGACCTTCGCCCGCACCCTCGAGCCGATGCTCGAAGCCGACTTCCGCGAAGCGGGGCTGCTCTGAGAATCCGCTCCTCTGGTGGGGCGAACGCGATCGTCAACGCGGATCAGACCGAGATCGCGGCGCTGCCGGACTAAGTAAGGTCGGAAAGATGCCGCTCGCGTGGGAGTACATTCGCGTCTTCGCCGGCGGCGAATGGCCGGACTACGATGGAGGCCAAGGACCGAGGGAGTCTCAGACGCAAGCGGCAGAGCGGTGGTATGCGCTCCTCAACCAGAAAGGTGCCGAAGGTTGGGAGCTCGTGACGGAGCGGTACTCATCAGGGGGAAGTAGCACCTTGCCGCCATATTGGGCGCAATACGTGGGCACGATGAAGCGCCTGCGTGAGCCAGATTCAAGCTGAGCCCCCACCCGCGCTTCGGACCGGATCCGGCCCTTCTTAGGGCAGGCGCTCAGGCGGCGCTCGCCTGCGCGAGCTTTACTCGCTCGCGCCCGGGTTGAGCAGGAAGTCGGTTTTCGCCGAGTCGGAGAACTTGATCCAGCAGTGGTCGGGGGTGACGCCCGCCACCTCCACCAGCGCCTGCTCGATCCGCTTGGCGATCTCGGCCTTCTGCTCATCGGAGCGGCCCTCGTACCAGTGGACCTCGACGAAGGGCATGGCGCGGGACGCCCGCCGCTAGGCGAGCGCCGGCTCCAGTTCGGCCTCGAGGCGACGCTTCGGCATCGCGCCGACGATTTTCTTCGTCATCGCGCCGCCTTTGAAGAGGATCATCGTCGGGATCGAGAGGACTTCGTACTGGGCGGCGGTCTGCTGGTTCTCGTCCACGTTGAGGCTGAGGATGGTGAGGTCGTCCCGTTCGGTGTCGATCTCCTCGAGGACCGGGTGGACGACGCGACAGGGGCCGCACCAGGGAGCCCAGAAATCCACCAGGACTGCGCCCTCGGCGTCGAGGACGTCTGCTTTGAAGGTGGCGTCGGTTACGTCGGCCAGATTTCCACTCACGGTGATCGCCTTCCCAAGATCGCGGGTTAGAAGCTCAATACTTCAAAAAGTATAGCGCCCCTCTGCAAGGGCTTAAAAGGTAGTTCCTACCCAGGCGGCGGGGTCCTGACCCCCTCCTCTCTCAAACTCGGGCAGGAGAGTATGCGGCCGTCAGAGGAAGGCAGGGTGGGCCCTCGTTACAAGCCGTTCGGAGGGGGTCAGGACCCCGCTTCGAGCGAGCTCCGCGGGTTCCCTCGTTCGTCGACGCCGGGCTCGCGGGCCGCGAGCGCGCTCCGCCGGGGCAGGCGTTCGCCCCTCGCTCCAGCTGCTTCAGGCCTCTTCGACGGGCTCTTCGCGGGGAGGCTTCGTCTGTGGCGCCCGATGGGGACCGAAGCGGAGGCGGGGGACGCCGACGATCGCCTCGGCGACTATGGCGCCGTCCATCTTCGACTCGCCCGCGCGCCGATCGCGGAAGACGATTGGCACCTCGACCACCTTGAAGCCGAGCTGGATCGCCCGGTAGGTCATCTCGACCTGGAAGGCGTAGCCGCGCACCTCGATCGAGTCGAGGTCGATCGCCTCCAGCACCTCGCGGCGGAAGCATTTGAAGCCGCCGGTCAGGTCGTGCACCTCGACCCCGAGCACCAGCCGCGAGTAGGTGCTGCCGCCGCGGCTGATCAGCCGCCGCACCGGCCCCCAGTCGCTCACCCCGCCGCCGGCGACGTAGCGCGAGCCGATCACCAGGTCCGCCCGCTTCGAGGCGTCGAGCAGCCGCGGCAGGTAGGCCGGGTCATGGGAGAAGTCGGAGTCCATCTCCAGCACCAGCCCCGCTCCCGAGGCGAGCGCCCGCCGGAACCCGGCGATGTAGGCCGGCCCGAGCCCTTCCTTACGCCGCCGGTGCAGCACGCTGACGTTCGGGTGGCGCTCGGCGAGCCGGTCGGCGCGCTCCCCGGTGCCATCGGGCGAGCCATCGTCGACGATCAGGATGCGGGCGTCGGCGGGCAGGTTCGACCGCACCGCGGCGACGAAGGGTTCGATGTTGGCGGCCTCGTTGTAGGTCGGCAGGACCAACCAGGCGGGGCCTCTGTTCGGCTCAGTCATGGGACTCGATCGTATTCCGGCTCGATTAACGCCCCACTAAAGCGAGATAAGCGGGAGATTGGAGAAAAGGAGCGTTAACTTGAGGCGGTGAACAACGCCGCGATCGCCGCCGCCCTCGAGGAACTCGGGGTGCTCTATGAGCTCGACGGGGCGGTCCGGTACCGCGTCCTCGCCTACTCGACCGCGGCCAAGGCGATCCGCGAAAGCCCGGTCTCGGTCGAGGAGCTCGCCCGCGCCGGCCGCGCCACCGAGATCCCCGGGGTCGGCAAGACGTTGGCCGAGAAGATCGACGCCCTGCTCGACACCGGCGAGATCCCGGCGGCGGTGAAGCTGAAGGCGAAATTCCCGCCGACCCTGGTCGAAGTGGTCCGCGTCCCCGGGGTCGGGCCGAAAACGGCGCGTCTGCTCTGGGACGAGCTGCAGGTCGCCTCGCTCGAGGACCTCAAGAAGGCGGCCGAGGGAGAAAAGATCCGCGGCGTCAAAGGGCTCGGCCCGAAAGCCGAGGAAAACGTGCTCGCCTCGCTGGAGCGCCTCGGCGAGGCGGGGGAGGGGCCGGGCCGGCTGCTGCTCTCGACCGTGCGGCCGATCGCCGAGGAGCTGGCCGAGGCCCTGCGCGAGCATCCCGGCGCCCACCGGGTCGAGGTCACCGGCTCGGTCCGCCGCTGGGCCGAGACCTGCAAGGACATCGACCTGATCGCCACCGCCGACGAAGGCAAGGACCTCGCCCAGCATCTGGCCGAGCATGCGCTGATCGCCGCCGCCGGCAAACCGAGCGCGAACGGGGTTCGCGCGCAGACCCACAACGGGGTCTCGGTCGACCTGCGAATCGTCCCGCCCGCCACCTTCGGCAACCTGCTCCAGCACTTCACCGGCTCCCAGGCCCACAACATCGCGCTGCGCGAGGACGCGGTGAAGCGCGGCCTCTCGGTCTCCGAGCACGGCATCACCGACACCGAGACCGACGAGGTCATTGTCTGCGAGGCCGAGCACGAGGTCTACAAGCGGCTCGGATACGAGTACATCGAGCCGGAGCTGCGCGAGGGCCGCGGCGAGCTGAAGGCAGCCCGCGAAGGGAAGCTGCCGACGCTGGTCGAGCTGGGCGACCTGCGCGGTGACCTGCACGCCCACACGACCCTCTCCGATGGCCGCAACTCCCTCGCCGAGATGGCCGCGGCGGGCCGCGATCGCGGCTACTCCTACATGGCGATCACCGATCACTCGGCGACCCACGGCTTCGGCGACGACGTCCAGCCCGACGCGCTGCGGCGGCGGATCGAGGAGGTCCGCGCCTGGAACGAGGAGCACGGCAGCCGCCGCTTCCGCCTCCTGGTCGGCTCGGAGATCAACATCGGCCTTGACGGCTCGCTCGACTATCCCGACGACCTGGTGGCCGAACTCGACTGGGTCGTGGCCAGCGTCCACACCTCCTTCAACGTCTCCGAAAAGGACATGACCGCACGCGTCGTCGCCGCGATCGAAGACCCCAACGTCGACTGCATCGGCCACCTGACCGGCCGGCTGATCGGCCGCCGCGAGCCCTACGGGATCGACGTCGAGGCGGTCGCCGAGGCCGCGGCCCGCACCGGCACGATGATCGAGATCAACGGCAACCCCAACCGCCGCGACCTCTCCGACCGCCACGCCCGCCTCGCCGCCGACGCCGGCGTCCGCATCGTCCTCAACACCGACGCCCACGGGGTCGACACCCTCGGCAACATGGTCTACGCGGTGGCGACCGCGCGCCGCGCCTGGCTGACCAAGGCCGAAGTCGCCAACACCCGCACCTGGTCGGAGTTCAAAAAGCTCTTGAAGGGTTGAGGACGGCTTCTGGACGAAAAGCCTGCTAATAAACTCAAACGTTTCTTGAACGGTCTGCTACAAATCGCGGCCCGCAATGACCGAGCTCAGCTCCGCAAGCATTTATCTCCTCAAGCAGACGGTGAAATCTGATGCTGCGGCCTTCAAGAATGATCTTGCCTCTTTAAGGGCACACGGCGTAGCAGCTGGGGAGACCGTCGGCACCCTGTATGTACAGGTCGGGGACGACTCTCCGCCGGAATGGGTTCAGGCTTTGGCCCCCGTCACGACGCCCGCTCTGAAAGAGACGACGCACAGTCTCGGGGCTGTACTCATCCTGCCCGCCAGTGGACGCCGCTTTGCAGTGACCTTCGGGAGTGGTCGGCACCTACTAGATCCAGATGCATACGTTAGGGATTTCGGTCTTCAATGTTCTCTGAACGGGGTCGACCCAGAGCAGCTCCGAGGCGCCGAGGCGCGCGCCTTCGATGACTACGCTCTGCACACGCTGAAGCAGCTCTCGCGCCTGTCCGATCTGGCGAGTCTCGAGCTCAATACGGAAAAAGAACTCGTCGTCGCGCTATCTGGACGCCTCGAGGATTCCTCTCTAGGGGTCAAAGTGGACGGTCGGGACGCAGTGCGTCTGACCGTGGAGATGGAACTGTCGGAGCTTCATGCCAAGTGCGTGCGCCTCCTCGAATTGAGTCAACAAACCGACTACAAAGATCGTTTTCCGTTCCGGGATCGGATCAAACGAGTCACGGATCGCGCCAAGATCGGCGACCTCAACAAGCGTGCATTCTCGACTCTTGGCCAACAGAAATTCACCGATTTCGATCTTTTCCCGCCCCAGATTGTCTCGGACGAGATCGTGATTTTCGCTGCGAAATCGAAAGGGTCAACTCGCACGAAATTCGCCGAACCGGAAGCCCAACACCTGAAATACGCCATCCGTGGACCTCAGCCTCCGGACGCAGTGGAGCGTCTGCTGAAAGGCCGATATCTGGAGGGGCTGAACGGAAACGGGGAAGTGGTAGAGGAATGGACCTTCAAGGAGTGTCTCCACTGGGAGTTCACTTCGGGTGGTGTGACCTATGTCCTCGATGCGGCCTCTTGGTACGAAATTGACTCAGGTTGGGTTTCCGACGTTGAAGCCTTCGTAGGGAATCTGAGTTCCTCGGGGATTGAATGGCCCGCAGCGGAAACCGAACAGGACGAGGAGCAATACAACGAAGTCGCCGCAGCCGCATTGGGACACGCGCTGATGGATCAGCGTTTTGTCAAGCTCAAAGGCCAGACGAAGGTCGAGGCATGCGATCTCTTCAGCGCTCCAGCGCAGTTCATACATGTGAAGAAGCGGAAGGGTGGTTCCGGCCCGCTAAGCCATCTCTTCGCGCAGGCCCTTGTCTCGGCAGAAGGGTTTGTGATGGTCCCCGAATTCAGAAAGCTGTTCGCCGAACGCCTAGAGGAATCAAAGCCCGGCTACGGTCGGTATTCGCCAGCCAAAGTTGATCCGAGGAAATACGAGGTCGTGTTGGCGCTAATCACCACGCCGGGCGCCAAAGGCAACCTCGTGAAAAAGCTCCCGTTCTTCTCGAAGGTGACCTTGAGGCTGGCGGTGACCAGACTTGAATCAATGGGATTCAAGGTCCATGTCGACCCCATCCTCACCCAGTTCAAAGCCACCGCGCCCGCCAAAAAAGTGCCGAAAAAAAGGACGCTGTCTCCGGCCAGCACCAAAAGAGGCGCGAAACTCCGCTGAGAAGTTGACGCGACCCGCGTTCGCTAGAACGCGCTGACGCGGTCGCTGCGCAGGCCCGGCGTGCGGACCAGCTCGATCGGTTTGAGCGCCGAGTTGGGGATGACGAAGAAGCGGACGCCGTCGCGCTCCTCGATCGCCTGCACCGCCGCCTCGCGGGTGTGCCAGGCGAGCGAGACGATCAGCGCGTAGCCGGTGCCGATGATCGCGACGCCGGGGAAGAAGAGGCCGAGGCCGCCGGCGATGATCGCGGTGACGGCGATCGGCCAGAGGCGCTGGAGGGCGATCCGGTTCGACGACTCCAACGGCAGCGAGGTCGCCGTCTTCGCCCGGGCGAGTGGCACGCGCATGTCCTCGCGGGCGCGCTCCGGCCGCCCCATCCAGGAGCCGATGATGATCGCGATCGCCCACCACGCGAGGGCGACGATCACGGTAGTCGCGCCCGGTTCGCCGCCGACCGAGATCGCGCTGATCGCCCCGAGGACCGTAGCCTCGGCGCCGGTGATGAAGACGGTCGTGCGCAGCAGCTCGGTGTAGGGCACGGGTCAGGCGCTCATTCCGCCAGCCAGGTGAGGATCTCGAGCCAGCCGGCCGGGTCCTCGACGGTGATGTCGGACTCCTCGGCGATCTCCGGCGGCCCCTCGGCGGAGAGGACGCCGACCCGGACCGCGGCGACCAGCTCGCCCGCGTCGCGGAGCTCGCCGAGTCGGCGGAAGGCGTCGACGTCGGTGCGGTCGTCGCCCGCGTAGACAGCGCGGTCGACCCCGTCCTCGGCGACCAGCGAGGCCACCGCGGCGTCCTTGCCACCACCGCCGACCGGCCGCAGCTCCAACACCTTGCGGCCCCAGCGCGGTTCGAGCCCGGCCCGGCCCGCCTCGACCGCGATCTCACGGGCGACCAGCTCGGCCTGTGTCTCGTCGCGGGCGCCGCGCCAGTGGAGGGCCTGGATCGGGCCCTTGTCTTCGGGGCGGAGGCCGACGCCGTCGAGGCGCCCGGCATCGACCGCGGCGAGAAACTCGGCCGCCTCGTGCTCGCGCCCGGCCACGGAGGGATCGGGGCGCGGCTCGGCATCGCCCGGCAGCAGCAGCTCCAGCCCGTGGTTGCCGGCGTAGTAGAGCCCGTCGACGTCGATCAGGCCCCGCACCTCGGCGGCGCGGCGGCCGGAGACCGCCCCGACCAGGCCGTAGCGCCGGGTCAGCTGCTCCAGCACCTCGCGCGCCCCACTCGGCAGCGCCGCGTCCTCGGCGCGCTCGACGATCGGGGCGAGGGTGCCGTCGAAGTCGGTGAGGATCGCGGTCTGCTCAGGCGCGGCGCGAAGCGACTCGAGCAGCTCCTGCCGGGTAGCCCGCGCCAAGTTGGGGGAATCACCCGCCATCCGTCCCTAGTATCGCCGCGATCGCCTTCGTCGGCACCGTCGCCACTCCCTGCCCGCCAGGTAACCCATCCTCTACGCTGAACTCGTGGATTCCTTGAGATGGGAAGGCGACCTGCCGAAGCTTCGCTCCCCGGTCATGGTCTGCGCTTTTCGCGGCTGGAACGACGCCGCCGCGGCCGCCTCGACCGCGCTGGCGGCGATCGGCAACTCGCTCGACTCCGAGCTGGTCGCCTCGATCGACCCGGAGGAGTACTTCGACTTCCAGTCGACCCGGCCGACGATCACGATGACGGCGGGGGAGACGCGGCGGATCGAGTGGCCAGAGAACAACTTCATCGTCGTGCGCGTGCCCACCGCCGATCGCGACCTGGTCCTGCTCGACGGCACCGAGCCGAACCTGAAATGGCGGACCTTCTCGGAGACCGTGGCGACCGCCGCCGACGCGCTCGAAGTCGAGATGGTGATCACTCTCGGTTCGCTGATCGCGGAGGTCTCCCACACGCTGCCGGTGCCGATCACCGGCCTCGCCTCCTCGGCGGAGCTGGTCGACGAGCTCGACCTCGAGCGCTCCAACTACGAGGGGCCGACCGGGATCGTCGGCGTCGTCCACGACCTCTGCCGACAGACCGGGATCGACTCGGCCTCGCTCTGGGCGGCGGTGCCCCACTACGTCGCCGCGGTGCCGAACCCGAAGGCGGCGCTGGCGCTGCTGCGCCGGCTCGAGGGGATGACCGGGATCGCGGTCGAGGCCTCCGAGCTGGAGGAGGAAACGACCGACTACGAGGAGCAGATCGGCCGCGCCGTCGCCGCCAATCCGGAGATCGAAGAGCTGGTCGAACGAATCGAGGCCGAACAGGTCGACCTACTGGCCGACGAGGCCGATGAACTGCCGTCGGCCGACTCGATCGCCCGCGAGTTCCAACGCTTCCTCCGCCAGCGCGGCGGCGGGCCCGGCGGCGAACAAGCCTGAGAGTCAGGATTCAGCGGCGGGGCAGATGAGCCGGTAGTCGCACCACGAGCAGACGCTCGGCGACGGCCGCGGCTCGAAGTCCTGCGACAGCACCCCCTCGCCGACCGTGACCACGGTGCGCTCGACCCGCTCGGCGTCGTCGGGCTTCGTCGGCGCCGCCACCTTCTCGGCGTCGAGCACGTAGTCGTAGGAGGCGTAGGCGGCCTCGATGTCCCAGGCCTCGCGCGCCGCCATCCGGTAGAGCGCCAGCTGCAGGTCGGAGTCGAGATCCTCCTCTGACTTCCGCTCGCCGGTCTTGTAGTCGATCAACTCGTAGTCGCCGTCGGGCAGGCGATCGACCCGGTCGACCCGCCCCCGCACGTGATGGTCGGCGACCTTGATGTCGAACTTCCGCTCCAGCCAGACCGGCACCGACTCGGTGACCCGTTCGCGCTCCCAGTAGAGCCGCAACGCCTCGCGGCCGCGGTCGCGGTACTGCATCTCGTCGTCGGAACCGCCGAAGCCGCCGCGCCGCCAGCCGGACTCGAAGAGCCGGTTCAGCGTGCGCAGCTCCTCGCCCGGCTCGGGCGGTTCCTTGTGGAACCGTTCGAGCACGTTGTGCATGAGGATCCCGAAGCGCTGGTTGATCGTCGGTTCCTGCGGGATGCCGAAGACGCGCGCGAACTTGTACTTCAGCGGGCAGGTCAGGTAGAGGGTGAGGTCGGAGGCCGAGAGGCTGAGGCGGCCGTCGCCGCGGCGCGGCAGGAAGGCCTCCAGCGAGGGCTCCTCGCGGGCGGAGATCATCTGCAGCCGGCGGCCCCGCTCGCTCTCGGAGTCGAGCAGATAGGAGTCGAGCGAGGAGGCATCCAGCTCCGCCTGCTGCTCCGGCGTGGCGACCTGGCGCAGGAGCCCGTTGACCGCCTCGATCGCCTCCGCGGTCGGCTCCTCTCCCGGCCGTTGGGCGAGCGCCGCCAGCTTCAGCAGCTCGAGGTAACGGGCGATCGCCCGGTTGACGTCGATCGCGGTGTCGAGGCGCGGCTCCGAGAGCTCGCGGCCCGCCCGCCAGCTCGCTTCGAGCACCTGCTCGCGCAGCGTGCGGTAGGTGGCGTGGAGGCCCTCGGCGGGGCCGAAGAGCTCCTCCTCGTGCTCCTCCTCGGTCGCGTCGGGAGCGGCGGCCAGCGCTTCCGCGTAGGCCCGCGAGGGGCGCCCCGCGTCGCCGCCGTCGAGGCGCGAGAGCACGAGCTCGGTGCGCGCCGGCCAGCCGATCCGCGCCCACTCGGCCTCCGCCTCGAGCCCGAGCGCGAAGACGTGGTCGAAGCCGAGCCCCTTCACCGCGTCGAGGGCGAGCCCGACCACGGCGCCCGGGGCGGGCGGCTCCTCGCCGCCGGTCGGCTCGACTCCGGCCTCGGCGACGGCGGAAAGGTAGGCGACGAAGCCGCGGGTCGAGCCGTGCGGCTCGCGCCGCGTCCAGGCGGTCGCCAGCTCGGCCAGGCGGGAGAGGCCGAGGAGGCGCTCGGCGACCTCCGGCTGGGCGGCGAAGAGGCGCTGGCGGCGCAGGCCGACGGCCTCGATCAGCCGGCGGACGAAGACGTCGGCGCGGCGCTCCTCCATCACCGCCGCGGCGGTGCCATAGAGCTTCAGGAAGGTCTGGATCCGCTCGCGCGCCTCGGGCTGGAACTGGGGGCTGTCGAGGGCGGCCTCGCAGCCGGCGACCATGTCGAGCTTGCGCCGGCGGGCGATCGTGGTGAGGCGGGCGAGGTCGCCGGGGCGCAGCTCGACCGGCGGCCGGGTGAGGGCGCGGGCGGCGGCGGCGGAGTCGTCGGGATCGGCGAGGACGCGCAGCCAGGCGATCGCGTCGCGCACCTCGGCGCGCTGGAAGAGCGCGGTCGGCCCGGCGAGGTGGAAGGGGATGCCGCGCTCCTCCATCGCCGCCGCGACCGCGCCGCCCTCGCGGACCGGGTCGGCGAGAAGGACCGCGATCCCGTCGGCCGCGGCCCCGCCCGCGAGCAGGTGCTCGACCTCGCGCGCCGTCGCCTGCGCCTGGGCACGCTCGCCGGCGCACTTCCAGAAGCGCACCCGCGGCTCGCGGAACCGATGCTCGAGCACCACCGCGTCGCCGTCGGGGTGGAGGTCGCGGTACCAGGCCTCGAGTGAGGCGTCGCTCTCCACGGCAGCGCTCGGATCGAGCGCGAACATCTGGTTCGGGTTGTCGCCGGCAAGGCCTTCGAGCAACGCCCGCTGGGCCGGCGTCGACTCCTCCAGCTCGTCGACCATCACCTGCGCGAAGCGCTCCGCGATCGCCGCGCGCACGTCGGGCCGCTCGACCAGCAGGACGTCGAGCGCGAGGAAGACATCGCCGCGGTCGAGGCTCCCGGACTCGGCGAGGATCCGGTCGTGGGCGGTGTAGAGCTCGGCGAACTCGAGCTCGCGCCGCGCCGTCTCGTGCGCGGCCTCGTCGCCCGCTTCTTCGGCGTCCGCCTGCGCGCGCTCGGCGAGCGTGGTCGGCCCGGTCCGCCCGGCCTTCAGCGTGTCGATCCGGGCCAGGAGCCGGGCCAGGAGGCCGGCCGGATTGCCGCGGATCTCGTGCCTGCGCAGCGGCAGGGTGTCGAAGCGGTCGAGCAGGACCGCCAGCCGCTCCGCCCGCCCGAGGACGTCGAAGAAGGGATCGAGCCCGGCCGCCTCGGCGTGCTCGCGCAGCAGTCGCTCGCCGATCTCGTCCCAGCAGCCGACCCAGAGCTCTTCATAAGGACCCTCGAGGAGGGCCTCGCAGTGCCCGCGGAGGCGCCGCGCGGTGGCGCGCCGGGCGCCGATGACGAGGACCCGCTCGGGCGCCGCCGTCCCGGCCGCGGCGAGGTCGGCAAGCCGCCGCGCCAACAGCTCGCTCTTGCCGGTCCCGGCGGCTCCGAGGACGAGCAGGGGGCCATCGACGTGCGCGGCGGCGCGCTGCCGCCCGCCCGCCTCCCCCTCTGCGATCGGGTCGGTCTTGCGCATGGTTCAAAACTAACGCTCCAGAGCGCCCGTCCGGAAATCCTCGCGCACGTCTGGCGGCACCGGACACACTTCGCAGGGCGTCGTCCTCGGTCGGCCAAATGGCGCTGCCATTCGGCCTCCCTGCGTCCTTGCCCTGCTCGGTCCGGTACTCGCCAGCCGCACACGCGGATTCCCGGACGGGCGCTGTCGCTTTCGGCTCGATGGGTCGGACTCTGTAGCTTCCGGCCCGATGGACGTTTTCTCCGCAGACTGGACGGCAATATGCCGCCGCATCGTCGCAGCGCAGCGACGAATCTTTGACGAGGTCGTGACGAGCGAGGAACGCACGGTCTACGAGGGGGTCGGCGAGGGCGGCGACCACACCCTGGTGATCGACCGCGAATGCGAGGACGAGGTCTTCGCCGAGCTCGAGCAGCTGGGCGCTGAAGGAGCGTCGTTCGTCGCCGTCTCCGAGGAGCGCGGCGAGGTCGTCTTCGGCGCGGGCGGCGCGGCGCGGGTGGTGATCGACCCGATCGACGGCTCGCTGAACGCGCGCCGCACGATCCCGTCGCACAGCCTCAGCATCGCGGTCGCCGCGGGCCACTCGATGGCCGACGTCCGCTACGGCTTCGTCCACGATTTCGGTGCCGACGAGGAGTTCGTCGCGACCCTGGGGCAGGGCGCGCAGGTGAACGAGGCCGCGGCGCGGGTCGCCGCCGGCAACGGGCGCCTCGAAGTGGTTGGCCTCGAGTCGGCCGAGCCCGACTGGACCGTCCCGGCGCTCCGCTCGCTGGCCGGGAATGCCTACCGCCTGCGCGTCGTCGGCTCGATCGCGATCACCGCCGCCTACGTCGCCGCGGGCCGCTTCGACGCCTTCCTCAGCCTGCGGCCCTGCCGCTCGGTCGATGCCGCGGCGGCGCAGCTGATCGTCCGCGAGGCGGGCGGCGCCGTGGCCTTCGGCGACGGTTCGCTGGCGGATGCCCCGCTCGACCTCGGCGCCCGGTACCACATGGCTGCGGGTCGGGACGAGGACGCCTTGGCCGCCGTCCGCGCCGCCCAGACCGCCTGAGCCGCGCCGGCAGGGGCGGCAAGCGGCCCCTCCGGGTGGATTTTCGGACGACCGTAATGAAAATTCGGTGTAACCGACACCCCTAAATCGTTTAAGAACGTCTGTTCGTAAAGAACATATGTTCGCTAGACTCGGCGCCGCCCGAGCCAACAGACCAACTCAAGGGGTACGTCTTCAATGGCAGACAGCACCAGCAACGGAACCAGCAAATCTAAAACCCAGGCCAAACGCGCCACGACCGAAGCGAAAAAATCGGCCGCCAAAACCGCGAGCGCGACGAAAAAAGCCGCGACCAAGACCGCCATCGCGGAGAAGAACCAGGCCCAGGTCATCATCGAGACCGCGGTCGACTTCCCGGTCGGCGTCGTCCTCTCGGCGAGCGACCGGATCGGCGACATCGTCGAGCCGTGGACCAGCCGCACGAAAGCCGAGAAAGAGCTGAAGTCCTTCCGCCGCCAGATCGAGAAAGCGGCCAAGCGGACCGAAAAACGCGGCACCACCGCCCGCAAACGTGCCACGACCGAGGCCCGCAAAACCCGTAAGCGGGTCGAGCGCGAAGCCCGCAAACGTCAGCAAGCCGTCACCTCGACCGCGACTTCGACGATCAAAAGCAGTCGCACCGAGGTCGAGCGCCGCGTCAAGCAGGTCTCCGAGCAGCTGACCGCGCTCCGCTAGGTCCTTCGGACCGCACGCATTTCAAGGCCGTCCCGGGTTCCCGGGGCGGCCTTTTCTTTACCCCGTCACTGCGACCGGCCGCGAGGTCGCGGGGGCGAAGGGCCAGTCGCCGGTCGCCGGGACCGAGGCGCGGA
Source organism: uncultured Solirubrobacterales bacterium (assembly GCA_963795675.1). Classification (GTDB taxonomy): domain Bacteria; phylum Actinomycetota; class Thermoleophilia; order Solirubrobacterales; family 70-9; genus VAYN01. The sequence continues at coordinate 116,525 of CAWCJB010000002.1, forward strand.
AGAGGAAGCGGACCCCGGCGCTGTCGTCATCGCTGAACGAGTACGGGTAACGGAAGCGCCCGACGCCGTCGCTCTGGACGGTGCGGAACTCGGTCCAGGGCATGCCGGGCAGGCGGAACTCGAGCTGCACCGGCAGGCCGGGCGCCGGGATCGGCGCGTCCGGGTGGGCGATGCGCCCGCTGAAGACGACCGGCCGCCCGCCGACCTGGACGCGGGCGGTGGAGACATGCAGGTGGACTGCGGCGCGGACCCGCAGGTTGATCTGTCGACCGGCGGCGCGGCTGAGGCGGCCGGTGCCGGGGAACTCCGCCGTGACCTCGCGGCTCGGCCCCGGCACCAGCCCGATGCTGAAGCGGCCGTCGGCGTCGGTGGTGAGCGCGGTGCGGCGGCCCTCGCCGCGGGTGCCGGCGGCGAAGGTCTCGAGCACTTCGATGGTCTGCCCGCCCAGCGGCTTGCCACCCGCGTCGACCAGGCGGCCGCCGACCACGGCGACGTGGCAGCAGGGGACCGTGCGCCCGGCCGGGCGCCGGGCGAAGGAGCGCACCACGGTGCGGTGGCAATGCCGGCTGCCGTCGGCGCGCGAGCAGCGCTGGAAGACCAGTCGAGCGGAGCCGAAGCCGAAGGCGAGGCGGGTCTCCCGCTTCACCGGGTTCTGGAGGACGAAGGCGGCGCCGTGTTCGCCGACGGTCGTGGTCGTCGAGTTGCCCGCCGCGTCGAAGCCGGTGGCACGGAATTCGTACGGACCGCGGGGAAAGTCGTCGGAGCTCCAGCGGGCGACGAGCCGGCCGCGATGGGCGTCGGTGGGCAGCGGCTGGAAGCGGGCCGGGCTGCCGACCCGGCGGAGTGCGATCGAGCCACGGTCCGGATCGGGGCCGGAGAGCGCGTCGCCGACGCTCGCTTCGATTCGCTCCGGATCGGTGGGATCGCCGGCGAGGAAGCGCACGACCGGCTCCGTTTCGTCGATCCGCACCCGCGCCGTCCCCGGCTTGTCGAAGGGGTCGCTGCCGTCGCCGGCGTTGCCGACCGCATCACGCGCCCAGTAGACGACTTCGTGGACGCCTTGTCCGGAGACGATCGCGCTTGCGGTCGAGCCGGGGGTCGGCGCGGGCCCGGCGCCGTCGACGCCGATCGCGGTCACCGGCCCGGCTGGGCCGGCGGCGCCGGTACCGGAGAGAGGGTCGGTCGCGAGGGAGGTCAGTCGCACCGGTCCGTCCGACCAACCGGCTGGCGCTCCTTCGAGCCGGACCTGAGGCGGCGTGCCATCGACCCCGATCGACAGCGTCGTGGTGGGCGACCTCATGCCTGACATCGAGACGGCGCCGGCATGGATGTAGGCGACGCCTTCGGGCGGCGCCCGAAGCGTGGTGGCGTCGTCCTCGATCCCACCGGGCAGGTCGATCTCTGCCGTGGCGCAGCGGTCCGGGCCGGCGCACGGCGACCCGGCGGCGGCCTGGTCGATCGAGATCGCGTATCCGTGGACCCCCGAGATCGGCAGCGGACCGGCAGGCGCCGAGAGGCGGATCGGGATGGCGGTCCCGGGCGCGACCCAGGCCGGCGCCTCGACCGAGACCGGGCCGGGGGGCGCATTGTCGAAGTAGAGCGGGACCGTCACCCCGGGCCCGACCGTGGAAGTGCCCCAGTCGTGGGCTTCGAACACGTAGACGCCGGGCACCGGCGGCACCTGAACCTTCGTCCCGGCATAGTTTTCCGGGTCTTCGCCGAAGATCGGTGACCCGAGCGGTCTGCCATCGGCGGTGCCGAGGAACCAGTGGACGACGCTTTGCGACCCCGGCGGGTTCGGGTCCCACCTGACGAAGAATCGGTTCGAGGCCTGCCAGGAGGCGCCATCTTCGACACGGAGGCCGGTCAGGTTGTAGCCGTCCGTGGCCCGGGCGAGCGGCGGCGTCGCGATTGCCGCCAAGGTGACCGCGATCGCCGCGACGAGCAGGCGGCTTCCCCTCACGGCCCGAACTCCCCGGCGGCGGTTCCGCTCGAGGCCGGCGACGCGCTGGAGGCGCTCGCGGACGAGCTCGCCGCGCCCGAGGTCGTGGTCGAGCTGGTCGATTCCGTCGGCGCCGGCTCGGTGTATTCGGTCGCGCCGCTTTCGCTCGGCGGTGGGGAGGAGGCGGCGACCTCCTCGGTCGCCTGCGGTTCTTCGTCCCGCTTCTTCTTCTGCTGCTGTTCCGCCTGTTCTTCGCGTTCCTGCGGTGCCGTTGCGGTTTCGGCTTCGGTCGTCGGTTCCGTTTCGTATTCGACGTTGGGCGGCGTCGCTTCCTCATCGGCCAGTTGGCGCGGGTGGTGGGACACCTTCGCCGCGGGCTTGGAGTGGTGATCGGGCGTGTCGAGGAGGGGTGCCGGGACGACCCCGGTCGCCACACAGGCCGCGGCGCCGCCGACCGTCCCGGCGCAGATCGCCAGCACCTTGGCGAGCGCTGCCATCCCGGCCCCGCGTCCGCCACCCGCCGCGGCGAGCCCGCCGAGGGTCGAGTCGGAGGCGCCCGACCCGCCGCCGACCCGCGTCGCGACCGCCGCGTAGGCGTCGTGGAGGCGGTCGGCGAGCGAGCCGGGCAGCAGCGGCAGCATCGGGGCGAGCGCCGCCGCAGCCCGCGGTGCGGCTCGGTAGGCGCGCAGGGTGGCCCGGCAGTGAGGACAGGAGCGTAGGTGCTCGCGCAGCGTCGAGACCTCGGCCTCTCCCGCCTCACCGTCGGCGAAGGCGGAGAGGATCGGCGCCAACTCGGTGCAGCGGGCGCCGCCCTCGCGGTGGACGAGGAAGCGACGGAACCGCTCCCGGCCCTCGGCCAGCACGCGGTTTACTTTCGTCGGTGAGTACCCGGTTGTCTGGCTGATCTCGCGATAGGAGTAACCCTCGGCGAGCAGGGTGAGGGCGCGCAGCTCCGGCGGCTTCAGCGTCGCCAGCGCCTCGCGGCTGCGCTCGATCGCCTCGTGGCGCTCGGCCTGCTCGGCCGGGCCGTCGGCTTCGGTGGGGAGCATCGCGACCCAGTCCTCGCGGTCGGGCTCATCGACGGCGGCGGGACCGGCGAGGATCCGCTCGCGCTCGGCCCGCACCGCGAGCGCCTCATGCTTGACCACGGTCTGGGTCCAGCGGACGAGATCGCGGGGGTCCTCGGTGGGGGCCTTCTGGAGGAGGATCTCAAGCCCCCTTTGGAGCGCTTCGTCGGCGTCGTCGGCACAGATCGAGTAGCGCAGCGCCGTCCGCCGCAGGCTCGCCTCGTGGCGGGCGAACGTCTCCACCGCCGCCCGATTCCGCGCCGCCGCCTCGATCGGCCCGGCGCTCGGCGCCGCAGCATCCTGATCTCGCTCAACATCCAGCGCGGCACCATCGTGCCCCGCGCCCCCGCTCGGACTCACTGTTCGACTCTCCCCGTCCGGTCTATCGCGCTCCACCAAACACTGACAAGAGAAGGGCCGGAGTGGGCCAGGTTCTCCCCCCAATGTCATCCGCTTCCTGGAGAAACTCGCGCAATTTCCGAAGATCGTGTGCCTGGCGAAAATGCGCCGCCGACCGGGAAAGGGTCGTTCGCGGCAAGCCGATAGCATCGACGGGGATGACGACCTGTGTGGTCACCGGCGGCGCCGGCTTCCTTGGCTCTCACCTCTGTGAGCACCTGCTCGGCGAGGGGCACCGGGTGATCTGCCTCGACAACCTGGAGACGGGCTCGCTCGAGAACATCGCCCACATCCGGGACGAGAAGTTCGACTTCCGCCACACCGACATCACCGAGTACGTCGACGTGCCCGAGGCGGTCGACTTCGTCTACCACCTCGCCTCGCCGGCCAGCCCGATCGACTACCTGCGGCTGCCGCTGCACACGCTGAAGGTCGGCTCGCTCGGCACCAACCACATCCTCGGCCTGGCCAAGTGGAAGCGCGCCCGTTTCCTGATCGCCTCGACCAGCGAGGTCTACGGCGACCCCAAAGTCCACCCGCAGCGGGAGGACTACTGGGGCCACGTCAATCCGATCGGCCCGCGCGGCGTCTACGACGAGGCCAAGCGCTACGCCGAGGCGCTGACGATGGCCTACCACCGCCAGCAGGGCGTCGACACGGCGATCGTCCGCATCTTCAACACCTACGGGCCCCGCATGCGGCCACACGACGGCCGCGCGATCCCGACCTTCCTGCGCCAGGCGCTGCAGGACCGGCCGCTCACCGTCTTCGGTGAGGGCAGTCAGACGCGCAGCTTCTGTTACGTCGACGACCTGATCCGCGGCATCGTCGCGCTGGCCGGGTCCGACGTCCATACGCCGGTCAACATCGGCAACCCGGACGAGTTCACGCTGCTCGAACTGGCGAAGTCGGTGATCGAGGTGACCGACTCGCGCTCGGAGATCGTCTACGAGGCGTTGCCCACCGACGATCCGCAGCAGCGCCGCCCCGACATCGGTCGCGCCCGCGACCTGCTCGGCTGGGAACCGGCGGTCAAGCTCGACGAGGGCCTGCGTCGGACGATCGACCAGTCCGGTGTCGAGCGCCTCGTCGGCGCCGGCGACTAGCTCTCAGTCGGTCGCGCCGCGCCCGGCGGCCCACGAAAAAGGGCGGCCCGGAGGCCGCCCTTTCCCATGCCTCCTTGCGGTTCGGACTATTCGCCCGTCGCGACGAAGGAGAACGTGCCGAGTGCTTCCCCGGCTTTGATGTGGTCGTTCGCCACTTTGGCTTCGGCGATTTTGGCGCCTTTTTCAAGCGCTTCTTTTTCCGAGCTGGCTTTGCCTTCTTCGATCAGGGTTTTCGCCGCCACCTGGGTGTAGTAGCCCTGGTAGACCTTGACGAAGCCCTCGATGACTTCGGCGGCAACTGCCTGGATCGTGCCCGAGGCGTTGACGGCCACGGTGCGGGTCGCCGGGCTCGGGGTGACGCTGCCGATCGTCAGGTCGGCGATCGAGCTGCGGCCCAGGTTGCCGACGTTCAGCGGTTTTTTGCCTTCCGATTCGGCGTTGGATTCTCCGACCACTTCCACCGACGCGGTTTTCGCGGAGAGGTCGACTCCGATCGAACCGAGGGTGATTTTGGTGGTGATCGCGGTGGTCGCGCTGGTCGGCAGAACCTGAGTCAGGACCAGGCCGCCACTGCTGTTGACCGTCCCGCTGGTACCGAGCGGAGAGATCGTGCCGCCGCTGATCGGCGAGGTGAACACGTTGGCCGCTGCGGTCGTCGGCGGGATCACCACGAGTTTGGTTTCCACGTCGTTGAGCTTGGTCAGCAGCGTCGGGTCACCGGTGAAGACCATGCTGCCGGTCGGCAGGACGGCCACCGTTTCCGGTTCGACTTCGGTGGTGGAAGCGCCGAGGACCATGTTGGCCTTGAAGAATGGCTGCACCTTGACGGTCTTGACGATCGTCTTGCCGTTCTTCTTCACCTTGGTCTTGGTCGGAGCCGGGGTCAGCTTCGAGTTCAGCGCGTTGGCGCCGGCCTTGGTCAGCTTCACCTTCTTGGCGCTGACCGAGGCGCCGAAGCCGAGGCGGGCGGTCGAGGTGCCGGCGAGGCTGGCGACCTTGACGGTCTTGCCGCCGATTTTGGCACTGATCGATTTGCCTTTGGTGTCGATCGTGAGGCTCTTCAGCGTGACCGACTTCTTGCCCCAGGTGATCTTCAGGCCACCGCTGTGATTGACGGTGCCGGCGCCGGTGGTCGGTTCGATTTCACCGCCGGTGACGGCGAACGTCGCCTTGGTGCCCTTGATCTTGCTCGGCTTCACGGCCGCGATCTTGATGCTGGCCTTCTTTGCCTTCTTGTTGAAGCCGCTATTGATGGTCAGCGTGGTGGTGCCGCTCTTGATCGGATCGGATGCAGCGGACGCCAGCGGTGCGATGGCGAGCATCGCGACCAGCGCCGCGGACACGATCGCGACTGGCAGCATCTTCCCCCTGGCCCTGCCGAGCCGGGTCGAATCAGACATATAGTTCCTCCATTGCGTTTGCCGCCCCCTGCGGTCCCTTAGGCGACTTACGGCAGATCGATTACGTACAAGCCTATTCCCGGCCTGCGACGTCCTCAACCCCGCCGGATGCCGCTGGTTGCGGTCTCCCAATATCCTCCTGACCATGGCGACGGCCCCTGAAAGCTCGGCGAGCGAGGTCCACCGCACGATCGCGCCGCTTGTCGGCCCCGACGACGGGCGGGTGTTCACCGATTCCGGGATCGAAATCGAGGCTCTATATGAGGAGAGCGACGTCGCCCCCGACCTCGGGGAGCGCCTCGGCGAGCCCGGCGCGCCGCCGTTCACCCGCGGCATCCACGAGGGGATGTACCGCGACCGGCTCTGGACGATGCGCCAGTACGCGGGCTTCGCCTCCCCCGAGGACACCAACGAGCGCTATCGCTACCTGATCGAGAACGGCTCGACCGGGCTCTCGATGGCCTTCGACCTGCCGACCCAGCTCGGCCGCGACTCCGACGACCCGCTCTGTTACGGCGAGGTGGGGCGGACCGGGGTGCCGATCGACACGATCGAGGACATGCGGATCTGTTTCGACCAGATTCCGCTCGACGGCGTTTCCACCTCGATGACGATCAACGCGCCCGCCGCGGTCCTGCTGCTGCTCTACGAGCTGGTCGGCGAGGAACAGGGCGTGCCGTCCCAGAAGCTGCGCGGCACGGTCCAGAACGACGTGCTGAAGGAGTACATGGCGCGCGGCAACTACATCTTCCCGCCCGGGCCGACGATGCGCCTGACCACCGACATCTTCGAGTACTGCGCCGAGAACGTGCCGAAATGGAACACGATCTCGATCTCCGGCTACCACATCCGCGAGAAGGGCTGCTCGGCTGTGCAGGAGGTGGCGTTCACGCTTTCCAACGCGATCGCCTACGTCGAGGCGGCGCTCGAGCGCGGCCTCAAGATCGACGACTTCGCCCCGCGGCTCGCCTTCTTCTTCAACTGCCACAACAACGTGTTCCAGGAGATCGCCAAGTTCCGCGCGGTGCGTCGCATGTGGGCCAAAATCGTCGCCGAGCGGTTCGGCGCTAAGAACCCGAAATCGATGCAGATCCGCTTCCACACGCAGACCGGCGGGGTGACGCTGCAGGCGCAGCAGCCCGAGGTCAACATCGTGCGGGTGGCGCTGCAGGGCTTCGCCGCCGTCGCCGGGGGCACCCAGTCGCTGCACACCAACGGCTTCGACGAGGCGCTGGCGCTGCCGACCGAGCGCTCCGCTCGGATCGCCCTGCGCACCCAGCAGGTGCTGGCCTACGAGTCGGGTGTCGCCGATACGGTCGACCCCTTCGCCGGCTCCTATTTCATCGAGTCGCTGACCGACGAGGTCGAGGCGCGCTCCTGGGAGCTGATCGACAAGGTCGAGGAGCTGGGCGGCTCGGTCGAGGCGCTGGAGTTCATGCAGCGCGAGATCGAGGAGTCCGCCCACAGCTATCACGAGCGCCAGCGCTCCGGCCAGGACATCATCGTCGGCGTCAACAAATTCGTCACCGACCAGGTCGACGATGTCGACATCCTCAAGGTCGACCCGGAGTCCGAGCAGCGTCAGCTGGCGCGCCTGAAGGCGTTCAAGGAGCGCCGCGACCAGGCCGCGGTCGAGGCCAAGCTCGACGCGCTCCGCGACGTCGCCCGCGGCGAGGGCAACCTGCTGCACCCGATCCGCGCCGCGCTCGCCGCCGAAGCCTCGATCGGCGAGGTCTGCGGCGCGATGCGCGACGTCTTCGGCGAATACAAGGGCGGCGCCTTCTTCTAGGCCCCCAGATCCGACGCTTGTTCGCGTAGCGCGAGCAAGTGCCGAGCGGTGGCTCAGCTCGCCTCCAGCAGTTCCTCCTCCTCGACCAGGACAAGGTCGCGGCAGGGGACGGGCTCAGTAGCGGATAGCCCCGTCAGAGACCCTTAGTCATCGGCCCGACCAGGAAGAGGCAGGGCAAAGAGAGACTGAAGCTCCGCGATGGCTTCGTCTACCTCGTGGACAATCTTAGTCGCGTGGTAGCGCAGCCACAGTCGCTCCTGAATTGAGCTGGTCCCGGCCACGATAACCGTCGGTATTTCCCATAAGTACGCGTAAACAAGCTCGCATACGCATCCGACATACGACCAATCCTCCAAGCTCATATCGATCACCAAGGCGTCGCTACGCCGTAGCCATGCCAAGTCACTCCGGACGCGGCCAAAGTCGTTTATCTCTAGGTTCTCCTGCATCGGCACCTGGGTGCTGGGAAAGGGAGAGGCAACCGGATCCACGGCCGCGAACCCAGCCTCGCGGATCCTCGAACGTAACGTTTCTCCGACCTCTCGCACATCGGGCGCAGGGCGGTTATCTACCGCGCGGGCGACATAGATGAGTGGAGCTTCTGGCCCAGTTCGCTTCCAACCTTGGCTGTAGCGAGGGTCTATCTCCTCGATGCCGCCGAAGAGTTCCGCGAGCCTGTCTATGGTCGCACTCACGCGATCCTCGTGCCGGAACGCTTCGTAGTCCCAATCCAGCGGACTGTCGATCGCTTTGGCAATGACTCTCCGCAGAAACTGTCCCGGGATCCCTTGTCCATCCGCGATGAACATGGCTCCCGTCTGATCTTGAATCGCTACATATGGCTTCTGCACCCACTCCGTTAGTGCCCGGTATCCCTCTATCCGAACAAACGAACGTTCCCGACCCGCGAGCTCAACCAGTGGCTCCTCAAGAGGGAGTGCGTGAACATGGACATGATCCGTGCATCCCCCTGCTCGCCGTTGGTGACCACAGGCGCCATGCTCGAAGAACACACATGGCCCGTAGACCTGATTCAGGATGTGGGCGACCTCCTTCTTGACCTCCTCGAGCGCTACGAGATCCTTTACCGGCAGCTCGGCGCAGGAGAATGCATGGGTTCGAGGGACGATCAGAAGATAACCCTCTCGCTGCGCCCCCAGGCCAGGTAAAACCCCCACGCCATCTCTTTCGAAAAGCACTTGGTCGTGCCATTGCCGCTCACCTTCGAGCGTTTGGAAGATTCGACAGAAGAGGCAATTAGGGGTTTCCACCATTGCTAGGACATCTTACTGCTATATGAGGAGCCATTAGTATTCGAATTGTGCCGATCGCGGATAAGAGTTCTGCAGACTGGGCGGCGGAGTACGAACTGATCCGACCCAAATTCGTCGCCTTCACCGACGCTCTGAGCCACGAGCTCGAGATGCTTCTAGAAGACCGGACAGCCTCCGTCGCACAGTTGGAGGCGCGAACTAAGTCGGTCCGCAGTTTCAGAGAGAAGATCGACCGAAAGGCCAAGTACACCGCCCCCCTGCGTGAAATCACTGATTTGTCGGGCTTGCGCGTTGTCGTTCCCAGCCCGGCAGACATTGCTCCAGTGGGTCGCCTGATCGAGGCGAACTTTGAAATCGATAGGGAAAACTCGGTTAGCAGCGGCGCTGATCACGAGCCCGACCGATTTGGCTACCGTGCCGAGCACTACATCGTTCGCCTTAAGCCGGAGCAGTGCGGTTTGGCCGCATGGTCAAAGTTCTCCGACTGTAGCGCAGAGTTTCAAGTTCGAACTGTGATGCAACACGCCTGGGCCGCCATCGATCACAAGATTCGGTACAAGGGATCGAGTCTGCCTGCCGCACTCCAGAGGAGGCTTTTCCGCCTAAGTGCGTTACTTGAGCTCGCTGATGAGCAATTCTCTGCGCTGCAGTCAAACAGTGCAGAGCTAAGTGAGTCGTATACCAAATCAGTGGCGAACGGAGACCTGGACGTCGAGCTGGACGCGCTGTCTCTTGCTGCGTATATCGAGGAGGCAAAGGTCGGCACACACTGGGCCCAGGCGGCGTCAGGCCTCGGGTACAGCAGTCCATCCGTCGACCGGATGGACTCTGCCGGCGTGCTCGAGACGATGCTGAGCGTGGACTTGCGAAGCCTTGCCGACCTTCAAGCGGTTCTTGGGTCCGCACACCAGTGGGGCGATGCAGCCTTGGCCCGAATCCTCGAATTCGTCCGCGAGGGCACCGCCCCGGGCGATAAGTTCGCCGCGATCACCGCCTATTCGGATGACGTCTTGAAGTTGCTTCTCCTCTTCAACGCGCGATCGCCTGCTGCGATTCTGGATTCCGATTTTCGAATTGATATCCAGGAAGGTCTTCTGCGCGCGATCGGCGCGTGAGGTCGCTGGGCAGTCTGGGAGCTGCGACTCGGTCATGCGCCGCTCTACGTCAGCAGGCCCTCTTCTTCGACCAGGCCGAGGTCGAGGGTGCGGTAGCCGACCGACTCGAAGAGGACGACGACGCGGTCGCGGTCGTAGCGCTGCACTTCGCCTGGGCCCCAGCTCTTGTGGGTGACGGGGGCCCCGATCGGGAAGGGGCGCTCGGCCTGGTCGGGCTTCACCAGTCCCGCGTCGCAGTTGTCGCAGTTCCAGCACGGAACCTCGTGCTCCTCGCCGAAGTAGCTGAGGATGTGGTCGCGCCGGCAGCCTTGGGTCTCGGCGTAGGAGCGCATCATCGCGAGGCGCGTGCGGTCGAACTCGCGCCGCTCGCCGCTCTCCCGCACGCCCGCCTGGACCGCATGCTCGAGGCTCGGCCCGCCGCGCGCCCGCCGCACCTCGCCCGCCGCCGAGATCTCCAGCCAGCCCGCCTCCTCGAGCCGACCGACCGCCTCCAGCACCTTCGAGCGCGACAGCTCCAGCCGCTCGACCAGTGCCTTTGGGTCGGCCTCGCCGTCAGCCTCCTCGACCGCGCGGCCGACCGCCTCCAGGTCCTCGCCGTCGACCCCGCCCGCGCCGGCGAGGAAGTGGCGCACCGCTTCGTCCTCGGGCCGGTAGAAGAGGACCGTCTCGGCGGGCGCGCCATCGCGCCCGGCCCGCCCGACCTCCTGGTAGTAGGAGTCGATCGAGTCCGACGGACCGGCGTGGAAGACGAAGCGCACGTTCGGCTTGTCGATCCCCATGCCGAAGGCGGTGGTGGCGACGATCACCTCGACCTCGTCGCCCATGAAGCGGTCCTGGAGCTCGCCGCGGCGCTTCGACGGCAACCCTGCGTGGTAGGCCTCGGCGGCGACGCCGGCGGCGGAGAACGCCTCGGCGAGCTCCTCGCTCGCCTTCCGCGTGGCGATGTAGACGATGCCCGGCTTCGGGGCCTCGGCGACCGCTCGCACCAGCGCCTCCTCTTTGCCCTGTGCCTCGGCGAAGCGGCGCACCGCGAAGTGGAGGTTGGGACGATCGAAGCCGCGGATCACCTGGGCCGGGTCCGCCATCCCGAGGCGCTCGATGATCTCGCGGCGGACCGGGGGAGAGGCGGTCGCCGTCAGCGCCAGGATCGTGGGACGGCCGAGCCGCTCGGCGAAGGCGCCCAGCTGGAGATAGTCGGGGCGGAAGTCGTGGCCCCACTCGCTGATGCAGTGGGCCTCGTCGACGACCAGGAGCGACGGTTCGGTTGCCGCCAGCTCCTCCAGCACCTCCGGTTTGGCCAGCTGCTCCGGCGCCAGCAGGACGAACTCGTGCTCGCCCCGCTCCAGTGCCGCGATCAGCTCGTGGCGCTTCTTCGGCGAGACGGTCGAGTTCAGCTCTGCCGCCTCGCCGGGGGAGATGTGCTCCTCGATCGCCTCGACCTGGTCGCGCTGCAGGGCGATCAGCGGCGAGACGACGATCGTCGGCTTGCCCAGTATCTCGCCCGCCAGCTGGTAGATCGCCGACTTGCCGTAGCCGGTCGACATCACCGCCAGCGTGTCGCGACCGTCGAGCACCGCCTCGATCGCCACCAGCTGCCCAGGGTGCAGCGCCTCGATCCCTAGCTTCTCCTGCGCCAGCCGTTCGATCCGCGCCGCGTCTGCCACATGGCCACCGTACCCACTGAACGTTCTCGCCCAAGCCAGATTCCCTGGAAGGATCCCGGCGGCGACGCCCGAATTCGGCCGACATGATCGAAGTGGCGCGAACCTTGATGAAGTCCGAGCCCGAGTTGTCGGAGCTGATCGCCGAAGTCGAAGGCGTCGAGGTGACGATGGCCGAGAAAGGCTTCGGCACGAGGGTCGAACTGCGCGCCGCCGACGGCAGCGGCCTGGCCGAGGCGGATCTGGAGGCGGTCCTCGACCAGCTCGCCGAACCGCAGCGCCGCCCCTTCGTCTGAGCGAGCCGGGAAATCGGCATATTTGAGCCCTTTCGTGGGTAGTACTTCCACTAAAGCGACAGCGAAAGGCCCGCCTCGGCGGGCCTTTTGTTTTCCGGTCCACATAGAATCGCCGCGCCGCCTTTCGGCCACCCCCGGACGCGGCCGATCTACATGCGCGAGAAAAATCCGATCACCCACGAGGAGAAGCTCGCCTACCTGCGCGAACTGCGCGAGGCGGCGGTCCACTCCGCTTCCGAGGAAGCCGTCGAGAAGCAGCACGCTCGCGGCAAGCTGACCGCGCGCGAGCGGATCGACCTACTGCTCGACCCGGGCTCCTTCCAGGAGCTCGACACCTTCGTGCGCCATCGCACCTACGACTTCGAGATGCAGAAAAGGCGGCCCTGGGGCGACGCCGTCGTCACCGGCCACGGGACGATCGACGGTCGCACCGTCTTCGTCTTCTCCCAGGACTTCACGGTCTTCGGCGGCAGTCTCGGTGAGGTGATGGCGGAGAAGATGTGCAAGGTCATGGATCTTGCCGCCGAGGTCGGGGCGCCGGTGATCGGCATCAACGACTCGGGCGGTGCGCGGATCCAGGAGGGCGTCGTCTCCCTGGGCGCCTACGGCGACGTCTTTGCCCGCAACGTCAAATGCTCCGGCGTGATCCCGCAGGTCAGCCTGATCATGGGTCCATGTGCCGGCGGCGCGGTCTACTCGCCGGCGATGACCGACTTCATCTTCATGGTCAAAGAGACCAGCCACATGTTCATCACCGGCCCGGAAGTGATCAAAACCGTGACCGGCGAGGAAGTCGAGTTCGAGGCGCTCGGCGGGGCGATGAGCCACAACTCGAAATCAGGCGTCGCGCATTTCGCCTCCGAGGACGAGGAGAGCTGCCTCGAAGACGCGCGCTACCTGATGAGCTTCCTGCCCTCGAACAACCTCGAGCTGCCGCCGCGCTTCGAGCCGACCGACGACCCGGAGCGCGAAGACGAGGATCTCGACACCGTCGTTCCCGACGACCCCTCGAAGCCGTACGACATGCGCGAGGTGATCAAGCGGGTCGTCGACGACGAGGAGTTCTTCGAGGTCCACGAACACTTCGCCAAAAACATCATCTGCGGCTTCTCCCGCCTCGACGGCTATCCGATCGGGATCGTCGGCAACCAGCCCGCCTTCCTCGCCGGCGTGCTCGACATCGAGGCCTCCGAGAAGGCGGCCCGCTTCGTCCGCACCTGCGATTGCTACAACGTGCCGATCCTGACCTTCACCGACGTCCCCGGCTTCCTGCCGGGAACCGACCAGGAGTGGAACGGGATCATCCGCCACGGCGCCAAGCTCCTCTACGCCTACACCGAGGCGACCGTGCCGAAGCTCACGGTGGTCACCCGCAAGGCCTACGGCGGCGCCTACGACGTGATGGCCTCCAAGCACATGCTCGCCGACTTCAACTACGCCTGGCCGACGGCCGAGGTCGCGGTGATGGGCCCCGAGGGCGCCGTCAACATCATCTACCGCAAAGACATCGCCAACTCGCCGACCCCCGACGAGCGCCGGCAGAAACTGATCGACGACTACAAAGCCCACTTCGCCAACCCTTACTCGGCGGCCGAGCGCGGCTACATCGACGACGTCATCGAGCCCCACCAGACGCGCCCGAAGCTGATCAAAGCCCTGCGCATGCTGCAGTCCAAGCGCGTCCCGCAGCCGAAGCGCAAGCACGGCAACATCCCGCTGTAGGCGGCGCGGTCTAACGCACCGGCGCCGTGTCGGGGTCGTTCGCGCCGGCGACCCTGCTTCTGATCTGCCGGTTCCGCCAGGCCTCCACGGCCCCGCGGATCACGACGTAGCAGGCGAGGCCGAGCGTGCAGGCGGAGAGGGGCAGCAAGCCGGCAAGCGTGAGCGCCACCCCAACGATGAGAAGCGCCACAGCGACCAGGTCGAAGTAGGAGTGTCGACGGCGCTCGCGGCGGCCGAAGCCTTTGGCGAGCTCGATCTCGTCGGGGTCGGTCAAGGTGGCCATCCAGGTGCGTGAGGTGGTCATCGCCGCGAGCCAGTCCCTGTTGCCAGGATCGAGGCCACGCCATCGCAGCTCCCAAGTCGGATTGTCAGCTCCACCCCAGAACGCCACCTGGAGGGCCGCGACGGAGCTGAGGATGGTCACGCAGATCAAAAAGATGTCCACGCGAGAATCTTCGCGCATTCGGCAACCCCATGACCTTTGTCGCCCAGAGGGCGACAAAGGTCTGGTCGGTCGCGGGAGATCGTCTCGCGACGGTCGCGCCGGGCGAAGCCCGGCGCCGAGCTCGATCTCGTCGTCAGAGGCGAGCAGGGGGTTGGGCTGCAGGACGCGTCAGTGCGCGGAGGCGGCCTCGGCCTCGGCGATCACGGCTGGGCTCGAGGTGTTGCCGCCCGCGGCTCCGCCGCGGCCTGGCGTGAGGCCACCGTCGTCGCTGGAGAGGCGGTGGGCGAGGTAGACGGGGATGATCGAGAGGATGATCAGGATCACCGCGACGGCGGGGACGACCGGGAGCTCTTTGGGGCGGAAGAGGTTGTGGTAGATCCAGATCGGCAGGGTTTCTTCGCCCGCCCCGATGGTGAAGTTGGTGACGACGATCTCGTCGAAGGAGAGGGCGAAGGCGAGCAGGGCGCCGGCGCCGAGGGCACTCCGCAGGGAAGGGAAGGTGACCCAGCGGAAGGTCTGCCAGGGATCGGCGCCGAGGTCGGCCGAGGCTTCCTCGAAGGAGCCCGAGGTGCGGCGCAGGCGCGCCACCACGTTGTTGTAGACGACGACGATGCAGAAGGTGGCGTGGCCGATGATCACCGTCATCAGGCTGAGGCTCACGCCCAACACCTGGGTGAAGGTGTTGGAGAGGGCGACGCCGGTGACGATCCCGGGCAGGGCGATCGGCAGGACGACGAGGAAGGAGATCGTGTCGCGACCGAAGAACCGGCGACGGCCGACGGCAAGGGAGATTAGGGTCCCGAGCACGATCGCGATCAACATCGCCACCGCGCCCGCCTCGAGCGAGAGGAGGAGCGCTTCGCGGGCACTGTCGCTTTCGAACGCCTTGCCGAACCAGCTCAGGGTGAAGCCCGGCGGCGGCCATTTGAGGATGCGGCTCGAGTTGAAGGCCTCGACCCCGATCACCAGCAGTGGGATGTAGATGAAGGCCAGCGCCAAGCCGACGCAGGCGCGGAGGAGGAGCTTGGCGGGCTTCGAGAGTCTCATCGACGCCGCTCCATCAGACGTGCTCGAAGGCGCCGAGCTTGCGGGCGACGCCGAGGTAGGCGATCACGACGACGATCGGCACCAGCGCGAAGGCCGCCGCGAACGGCTGGTTGTTGGTGATCGAGTCGAAGATCGAGGTGCCGATGAACTGTTCGTTGGAGACCAGTTTCGGCGCCAGGTAGTCACCGAGGGTGAGCGAGAAGGTGAAGATCGAGCCCGCCACCACGGCCGGGAAGGAGAGCGGCAGGATCACCTTGCGGAAGGTGGTGAAGGGGTGGGCGCCGAGATCCTCGGAGGCGGCGATCAGCGAGTCCGGGATCCGTTCCAGGCCGGCGAAGATCGGCAGGATCATGTACGGCAGCCAGAGGTAGCTCATCACCAGCCAGACCGAGGTGACGCCCTCGCCGGGCCCGTGCAGGCCGATCGGGCTGAGCGCCCAGTTCAGCACCCCGTGTTCGGCGAGGATCGCCCGCCAGGCGATGATCTTCACCAGGTAGCTGGCCCAGAGCGGCATCAGCACCGCGACCACCAGCGCCGCCTTGGTCTTGCGGCCCGCCACCTTGGCCATGTAGAAGGCGATCGGGAAGGCGATGATCGCGTCGGTGAGGGTGACGAGGAGCGCCGTGCGGACCGTCCGCCAGATGATCTCCCGATAGACCGGCACGTTGACCAGTTCTTCGAAGTTTTCCCAACTGAGTTCCTTGATCACCGTCCCGCTGAGCGGGTCCACCGTCCAGAAGGCGGTGACGAGGAGGACGACCAGCGACCCCAGGTAGAGGATCACCAGCCACGCCATCGGGGCCGCCAGCAGCGACCCGACCTGCAACCGGGGGCGACCGTGGAAGAGGCCGGCGAGCTTGCGGCCCGCCGACCTCTTCACGACGACTGCGTCAGTCGCCATCGCCGATGCCCGGAGTCAACGCGACCCGGCCTAGCCTTTGATTTCGGTCCAGGCCCGGACCCAGTCGTTGTAGTCCATGCAGTCCGATTCGCCGCCTTCCGAGCATTCCGCCAGCGGCGTCCGCCAGTACCAGACCCGCTTCCAGAAGGCCGGTTCTTCCGCGTGGTATTCCTTGCAGAAGTTCGGGTTCGCCGTTTTCTTGCACGCCAGTTCCTGAGCCGGGGCCTCACCGAAGTATTCGGCCACCTCGGCGTTGGCTTTCGGGCTGATGATGTAGTTCATCCACATGTACATGCAGTTGGGATGTTTGGCGTGGGAGCTGATCATCCAGGTATCCGACCACCCGGTCGCCCCCTCTTCCGGCAGGAACCCTTCGCTCGCCGGGCTCGCTTCCATCGGTTCGTTTTCGCCTTTCAGGGCGAAGTACTGGTACTGCCAGGTGGTGCCGACCTGGTTCGAGCCGTTGGCGAACCCTTCGATCTGTTGTTCGGCGCTCGACCAGTATTCGCCGACGTTCGGCTTCTGTTCTTTCATCAGTTCGACAGCCGCGTTGAACTGTTCTTCGTCGAGCTCGTAGGGATCTTCGATCCCGAGGCTCGGTTCGTGCTTCATCAGGTAGAGCGCGCCTTCGGCGATCGACATCGGGTCGTCGTACTGGGTGATGTGGCCGGAGTATTTGGCCGCGACTTTCGGGTCGAGGGTGATTTCCCAGGAGCTCGGCGCCGGGCTGACGTCGTTTTTGTTCCACATCAGAAGGTTCGCCCCGCGGCCATGCGGGATCCCGTACGGCACGCCTTCGAAGGTGTTGTAGACCTGGTTTTTCAGGTCGGCGAAGACCGTCTTGTAGTTGGGGACCAGCGCGGTGTTGACCGGGTCGACTTCGCCGGCGGCCCAGAGGCGCGCGGTCGCGTTGCCGGAGGCGGAGACCCCGTCGTACTGGCCGGTCTCCATCAGTTTCACCATTTCGTCAGAGGTGTTGCCGATCTTGTCGTTGACCTTGCAGCCAGATTCCTGTTCGAACGGCTTCACCCATTCGGGTTCGACGTAGCCGGCCCAGGAGATCAGGTTCAGTTCGCCCTCTCCTTTGCCCAGCTTCTGCAGCGCTTCGACGCTGGAACCGCCGGAGCTGGAACCGCCGCCGCCGCACCCTGCCAGCACGAGCATGAAAGCGACCAGGCCCGCGACGACGAACCACGCCGTGCGCGCTGGGTGCCCCTTGCTTCTCCTCATGGTGCTACCTCCTGTTTCGTCGTGTTGCCGCGGACTGCGGCCGCATGCTGCGGCCGCCATCCCACGAGGACCTCGGCCCCCTGCTCGGGCTCGGCGCCAGGCGCCTCACCCACGTTCTGCCGGACCAGCTGAAGCGTGCCGCCGGCGTCGAGCTCCACCGTGTACCGGGTGACCGCGCCGGCGTAGGCGACCTCGGTGACCCGGCCGCGCTCGCTGACCAGCCCGTCGGCGGAGTCGCCCGGGCCGATCACCTCGATCTTCTCCGGGCGCACCGTGAAGCGCTCGCCGCCCCGCTCGATCACGTTCGAGACGCCGACGAAGTCGGCGACGAACTCGTTGACCGGGTGCTCGTAAAGGTCTTCCGGGGTAGAGACCTGCTCGATCAGCCCGTCGTTGAAGACGGCGATCCGGTCGCTCATCGTCAGTGCCTCGTCCTGGTCGTGGGTGACGTAGACGAAGGTGATGCCGACGTCGCCCTGGATCGCCTTCAGCTCGACCTGCATCTGCTCGCGCAGCTTCAGGTCGAGGGCGCCGAGCGGCTCGTCGAGCAGCAGCACCTTGGGTCGGTTGACGATCGCCCGCGCCAGCGCGACCCGCTGGCGCTGCCCGCCGGAGAGCTCGGCCGGCTTGCGGTCGCCGTAGCCGGGCAGGCGGACCATCTCCAGCGCCTGGTCGCGGCGCCGCTCGCGCTCGGCCTTGTCGACTTTCGCCACCTTGAGCCCGTAGGCGACGTTTTCGGCCACGGTCATGTGGGGGAAGAGCGCGTAGTCCTGGAAGACGGTGTTGACGGCGCGTTCGTAGGGCGGCAGCCCGGCGACGTCGACGCCGCCCAGCTCGATCGTGCCGGTGGTCGGGTCCTCGAAGCCGGCGATCATCCGCAGCGTCGTCGTCTTGCCCGAGCCGGAGGGCCCGAGCATGGTGAAGAACTCACCGGTCTGGATCTCCAGATCGATGCCGGCGACCGCGACCACCCCACCGTATTTCTTAGTGAGGCCCGCGAGGCGGATGTCAGACGAGGAGCCCTCTATCCCGCGAAGTTATCCCAGTGGGCCAACTTTCGCCGGCTAAACCGGCCACGGCGCTTTAGCCGCTCCGTAGTACGGGACGACCCGAGCGGGCCCCGCCGGCGCGCCAGGCGTGGGCCAAAGCGGCTAAAGGATCGGGCTAAAAGCCGAGCGGGTGGCGGGCGACGAAGCCGACGTTGTCGCGCAGTTCTTCGTGCCAGCGCGGACCGGTTTCTTCGCCTTCGTCGCCGGAGGTGTCGAAGCGGTACCCGGCGACCGTCATGTAGGCGTGCCCGCCGTTGGCGTAGACGGTGATCCAGCGGCCTTCGCCTTCTTCGCCCCAGCTCATCATCGGGCCGGAGGGGAGGGGGCTTTCGAGGAACTTGCCGCCGTGCAGGGCGAAGGAGACCGAGCCCGAGCAGTCGTAGCCGGTGGAGGAGAAGCTCGCGTGGCCGCCGCCGTAGATGTAGGGCTTGGTGCGGATCTTGTTGGCCGCAGCGATCACGGCCTTGATGCGGGCCGGGGCGCTCGCGGGCGGGATCAGTTCGCCCGAGGCAAGCAGCTTCGCTTTCGCGGTCGGCGTGCAGATGTCCACTTCGGCGGGGGTGATACCGCCGGTCCGGCAGGCGGCGGATGCGCCTCCGGGGAGGGCGAGGGCAGTGACCATGAGCGCCACCATCAACGCCAGACCAGCTTTGAGCTTGAAACCGCGCTTCGGCAAACCGATATCTCCTTCGTCGGCCTACGGGGTTAGCTGTCGGGCTGGCGCTGAAAGAGCTTGCGCCCCCACAAAACGTGGGTTAGCCCCGAAAACGTGGTTCCCCCGCTCCCGCTGCCAGTTGGCTTGCAGGACTCGGCGTTTCGGTCGTAATGACCGGCGGCATAGTAGTGGATCGACCCGGCGTTTGCTTACAGAACGCAAACATTTATCTGGATTTCGCTCTGGGACGGCAAGTTCCTGCCCAAACCCGGGCCTAGTAGATTGGCTTCTGGAATGGAGATAACCGGGCGGACAGCACTTCTCACCGGGGCCACCGGCGGCCTCGGCAGGGCGATCGCGGCGGGGCTGGCAGGCTCCGGCGCCACGCTTGTATTGAGCGGCCGGCGAGAGGAGGACCTGCTCGAGTTGGCCCAGTCCCTGCCCGGTGAAGACCACCGCGTGGTCGTCGCCGACCTCGCCGAGGACGGTGAGGCCGAGCGCCTCGCCGCCGCCGCGGCGGGCGTCGACATCCTCGTCGCCAACGCCGGGCTCCCCGGCGCCGGTTGGCTGGCCGAGTTCTCCGCCCAGGAGGTGAAGCGCGCCCTGCGCGTCAACCTCGAGGCGCCGATGCTGCTCGCCCGCGCCCTCTTCCCGGAAATGCTCGAGCGCGGCGCCGGGCACCTGGTCTTCGTCTCCTCGCTGTCGGGCAAGTCCGCCAGCCCCCGCACCTCGATCTACAACGCGACCAAGTTCGGCCTGCGCGGCTTCGCGCTCGGCCTGCGCACCGACCTCTCCCCGCGCGGGATCGGCGTCTCCCTCGTCTCGCCGGGCTTCGTCCGCGACGCCGGGATGTTCGCCGACGCCGGCGCCAAGACGCCGCCGGGCCTCGGGACGACCACCCCCGGCGCGGTTGCCGCCGCGGTGCAGAAGGCGATCACCGCCGACAAGGTCGAGATCGCCGTCGCGCCGATCCTCGACCGGGTCGCCGCCCACGCCGGCCTGGTCAGCCCGCGCGTCTCCGTCCTCGCCCAGAGCGGCAGCGTCGGTCAGAAGGCTGCGGCAGCGGTCACCGACGGCCACTCCAAGGACAAGCGTTGAGCCGGCCGCTCCCCGTCCACACCACTTCCCGTACCCCCTCCCCGAAAGGCCCGTCTCATGAGTAGCCAAACCGATTCCTTCGGCGCCAAGTCGACCCTCGAGGTCGGCGGCCAGACCTACGAGATCTTCCGGCTCGACGTACTGCAGGAGCGCTTCGACGTCGCCCGCCTGCCGTACTCGATCAAGGTGCTCTTGGAGAACGTGCTGCGGCTCGAGGACGGGGTATCGGTGAGCAAGGCCGATGTCGAGGCGATCGCCGGCTGGGACGCCGCCGCCGAGCCGAGCGTCGAGATCCCCTTCCAGCCCGCCCGCGTGCTGATGCAGGACTTCACCGGCGTCCCCGCGGTCGTCGACCTTGCCGCGATGCGCGACGCGATGGACGAGATCGGCGGCGATCCGGCGGCGATCAACCCGCTGGTCGACGTCGACCTGGTGATCGACCATTCGGTCCAGGTCGACGCCTTCGGCAACGACCGCGCCTTCCTCTTCAACGCCGAGCGCGACTTCGAGCGCAACCGCGAGCGCTACTCGTTCCTCAAGTGGGGCCAGGGCAGCTTCGACAACTTCCGCGTCGTCCCGCCCGCCACCGGGATCTGCCACCAGGTCAACCTCGAGTACCTGGCCCAGGTCGTCTACAGCCGTGAGAACGGCGGCGTCGTGCAGGCCTACCCGGACACCCTGGTCGGCACCGACTCGCACACGACGATGGTCAACGGGCTCGGCGTCCTCGGCTGGGGCGTCGGCGGGATCGAGGCCGAGGCGGCGATGCTCGGCCAGCCGATCTCGATGCTGCTGCCCCAGGTGCTCGGCTTCAAGCTCTCCGGCGAGCTGCCGGAGGGGGCGACGGCGACCGACCTGGTCCTGACCGTGACCGAGATGCTGCGCGAGCGTGGCGTCGTCTCCAAGTTCGTCGAGTTCTTCGGGCCGGGCCTGCCGACCCTCGGCCTGGCCGACCGGGCGACGCTCGGCAACATGTCGCCGGAGTTCGGCTCGACCTGCGCGATCTTCCCGGTCGACGCCGAGACGCTGCGCTACCTGGAGCTGACCGGCCGGCCGACTCAGACGATGGATCTGGTCGACGCCTACGCCCGCGAGCAGGGGATGTTCCACGACTCCTCGACCCCGGACCCGGTCTTCAGCGACCTGCTGGAGCTCAACCTCGGCGACGTCGTCCCCTCGATCGCCGGGCCGAAACGGCCGCAGGACCGGGTGCCGCTCGATGAGGCCAAAGAGTCCTTCCTCGAGGCGATGTCCGAATTCGCGCCGGACGCGGTGGAGAAGCTCGGCAACGGGCGTGACGAGGCGATCGAAGAGTCCTTCCCCGCCTCCGACCCGCCCGCCGAGGACCACGACGACGAGCGCGGCAAACCGCGCCCGGCGGTCAGCGGATCGCCGGTGGCGACCGCGGAGAAGCGGCGCAGCGACGACGCGATCGAGGTCACTGTGGACGGGGAGAGCTTCGAGCTCGACCACGGCCGCGTGGTGATCGCCGCGATCACCTCCTGCACCAACACCTCGAACCCGAGCGTGATGATCGGCGCCGGCCTCCTGGCGCGGAACGCGCTGGCGAAGGGCCTCTCCCGCAAGCCGTGGGTGAAGACGTCATTGGCGCCCGGATCGACCGTGGTCACGGACTACCTGCGCGAGGCGGGCCTCGACAAGTCCCTCGACGGCCTCCAGTTCAACCTGGTCGGCTACGGCTGCACCACCTGCATCGGCAACTCCGGTCCGCTGGCGGAGGAGATCTCGGCGGCGATCGCGGAGAAGGACCTCGCCGTCTGCGCCGTCCTCTCTGGCAACCGCAACTTCGAGGGCCGGATCAACCAGGACGTCAAGGCCAACTACCTGGCCAGCCCGCCACTGGTCGTCGCCTACGCGCTGGCCGGTCGGATGGACCTCGACCTGACCACCGAGCCGCTCGGCGAGGACAGTGACGGCGAGCCCGTCTTCCTGCGCGACATCTGGCCGAGCGCCGAGGAGATCAAGCGCGTGGTCGGCGATTCGGTCGCCGCGGAGATGTTCAAGCGCAACTACGCCGACGTCTTCTCCGGCGATGAGGAATGGAACGCGGTCGAGGTCCCCGAGGGCGATCGCTACGACTGGCCCGACTCGACCTACGTGCGGCAGCCGAGCTTCTTCCAGGACATCCCCGCCGACCCGCCCGGCCTGCAGCCGGTCGAGGGCGCCCGCGTCCTCGTCGTGCTCGGCGACTCGGTCACCACCGACCACATCTCGCCCGCCGGGGCGATCAAAAAAGACAGCCCCGCCGGCCGCTGGCTGACCGAGCAGGGGGTCGAGCCCGGCGACTTCAACTCCTACGGCTCGCGGCGCGGCAACCACGAGGTGATGATCCGCGGCACCTTCGCCAACATCCGCCTGCGCAACCAGCTGGTCGAGAAGGCCGGAGGCTTCACCCGCCATTTCCCCGACGGCGCCGAGACCACGATCTATGACGCGGCCATGGATTACGCGGCCGGCGGGATCCCGCTGGTGATCCTGGCGGGCAAGGAGTACGGCTCCGGCTCCTCGCGCGACTGGGCGGCGAAGGGGACGAAGCTGCTCGGGGTCGGCGCCGTGATCGCCGAGTCCTTCGAGCGCATCCACCGCTCCAACCTGATCGGGATGGGCGTCCTACCCCTCCAGTTCGCCGCCGGCGAGAACGCCGCGAGCCTCGGCCTCGACGGCTCCGAGACCTTCACCATCGGTGACCTTCAGGGCGGCGAGGCGAAGACGGTGACCGTCACCGCGACCTCAGACGACGGCGCCTCGAAGACCTTCGAGGCGAAAGTTCGCCTCGACACCCCGAATGAGGTCACCTACATCAACAACGGCGGCATCCTGCAGACGGTCCTGCGCAACCTGAAGTCCTGATTCACCGTTTTTCGGCCACTATCCATCCCGAAAGCGCCACAAATCCCTGCGGCTACGGTACGGTCGTGGTCCGGAACGCAGGATTCTCGATCCGGTTCGTTGGTATTTGAGAACCCACGTATCGCGCGGCTGGGCCCGCGGCAGGGAAATGATCAGGGAGATCGAGTGGACGATTCACGCACGTCGTCGCCTTCGTAATCGAAGGGTGAGCCAGGCCGAGATCAAAGCGGCCATCGAATCTGAGCATGCCTACCGGATACGGAACCCTGGCGACGGCGACTGGCAGGTGACGTGGGTGAGCGGTGACGGCCGGCGATTCGAGGTCGTCTACGACCATCCCGTCTACGGCGATGACTCTTTCGTCCGGGTGGTTACAGTCCTCCGCGTCAGGCGCTCTAAGCGTCGCTAGCGTGATGTAACTTGTTGTCTGCGTGACATTACTGCTTGAAAGCGGTTGAGCACCGGGCCAGATCTGGGCTCTGCAATCCGTTCACGGTTAGGCTTCGACAATGTCTGAACGGTTAGACGACACAGAGCGGTTCGCTTACTACGACCGTGAGGCGGACATCGTCTGGATCCCGACGGGTTCCTCCAGCGACGCCGTCAGCGAGAAGACCGACTGGGGCCTGGTCGACCACGACGCGAGCTCCGATGCCGTCGTCGGGATCGAGATCTGGGCGGCGAGCACGCGGTTGCCTGAGGATCTCCTGGCCAAGCTTCCGCATCCGGCCGAGCCGGAGGCATGATCCGCGCGGACGGTTGTTCGGTGCGCAACCGTTCGTCCCTGAGTGGAGATGCAGGAGGGGCGCGGGAGGCAGGGGGGTCCGCGCGCCCCTCACTGCACCTGCGCGCCGGTAGCCAGGGAGGGATGCCGACGCGGCCGTTCCCCTGGGCGCGAACGCCCCGCGGAACAGTCCAGAGCTAGCTATACCGCCCGCTTACGCCCCGGTCAAGGCGGTTCTACCGATGGTTTAGGTTCGTTCGGTCGCGCTTTGCGGAGTGGGGCTCGATGGCCCCCCGCCGACCGGGTGGGCGATTCCCCAGCCCTTGCGTTCGATCAGCTCGATCCCGATCACGCTGCCGATCGGCCCGAATGGGGTCAAGGTGGCGGCGAGCAGGGTGTAGGGGGCCTCGTGTCGCACGCAGGCGATCCAGATCACGATGCAGAGGCCGACGAAGCCGATCCCGTGCGCCCAGCCGAAGATCATCGTCTCGGTTTCGAAGCCGGGCAGGAGCCAGAAGACGATCAGCCCGGTGAAGATCGCCAGCTCGACGTAGGAGACCCGCTTGACCCAGACGAAGAGCTCGCCGGGGACGGGCTTCTCGAAGGGCTGGAAGGGGCGCGGGCGGCGCATCGCCGGGCGGCGGGCTAGACGCCGGGGGTGAGCGCCGTCAGGGCGATGCGCTCCTGCTCGAGCGCGTGGGCGGCGGCGTAGCCCTCGCCCGGGCTGGCGCGGCCGGGCCGGCCGATGTAGGTGAGGTCGATGCCCTCGGGCAGGACCTGCGGGAAGCGGCGCGACATCACCTTCCAGGCGCCCATGTTGCGCGGCTCCTCCTGGACCCAGGCGATCTCCGTCAGGTTCGGGTAGCCGGCGATCACTTCTTCAAGCCGCGTCTTCGCGAACGGGTAGAGCATCTCGACCCGGGCGATCGCCACGTTCTCGGCGTCGGCGCGGCGCGGCGAGGCGTCCATGTCGTGGTAGATCTTGCCGGTGCAGAGGACGAGGCGCTCGACCTTCTCGCGGCGCCCCTCGGCGGTCGGGTCGTCGAGGATGTGGCGGAACTCGCCGTTGGTCAGGTCTTCCATCGTCGAGGAGGCGCGGTCGAGCCGCAGCAGCCCCTTCGGGGTGAAGACGATCAGCGGCCGCGCCTTGCGGATCAGCGCCTGGCGGCGCAGCAGGTGGAAGTACTGGGCGGCGGTGGTCGGGTTGGCGATCCGGATGTTGCCCTCGGCGCCGAGGGCGAGGAAGCGCTCGATCCGGGCGCTCGAGTGCTCCGGCCCGGAGCCCTCGTACCCGTGCGGGAGCAGCAGCGTGAGGCGGCTGGTCTGGCCCCACTTGGCCTCGCCGGAGACGATGAAGCTGTCGATGATCACCTGGGCCGCGTTGGCGAAGTCGCCGAATTGGGCCTCCCAGAGGATCAGGGCGCTCGGGCTCGCCGCCGAGTAGCCGTACTCGAAGCCCATGCAGGCGACCTCCGAGAGCGGGCTGTTGTGCAGCTCGAACGGCGCTTTCGCCTCTTTCAGGTGCTGCATCGGCGTGTACTCGAGGCCGGTGTTCTCGTCGTGGAGGACGAGGTGGCGGTGGGAGAAGGTGCCGCGCTCGGTGTCCTGGCCGGTGAGCCGGATGTGGACGCCCTCGGTGAGCAGCGAGCTGAAGGCGAGCGCCTCGGCCTGGCCAAAGTCGATGCCGCCTTCGGCGAGCGCGTCGGTCCGTTTGCCGAGCGGGCGGCGGAGCTTGCGGTGGACGTTGAAGCCGTCCGGCACCCGCAGCAGTTCCTCGTTCAGGTGGATCAGCTGGTCGGCGGTCAGCGAGGTGTCGACCGGCGGGCTGGCGGTGCGGTCGAGTTCGCCGGTGCCGGTGGCGACCGTCGGGTCCTCGTAGTCGCCCGCGTCGATCCGCTCACGCAGGTCCTTGAGCGCCTTCGACATCTCGACTTTGCGGTCGTCGCCCTCTTTCTGGACGACCTCGGCGCTGGTCACGCCCTCGCCGATCAGCTGCTCGGCGTAGAGCTCGGAGACCGGCTTGTGGTCTTTGATCTTGGCGGCGATGGTCGGCTGGGTGTAGGCGGGCTCGTCGGTCTCGTTGTGGCCGTAGCGGCGGTAGCCGATCACGTCGATGACGACGTCCCGGTGCCAGCGCTCGCGGTAGGCCATCGCCAGCCGCACCGCCGACATGCAGGCTTCGACGTCGTCGGCGTTGACGTGGATGATCGGCACGTTGAAACCCTTGGCCAGGTCGCCCGCGTAGGGGGTCGAGCGGGCATCCTCGGGATCGGTGGTGAAGCCCACCTGGTTGTCCTGGATCAGGTGGACGGTGCCGCCGGTCGAGTAGCCGTTCAGCGACTGCAGGTTCAGCGTTTCGGCGACGACCCCCTGGGCGGGGAAGGCGGCGTCGCCGTGCAGCAGGATCGGGACCGCGCTCATCGTGTCCTGGGTCAGCTCGGCGCCGTCGAACTTGTTCTGCAGGAAGCGGGCGCCGCCGGTGACCACCGGGTCGACGAACTCGAGGTGGCTGGGGTTCGGGTAGAGGCGGACCGAGGTCTTCTCGCCGGCGGCGCTCTCGTAGACGCCGCGGTGGCCGTAGTGGTATTTGACGTCGCCGGTGCCGCCGTGCGGGATCGCGGCGAGGGACTTCACCGCGCTCAGTCGTTTGGAGCCCTCGAACTCGGCGAGGATCGATTCGACCGGGCGGCCGAGGTTGTGGGCGAGGACGCTGAGCCGGCCGCGGTGGGCCATGCCGAAGACGACGTCGTCGGCGCCGGCGCGGTGGGCGAGGGTGACGGCCTCGTCGAGCATCGGCACGATCACGTCGAGCCCCTCGATCGAGAAGACCTTGGCCCCCAGATAGGCTTTGCCGAGGAAGCGCTCGAACTGGAAGACGTCGATCAGCCGGTGCAGGAGGCGCTCTTTCTCGTCCTCGGTGAGCGGCTGGCGGTGGGCGCCGGTCTCGATCATCTCCCGCATCCAGATCCGCTGCTGGTGCGAGGCGATGTGCTCGAACTGGTAGCCGATCGTGCCGCAATAGGCGGTCCGCATCCGCGGCAGCGCCTCGAGCAGCGTTTCGCCGGGGACGCCGATCCGCAGGATCGAGGCCGGGATGCGGGCCATCAGCTCGGGCGTCAGGTTGAGGTTCTCCGGCTCCAGGCCGGGGTCGCCTTTCGGCTCCGAGCCGAGCGGGTCGAGGCGGGCGGCCAGGTGGCCCTGGGTGCGGTAGGCCTTCAGCAACGAGGTGGCGGCCTGGACCGCCTGCAGCAGCTCCTCGTCGACCTCGCCGGGGACGCCGGAGGTTTCGGCGGCCGGGGCCGCGGTGGTGAGCGGCGCGGGCGAGGCGGAGGCGGGGTGGGAGTTGGTGATCGGGGCCGCCTCGATGCCGAGGTCAGCGGCGACGCCCTCGTAGAACTCGTCCTCGCCCTGCAGCAACTGCTCGACCCTCTTCAGGAACTCGCCCGACTCGGCGCCCTGGATGACGCGGTGGTCGTAGGTCGAGGTCAGCGTCATGATCTTCGAGACGCCGAGCTGCTTGATCCGTTCCGGCGAGGCGTGCGACCACTCCGGCGGGTAGGCGATCGAGCCGGTGGCGATGATCGCGCTCTGGCCGGCCAGCAGGCGCGGCACCGAGGCGACGGTGCCGATCCCGCCCGGGTTGGTGAGGCTGATGTTGGTGCCCTGGAAGTCGTCGGCGGTCAGCTTGTTCTCGCGGGTCTTCGCGATCAGGTCTTCGAAGGCCGAGTGGAAGCCGGCGAAGTCGAGGTCCTGGGAGTTCTTGATCGCCGGGACCATCAGGCTGTGCGAGCCGTCTTTGCGGGTCACGTCGACGGCGATGCCGAGATTGACCGGGCCGTTTTCGATCGCGAACGGTTTGCCGTCGCGCTCCTCGAAGGAGCGGACCATCACCGGGATCTCTTTGGTCGCCTCGATGATCGCCCAGGCGACCAGGTGGGTGAAGGAGGTCTTCAGGCCGCGCTCTTTGAGCTGCGCGTTGATCGCCTTGCGCTTCGCGTCGAGGGTGTCGACGGCGATCGTCCGGAACGAGGTCGCGGTCGGCACCGCGCGGCTCTCGTCCATCGCTTTGGCGAGCATCGCCGCGGGCCCCCGCAGCTGCTTCTCGTCGCCGGTGGTGACCGTGGGGGCGGCGCCGTTGCCGTCCCCGCCCAGCACGTCCTCCTTGGTGACCTTGCCGCCGAAGCCGGTGGCCGTGACCTTCCCCAGGTCGATCCCTTGTGCCTCAGCTACGCGGCGAGCGATGGGAGTGGCTTTGACGTCGGACCCGTTGCCGTTCGCCGCTCCGTTCCCACCCGCGGGTGGGGCGGATGGGGTGTCCTCGCCCGCAGCTTGCGAGGACGAGGGCGCTCCATCGGCGACAGGACCCGCGGCTGCGGCGCCTGAGCCCGCGCCGTCCCCATCTCCGGCCTCGAGTTCAGCCATCGGCGAGCCGACCGGCACTTCGTCGTCGACCTCGACCAGCAGCTTCGTGATCGTGCCGCTGGTGGGCGCGGGGACCTCCGCGTCGACCTTGTCGGTGGAGACCTCGACGACGGTGTCGCCCTCGTTGACGAAATCGCCAACGGCTACGTGCCACTCGAGGACGATGCCCTCGGTGACCGACTCACCCATCTCGGGCATCGCGATCTGCACGGTTGCCGTATCTGGCATTTCTTCGATCCAGTATTGCGAACCGGCCCAACGGGCGGCTTTCTCGGGATAACCTGGTACCGGATGAGCTACTTCGTAACCGGGGCAACGGGATTCATCGGCCGCAATCTGGTCCAGCGACTGCTGCAGCGGGAGGGCACGATCTACGCCCTCGTGCGGGCCGGCTCGCGCGGTCGACTGGAGGAGCTGCGCAACGGCTGGGGAGCCGACGGGGCACGTGTGGTGCCGATTCCAGGCGATCTCACCCAACCTGGGTTGGCGATCTCCGAGGAGGATCTGGTCGCGATGCGGGGTGAGGTCGAGCACTTCTTCCACCTCGCCGCGATCTACGACATCACCGCCGGCGCCGAGGCCCAGCAGGTCGCCAACGTCGAGGGCACCCGTCACGCAATCGAGCTTGCAGGGGCGCTCGACGTCGGCTGCTTCCACCACGTCAGCTCGATCGCCGCGGCCGGTCTCTACAAGGGCGTCTGGACCGAGGACATGTTCGACGAGGCGGAAAAGCTCGACAACAACCCCTACTTCCGCACCAAGCATGAGGCCGAGCGGCTGGTCCGCGAGGACTCGAGCCGGCCCTGGCGGGTGTACCGGCCGGGGATCGTGGTCGGCGACTCGCGCACCGGGGCGATCGACAAGATCGACGGGCCCTACTACTTCTTCAAGTCGCTGCAGCGGGCGCGCAAAGTGCTGCCCTCCTGGCTGCCGACGGTCGGCGTCGAAGGCGGCGAGATCAACATCGTCCCGGTCGACTTCGTCGCCGCCGCGATCGACCACATCGCCCACCAGCCCGACCTCGACGGGCGCGCCTTCCACCTCACCGACCCGAGCCCGCGGCGGGCCGGGCAGGTGGTGAACACCTTCGCCAAGGCTGCCGACGCGCCGCGGATGTCGTGGCGGCTCGACACCGACGTGACCGAGCCCGCGACCGGCGCGCTGCGTTCGGCGCTGCGGCTGCTGCCGGGGTCGAAGCGGGCGGTCGCGGCGGTGCTCTCCGAGGTCGGGCTGCCCGCCTCGGTCCTCACCTATGTCGATTATCCGACCAGCTTCGACTCGACCAAGACGCAGGAGGTGCTCGCCGGGAGCGGCATCGAGGTGCCGCCGCTGGAGAGCTACGCGA
Source organism: uncultured Solirubrobacterales bacterium (assembly GCA_963795675.1). Lineage (GTDB taxonomy): Bacteria > Actinomycetota > Thermoleophilia > Solirubrobacterales > 70-9 > VAYN01. The sequence goes on from CAWCJB010000002.1 coordinate 146,083, forward strand.
CCCGGATCTGGGACTACTGGGAGCGCAACCTCGATCCCGACCTGTTCAAGGACCGCAACCTGACCGGTGCGGTGCGCGGCAAAATCGTGTTGATCACCGGGGCCTCGTCGGGGATCGGCCGGGCGACCGCGGTCAAGGTCGCCGATGCGGGGGCGACGGTGCTGCTGGTCGCCCGCTCGATCGAGAAGCTGGAGGAGACGAAAGAGGAAATCGTCGCCGCCGGCGGGGTGGCTCACATCCACCGCTGCGATCTGGCCGATATCGAGGACGTCGCCCGGATGGCCGATGAGGTGCTCACTTACCACGGCCACGTCGACATCCTGGTCAACAACGCGGGACGCTCGATCCGCCGCTCGGTGGCGCTCTCCTACGACCGCTTCCATGACTACGAGCGGACGATCCAGCTCAACTACCTGGGCGCGCTGCGGCTGATCCTGGCGCTGCTGCCGGCGATGCGGGAGCGCAAGTCGGGGCACATCATCAACATCAGCTCGATCGGCACGCAGACCAACCCACCGCGCTTCTCCGCCTACGTCGCCTCGAAGGCGGCGCTCGACGCGTTCAGCCGGGTGATCGCCTCCGAGGTCAAGGACGATCGCGTCCACATCACGACGATCAACATGCCGCTGGTACGGACGCCGATGATCGCGCCGACGCGGATGTACGACATGTTCCCGGCGATCACCCCCGAGGAGGCGGCCGAAATGATCGCCAAGGCGATGGTCAACAAGCCGAAGAAGGTGGCGACCAAACTGGGGAACTTCGGCGAGCTGCTCTACGCGGTGGCGCCGAAGGCGAGCGACACGATCCTCAACACGGCCTACAAGCTCTTCCCCGACTCGCAGGCGGCGAAAGGCAAAGGCGAGGAGCAGCGCGAAAAGGCGCCGTCGACCGAGGCCGTCGCGTTTGCGCACTTGATGAAAGGCGTGCACTGGTAGGCATGGCGGGCGCCGCGTGACCGGGCGGCGGCTCAAGCACTGGGGCTGGGGCTACGAGGACCAGGCGCCGACGGCGGCGCAGCTGACCGAGGCCGCCGAAGGGATCCGGGCGCGGTTCGGCTTCGGCGGCGAGGCGCGGGCGGCGGTGCCGCTCGCCGAGGTCGAGGTGCGGGCGCCGCGGCTGAAGCCGCCCGATGCCTTCGGCGACCTCTTCACCGACGCGAAGTACGAGCGGGTCTCGCGGACGCTGGGCAAGGCCTACCGCGACATCGTGCGCGGCTTCCGCGGTGAGTTCGAGCATCCGCCGGACCTGGTGGCGCTGCCCCGCGACTGCTCCGAGGTGGAGACGGTCCTGAGCTGGTCCGAGGCGGAGGGCGCCGCGGTGGTCCCCTTCGGCGGCGGCACCAGCGTCTGCGGCGGGGTGGAGGCGCGGCTCGCCGACAGGCCGGTGGTGACGATGGACCTGCGCCGGCTCGACCGCCTGGTCGAAGTCGACCCGGTGAGCCTGGCGGCGCGGATCGAGGCCGGGGCGACCGGACCGCGGCTGGAGGAGCAGCTGCGTGAGCACGGACTGACCATGCGCTGCTTCCCGCAGTCGTTCGAGTACGCGACGCTCGGCGGCTGGATCGCGACCCGGGCGGGCGGCCACTTCGCGACCAAGGAAACGCACGTCGACGACCTGGTCGAGTCGGTGCGGGCGGTGACCCCGCGGGGGACCTGGGAGAGCCGGCGCCTGCCGGGCTCGGGGGCGGGGCCCTCGCCGGACCGGCTGCTGCTGGGCTCGGAGGGGATCCTCGCCGCGATCACCGAGGCCTGGGTGCGGGTGCGCTCGCGGCCGGAGTGGAAGGCGGCGGCGACGGTGCGCTTCGAGAGCTTCGGCGACGCCTGCGAGGCGGTCCGGGAGATCGTCCAGGCGGGCCTCGACCCGGCCAACTGCCGGCTGCTCGAAGCGGCCGAGGCGGAGCTGACCGGCGCCGGCGACGGCAGCGCCCACCTCTTGCTGCTGGCGTTCGAGAGCGCCCACCACCCGGTCGACGGGCCGCTCGCCATCGCCCTCGCCGCCGCGCGAGACCACCGCGGTACCCCCGACGAGCCCCGCCTCACGGAACCCTCGATGTTGACGGGCCGAAAACTCCAGGAGGACTTGAGAAATCGGCCCACCAACACCGAGGAGGGTGGGGCGGCGGAGAGTTGGCGCGGGGCGTTCCTCCTGGCTCCGTACTTGCGCGACACGTTCGTCGCCTGTGGGGTGCTCTCGGAGACCTTCGAGACGGCGATCACCTGGGATCGGCTGGAGGAGTTCCACGCGACCGTGATGGAGGCCACCCGGCGCGCCATCGCCGAGGTCTCGGGGGCGCCACGGGAGGGCCGCGGCGCACCGCTCGTCACCTGCCGGTTCACCCATGCCTATCCCGACGGCGTCGCCCCGTACTTCACCGTCCTCGCCCCGGCGATCCGCGGTGGGGAGGTCGAGCAGTGGGACGAGGTCAAGGCCGCCGTCTCGGAGGCGCTGATCGAGTGCGGCGGCACGATCACCCACCACCACGCGGTCGGCCGCGACCATCGGCCCTGGTACGACCGCCAGCGCCCGGCGCCCTTCGCCGCCGCTCTGCGAGCCGCCAAGGCCGAGCTCGATCCGGCCGGCATCCTCAACCCAGGGGTCCTGCTCGACCCCTGAGCCGACCGGCCGGGCGCTACCCTTTCGCAAGCCTTTTGGCGGCGGGTTCCACCGCCTTGTCCGCCCCCGCCGCCCCCGTAATGGAAACGATCACCTCCGAACAGCCGACCGTGCCGCCCGCCGAGGCCGAGAATCTCGACCAGCCCGTGGTGCCCCGCCGCAGCCCCCTGCGCGCGGCGATCAAGACCGGCCGGCCGAAAGAGTGGATCAAAAACGTCTTCGTCTTCGCCGGGCTGCTGTTCTCCGGCCACTTCAACGACGGCCACGACATCTTCCTGGCCGTCGTCACCTTCTTCGCCTTCTGCCTCATCTCCAGCGCCGGCTACTTCGTCAACGACCTGATCGACGTCGAGCTCGATCGCAAACACCCGAAGAAGCGCTACCGCCCGCTCGCCGCCCGCGAGCTCTCCGAGCGCACCGCGATCGCGATCGCCCCGGCCCTGGCGCTCGTCGCCGTCGCCATCGCCTTCGCCGTCAACTGGAAAGTCGGCTTGATGGTGGTCGGCTACGGCGTGGCCCAGGTGGCCTACAGCCTCGGCCTCAAGCAGATCGTGATCATCGACGTGATGACGCTGGCGGGCCTCTTCGTCCTCCGCGTCGCCGCCGGTGCCAGCGCCGTCGACGCCCACGCGTCGGAGTGGCTGCTCCTCTGCACCGGCTTCCTCGCCGCCTTCCTCGGCTTCACCAAGCGCCGCCAGGAGGCGGTGTCGGAGCTGCACGAGGGCACCTCGACCCGGCCCGTCCTCGAGCACTACTCGCTCCCCTTCCTCGACCAGATGGTCTCCCTGGTCACCACCGGCACCGTGATCAGCTACGCCATCTATACGGTCAACTCGCCGATCATCGGCAACCAGATGATGCTGACGATCCCGCCCGTGGTCTACGCGATCTTCCGCTACCTGTACCTGATCTACGACCGCAACGACGACCGCTCGATGTCCGGCATCGTCGCCGGCGACCGCGGCATCCAGGCGGCCGGAGCCGTCTGGGCGATCGTCGCGTTCCTCCTCCTCTACGTCTTCAACTGAGAAGACCTCGGGAGTCGCGCTGCGTGGCCGCTGCGCGGTTCATTTTGGGCGTACGGCGCCCATAAGGAACCACGGACCAAGTTTGCGTGGTTCCTTATCCGCCCATCTCGCGGAAAAGGAACCACGCAGCCGGCGCGGGACTGTCAACTACGCCTGAGGCGGCGTGGGCCAGCCTCGCAAGGACGCAGGGAGCGAGGCGAGGGGAGCGCACTACAAGTGCGTGACCCGAGCCGAACGACCGAGGACGCCGCGAGGCGCCCCCACGCCGCCTCAGAGCTGCTCGGGGCCCTCCGGGACGCCTTCCATCAGGTAGAAGCGGGCGCGGCCCAGCTCCTCGCCGTTGACCTCGACCACGGCGGCGTGGGGGCCGGCGGTGGTGAAGGTGGCGGTGGCGGCGATCGACATCACCAGGCGCTGCTCCTGGCCCTGGGGCATGCCGGGCGGGCGGCCGGTCTCGAAGTTGGCGGTCAGGCCCTCGCCGAGCTCGATCCCGTCGGGGTCCTGGATCGTGACGCTGAGCTCGTGAGGGCTGTTGGTCTCATGCCAGGCGACGTCGATGCCGAGGCCGATGTGGAAGGACCACTCGTGCGGCAGCTCGGGGAGGCGGAGGACGTTCCAGCCGCCCCCGGTCAGGTAGAGCTTCCCGTTCACCGCCTCGGAGTAGTCGGTGAGCATGAGGAAGCCGATGTTCACTTGGCGGCGCCCTCTGCGGCGTCCTCATAAGGGGTGATCGGGAGGTCGGCGACGAGTTCGGTTTTGCCGCCGCGCTGGAACTGGATGTCGACTTTCTCGTCCTTGCGGTAGGTGCCGAAGAGTCCGAGGTACATCGCCAGCCAGCGGCCGGTGTCCATCTCCTCCTTCACGATCGGCCGCGTGAAGTGGAGTTCGCGGCCCGCGATGCTGAAGTCCTCCCCCTCTTTCTGTTCGACCCCGTTGATGAAGACGGTGAAGGGGGGCTCGGCCCCGACGGGCATCTTCACCCGCTCGCCGGCGGCATAGCTGCCCTTGGGAACTCCCGGGCTGTTCATGTGGTCGGTCATCGATCGGCTCCTTCCAAAGTCTCGCGCACCAGGTCGAAAGGCGTGTCATGGCTGGTCGGGTCGAGCTCCTCGCGGCGCAGGCCGCCGCTGAAGGGCATGAAGGTGCCGTCGCCGCGCACGTCGATCCCGGCGACGGTCTTCCTGTGCAGGAAGCCACCGCTCGAGAGCTCGAGGCGCGCCTGCACCTGGTCCTTGGGCTCGAAGGTCTTCACCAGGTTCGCCGTCTTCGGCGGCCCCTCGGCGCGCACTTTGAACGCCCACTCACGCATCGCCGCGACCGCCTCGTCGAGGTCGTCGAACTTGGCGTGATCGACGTCGGCGCCTGCGCGCACGGTCAACTTCCAGCTAGGACGGGCCACGCCCTCACCCTACAAACGGACCGACGCTTGTTACCCCTGGGGGAACAAGCGTCGGCGGGACGGTTACGCCCCGCGGCGGGGGCGTTTGGGGCGACGGGCGGGCGGGCCGACGATTTTTTCGGGGCCCTCGCGGTCGGCCATCTGCACGTAGTCGCGCTCGCGCGAGCCGGTGTAGATCTGCCGCGGGCGGGCGATTTTCTGCTCCGGATCTTCTTTCATCTCCATCCACTGGGCGACCCAGCCGGCCGTCCGCGGGATCGCGAAGAGCAGCGTGAACATGTCGGTCGGGATCCCCAGCGCCTCGTAGATGATCCCCGAGTAGAAGTCGACGTTCGGGTAGAGCTTGCGCTCGGTGAAGTAGTCGTCTTCGAGTGCCTGTTTCTCCAGCTCGCGAGCGATCTCGACCAGCGGGTTGTACTCGGTCGCCTCGAAGATCGGGTCGAGGTAGCCCTGGATGATCCGCGCCCGCGGGTCGTAGTTCTTGTAGACCCGGTGGCCGAAGCCCATCAGTTTCTCCTCGCGATCCTTCACCCGGGCGAGGAAGTCGGGGATGTTCTCGACTTTGCCGATTCGATTCAGCATCCGCAGCACCGCCTCGTTGGCGCCGCCGTGGAGCGGCCCGTAGAGCGCCGCGACGCCCGCCGCCACCGCCGAGTACGGATCGACGTCGGAGGAGCCGACCCCGCGCACCGCGTTGGTGGAGCAGTTCTGTTCGTGGTCGGCGTGGAGGATGAAGAGGACGTCCAGAGCTTTGGTCAGCTCCGGCTTCGGGACGTGTTTCGCCTCGGTTTTCTTGAAGACCATCGAGAGGAAGTTCTCGGCGTAGCTGAGGTCGTTGTCGGGGTAGACGTACGGGAACCCCATGTTGTGGCGATAGGAGTAGGCCGCCAGCGTCGGCACCTTGGCGATCAGCCGCACGGCGGCCATGTAGCGCTCTTCCTCGTCGTTGATCTGCTTCGCGTCGGGATAGAAGGTCGAGAGGGCGCCGACGCCGGAGAGCAGCATCCCCATCGGGTGCGCGTCGTAGCGGAAGCCCTCGTAAAGGTGCTTGAGGTCCTCGTGGACGAAGGTGTGGTGGGTGATGTCGAAGACCCAGCGGTCGAGCTGGGCTTTGGTCGGCAGCTCGCCCCAGATCAAGAGGTAGGCGACCTCGAGGAAGGTCGAGTTCTCGCAGAGCGTCTCGATCGAGTAGCCGCGGTGTTCGAGGATCCCCGCGTCGCCGTCGATGTAGGTGATCGAGGAGCGACAGGAGGCCGTGTTGGTGAACGCCGGGTCGTAGGACATCATCCCGAATTCGTCCTCATCGACCTTGATCTGACGCAGATCCAGACCGCGGATCGTGCCGTCGGTGATCGGCAACTCGTATGTCTTGCCGGTCCGATTGTCGGTGACGGTCAGAGTCTCCGTCCCGCTCCCGACCCCGTTCTCGGCACTGGCGTCAGTGGTCTGCTGCTCGGTGGCCATCACCCTCCTTCTCCTGCTTCGTGGGGAGAACCTAGTATTCCAGTTCGGGGCTGCCGACCTGTTAATCGCGCGGGGCCGGGACGCCCTCGAACTGGGTCATCCGGCGGAGCGCCTCGAAGCGCTCCTCGATCTCCTCGCGCTCGAGGCGCGAGACCCGCTCGGTGCCGAACTCCTCGACGTTGAAGGAGGCCAGCACGGTGCCGTAGCCCATCGCCCGCCGCAGGTTCGCCTCGTCGAGGTCGCCGTCGATGCCGTCGAGGTAGCCGAAGAAGCCGCCGGCGAAGCTGTCGCCCGCCCCGGTCGGGTCACGCACGTCCTCGAGCGGGAAGCCCGGCAGGGCGAAGAAGTTGTGGCCGTTCTCGGTTTCGGTGCCCGCCTCAGAGGTGAACAAGGCGGCGCCGTACTCGCCGCGCTTGGCGACCACCGCGCGCGGGCCGATCGCCATCACCGCGCGGGCCGCCTTGGCGAGGTTCGCCTCGCCGGTCAGCATGCGGATCTCGGCGTCGTTGACGACCAGGCAGTCGACCTCGGCGATCGCCGCCTCCAGCGATTCCTTGGCGATTTCGATCCAGAGGTTCATCGAGTCGAGCCCGCTGAAGTCGGCGGCGCCGCACTGGGCGCGCACCTGCCGCTGCAGGTCGGGCTGGATGTTGGCGAGGAAGAGGGTGTCGGCGGCGCGGGCCGCGTCGGAGAGCTTCGGCTCGAACTCGCCGAAGACGCCGAGCTGGGTGTCGTCGGTGTGGGCGACGTTGAGGTCGAAGTCGTAGTGGCCGCGCCAGAAGAAGCTCTGGCCACCCGCCACCCGCTCGATGTCGTCGGTGCGGATGCCGTGCGATTCGAGCAGCTCGAACTGCTCGCTGCCGAAGTCGTCGCCGACCGGGCCGACCGGCCGCACCTCGGTGAAGAAGCTGGCGGCGAGCGAGAAGTGGGTGGCGGCGCCGCCGAGCATGCGCTCGCGCTCCCCGAAGGGGGTCTTGACGGCGTCGAAGGCGATCGATCCAACTACGGTCAGGGCCATGAGGGCGGCACCCTACCGGCTTCCCTCTGCGAGACTCGGCCTCATGAAAGCGATCCAGCTACACGAGTTCGGCGGTGCCGATGCCTTCCAGTACGTCGATCTCGAGGACCCGACGCCCGGCGAGGGCGAGGTCCTGGTCGAGGTAACCCGCTGCGGCGTCAACTTCGCCGACACCCACTCGACCCGCAACGACTATCTCGCCGAGCAGCAGCTGCCGCTGGTGCCTGGCGCCGAGGTGGCCGGGCGGACTTCCGACGGGCGCCGCGTCGCCGCCCTGGTCGGTACCGGCGGCTACGCCGCCAAGGTCGTCGTCCCCGAGTCGCTGACGATCCCGGTCCCCGACGAGGTCGACGACGAGCAGGCCGCCGGCGCGCTGCTCCAGGGCCTGACCGCGATGGCGCTGGTCAAACGCTCTGCCCGGATCGAGCCGGGGGAGACGATCGTGATCGAGGCCGCCGCGGGTGGCACCGGCACGCTTGCCGTGCAGATCGCCAAGGCCGCCGGAGCGAAGGTGATCGGCCTCGCCTCGAGCGCCGAGAAGCGCGAGCTGGTCGAGAGCCTCGGCGCCGACGCCACCGTCGACTCACGTAGCGAGGACCTGCGCGCCGCGCTGCTCGAGGCCAACGACGGCCAAAAGGTCGACGCCGTCCTCCACATGAGCGGCGGCGACGCCTTCGATGCCGAGCTGCGGGCGCTCGCCCCGCTCGGCCGGATGGTCGTCTTCGGCAACGCCTCGCGGGAAAACCGTCAGATCGACACCGGCGCCCTGCTGCAGGGATCGAAGGCCGTGATCGGATTCTGGCTCGTCCATGTGCTGGCCCGACGGGACCTCGCGGTGCCTCTGGTGGGCGAGCTGTTCGAGGCGCTGGCGACGGGCGCACTGCGGGTGACGATCGGTGGCGTCTACCCTCTGTCGGAAGCTGCGCGCGCGCACGAGGCGCTCGAATCGCGGACCAGCGCCGGCAAGCTCCTCCTCGACCCCACTGCATAAAGGGCGGAATGAAAACCTTCAAAGAACTCGGCCTCTCCCCTGCGATCCAGCAGGCTCTCGACGAGCTCGGCTACGTCGAGCCCTCGCCGATCCAGGAGGAGGCGATCCCGGAGCTGCTCGCCGGCCACGACGTGATCGGCCAGGCGCAGACCGGCACCGGCAAGACGGCGGCCTTCGGCCTGCCGATGCTGCAATACCTGGAGCCCGACAACGACGAGGTGCAGGCGGTCGTCCTCACCCCGACCCGCGAGCTCTGCATCCAGGTGACCCAGGCGCTTCGCGCCTACGCCGAGCACCTCGACATCGAGATCGTCGCCGTCTTCGGCGGTGCCCCGATCCGCTCGCAGCAGTCGCAGCTGCGCTCCGGTGCCCACGTCGTCGTGGCGACCGTCGGGCGGATGATGGACCTGATGTCGCGGCGCTCGCTGGTCCTCACCGCGGCCCGCTACATCGTCCTCGACGAGGCCGACGAGATGCTCGACCTCGGCTTCATCGAAGACGTCGAGAAAATCCTCCGCATGTGCCCGAGCGGCCGGCAGACGGCGCTCTTCTCGGCGACGATGCCGCCGCCGATCAAAAAGCTGGCCGAGGGCTACATGTACGACCCGGTCACCGTCCGCATCACCCCGAAAACGCTCACCGTCGACGCGATCGCCCAAGCCTTCGTCGAGGTGCCGGCGCGGGAGAAGACCGCCCGCCTGGTCGAGCTGCTGAAGACCGAAGAACCGGAGCAGGCGATCATCTTCTGCCGCACCAAAATCGGCGCCTCGCGCCTGGAGAGGACGCTGAAGGACAAAGGCCTCGACGTGAAAGCGCTGCACGGCGACATGAGCCAGGGCTCCCGCGACGGCGTGATGATCGCCTTCAAGGACCATCGGGTAAAGCTGCTGGTGGCCACCGACATCGCCGCCCGCGGGCTCGACGTCGAGCACGTCACCCACGTGATCAATTTCGACGTGCCGAACTCCTCCGAGAGCTACGTCCACCGCATCGGCCGCACCGGCCGGGTCGGCCGGACCGGCCGCGCGATCACCTTCGTCACCCCGGAGGAGCGCGACGAGATCGGTCGTATCGAGCGCGACGTCAACACCAAAATCGGCGAGTGGGAGACCCCCGAGGAGCGGCTCGAGCACGCGCCGCCGCCGCGCCGCCGCGAGCGCCGTCCCCGGGAGCGCGAGGAGCGTGAGCCGGAGAAGAAGCCAACCGCCGACGCCGAGGACGCCGGCGCCGACAAGCCGAAGTCCGAGCGCGGTACGAAGGCCGTGGCCGAGGTGAAGCCCGAGCTCGATGCCGACACCGACGGCGAGGCCGACGGCGAGAACGGCAAGAAGTCCACCAAGCTCTTCATCAACCGCGGCGAGCGCAGCGGGATCGACGAGGAGGATCTCCGTTGGGCGCTCCGCGAGGGCGCCGTCCTCCCCGACGAGGCCGTCCACGACGTCCGCGTCCTGCACCGCTTCTCCTTCGTCGAGGTCGACCCCGACCAGGCCGAGCGGACGGTCGAATTCCTCGACGGCACCAAGCTGAAGGGCAAGGAGATCCGCCTCGAGGTCGCCCGCAGCTAGGGGTCGCCCGCCTAGAGCCTGCCCCGAAACCCCCGCGCACGCCTGACGGCACCGGACACACTTCGCGGGGCGTCGTCCTCGGTCGGCCAAATGGCGCTGCCATTAGGCCGACCCCCGCCGAAGGCGGGGTGCGAGGGCGGCAGCCCGAGTTCCTACCCCCGCTCGGTCCGGCACTCGCCAGTCGCACACGCGGGTTTCGGGGCAGGCTCTTATCCTCATGTCGTGACCGCAATGCGGACGACAGCGCGGATCGAGGATCTTCCAACCGACGTTTCCTTTACTCGCCAGGAGCGGCGGGTGGTCGAGGGCGTACTCAGGTGGCTACGGGCTGAGCTTGGCGACGAGCTCCTCGCGGTCTGGCTGTTCGGCTCCCGGGCCCGCGGGGAAGCGGACCTCACCGAGACCCACCCTGACCGTCGGTCCGATGTCGACCTGATGGTCGTCGTCGGATCGGGCTCCGACTCTCTCCGGCTCCGCTGGGATCTGGCGCCGCGTCTTGAAGCGATCGCCGACGCCGAGGGAGACAGTCCCGTCTGGTACTCCTTCCACGTATACGACGCCGACCGTGTGCGGGAACGGCGGCGGATCGATTCCTTCTTTCTGCGCGAGGTTGATCGTGACAAGGTCGTCCTCCTCGGCGATGGTTTGGACGGGTCGGGCTCACGATGAGCCCCCGCTCGCGGGAGTTCATGGAGCAGGCGCGCGATCGGGCGGCCGCAGCGGCCGAGCTCTTGGCGGCTGCCCATCTGGAGGCAGCGGTGAGCGCGGCCTATTACTCGATGCTCTACGCGGCGCGGGCGGCGCTCTCGGAGCGCGATGAGCACGCCCGGACGCATCGCGGGACCTGGAATCTATTCCGCACCACCTATGTCGTCACCGATGCCTTCGACGCAAAGCTCTTCACGCTCTCCCAGCATGCCCAGGCCGCTCGCGAGGGCGGTGACTACGAGGCGGTGAAACCCGCGCCCGAGGAGGCCGAGCGCTACGTCGTCGGGGCCGGCGAATTCATCGCTGCGGTCGAGCACATGCTCGACGCCGGGTGAGTCGGCGGCGCGCTAGGCCGCTTTGGCGGTGAGTTTGGCGATCGCGTCGAGCAGCAGGTCGAAGTCGATCGGCTTGGTCACGTAGCCGCTGATCTCGAGGTCGGTCGGCGCGTCGGCGTCGCTCGGGTCCTGGTGGGCGCTGACGATCAGGGCCGGGGTCTCGAGTCCGGCGGCGCGCAGCTCGCGAAGTGCGTCGATCCCCGACTTGCGCGGCATCATCGCGTCGAGCAGCAGCAGGTCGGGACCGTCGCTGGAGCCCGGGTCGACCCGCTCGGTGACCTCCTGGCCGTCGGCGGCGGTCTCCACCTCGTAGCCCGCCAGTTCCAGCCGCGTCCGCATCAGCAGCAGGATCGTCTCGGAATCGTCGGCGACGAGGACCGTCGTCATCGCGGGCCCTCGGCGATCACGCGCGGGCCGGTCGACGGCGCCTCGACCGCCCCGGGCGGGGCGACCGGCAACAGCACCCTGAAGGTCGAGCCGCGGCCGACCTCGGAGTCGACCGCGATCGTGCCCCCGTGCAGCTCGATCAGCGATTTCGAGATCGCCAGGCCGAGGCCGGTGCCGCCGACGCGCTGGGTCAGTCCCGCGTCGCCGCGGACGAATCTCTCGAAGATGTGTTCCATCTGTGCTGAGGGTATGCCAGGGCCGTTGTCGATCACGTCGATCTCCACTCCAGCATCGGCTACTCGCGCCGTCACCTGGATAGACGCGCGTTCGGGCGAGTATTCATGCGCATTCGTAAGCAGGTTCACCAATATTTGGCGTATCCGGTCTGGCTCCACCTCGACCAGGGGGAGGTTCGGCTCGATCCTCTCGGTAAGCGTCTGTTCAGATTTGTCGGTCTGCGCCCGCATCGTCCGCACGACATCGTCGAGCAGCGGCGTCAGCCGGGTCGGCCGCGGCCGGATCGTCAGCCGGCCCGCGTCGGAGCGGGCGAGGTCGAGCAGATCGTTCAGCAGCCGGACCAGGTGGCGGCAGTTGTCGAGGATGATTTCCACCGTCTCCGCCTGCTGCTGGGTGAGCGAGTCGCGGTCCATCATCAAGAGCTCGGCGAAGCCCTGCACCGAGGTCAGCGGGCTGCGCAGCTCGTGGGACGCGGTGAGCACGAACTCGTCTTTCATCCGGTCGAGCTGGTCGCGCTCAGAGGCCTCGAGCTCGAGTTCGGTGGCCATCTCGTTGAACGCTTTGCCGAGCGTCGCCGTCTCCGAGGGGCCGCCGACCTCGACCCGGGTCGAGCGGTCGCCGGCGGCGAGGCGCCCGGCGGCGTCGACCAGCGCCTCGAGCGGCCGGCGCATCGAGGCGATCAGACCGGCGAACAGGAGGAGCGCCCCGATCAGGCCCGCGATCAGCCCGGCGCCGACGAGTATCGCGGTGTCGCGGGTGTCGTTGGAGATCGAGTTCCGCAGTCCGGCCCGGTTGGCTTCCTCGCGGGCGATCGTCCGCCGCGCCGCCCGGCCGCCGGCTCCTTCGGCGATTTCGACCCGCGCCGCCATCTCCGCCTGGTAGGAGCGTTCGATCGAGGTCTCGTAGTCCTGCCGCTGGGCGATGAGATGGCCGACGCCGATCACGGCCGCCGCGGTGATCACGGCGAAGGTGATCGCGAAGCCGATCCGGAGACGATTGGCAAGCGAGGGACTGAGGCGCCGGCCTCTGCGTGAATATGCTTGCGCGGCTATGGGAGACGAGGCTACAGGCCGCAGCGACGGCTCCGCATCCGTCGATGGCATCGACGCGGCCGGGATGGAGGCGTGGTTCGACGCCCAGGTGCCCGGCGCGCGGGCGCCGCTCACCTATGAGCGGATCGCGGGCGGGCTCTCCAACCTCACCTACCGGGTCACCGATGCCGCCGGGCACGAGTGGGCCCTGCGCAGGCCGCCGCTCGGCAAGACGCTCTCCTCGGCCCACGACATGGGGCGCGAGTTCAAGGTCGTCTCGGCGCTCGGGGCCACCCCGGTGCCGGTACCACCGGTGGTCGGGCTGTGCGAGGACGAGGCGGTCAACGGGGCCCCGTTCTACGTGATGGAGTTTGTCCGCGGACCGATCCTGCGCGGGGTCGCGGAGGTCGAGAAATCCTTCCCCGCGGAGGCCGACCGGCGCGAGATCGGGATGCGCGTCGCCGACACCCTGGCCGCGATCCACGCCGTCGATCCCGACGCGGTCGGGCTCGGCGACCTCGGCCGCAAGCAGGACTACGTCGCCCGTCAGCTGCGCCGCTGGCACGGCCAGTGGGAGAAATCGAAGACTCGTGAGGTGGCCGCGGTCGACCGCGTGCACGAGCGCCTCGCCGCCCGCATCCCGGCCCAGCAGGGCGTCTCGATCGTCCACGGCGATTACCGCCTCGACAACATGATCCTGAGCGAGGGCGGCGAGGTCGCCGCGGTGGTCGACTGGGAGCTCTGCACGCTCGGCGACCCGCTCGCCGACGTCGGCACCCTGATGGCCTACTGGCCCGAACGCGGCGAGCCGGCCCTCCGCTTCGGCGAATCCGCCAACCTGGCCCCCGGCTTCCCGACCCGCCCCGAGCTCGCCGCCCGCTACGCCGAGGCCTCCGGCCGCGACCTCTCCGAACTCGACTTCTACCTCGCCCTCGGCTACTGGAAGCTGGCGATCATCCTCGAGGGCGTGCTCGCCCGGATGGCGGCCGGCGGCTACGGCAAATCCGCTGCCGACTCCGACGGCGTCGAAGCGTTCGCCCACCTGGTCGCCCGCCTTGCCGAAACCGCGGAAGCCGTCGAGGCGCGCAGCTAGGCTCCAGCCGATCTTCCCGGGGCGACCACAAGCCCGCCTGTAGAGCTGTCGAGCCAGCTTGACAGTAATCGGGCGTATTGGGAGGGTCGTTTTGTCTAGTCCCGACCCCTCCCAAACAAGGAGTAACAGATGAAGTTCGTCAGTAAGCGACTCACGTACGCGAACGTGATGTCGACCCTCGCCGTCTTCCTCGTGGTGGCAGGAGGCAGCGCTTTCGCCGCCAACCAGCTGGCGAAGAACAGCGTCGGCACCAAGCAACTAAAGAAGGGAGCCGTGACTACGGCCAAAGTGAAACCGGGCGCAATCACCGAATCCCGGATTGGAAACGGTGCGATCACCGGTCAGAAGCTCGGCGGAGCTGCCGTCGGCGCCTCGAACTTGGCTGCCAACTCGGTCACCGGTGCAGCGATCGCCAACGGTGCCGTGAGCGGCACGAAGCTCGCTGACGGCTCGGTGAGCGGCACCAAGATAGCCGGAGGCGCGGTAGGCACCGGAAACCTGGCGAACGGCTCCGTGACCCGGGAAAAGCTCTCTCCGGGAGAAAGGTCGGAAGTCCTGCAATTCGAAGAAACCGCGAGCACCGCGGAACTCCCCCACGGGATGTTCGAAAATCCGAACAACATCATGTCGGCCACGCTGCCTGCTGGCCGCTGGGTGGTGACCGCGCAGGTCAATCTGATCTACACGATCGAAGCCGAATCTGCCCCGGAGAACGGCAGCGAGTGCTTCCTCAACGATGACGGGACGTCGATCGGGGAAGGCGCGAGCACCTATCGGGTCGGTCTCTTCTTCTTCGCCGGAACCGTCTCGATGACGGGCGTCTCGGACGGCGGAACGATCACCATGTCATGCAAATCGTTCAACAAAAACAGCTTCGGCGCGAAGCGTCAGATCATCGCTACCAGGGTCGGAAGCGTGAACGGAGCGTCTTAGCCTGAAGGACTAGACCATCCGGGCGGCGTGCCGCGGTTCCAGCGGCACGCCGCTCGCTTCCGCCTCGGCACGCTTCGCCCAGCGGTTCAGCTCGCGGCGGGCGAGGACCATCTTGTGGACCTCGTCGGGGCCGTCGGCGAGGCGCAGCATGCGGCTGAAGCGCCACATCGGGGCGAGCGGGGTGTCGTCGGTCATGCCGAGGCTGCCGTGGATCTGGATCGCCCGGTCGAGCACGTTCATCACCATGTTCGCGGCGACGATCTTGATCGCCGAGATCGACTGGCGGGCGGCGCGCTTGCCCTCGGTGTCCATCTTCCAGGCGGCATAGAGGGTGAGCAAGCGAGCCTGGTCGATTTCCATGCGGCTGGTGGCGATCGACTCCTGGACGAACTGCTTGTCGGCCAGCGGGCCGCCGAAGGCGTGGCGTTCGTTGGCGCGGCGGCACATCATCTCGTGGGCTCGCTCGGCGGTGCCGATCGCCCGCATGCAGTGGTGGATGCGGCCCGGGCCGAGGCGGTCCTGGGCGATCGCGAATCCCGCCCCGCGCTCACCGAGCAGGTTCGCCTTCGGCACCCGGCACCCGGTGAAGCGGACCTCGCAATGGCCGGGGCCCTGGTCGTGTCCCATCACGGGGATCGACCGCACCATCTCGTAGCCGGGGTTGTCGGTCGGCACGCAGATCATCGAGGCGCGCGCGTAGGGCGGCGCCTCCGGGTCGGTGACCACCATCGCGATCGCCAGCTCGGCCCCGACCGCGCCGCTGGTGAACCACTTGTGCGCGTCGATCACCCACTCGTCGCCGTCGAGGACGGCGCGGCCCTGCAGCAGGGTCGGGTCGGAGCCCGACACCTCCGGCTCGGTCATCGCGAAGCAGGAGCGGATGCGGCCCTCGAGCGCCGGCTCGAGCCAGCGCTCCCGCTGCTCCTCGCTGCCGTGCTCGGCGAGGATCTCCATGTTGCCGGTGTCCGGGGCGGAGCAGTTGAAGGCCATCGGCGCCACCATCGGGCTGCGGCCCATCTCCTCGCAGAGGAGCCCGTACTCCCAGTTCTTCAGGCCGGGGCCGAAGCGCTCGTCGGGCATGAAGAGGTTCCAGAGCCCGGCGTCGCGGGCCTTCGCGCGGACCGCGGTGAGGTTGGCCGGGTGGGGGACGCCGGGGCCGACCTCGGCGTCGAGGGCCTCCATCAGCTCGCGCTCGGCCGGGTAGATCTCGGCGTCGATGAAGTCGAGGACGCGCTCGCGCAGCGCGGCGACCTCCGCGGTCGGTTCGAAGTCCATCAGTCCCCTCCTGCTCGCTGACCCGGTCGCGCCGAATCTAGTTCATCACCGCCCGTAGCGGGCGAAGAGCTCGGAGCCTTCCTGGAGCAGCCAGAGGAGGTCGAGCTCGGCCACCTCGGGGAGGGCGCCCTCGAGGATCGTGGTGCCGGCGCCGACCAGCTTCGGAGCGATCGTGAGGAAGAGCTCGTCGGCCAGTCCGCCGGCCTGGAGTTGGGAGTGGAGGCGGGGGCCACCCTCGCAGAGGACCGCACGGACGTCGTGCTCGGCACGCAGGTGGCGCAGCGCGGTGGCCATGTCGACGCGGCCCTCCGCCGCCCGCACGATCTCGACCGGGGTCGCGGTCGCGGGCGGGTCGCCCTCTGCGCCGGTGAAGAGGACTACCTTGCCGCCGCCGTCGGTGAAGAGCCCGGCGTCCCAGGGCAGGTCGAGGCCGCCGACGATCACCATCAGCGGGTCGCCCGGGAGTCCGTTCGCTTCGCGGCGGGCGCGCTTCTCCGGGTCGGTGATGATCCGGCCGTAGCGCTCGACCCGCATCGTCCCGGCGCCGATCATCACCGCGTCGAAGCGCTGGCGCAGGCCGACCAGCATCGCCGTGTCGGTGTCGGAGCCGATCGGCCCGGAGTGGCCGTCGATCGAGGCCCGGCCGTCGAGCGTGGTGGCGAAGTTGAGGGCGACGCGGGGCCGGTCGGCGGGCGGGTCGGCCCAGGGGCGGTAGGCGTCGAGCTGGTCGCTGACCGAGGTCGGGCCGGGCTCTGGGACGAGGCGCCGCAAGCTGCAGACCCTAAAGCGCGGGGTGCGCGCGGCGCGGAGCGCTCAGCTGTAGTCGTTCCAACCGGCGAACTCGTGGCCGGCGAACTTCTGCAGCTCGGGGACTTCCTCGGCGAAGCGACCGCGCAGGGCCTCGAAGAGGTCGTCGGAGAGGACCGGCTTCGGCGCCGGTGGTTTGTCCGGGTCGTGGACGACTTTCTCGACCACCCAGCGGAGGCGCTCCGGCAGGCGGTCGAAGTTGCGGTCGAAGGAGCGGAAGCCCGGCAGTTTGATCAGCTTCTCCATCAGCTGGTATTTGTCGCCCGACTTGGCCGCCGACTTCTCCCACTCGCGGTCGAACTGCTCGGAGGTGAAGTTCTCGTCGACGCCGGCGTAGGCGAAGGCCCTGCGCATCGTCCCCTCGCGGTCCGCCTGCAGCTCCTCCTGGGTGATGACCTCGATCTGGGAGCGGTCGAAGTGCTCGAGGTAGGGCTGCAGCTGCATCCAGTAGCGCGAGCGGTTGACGTACTGGGTGTCGGGGCCGGAGAGGACCTCGACCATGTCGCGGGTCTCGTAGCCGGCGCCGGTCGCGTGGACCCAGTGGCTGAGGATGCGCTTGATCGGGTCGCGCACCATGTAGATCAGCTTCGCGTCCGGGCAGTGGGTCTTGATCCGCTCGGCGACGCCCTCGTAGCGGGGCAGGTTGGTGTAGTGCGGGGAGGACTCGCCGCGGACCTTGAAGCGGTTGTCGAAGCGGCTCGCGTACCAGTCGAGGCCGAGATCCCAGTTCAGCTCGGTGACGAAGAAGTTGAGCTCCTTCGGCTTCGACATCTGGATTTCCGGATGGAGGCCGAGGTAGTGGTGGATGCTCGTCGTCCCGCACTTGAGGCCGCCGATGATGATCAGGTTCGGCATCGCCGCATGGGCTTTGCGGCGCCGGCGGCGGGCGCTTTTGCGATCGGCGGCGTAGCGCTCGCGGGCGCGGCCGCACATCGCCTCATCGGCGGGATCTGGCGGCAACTGCGGGGGCAGGGTGTGCGTGTCGGTATCCGGCACGAGCGTGGCTAGTCTAGCTGCGATGCCGAATTTCCTCGTTCAGCCACCGGCGGGCGACCTTGGGTCCAGCCTCGAACACTTCTTCAACGCGACGACGGAATTCTTCCGCCACCTCTCCGAAGTGCACTGGTCGCAGTTCGGTCTGGCGCTCCTCTGCCTCTTGGGGATGCAGCTGGCGCGCGCCTGGGCGTGGCGCAACGTGCTGCGGGCGGCGTACCCGGGGAAGCAGATCAGCTTCACCCACCTCGCCGCGGCCTATCTCGCCGGGGCGGGGATCAACGCGATCATCCCGGCGCACGCGGGCGACGTCACCAAGGTCTTCCTGGTCAAACGACAGATCCCCGACTCCTCCTATCCGGCCGTCACCTCCTCGTTCCTGGTGCAGACCGTCTTCGACACCTCGGTCGGGATCCTTGTCCTGCTCTATGCGATCACCCAGGGCCTCCTGCCGCCGCTGCCCGAGTTGCCCCACCTGCCGGCGTTCGAGGTCTCCTTCTGGGCCAACCACCCGAAGACGCTGGCGATCACCGTCGGCGTGCTCCTGCTCGCGATCGTGGTCGGCGTCTGGCTCCTGGCGCACCGGGTACGCCGCTTCTGGGCGCGGGTCAAACAGGGGCTGGTGATCATCCGCCGGCCGGGCGACTACATGAAGCAGGTCTTCGCCTGGCAGGGGGTCGGCTGGCTGCTTCGCTTCGCCGCCTTCTGGTTCTTCCTCGAGGCCTTCGGGCTCAAGGGCTCGATCGGCAACGTGATGCTGGTGATGAGCGTGCAGGCGATCGCCAACATCGTCCCGTTCACCCCGGGTGGGGCGGGGGCTCAGCAGGCGCTCCTGGTGGCGACCCTCAGGGGCCCCACCCGCGCCGCCGTCCTCTCCTTCTCGGTCGGCACCCAGATCGCGATGGCAGCCTGGTCGGTGGTCCTCGGCTTCGGCGCGATCCTGCTCGTCTTCCGCACCACCGATTGGCGCGGCCTGATCCGCCAGGCCCAGGACGAGGCCGACCGCGAAGACGACGGCGGCGACGGAGCGGGCGGCACCGGCGGTGGCGCGGACTGCGGCGAGGCCCCGAGCCCCCGCGCGGCCTGAGCGCGGGCGGCGCGGCTGTGGAGACTTACTCCCGCATAGCGGGAGCTTCGCTCCACACCAGCGGCGGCTAGTCCGACCAGCCGGGGTAGCGCGCTTCGATCTGCCACTGCCAGGGCGGGGATTCGCTGGCGGGGAAGTCGTAGTGGTTGCGGCCGGGGAGGGTCTCGAGTGGGACGAGGGCGGGGTCCTGGGACGCGAGGACTTCGGTGCCGGCGGCGGCTGCGACATCGGCCTCGGTGGCGGTGCGACGGACGGCGCGCCACCCGAGCGATGGTCGGTACTCCCAATAGATGAGTTCGACCGTGCCGTCCGAGTCCCGGTGGTCGAGCAGCTGGGTGAAGTCGGTGGTCCGACGGTTGGAGGCGGTGAGGTGGGGGCCGGCGGCGACGGCGCAGCTCTCGCGCCGGCAGCGGCGGAAGTCGACGGGAACCAAGGGAAGGCCGTCGGGGCCGGCGAGCGCCACGGGGGACGGGGCGAGCGCGCGGGTGAGCCGCGCCAGGGGCCAACCGTAGGCGGGGACCAGTGGATGGTGATGGCAGTCGTCGGGCAGGTGGGGAGCACAGACGAGCCGCTTCCCGATCGCCCCCGCCAGTTCCCGTCCCGCCTTGACTTCCCCGCCGCTCGCGATCACCGCGATCACGGCCACGAGCAGGAACGCCATCAGCGCCGCCAACCCTGCGCTCTCGATCGTCGCCTGCCCGCGTTCGGCCATGGGGCGACGCTAGGAGAGAGATGCGCGCGTGTGGTGCGCACTCCGTGCCAGATGCGGATCGGCGAGGTGTCGGTTCTGCTTAGATCTGCCCATGGAGGGAAGCCCTTTCAATCTCTTCGGCGATCCCGACGAGTTCCGCGCCCGGATGGAGGAGCTCTCGGAGCAGATGCAGTCCTCGCAGCGCGTCGCCTGGGCCGACAACGCGATCAAGTTGGCGGTCGAGATGACCGTTGCCTCGATCGGCCGGCTTGACCTCACCGGCAATGCCGACGAGCAGGCGATGCAGGTCCGCGACGCCATCCGTGTCCTCTTCCCGGAGGCCGTGACGCTGGTGCGCGAGGCCCGCGAAGGCCTCAGCTAGACCCTCGCCGCAGAGCCGCGTCGCCCGCTGGACCGTCGCGGTCCCGGCGCCTAGAGCAGTTCGAAGCGCATGTCGACCACCGCACCGCGGCGGAAGAGCGCCCCCGACAACTCGACCGGCACGGCGATGATCACCGCCGGGATCGCCAGCACGACGCTGGCGAGGCCGTCGATGCGCCGCTGCCAGCGCTCCTCGGCGGGCGCCGCGCGCCCCGACCCGAGCGCGGCCAGCGCCACGTTGTGGCCGAAGGTGACCGAGTTGAGCAGCGTCTGCCAGGTCACCTTGAAGCCCGCGCCGGGTGCCCAGCGGCGCCTGCGCACGACCTGGTCGCGCTCCGCCACCAATCGCCGCACCGACTCGACCGTGAAGAGGTAGTGGACGCCCGGTTCGAGCCCGGCCCAGCCTGCCCCGCCGAGCCAGCAGGCGAAGCTCGCCCGGTCGACGATCCGCGCTCGCTCCTGGTCGCCCGAACGGTCGAGCACCTCGAGCGCCTCCTCGGTCCCCAGCGACTCGCCGACGACGCCGAGCCCGCAGCTCTCGCAGCGCCGCACCGCGGCGCCGAGGTGCTCCTGCTCGGCCAGCCAACCGAAGAGCGGCTCACCGCAGGCCGGGCAAGGGGGGTTGTCGGGGCCGGCTCCGGCCTCGAGCGGGACGACAGGGGTGCGCGCCAACTCATCCATGGCCTGTAGCGTACGGATCTGCGCGAGAAGGCCACCCTGAGTTGAACCGCCCTACACACTGACTTGAACCGCCGCAAACAAGACGTCCTGGCCTTCGAGTCGCGCTGGAGCCTGCGCACTGGCCTCCTCACGTTTGCCGCGGTGATCATCCTGATCGTCTCGGCGATCGTGATCGCCGGGGTCAACGGCTCCGGCGAAGCCGAACTGCTCGAATCGGCCTACGAACACGCGTCTTCGGTGACGATCTCCTCGGTCCTCGAGGCGATCGGCTTCTTCCTCCTGGTCGCGCCGCTCTACTTCCTCTTCCGTGCCGCGCTCGCCCGCTCCGGGGGAAGGATGAAAAGCCAGCTGGTCGGGGTGATCGTGGTGGCGCCGCTGTTCTTCGCGATCAGCGGGGTGCTGAACGGGATCGCCACCAACGAAGCGGCCGACGCCTTCGAAAAGGGCGAAGCGAAATCGACGCTGAGCGCCGAAAAGGGCAGCGAAGAATGTCGCGCAGAAGAACGCGACAAGGGCGCCAAGGAGTTCGGCGAAAAGTACGACTCTGGGACCAGCCCGCTCAAAGACTGCGAAACGACCGAACAGGAAGAAAGCAAGGCCGAAAACGCACTCAGCGGCGCGTCGCTGCGCGATGCGGCGACCGGGTTCGGGCTGGCGGGGCGGATCGGGCTCGCCGTGGCGCTGGTCTACTGCTGCCTCTGGGCGATGCGCGTCGGCCTTCTGTCGCGCTTCTGGGGCTCTCTGGGGATGGCGCTCGGCGTCGCCGCGCTGCTCCTCCTGGTCCAGTTCTGCCTGATCTTCTTCATCTACTTCGGCCTCCTGCTGGTCGGCAAATTGCCCGGCGGGCGACCACCCGCGTGGGCGGCCGGCGAGGCCGTGGCATGGCCGACGCCCGGCGAGCGGATGGCGAAAGAACTGGAACCGAAGGACGGCGGCGGGCCGGATCCGGACGACATCGACGATCAGCGGGGCGACGGTGGGACCGCCGGGATGTCGACCGCGGATCTGCCGGAAGGCACCGAAGCGCCCGAACCGGACGAAGCGCCGGAACCGGGTGGCGGCCCGACGCGCAAAAAGCGCAAGCGGCGTAGTTAGCGCTAGCCCGCCCGCTGGGCGTCGAGCGCGGCGCGCTTCCGGTGCGTGCGGAGCTCGCTCATCATCCGCTCGAGCCGCGGCTCGGTGGAATCGTCGACGTACTTCATCGCCGCGCCGACGCCGGGGTGGACGGCGGCGATCTGTTCGTGCATCGCCTGGGCGACGGCGCGGTAGGTCGGGTGGCCCTCGCGGCCGGAGCGCAGCTCGATCAGGTGCATCGCCTCGCGGGCGTTCAGGTCGAGCACGTAGCGGATGCGGAAGGCGAGGCTGAGCGCGTACGGCGCGAGCTCGTCGAGCCCGGCAGCGGCAAGCCGCTTGTACTCGGCCTGCGAGATCTCCAGCGCCCGCTCGAATTCGCCGCCCACCCCGGCTTCGCGGACCTCCTCGGGGACGCCCGCGCCGAGGTCGGGGCCGAGCCGCTGCCACTGCACGGTCAGCAGGCGGTGGCGCTGCAGGTCACGAAAGGCGCCGTAGTCGGAGACGATCTCGAAGCGGTAGCGGAGCGCCTCGAAGCCGCGTCCGGGGCGGTGGCGGCGGTTGTCCCGCGCGCCGATCACCGCGGCGAGCATCTCGCCGCGCTCGTCCTCGCTGAGCGCCTCGACCCGGGCGCGGACCTCCGGCTCGGGGACGGCGGCGGCCTCGAACAGCGAGGCCGCGAGCAGGTCGACTTCCGAGCCCTCGACGTGGAGCAGGTCCACGGACGGCGCCGGGTCGACTTCCTCGCGGCGGCCGAGGCCGAGGCGCTCGACCCAGCGCTCGGTGCCGGCGCGGCGCTCCTGTAGGTAGGAGACCCACTCGCCACCGCGCTCGGGCCGCTCGACTCGCGAGACGAAGCTGGGCATCACCTGTTGCAGCTCGGCGAGGATCATCGCGGCGAACTCGCGCGCCTCGGGGAGCGGCGAGGCCATCAGCCGCAGCAGCAGCTGCTCGTAGGCCTGGCCGGAGGCGTAGATGCCGACGTGGCTGAGCGTCGCCGCCGGGAGAAGGCCGCGGAGGAGGTCGAGCGCCTTGGCGCGGATCGAGCGCCGCCACGCCCCCTCCGGCTCCCCATCGCCGCGCGGCCAACGGCCCGCGGCCCACTCCTCGACGATGCCGAGCGAGCGCGAGTAGATGACGAAGATCTCGTCCATCGCGGCGACGAACTCAGGCCCGAGCTGGTCTTCGCGGTAGAAGCGGTAGCCGCCCTGGGGGAGCGGTTTGTCGTAGGGGATGTAGCGGGTCGACTGCTCGAGGTAGGCGGCGAGCCGGCCGCGCTGCAGCAGCTTGGTGAGGATGTTGGAGACCCACTCGCAGGCGATGTGGGCGCCGCCGACCTGGGCGATCGAGTCGTCGCCGTAGCCGACGAAGACGCGCTCGTAGAGCTGCGCCGCGCGGGCGCCCTCCTCGGCGTCGAAGGGGCGTCCGGACGCGGGGGCGTCAGCGGCGAACTCGTCGAGGTAGAGGCGGCGGACCGACCCGGAATAGCGCGAATAGCGGGCAAAAAGCGCCCCTTTGACGGTCTCCGGCAGGTTGACGAGAGCGAAGACCGGTCGCTCCAGGTTGGTGAAGTGAGGGGCGAGCTGGGCTCGCTCCTCGGCGGTGAATTGTTCGGCCGGGTAACGCATGGGTTGGCCATCGTACGCCTCGGCTCGGAGCGTTTCGAAAGGCCTGGAAATGCGCCGATTCGCCTCGCTTCGTGCCAGTTCTCACGCATTTCTTGACACCGTCCCGAGCTGCCCGCTTTGGTGGCCGCCATGCGGACCGCCGCCCTCACCTGCCTCGCGCTTCTCCTCCTCGCCGCCCCCGCGGCGGCGCGGCCGACCGCGATCGTGGCGATGGGGGACAGCTTCATCTCCGGTGAGGGCGGCCGCTGGCTCGGCAACGGCTCCGAACCCCTGGGCACGAGGTCGGGTACCGACCGGGCGGCCTATGGCTGTGGGGCGCTCGGCTGCGAGTACGACCCGGCGCGGATCTACGGGGCAAGCGAGGCGAACGACTGCCACCGCTCCGACGTGGCGCCGATCGAGAGCGCCCCGATCGCCGTCGACGCGAAGGTGAACCTCGCCTGCTCGGGGACGAAGGCGCGCGACCTCTGGCCCGGCGCTGAAGGAGGGACCGGCCACTTCGGCGAGCCGCCCGAGGCCGACCAGCTGGCTGCGGTCGCGCGGCGCGACCAGGTGCGGATGATCGTGGTCACGGTCGGCGCCAACGACGTCGGCTTCGGCGAGCTGGTCGCTGAATGCACACTCGACTGGGCGCGCAGCCCGGAAGACGAACCGACGACCTGTCATGGCGAAGCGGAGACCGAGATCCAGGGTGCCCTGCCACGGGCGACGCGCGACGTGACGGCGGCGCTCCACGGTGTGCGCCGGACGCTGCGGACGGCGGGATACGAGCGCTCGGACTACCGCCTCGTCGCGATGGGCTACGCCTCGCCGTTCCCCGAGGGCCGCTGGTTCCGCTATCCCGAGGACGGTTGGAGCAGGCTCAGCGAAGGCGGCTGCCCGGTCTGGAACGCCGACGCGGACTGGGCAGTCGACCGCGCCACCGTCGACCTCGGCGAGATGCTCGAGGCGGCTGCCGCCGCGAGCGGCGCCGAGTACCTCGACCTCACCCACGCCTTCGACGGCCACCAGCTCTGCGACCGCCGCTCCCAGCGGGTCGGACCGGCCGGCCCCTCGCCGCTCACCGCCGAGTGGTTCCGCCGCCTCTCCTTCCTCCAGGGCTCGACCCGCGAATCCCTCCACCCGAACGCCTACGGCCAGCAGGTGATCGGCACCTGCCTCGGCCTCCTCTTCGACCGCCCCCGCGGCAACTACGCCTGCGCCGACACCCCCGGCGAGTGGCTCGGTGGTGTGCGGTTGGCGCCGCTGGGCTGAAGCCCTCGCGAGGTTCGGATGGGCGCGCGCCGAGAGGCGCGCCCATCCCTTCCTCGGGCTGGCGGTTAGGAAGGGATGGGCGCGCCTGTCGCGGGGCGGCAACGAATGGCGAGGCGTGTGCCGTCGCAGGCGACCCGGGGTGCGGTCGTCCTTTGGTCCGATTCCCAAAACGCGGTCGTCCTTAAGTCCGGTAGCCGGACGAAAGGTCGACCGCGAACCTGGCGGCGGACGGAAGGACGACCGCGCTCGCAGGGGAGGGAGGATGACCCTGAACGAACCTCCCCGCAGTTGTGAGTGAAGGATCATCCTCCCTCCCCCCTCGCAGGGCCGTCCCTTAGAGGGCCGTCCCCTTAGACGGTGCGGGGCGGGGGAGCCTTCATCAGCTCGATGCGGTGGCCGCCGGGGGCGATCGCGAGGGCGCGCGGCTCGCCCCAGTGCTCGCGGCGGCGTTCGACCTCGAAGCCGTGCTCCTGGAGGCGGGCGAGGGCGGCGTCGATCTGGGGGCAGATGACGGCGACGTGGGCGCGGGGCGGGACGACCGGGTCATCCTCATGCATGAGGTGGATCTGGGTGCCGGCGCACTCGACCCAGGTGAAGCCGCCGTCGAAGGGGTCCGGGACGACGGTGAAGCCGAGGATCGCGAAGAACTCGAGGGTGCGGTCGAGATCGGCGGGTTTCACCTCGATGCCGGCGTGCTGGAGCATGGTGTGGGTGCGGGGTTCCGGACTGGGTTTAGAACAAGAGGGAGAGTAATGCCGCGACGACCACTATCGCCGTCGACCAGGTGATCGCCTCGGCCACGGTCCGGTTGTCGAGCCCGTATGCATGGGACACGATCATCGCGTTCAGGCCCGTCGGCATCGCCGACATCAGCCGGTAGGCCGAGGGCAGGTCGATCAGCGGCGCCGCCAGGAGCATCAGGATCGCCGGGGCGAGGGCGAGGCGCGCCCCGACCGCCAGCGCCACCGGCCGCGTGAACGGCGGCGGGAAAGGGAGCTCGCCGTGTTCGGCGCCCTCGGCCAAGGTCGCCCCGACGGCGAAGAAGCCGATCGGCAGGACCGCGATCGCGAGGACCTGCGACGCATCGACCACGCCGGTCGGCACCAGCCCCCGGGGAACCAGCAGACCGAGGATCGCCGCGTAGAGCGGCGGGTTGCGGGTGAGAAATGCCTTCGCCCGCTCCTTGACGCCTTCGCCCGCCCGGTTGCCGAACGCCGCCCCGACCCCGAACGCCCCCAGCAGCAGCGCCGGACCGCTGACCAGCACGTCGAAGAGCACTCCGGTCGCGAGATGGTCGTGACCGAGCAGCGCCACGGTCAGCGGGTAGCCGAGGTAGGCGGTGTTGGCGGTCAGCGCGCAGACCATCACCGCGCCCACCTGCGCCCGCGGCAGCCGGAGGACGCGGCTGGCGACGAACCAGACGGTCACCGTGACCACCGTCAGCGTCACCCAGCCGAGGGCCAGGCCGACCGCGTTGTCGAGGCTGATCGAGGCCTTGGCGAGGTTGCAGAAGATGACGATCGGGACCAGCACGTAGAGGATCACGCGCAGGAAGCGACGCGCCAGCGCGACCGCGGCGGTCGGGTAGCGATGCTCGGCGCCGACTCCGACTCCGGTGCCGGCGACGATCAGGAATGCGGTCAGCAGGACGCCCATCGGCTGCCGTGTATATCTGCCGGCGCCGCCTGGCGCTCAGCGGCAGGCCGCCGGGCCTGTACCTAGACCCGTCGCGGAGCTAGAACAGCGAGGCGCCGGCGTGGGAGGCGAAATCGACCAGCGGCTGCGGGATGACGCCGAAGAAGACGGTGACTCCGGCGGCGAGCACAGCCGGGCCGACCAGGTACCAGCGGCGCCCCGCATCGGGGTCGACCGGGTCGGCTTCCGGTGAGGCGCCGGAGATGACCGGGGCCGAGCCGGCGGTCGCGGCACGGCCGGGCGTGGTGACCTCGGTCTCGGGCCGCATCCACATCGCGGCGATCACCCGCAGGTAGTAGGCCAGCGAGATCATCGTCCCGCCGACGATGAAGATCGCCAGCCAGAGGTAGTCGCCTTCGACCAGGGCCTCGATCAGGTAGAGCTTGCCGATGAAGCCCGCGGTCGCCGGCAGCCCGGCCAGCGCCAGCATCGAGATCGTCAGCGGCCAGGCGAGCGCCGGGCGCTCCGCCCCCAGGCCGCGCACCCCGCGGATGTCGTCGCCGAAGATCGTTTCCCGCTCGCGCGCGACGATCACCGCGAACGCCGCCAGGTTCATGAACAGGTAGATGGCGAGGTAGAAGACCAGTGAGCTGATGCCCTTTTCGGAGGCGACCACGAGGCCGCCGAGCATGTAGCCGGCCTGGGCGACCCCGGAGTAGCCGAGCAGTCGCTTCAGCGAGTCCTGGCCGAGGGCGCCGACGTTGCCGACGACGATCGAGATCGCCGCGAGGATCGCCAGGCCCATCTGCCAGTCGCCGACCTCCGGGCCGAGGGCGACGACGAAGAAGCGGATGAAGACGGCGAACGCGGCCGCCTTGGTGGCGACCGCCATGAAGCTGGTGATCGGGGTCGGGGCGCCCTGGTAGACGTCGGGCGTCCACTGGTGGAAGGGGGCGATCGAGGTCTTGAAGGCGAGGCCGACCGCGGCGAGGGCGATGCCGATCAGGATCAGCGGGTCGTGCAGCATCCCCTTCGCTTCGATCCCGTGGGCGATCCCGGCGAAGTCGGTCGAGCCGGTGCCGCCGTAGATGAAGGCCATCCCGTAGAGCAGCGTCGCCGAGCCGAGCGAGCCGATGATCAGGTACTTCAGCCCCGACTCGAGCGAGCCCTCGCGCCGCAGATTGGTGGCGCAGAGGATGTAGAGCGGGATCGAGAGCGTCTCCAGGGCGACGAAGAAGGTGACCAGGTTTTCGGCCTCGGCCAGCAGCACCATCCCCAGCACCGAGCCGAGGAGCAGCGCGTAGTACTCGCTGTGGCCGGCTTCGTCGGCGGCCCGCTCGCGGATCGAGAGCAGGATCGTGGCGAAGGCCGAGGCGATCGCGATCAGCGAGATCGAGATCGCCAGGTTGTCGACCCGCAGGGCGCCGGAGACCAGGCTGAGGTTGTCGTTCCAGTGCCAGAGCAGGAGCCCCGCGGTGGCGCCCAGGGTGATCACGGCGAGGCCCGGCGCCCACTTCTTGGTCGGCTCGAAGACGCCGCTCATCAGGATCACGACGAGTCCGACGGTCAGCGCGATCACCGGCGAGATGCCGGCGTAGTCGACGTGGGGAGCGTTGAAGCCTTCGCCGGCCATCACTTGTTCACCGCCAGGTTCGTGTCGGAGGATTCGGATTCGCCGCCGGTCACCGCGCTCACCGACTGCTGCACGCTCGGGTCGGCGCGCTGGAGGATCAGCTGCGGGTAGAGCGCCAAGGCGAGGATGCAGAGCACCAGCGGCGCCAGGATCACCCCGTCGCGGAGGCTGATCTCCCGCGAGGCGACCCCGGTTGGGATGGTGGGCGGTTGTGCATCGTCCCCTGGTAGAGGCGCAGGGCGTAGTAGGCCGACATCGCGACGCCGGAGATGGCGACGATGGCGAAGACGATCTTCGCCTGGAAGAGCCCGTTCAAGATGTAGAACTCGCCGATGAAGTTGGCCGACCCGGGCATCGCCAGGGTGGCCAGGGCGACGATCAGGAAGAGGGCCGCCAGGACCGGCGCGCGCATCGCCATCCCGCCCATCGAGCGCAGGTCCTCGGTGCCGGTCCGCTCGACCAGGATCGCGACGATGATGAAGAGCGGCGCGACGACGAGGCCGTGGTTGACCATCTGCAGGATCGCCCCGTCGGAGCCGTCGGCGCGCAGGGCGAAGATCCCGGCGGTGATGAAGCCGAGCTGGGCGACCGAGGAGTACCCGGCGATCAGCCTGACGTTGGTCTGGGTGAAGGCCATCACCGAGCCGTAGAGGATCGAGGCCAGGGCGACCAGCAGGATCACGGTCTGGAACTGCGCCGTCGCTTCCGGGAAGAGCGGCAGCACCACGCGCAGGAACCCGTAGGCGCCGACCTTCGCCAGCACGCCGGAGAAGACCACCAGCACCGGCAGCGGCGCCGCCCGATAGGCGTCCGGCATCCAGCCGTGCACGAGGAAGGCGGGCATCTTGACCAGGAAGGCGGCGGCGAAGAACCAGAAGATCCAGCGCTGGCTGCCGAGCGGCAGGCCCTGGTGCTGGATCGCTTCGATCGAGAAGGTGAGGTGGCCGCCGTGGGCGGAGATGATCGCGGTGGCGATCGCGCCGACCAGCATCAGCAGCGAGCCGATCAGCGTGTAGATCATCATCTTCAGCGTCGCCTGCGGCGCCGTCGGCCCGCCTTCGGCCGAGCGGTCCACGCCCCAGGCGCCGAAGAGGAAGTAGAACGGCACCAGCATCAGGTCGAAGAAGAGGACGAAGAGCAGCAGATCCTGGGAGAGGAACGAGCCGAGCGTCGCCGTCTCCGCCGCCAGCATCAGGAAGAAGAAGAGCTGCGGGCGCTCCTGCTCGCGGAACGCGGCGAAGGCGATGCCGCCGACCCAGAGCACCGCGGTCAGCAGCACGAGGAAGAGGTTGAGGCCGTCGATGCCGAGGCTGTAGTTGACGCCGAGCCCGGAGATCCAGGTCGTGTTGACCGTGTCCTGCAGGCCGGAGGCGCCGTTTTCGAAGCCGAAGGCCATGATCACGCCGATCACCAGCGTCGCCAGCGCGCCCGCGGTCGCCCACCAGCCGACCGCCTCTTCGGCAGGAAGAGGCCGACGACGCCGAAAGCCAGAGGTGCCCAGAGGAGCGCGTTGATCATGACTGTTGGATGAGGAAGTAGAGGGCGAGACCGACGGCGCCGGCGATCAGGAAGAGGCCGTAGGTGCGGA
>CAWCJB010000003.1:0-72759 GCA_963795675.1 uncultured Solirubrobacterales bacterium
AGGTGCTGGAGAAACAGTTCCGCGCCTACTACGAACACGCTTCGCGGCAGGACGGCGTCACCGGCGAGAACCTGCTGCGGCTGCTCGAGTCCCGCTTCGACAACGTGCTGGTGCGGCTCGGCTTCGCCGCCTCGCGCCGCCAGGCGCGCCAGCTGATCAACCACGGCCACTGGCTGATCAACGGCCGCCGCGTCGATATCCCTTCCTACCAGGTGCGTCCCGAGGACATCATCTCGATCAAAGCCGATTCCGGCGCGACGGACACCGTCCGCCGCGCGACGGAACTGGTCTCGACCGTGCCGGCCTGGCTACAGGCCGACCACGACGCCCTGACCGCCAAGGTCCTGCGCTACCCCGAGCGCTCCGAGATCTCGGCGCCGGTCCAGGAGCAGCTCATCGTCGAGCTCTACTCCAAGTAGTCCGGACCCAGCGCAATTCAGAAAAGAAGCAACGTAAGGAACTCATGACCACTGATTTCCAGGTCCCCCGTATCACCGCCGACAAAGTCGACGACCGTCGCGGCACCTTCATCATCGAGCCGCTCGACAAGGGCTTTGGCTACACCTTCGGCAACAGCCTCCGCCGTGTGCTGCTCTCCTCGCTGGGCGGCGCCGCGATCACGAGCGTCCGCATCGAGGGGGTCGCCCACGAGTTCTCGACCGTCCCCGGCGTCAAAGAGGACGTCACCGACATCGTCCTCAACCTGAAGGACCTCGTCGTCCGCATGCACACCGATGCCGATGAGGTCGAGGCGCCGCTGGTGGCGACCGGCCCGGGCGAGGTGAAGGCGAAGGACATCGACCTGCCCTCCGGCGTCGAGATCCTCAACCCCGAGGCGCCGATCGCGACGCTCGAGAAAAAAACCAAACTCGAGGTCTACCTGACGATCGGCCGCGGCCGCGGCTACTCGCCCGCCGAAGAGAACAAGTCGGACGAGCAGCCGATCGGTGTGATCCCGATCGACTCGATCTTCTCGCCGATCCGCCGCGCGTCCTACGCCGTCTCCGCCGCCCGCGTCGGGCAGCGGACCGACTTCGACAAACTCGAGCTCGACCTCGAGACCGACGGTTCGATCGAGCCGGGTGCCGCGCTCCGCGAGGCCTCCGAGATCCTGATCAAGAGCCTGGCGATCTTCACCGACGCCGACCGGGTCGAGGAACTGACCGCTCGCGAGCCGATCGCCGCGCTGCCGGTCGACGGGCTCGCCTCGAACGGCGCCGGCGAAGGCGGCGGGGCCAACAACGGCCTCGACGAGATCCTGATCGAGGAGCTCGAACTCGGCGTCCGCTCCTACAACTGCCTGAAGCGGGCAGGGGTGCAGACGGTCGGCGACCTGGTGCGCAAGTCGCGCGCCGAACTGAACGCGATCCCGAACTTCGGCCAGAAGTCGATCGAGGAAGTGATCGAGACGCTGCACGCCCGCGGCCTCGATCTCCAGCAGGACTAAAGAGATCTAATCTAGGACCCGGTACGAGAGCGGCGGAGGAGAAACGGTGCGGCACAACAAGAAGCGCAACAAGCTGAGTCGTGACTCCGCCGAACGGAAAGCGCTGCTCTCGAACCTGTCCAAGCAGCTGATCGAGCACGAGCGGATCGAAACCAGCCAGGCCAAGGCCAAGGCGGTCAAACCCGATGTCGAGAAGCTGATCACGCTGGCCAAACGGGGCGACCTGCACGCCCGCCGCCAGGCCCTCGCCGCCCTGCACAACGACAAGTTCATCGTGCACAAGCTGTTCGACGAGGTCGGCCCGCGCTACTCCGAGCGCCCCGGCGGCTACACCCGCATCGTCAAGCTCGGTCCGCGTCGTAGCGACTCGACCGAGATGGTGTACCTCGAGCTCGTTTAGCGGGAGCCAGGGCGGGGGTGCCCTCGCCCTGACAAATCGCGGTCCTTATGGGGACCGCGATTTTGAGTATCCGTCAGTTCGAGGGCACCCCCGCCCTGGCTTCGTGACCGTGCATAGGGACGACTCAGTCGTAGCTGACGCTCTCTAGATAGAGGGCGTGGGGCGGGGCGGTATCGCCGCCCTCAGAGCGTGCTGCGCCCTCTAGGAGGGTGCTGAAGTACTCGACCGTGCGGCGAGAGGAGGCGACCTCCAGCATCGTGCCGACCAGGGCGCGGACCATGTTGCGCATGAAGGCGTCGGCGGTGATCCGGAAGGCGAGGATGTCGTCGCCGTCGGTGCGCCAGGAGGCGGCGAGGACGTCGCGCTCAAAGCGCACGTGGTCGGTCTGGGTCGGGGTGAAGGCGGTGAAGTCGTGGGTGCCGACGAGCGCCGCGGCGCAGGCGTCGAGCGCCTCGCGGTCGACCCGATGCGGCCACCAGAGCGCCCGGCCCTGCTCGAACGGGCTCGCCGCCCGGCGCGTCTCCACCCGATAGAGGTAGGAGCGCGAGCGGGCGTCGCGGCGGGCGTCGAAGCCGTCGGCGACCGGCTCGGCGTGGCGCACGGCGACGTCGGGCGGCGTCACCCCGTTCAGGTTGCGGGCCAGGTCGGGCGGCAGCGGCGCCTCGGTGTCGAAGCTCGCCACCTGTCCCAGCGCGTGGACGCCGGTGTCGGTGCGGCCCGCCACGGTCAGCTGGACCTCCTCGCGGAGGATCTGGGCGAGGGCGGCCTCGAGCACTCCCTGGACGGTCCGCAGGCTCGGCTGACGGGCCCAGCCGCGAAAGCCCGCGCCGTCGTATTCGAGGTCCAGGCGGACGGTCGTCACGGCGGCAGTATCGCCGACCTCGCAGCCGCGCCCCCGCGCCGAGGGTCCTCTGCCGGGCCACCTAGAATCGACGAGATGCGCGTGCTGCTGACCAACGACGACGGGATCGCCGCCCCCGGCCTGCAGGCCCTGCGGCGGCAGCTGGTCGCCCTCGGCGGGCTCGACGTGGTGACGATCGCCCCCGACTCGAACCGCAGCGCCACCGCCCGCAGCATCACCACCCGTTCGCCGCTGGCGGTCGAGGAGGTCACCTTCAAAGACGGCAACGTCGGCTATGCGGTCGACGGCACCCCGGTCGACTGCGTCCGCTTCGCCGAGCTCGGCCTCGGCGGCGGCCGGCCCGACCTGATCGTCTCCGGGATCAACCATGGCGCCAACCTCGGCGACGACATCACCTATTCCGGCACGGTCGCCGCGGCGCTCGAGGGGATCGTCCTCGGCATCCCCGCGATCGCTCTCTCCCAGCAGTCCTCGGGCGGCGGCATGGGCTACGTCACCGGGAGCTTCGACTTCGCCATCGCGGCCGAGTTCTCCGCCCGCATGGTCCACCGACTGCGCAGCGAGGCGATGCCGGAGGCGACCCTGATCAACGTCAACTTCCCCGGCATCCCGGTGACCGGGGTGGAGGTGACGAAGCTCGGCAAACGGATCTACGACGACGAGCTGCGGCAGCTCGACAAGACCGACTCCCGGGGCCGCCAGATGTACGAGATCTACGGCTGGAAACCGGGCTACGAGGAGCTCGAGGGGACCGATCTGAGCGCCGTCGCCGCCGGCCGGATCGCGGTCACGCCGATCCACTTCGACCTCACCGACCACGGCGGCCTCGAGACGCTGCGCGGCTGGGGGTTGGAGGGCATGCTCGGCACCCAGGCCCCGGCGGCATGAGCGACGCGGACGCCGCCGCCTCCACCGACGTCCCGGCGGACGTCGCTGCGCGCGCCGCCGAGCTGCGCGCCGAGCTCGACCGCCATAACCGCCTCTACTACGTCCTCGACGAACCGGAGGTCGGCGACGACGTCTACGACGAGCTGCTGAACGAGCTGCGCGACACCGAGCGCGAGTTCCCGGTCCTGCGCACGCCCGATTCGCCGACCCAGCGGGTGGGGGCGCCGCCGCTGGAGCGCTTCGAGCCGGTCACCCACCACGAGCAGATGCTCTCGCTCGGCAACTCCCGCAACGAGGAGGAGCTGCGGGCCTGGGAGACGCGGCTTGCCAACTACCTGAAACGGCTCGACATCACCGCCTCCCAGTTCAGCTACACGACCGAGCCGAAGATCGACGGGCTGGCGATCACGCTCACCTACGAGGACGGGGTGCTGGTGCGGGGGGCGACCCGCGGCGACGGGCGGGTCGGCGAGGACGTCACCCAGAACCTGCGCACGATCGGCTCGGTGCCGCTGCGGCTGAAGGACTCCTCGCCGCCGGCGCTGATCGAAGTGCGCGGCGAGGCCTACCTGCCGATCGCCGCCTTCAAAGCGCTGAACGAGCGCCGCGCCGAAAACGAGGAACCGACCTTCGCCAACCCACGCAACTCGGCGGCAGGCTCGATCCGCCAGCTCGACCCGAAGCTGGCCGCCGAACGGCCGCTCTCGACCTGGATCTACGGGATCGGCGCGGTGAGAGGGCTCGACCTGCCGACCCACATGGACGAGATCCGCTGGCTGGAGGAGCAGGGCTTCAAGGTCAACCCGGACACCGATCATCACAAGGGCGTCGAGGAAGTCGTCAAGCGCTGCCACTGGTGGGAGGACCGGCGCGAGACGCTCGACTACGAGATCGACGGCGTCGTCGTCAAGGTCGACGAGAAGGCGCTCTGGCGCGAGCTCGGGGTCGTCGGGCGCGAGCCGCGCTGGGCGATCGCCTGGAAGTTCCCGCCGACCACCGCCACCACGACGATGGTGGAGGTCATCTGGAACGTGGGGCGGACCGGGCACCTGGTCCCGTTCGCGTCGCTGGACCCGGTCCACGTCGGCGGCGTCACCGTCTCCACCGCGACCCTCCACAACGAGGAGGACCTCGCCCGCAAGGACGTCCGCAACGGCGACGAGGTGGTGGTGATGCGGGCGGGCGACGTGATCCCGCAGGTCGTCTCGCCGAAACTGCCGCGTAAGAACAAAAGCGCGCGCAAACCGAAACCGCCGAAAAAGTGCCCGGTCTGTAAGACGCCGACGGTGAAGCCGGAGGGATCGGTCTTCACGATCTGCCCGAACCGCACCGGCTGCCCCGGGCAGGCCTGGCAGCACGTCAAACACTTCGTCTCCAAGGGCGCGATGGACATCGAGGGGCTGGGCGAAAAGCAGGCCGCGGTCTTCCTCGATCAAGGTTTGATCACCGACGTAGCCGACATCTACGACCTGACCGAGGAGCGGCTGGTCGGGATCGACCGCTTCGGCGAGACCTCGGCCCGGAATTTAGTTGCGGCGATCGAAGAGTCGCAGAAGCGGCCGTTCAAACGGGTGCTCTACGCGCTCGGGCTGCCGGGCGTCGGCTACGTCACCGCCGAGGCGCTGGCCGACTACTTCGGCTCGATCGACGCACTGCACGAGGCTGACCCGGAGAAGATCGTCGAGGTCGACGGGGTCGGGCCGATCATGGCCGAGCAGATCGCCGAGAGCCTCGGCGATGACGCCACCTGGGCGCTGGTCGAGAAGCTGCGCGACAAGGGGCTGCGGCTGGAGGCCGACGAGTCCGAACGGCGGGTCGAGGGCGGGCCGCTGGAAGGGAAGACGGTCGTCCTCACCGGCACCCTGCCGGAGCTGACCCGCGAGGAGGCGGCCGCGCTGGTGAAGAACGCCGGCGGCAAAGTCGTCAACTCGGTGTCGAAAAAAACCGACTTCGTGGTGGCGGGGGAGAGCCCGGGGTCGAAGCTGACCAAAGCCGAGAAATACGGCACCACGGTCCTCGACGAAGACGGGTTGAAGGATCTGCTGGCGAACGGTCCGCCGGACGAGCCGGAGGACTAGTAGCCGGCGACCGCGCCGGCGATCCGGTCCTGCTCGATGTGGGCGTATTCGGTGCTGCCCACCGACCCCATCAGGGTCGAGAAGACCATCACTCTGCCGTCCTGGTTGAAGCAGTAGCCGGAGAGGTTGGAGACCCCGGTCAAGGTGCCGGTCTTGAGCCGGCAGCGGCCGTAGGCGGGGGTGCCCTTCATTCGCCCGGCGGTGGTCCCTTCGTGGCCCGCCAGGGCCAGGTCTTCGATGAAGTCTTCGCCGATTTCGCTTTTGCGCACCCCGAGCAGCAGGTTCACGACCTCGTGTGGTGAGGCTTCGTTGCCACGGGTGAGGCCGGAGCCGTCGACCGACTGGATGTCGGAGCCGAGGCTCTGTGCGTATTCCTCGATCACCCTGGTCCCGGCCGTGGTCGTGCCGGCGCCGCCGAAGCGCGCCCCGAGCAGCTTCGCCAACATCTCGGCGAAGAAGTTGTCGGAGTAGACGTCGGTGGTGTTGACGATTTCGGTCAGCGGCCGCGAGCGGACCACGGCCACCGATCTGGCCCCGACCGGCGTCCTGCCGAGGGCAACGGTCGAGCTGATCTTGATCCCCGAGTGGCGCATGCT
Organism: uncultured Solirubrobacterales bacterium; assembly: GCA_963795675.1. GTDB lineage: Bacteria > Actinomycetota > Thermoleophilia > Solirubrobacterales > 70-9 > VAYN01. The sequence goes on from CAWCJB010000003.1 coordinate 6,272, forward strand.
GTTGTCGAGCGTCTGGGTCGCCAGCTTCGCCGGTTCGGAGGAGAAGTGGCTGGAGCTGGTATTGCCGGCGAAGCCGGAGTTGAAGTCGAGACCGGAGAGCGGGCCGATGTAGACGCTGGTCGCGTAGTTCGAGTCGGCGACGCCGCGTTTGCGGTCGAAGATCGTGTCGTCACCGTAGAGGCGGCCGGTGACCTGTTTGATCCCGGCCCGCTTCAGCTGCGGCACGAGGGCGAAGATATTGGTGCCGAGGCCCGCCAGGTAGCTGTTGTAGAAGGCGGGGGAGCCGAGAGTCGGGTCGCCGCCGCCCTTCAGGTAGAGGCTGCCGTGGAGGACGCCCTCGGCGTCGACCGCGCCGTCGGTCATCACCTTGGTCGGGATCCGCGTTTCCGGGCCGATTTTCGCCAGCGCCGCCGAGGTGGTGAAGAGCTTCGTGTTCGAGGCGAGCGGCCGCGGCGTGTCGGCGGCCTGGGCGCAGACGACTTCCCCGGTTTCCGCGTCCATCACCATCAGGCCACTCGAGGCGCCGCCTCCAGCCGTCAGCCAGGCTTTCATCTGGGCGCAGGAATCGGCCGCCGAGGCGGGCCCGGCCAGGGCCAGGAACAGGCCGAGGCACGCCGCGAGGGCGGCAATGAGCGCTTTTCTCATCGTTTGTACGAACACTTTCGGAGCGCAAGGTAGCGGCGTCGTCGGGCCGATCGGGGATACTGGACGTGCGTTATGGGTCAAGTCGTCGACATCGAGTCGAAACCGCGCCGCAAATCGCGGCGGCGGAAAAAGCCATCGAAGACGGCTCTGGTCCTCGGCGGGGGCGGCTTCACCGGCGGTGTCTACGAGATCGGGGCGCTGCGGGCGCTCGATCTGCTCGCCGTCAACAGCACGGTCAACAACTTCGACGTCTACGTCGGCACCAGCGCCGGCTCCTTCGTCGCCTCGATGCTGGCCAACGGGGTCACCCCCGACGAGATGATGCAGGTGATCAACACCCGGGTCCCCTCCGAGCTCGAGGATCTGGAGCTGGGGCGGATGCTGAGCCCCAACTACATGGGTTTCCTCAAGAGCGCCGTCAGGTTGCCGTTCCGCAGCCTCGAGGCGGCGCGAGCGCTCCTGCGGATCAAGGACTTCTCCGCGATCGACCTCGGCGTCGCCCTGGCCGAGAACCTGCCGACCGGCCTCTACAACGGCAGCGGGATCGGCGACTACGTCGCCGAAGTGCTGACCGACGGTGGCCGCTCCAACGATTTCCGGGTGATCGACCCGGAGCTCTACCTGACCGCGACCGACCTCGACACCTGCGAGCGGATCGTCTTCGGCGAAGAGGGCTGGCAGGACGTGCCGATCTCGAAAGCGGTCGAGTGCTCGACCGCGCTGCCGATCGTGTACAAGCCGGTCGAGTTGAAGGGGCGCCATCTGGTCGACGGGGGGATCCGCTCGACCACCAACGTCGACATCGCGGTCGAGGCGGGGGCGAAATTCATCGTCGTCGTCAACCCGCTCGTTCCCTACATCAACGACTTCGAGAAGACGATCCCGACCATGTTCGGCAGCCGCGTGCGGCGGGTCGCCGACATGGGTCTGCCGGCGATCGGCAACCAGACCTTCCGCCTGATCGCCCACGCCCGCCTGCACCAGGCGGTCGATCAGTGGCGGGAGCGCTACCCGGGCGTCGACATCCTGCTGCTCGAGCCGGAGGACACCGACGAGCTGATGTTCGGCACCCCGATCATGGACTACGGCCACCGTCTCGACATCGCCCGCCACGGCTTCGAATCGGTGACCGCGACGCTCGCCCAGGACTACGAGAAATACGCCGAGATCAGCGCCAAACACGGCCTCGAGATCTCCGAGCGCCGCCTCCGCCGGGTGGTCGAACAGGCCGAGGAGACCGAGCCCGAGCAGACCTCCGCCTGGCGCCGCGTGCTGGAGCAGACGACGTCAGTCCTGCTCCGCCAGTCCGGCCAGGCCTCGTAGTTCCAGGCCGCCGGGCCGGGAGGCCGACGGCCAAGGGACGGGGCCGTCTCGGCCACGGCCCGGGCAGGCTGTGGCCGTGGCCGAGACGGCCGGGAGTGCGGGGAGCGCGCGGGAGGCGTCACAGAGATGCGGCGTGCGTCACCGAGACAGGCGGAACGTCACGTCTCTTCAGAGGGTTCAGACGCGCTGCGTGCATTGACCCTGCCATGGCAAGGTCAATGCACGCAGCCGACTTTTGGGGCCCTATAGGGGCCCAAACCCTGGTCAGATGTTTGGGGCGGCAACGAATCTGTGCACTTCCCGCCGAAAACGTCACAACCCGGGCGTTCCGCAGCGGCCACAGCCTGCCCGGGCCGCTGCGGAACGCCCGGAACCTACGCCGTCCCCGGCCGCCCGCGCCGCGAACCCCGCCGTCCCACGCCCGCCCCACATGCCTCAGGCCGCGTAGAGCTCCTCGATCTCTTTCTCGTGCTTCTGGGTCACGACGGCCCGTTTGACCTTCAGCGTCGGCGTCAGCTCGCCGTCCTCCTGGCTCAGGTCACGGGGCAGGATGGCGACCTTCTTCACCTGCTCGACGCGGGCGAATTTCTTGTTGATCTCCTCGACGTGGTCTTCGATGACCTTGCGGATCTCCGGGCTGGTCGCCAGCGCCGCCGGGTCCTCGGGGAGGCCGTGATCTTTGGCGTAGGCGACCGCTTCTTCGGGGTCGAGGGTGACCAGCGCGACCAGGTAGGGCCGACGGTCGCCGACCACCACGCACTGGGAGACCAGCTGGTGCTGGCGGATCTCCGCCTCCAGGTTGGCCGGGGTGATGTTCTTGCCGCCCGCGGTGATGATGATGTCCTTTTTGCGGCCGGTGATCTTGATGAAGCCTTCGGAGTCGATCTCGCCGATGTCGCCGGTGTGCAGCCAGCCGTCGACGATCGTCTCGGCGGTCGCCTCGGGGTTCTTGTGGTACCCCTGGAAGACGTTCGGGCCGTGGACCAGGATCTCGCCGTCGTCGGCGATCTTCACTTCACAGCCGGGGAAAGGTTTGCCGATCGTGCCGAACTTGAAGTCGTCCTCGCTGGCGACGGTGGCCGCGGTCGAGGTCTCGGTCATCCCCCAGCCCTCGACCACGAGGACGCCGGCGGCGTCGAAGAAGCGCAGGATGTCGGGGTTGATCGGGGCCGCGCCGGAGACCGCGAGGCGCAGGTTGCCGCCGAACAGGCCGCGGATTTTGGAGAGCACTTTCTTGTCGGCGAAGGCGTACTGGCGTTGCAGCAGCCAGCCCGGTTTGCGGCCTTCGCGTTCCACCTCGCGCACCTTCTTGCCGGTCTTGATCGACCAGTCGAAGATCGCTTTTTTGAGGCCGCCCTCTTTCTCCATGCCGCTGTTGGCGGCGGTGTAGATCTTCTCGAAGATGCGCGGCACCGAGGGGAAGTAAGTGGGTCTCAGTTCGCCGAGGTTGGGGACGATCTTGTTCGGGTCGCCCTCCCAGTAGGCGATCGTGGCGCCGAGGTCGAAGCTGCCCAGCTGGATCAGCAGGGCGAACGAGTGGGCGAGCGGGAGGTAGAGGTAGGTGACGTCTTCCTCCGCGATCACGCTCGTCGCGTTGATCATGTCGAGCATCGAGCGGTAGTTGCCGTGGCTGATGATGCAGCCCTTCGGCGGCCCGGTCGTGCCGGAGGTGTAGATGAAGGTGCAGATGTCGGCGCTGGTGACGGCATCGATCCGCTGCTGGAAGACGGCGTCATCGACGGTCGCGCCTTTCGCCGCCAGGGCCGCCATCGAGATCACGTCGTCGGCCTCGCCGAGCATCATCACCACGTGTTCGAGCTGGGGCAGGGAGTCGCGGACCTCACGCACCTTCGCCAGCTGTTCGGTGTCCTCGACCACGACGACCTTGGCGTCGGAGTTCTCGAGCACGTAGGCGCACTCCTCCGGTGAGTTGGACTGGTAGATCGGCACCACGGTGGCGCCGATCGAGAGCGCCGCGTAGTCGAAGTAGGTCCACTCAGGACGGGTGTTGCCGAGGATCGAGACCCGGTCGCCTTTCTCGATCCCGAGCGCGACCAGGCCGAGCGAGAGCGGCTTGACGATGTCCAGCACCTGCTGGAAGCTGCGGTCGACCCAGGCGCCGCCTTCTTTGAAGCGCACCGCCGGGTGCGAGCCGTAAAGCTCGGCTGAGCGGACCAACAGGTCCGCCAGCGTCTTCGATTCAGTCCCCCTCCCGTCCATCGCGGCGGAGTCTAATCAGTGATGCAAGTCGGTGGCCAGTTTCCCCTCCTGCACGGCCGCGAGGTTGCGCAGGGAGAGCTCGAACAGGGTCCTGTCGATGCGGCCGTGGTAGATCGGTATGCCCATCTCGACGCACCTGCCGATCACCTCCTGGTGGTCCATTCGCAGGTGGTCGGCGAGCTCGCGCGGCGTCAGATGGTTGGCCATCAAGACCCTCCCGATGTCGAAGAAAGGTGGCGAAGAAAACTGGGTAGTTCTTCCTATCCCCGGTGACGGTCGCTGTCAACGGCAATTTGCGGAGGTTGGGGGATGCCGAAGGCCGCAACTCGCGATAATGGACGGGTGAGCGATGTCACCTCCCCGCCTGAGCCCCCCGCGGTCGCCCAGCGCCAGCTGCCGCGCCGCGGTCGCTTCTGGGTGATCCTGATCCTGCTGGTCGGGCTGGGCGCGCTCGGCTACGCGCTGGCGAACATCGCCACCCAGAAGCCGAACAAGAACACCGTCCACATCGAAGGCATCGGCACGGCCCAGGAACTCTTCGGCGGCGTGCCGCAGGAAGGCGCGCGCCTGGGCTCCGAAGACGCGCCGGTGACGGTCCAGGTCTTCGACGACGTGCAGAGCTCCGAATGCCGCAAAGGCTTCCTCGCGACGATCCCCGAGCTGACCGAAAAATACGCCCGCCCGGGCACGGTCAAGTTCCTCTATCGCCACTACTCGAACAGCGAAAACGAAATCGAGGAAGGCTCCTACGGGGTCGAAGCGGCGGCCGAACAGGGCTACGGCTGGCAATACGCCTACCTCTTCTTCGTCAACCAGAAGGAAGCCGACCGCTTCGGCGTCTCCGAAGCGGAAAACAACCGCGCCGGCCTGCACAAGAACTTCCTCCTCTCGGTCGCCGGCAGCGTCGAGGAATTGAACGGGCCGGAATGGGAAGAAGCGATGGAAACCGGCAAAGAATCGGGCAGCGCGATGGAAAAAAGCCTCAAAGCCCAAGAGGAGCTCGGCTCGAACCTGGGCATCCGCTTCGGCCAGGCGATGGTGATCGAGGGCCCGCACGGCAACGCAACGCTGCAGGAAAACGCCTCCCTCGGCGAAATCGAAGCGGCGATCGCCAGGGTCGAATAGGCGCCCTGCGGGTCTCGCGACGCGGTCTCCTACGCGTCGCCCTTCTCAAGTTTTTCTTCGGCCAGCCTGATCAGCCCTTCGCGACCGGCCTGACGGCGGGCCTTGGACTCGGCGACCATCGCGTCGCGATCGACCTCGACCTTGGCGCGGTTGTCGGGCAGATAGAGGACCGGGACGATCTGGCCGGCGTTGAAGGCGCCCACCGGGCCGGTCGGATAGGCGCTGCAGGAGGCGTCCACGGTCGAGCCATCCTCGAAACGGACGCGCAGCTTCAGGTGCCATTTGTTGATCCCATGGCTGTTGCTGTAGCCGCTCATCACCGAGTCGACGACGACCGCGTCGGCCCGCTCGCCGTGCTTTTGGATCTTGCGTTTGTCGAACATCAGAGGGCTCCTTCACGTTTGCGTTTCAGGTTCGCTTCGATTTCTTCCGGCGCCACAGCGCCTGGGCGCCGAGGAAGAGGGGGGTGCCGACGGCGGTGACCAACATCGCGAAGAGGAAGACCTGCCAGCCGTGCAGCGGGTTCGGTTCGCGCCCGAACCAGGCCTGCGCGTTCACCCCGTAGCCGGTGAAGTCGCCCTTCAGCACCGCCAGGTAGTCGCCCTCTTCCGGCACCTCGAGCTTCCAGGCGGTCCGCTGGGTGTCGACTTCCTTGTCGTTGGCGTTGACCGACGAGCCGAGATCTTCCTCGACCGTCGGTGCTTCCTGGCTGCCTCGCGCCTTCATCGTCAGCGTCAGCGGCGGCAGCAACAGTTCGGGCGTCTCGTTGCCGCGCCCGGGCAGCGCCGCGGCGACGCTCACTTCGACGCCGCCGGCGGGCAGGTGGAGCACCTTGTGTCCCGGGATCGGCACCCGCCCGTACTGGTTCGCTTCGCCCCAGACCAGGTTCGAGTTGAGGAAGATCAGCGGGATGAAGACGAAGACGCTGATCACCAGGAAGGCGCCGAGGTAGGACAGCACCCGCAGGAAGGCCGAGTCGATCTCCCGCAGCCGGCGCATCGCCCGCAAGCTAGGCACGGCCGCCGCGATCCGCATCCATGAGGCTCATTGATCTTCACTTGTGCGGGTCCACCTATGCTGGGCGCTCCGTGGAAGCGCCCCAGTCCAGCGCCGCTCCGCTGCTCGAGCGCGAGCGCGAGCTCGAACGGCTCCGAGACGGCGCCGTGGCGGCTCGCGACGGGGCCGGGCGGCTGGTGCTGATCGAGGGGGATCCCGGGGTCGGGAAGACGGCGCTCTTGGCGGCGGCGGCAGAGATCTCCGCGGCGCTGGGTCTGGCGGTGCTGAGCGCGCGGGGCGGCGAGCTCGAGGCGGCCGGAGGCTTCGGCATCGCCCAGCAACTCCTGGAGCGAAGCGTTGTGCGGGCGGACGCGGAGGAGCGCGACCGCCTGCTCACCGGTGCCGCCGCGCTCGCCGCGCCGCTGCTCGGCCTCGCCGCCGCGGGGGCGCCGCTCGACCCTGCCCAGGCCCGTCACGGGCTCTACTGGCTGCTCGCCGCCCTCGCCGAGCGCGGCCCGCTGACGCTCCTCGTCGACGACGCCCAGTGGGCCGACCTGCCGAGCCTCGACTGGCTGCTCTACCTGGCCCGCCGGCTCGAGCGGCTACCGGTGCTGGTCGTGGTCGCCCGGGTGCCGGGGGAGCCGACCGTGGCGCGGCCGCTGCTCGAGGCGCTGGCGGTGGAGCCGGTCGCCGAGACGATCCGCCTGGAGCCGCTGAGCGAGGTGGGGACCGCGGCGGCGCTGGCGGCGCTCGACGGCGGCGTGCCGGTCGCCGACTTTGCCCGCGCCTGCCACGAGTGGACCGGGGGCAACCCGCATTTCGTCGCCGAGATCGCCGGCGAGCTGGCGGCGGAGGGGTTGGAGCCGGGGCCGGCGGCGACCGATCGGCTGCGCTCGCTGGCTCCCCAGCGGGTCGCCGCGGTGACCCTGCTGCGGCTCGGTCGGCTCTCACCGGCCGCGCGGGAGCTGGCGGCGGCGCTGGCGGTGCTCGGGGGCGAGGCGACGCTCGACCAGGCCGCCGAGCTGGGCGGGCTCGACCACGCCGCCGCGGTCGCCGCCGCCGATGAGTTGGCCGACGCGCGCTTCGTCGCGGTCGAGCCGCGGCTGCGCTTCCTCCAGCCGCTGCTCGGTCGGGTCGTCCACGAGGACCTCGGCCCGGCCCGCCGCGCTGCCGACCACGCCCGTGCCGCCCGCCTCCTCGCCGCCGCCGATGCCGGCCCCGCCGCGGTCGCCGCGCAGTTGCTGCACACCGCCCCGGCCGGTGACCCGTGGGTGGTCGAGCGCTTGCGCGGGGCGGCGGTCGGGGAGCTTGGTCGTGGCTCGGCGACCGCCGCGGTGCCGCTGCTGCGACGGGCCCTGGCCGAGCCTCCCGCCGCCGCCGAGGTGGCCGGCCTGCAGACGATGCTCGGGTTGGCCGAGTCGGTGGCGGGCGACCCGGCCGGGCTCGACGACCTGCGCGCCGGCTTCGATGCGGCGGACGGCCCGGCCCGTGCCGCCGCCGCGCTTCTGCTCGCCCGCTTCCTCGTCTACGCCGGGCGTGGCCGTGAGGTGATCGAACGGGTCGAGCCGGTGCTGGCCGGGCTGGGGGAGGGGGAGGCTGAGCTGCGGGCGCGCCTGGAGGCGGCTCTGATCACCGCCGCCCGCGCCGACCGCGGCCTGCGCGAGGTCGCCGACGAGCACCTCGAGCGGATCCGGGCGGTGGCGTCGGAGGACTCGCCCGCGGGGCGTGTCGTCGCCGTCCAGTGCGCCTACGCGGCGACCGCGGCGGGCGACCCGGTCGCGGAGGCCGCCGGGTTTGCCCGAGCGGCGCTCGGCGGCGGTCGACTCCTCGACGAGGAGCCGCTCAGCCCCGACATCTACCTGATCCCGCTCAGCATGCTGGCGATCTGCGACGAGCTGGAGGAGGCGGCGACGGGCTTCGACGACGCCCTCGACCGCGCCCGCCGTGGCGGTTCGCCGCTGGCCTACGCGGCGACGGCCGCGATCGGCAGCTGGACCGCGGTCCTGCGCGGCAATCTCGACGAGGCCGAACTGCTCTGCCGCGACGCCCTGCGGATCGCCGCCGAGTCGCCGGGGCTGGAGGCGCTCCGCGGCTTCGCCACCGTCCACCTGGCGCTGGCCTCGATCGAACGCGGGGCGCCCGAGGAGGCCCTGGATCTCCTCGGCCCCGACGCCGATCCTCATGCCGACTCCCCGCACACCTGGTCACGGGAGGCTCTCTTCGCCCTCGGGCGGGCTCATCTGGCGCTCCGTCGACCGGCCGAGGCGCTGTCGCTGCTGCTCGCCTGCGGCGAGCTGAGCGAGTCGTTCGGGATCCGCAACCCGGCCTTCCTGCCCTGGCGTTCGGGCGCGGCCCTGGCGCTGCGCGAGCTCGGCGAGGTCGAGGAGGCCGCCGCGCGCGCCGCCGAGGAGGTCGAGCTGGCCCGCCGTTTCGGCGCCCGCCGGCCACTCGGCATCGCCCTCCGCACCGCCGGCCTCGTCGCCGCCGGGGAGGAGGGGGTCGAGTTGCTGGCGGAGTCCGCTGCGGTCCTCTCCGGCTCGCCCGCCCGGCTCGAGCGAGCCCACACCCTGGTCGCCCTCGGCGCCGCCCTGCGCCGCGCCGGCCGCCGGGCCGACGCCCGCGAGCCGCTCTCGACCGGGTTGGAGTTGGCCGAGGCCTGTGGCGCCGCGCCGCTGGTCGCCGCCGCCCGCGAGGAGCTCGCCGCCGGCGGCGCCCGGGTCCGCGCCGGCGGTCGTTGGGACGCCGACGCCCTCACCCCGTCGGAGCTCCGCACCTGCCGCATGGCGGCGGAAGGCCTCTCCAACCCGGCGATCGCCCAGGCCCTCTTCGTCACCCGGGCCACGGTCGAGTCCCACCTCCATGCCGCCTACCGCAAGCTCGGCATCGCCTCCCGCGCCGCCCTTCCGGACGCGCTTCGTGTCTACGACTGATGTTGCAACATAGATGTTGCATTAGCGCAGCAGGCATGTAATGCTCTCGGCGTGCCTTCGTCCACCCCCGATGCCGCCCTGGTCGACGCCGCGAAGCGGGTTTTTGCGGCGCACGGATACGGGGGTGCGACGCTCGAGCGGATCGCCGCGGAGGCGGGCGTCAACCGGGCGACGCTCCATCGGCGCGGGGTCAACAAGGACAGCCTGCTGGCGCAGCTGGCTGCGCAGGGGATCGAGGAGTACCGGCGGCAGATGTGGCCCGCGCTCACCGGCACCGGCAATGGGGCCGCGCGGCTCGGCCTCGCCTTCGACGCGCTCTGCCGCTCGACCGAGGAGAACCTGGAGCTCCTCGTCGCCCTGAGCGGGCGCACCGAGGGGATCTTCCATCGCGACGAGCCCGAACCGCTGACCCGCGACGTCTTCACCGATCCCCTGGCGCGGATCCTCAGCGACGGCGTCGCCGACGGCTCGCTGCGGGCGGTCGACGTCGAGCAGACCGCCACCGTCCTCTTCAACATGGTCGGCTGGACCTACATGCACCTGCGGACCGGCCACGGCTGGTCGGCCCGACGCGCCCGCGCCGCCACGCTCGACCCGCTCTTGAGCGGACTCGTCGTCGACACCGGCGAGGCCGGGACATGAGCGGGCCCGATCGAGCCGAGGAGGGCATCGTCCGCGCGCTCGGGCCTCACCTCGGGGTCGCCCTCTATGACCCGATCGTCGCCGTCGCGATGCGCGAGCGGCCCTTCCGCGGTCGCCTCGTCGCCCAGATCCTGGCCGACCTGCCGCGGGACGAACCTCTCGCCGTGGCCGACCTGGGATGTGGGACCGGGACCCTGGCGATCGAACTGGCCGCGGCCGGCGCCCGCGTGACCGGGGTCGACGCCGACCCGGAGATCCTGCGCTGGGCGCGGCGCAAGGCGGGGGCCGAGGCGGTCGAGTGGCGCTCCGGCCGGGTCGAGGGCCCGGGGCTCGCCGACGGCTCCTACGACCGCGTCGTCCTCTCGCTGGTGCTCCACCACCTTCCCGACCCGGTCAAGCTGGCGACGCTGCGGGAGGCGCGGCGGCTGCTCCGTCCAGACGGCCGCGTCCACGTCGCCGACTGGGGTCCGCCCGGGGATCCGCTGATGCGCCTCGCGTTCGCCGTTCTGCAACTGGTCGACGGGCGTGACAACACGCGGAGCATGGGCGCGGGCGAGCTGCCGACGCTGCTGGCCCGGGCGGGGTTTGCCAATTTCGTCCGGCATGACCGACTCCGGACGGCCGGCGGCCGTCTCGAGCTCTGCTCGGCCAGGGTCCCGTCCGATCGGCATTGAGCGCCAGGTGGCGGCAGATGGGTCGAACCCGTCGCTGAGGAGTATCAGGGCGCCCGGATTTGAACCGGGTACCTCAAAGACCCGGATTCGTCAGATCAAAACCGAGGTAGGGCGAGAAGATTGTCGTTCCAGACCCCGTCCCCATAGGTGCTGAGATATTTGGGACCAGTCGACGGATTCCTAACCCCGACATAGACCCAGCTGCCGTTATTAGCGACCACCGCCTGGTTTGCCTTGCTCTCCTCAAGCCATTCGACAATGGATTGAAGGGTGCTTTGACCAGTGGCTCCGGTTTGGGTATTGCGCCATTGCAGAGAGCTGATGTGCTCGTGCCGTACGGAGCCTTCAAGTCGTATTGCGGTGATTTGGATCATTCTGCGAAATCAGGGCAGCGGAGCATTGGGCCCGGGGACTGGCCTCATCCTAGAAACTTAAGATTGGAACGTGGCGAGGAGCCTCGATTCCGATCAATTCGCAGCATTCATTTGTGAGGTTCTTCCAGGGGTTGATCACGATGCGGCTCGTCTGTCTGTCGCGACCTCCGGTCCTGCCCTTCGTCATAAGGTTGATCTTGGCAGTCAAAAGGCTGTGCCCAGGTGGGCCAGCTGTCTATCTCGGCGGTCTTACGCCTGATCTCGCGGGCGAGCGTGTGATCTCCGGTCATCTGTGGAACACCTTGCTTTCTCCTCGGTTATTCGACGGGATCGGATAGCGTGAGTTGCGGACCTCGTAGGTCTTGGAGCTTGCTCAATAGCGACATGATCAGGTACTCGTGAACCCGATAGGCAGGGCGAGACTGCCGAAGCTCACGGGCCTCCTTGTCTGCCAATCGTGGCGTCGCAAGTTTGGGATCCCACGTAAATAGGGTCCCGTCCTCATTCTTTCGGCGAGCCCACGTGAACAGTTCTGCGTAGCGGCGGGGGGCAACGCCCACGAACGGTTCGAACGAGACCTTTGCGATGTCGGGAGCACTGCGCTCGACGACGAGCGAGTCGCTATGGAGTATTGCTGCCTGGCTCTTTGCATATGGGGCAAGAAAAACGCAATTCCGGATTCCCGCGCCGACAATGTGTCGAGCGCAGTTATGACAGGGGAAGGTAGTGACGTAAAGGGATGCTCCCGAAACCGAGCGACCGTTTCGCGCCGCATCGAGGATTGCGGACATCTCCGCGTGCATGGCGCGGCCGAACTCCGTTAGATCCCCGAGCCTCGTCGTGAGCATTACGCCGAGGAGCTCGTCTGGGTCGACATCCTCGCGCAACCATTGTCGATCGCTGGCATTGAGCGCACCGGCGATTTCGTTGGCTATCTCCCGCTGGACGCGATCATTGGTATCGATCTCACGTTCTTCATCGCTTGAGCCGAATCGAAACTCTCGCTGATCGGGGACTCCGGGTTCGTTGCTTCCTTCTCGGTAGACCCCGCCGCCTGGTCGCGGGACCTCATTAGTGCCCAAAGCGATGATCTCTCCCTGCTCATTGACTAGCGCCGCGCCGACTTGGCGCCCCGGCTCTGACGACATACGGGCGGCGCCGTTCGCCTCGAACAGCGCAAACTCATCTTTGGTTGGAGCCTTAAACGGATTTGCGAGCACAATTTCGAGCAGACGATCAAGTTGAGGCCGCAGATTCGCTTCCTTGCCAGCGTTCACGAAAAGGTCAGCTCGATGGAAGGTATCCCGCACATCCTGGCCGTAGGGTCGGGTCTCTGATTGGTCGCGGCCTAAGAGCTCCGCCGCGGTTACATCCCACTTCGAGGAATCCGACGAACGTCGGGAGTCCGTAATCGCCTGATTCAGCCAATCGATTCGCTCATCATCGGGGGTATAGGCCGCGATGAGAAAGAACCGCGAGCCATAGACATCTCGGAGCGTCTGCACCTCCTCAGGGGTCTTTAGCTGCCGCAGAAGCCAGGCACGCCGGGAGAGATCCCCATCCGATTCCAGAGAGAGGTCACGTTGCGTAGCGATCTGCGCGATCGCGAGAAGCGCGAGGGCGTCTGAGCGTTGCCAGTCGGAACGCAATTGATCGCCGGCGTCCATATGCGCCACCAGATAGGCATCAAGCTTTGCGTCTTTATCGAGTGGATCGTCTCGATCTACTTCCCGTAGGAGAGAGCTAAGGCGAATCTCTTGAGTCTGGTAGCTCAGAGTCTCGAGTGCGAGATGGACCTCACGACTGACTCGGTCCATGTCGGTGCCGAGTGCGCCGACCAGTCCAAAGACAAGCTCGGTCTCGGCAACCTCATGTTCTAGAGCGAAGGTTTCTGCCTGGCTGTTCGCTAGTCGGCCTTGAGACTCGGCACCTTTGCGCGACGGCGGCCGGTCGGTCATTCAGAGCGATCTCCATGGTCGTACCGAAGTTGGACCTCTGAAATCCTATGCGCTCTAGGCGATCTGCCTCAAGCTCAGATCATCGCTGAGGATATGTTGGCAGCTAGTCGGGCTGATTAGTTCCTGCGGGTGAGGAGCTTCATCGGGGCGATTGGTTCAGGGTGGCTTGTTAGAGCCCAAAACCGAATGTCGTGAATCACTTTTGGATCACCGCCGCCGCCGCCTCGGTCGGTGCGCGTGCCAGCCTGCGGTCAGGTTGCCAAGCAATGTCAGAATGGGCGTCTTCCTCGCACGGAAGGACCTGGCGACCCGCGGTACCACCTTCGAGGATGCGCGAGTCGTCCGCGGCGGCGATTTGTTCCGCCGATCGGAGATGAGCCGCCCCCGAAATTCGTTCGCTAGCTGGGGCGGCTGTCCCTGTTCAAGGGAGCTTACGCGCCCTTGGTGACCCCGCGCGGCAAGATGTTCACCAACTCCATTCCGTCATCACCCCCTCCCGCTTTATCCCTGTAAAAGCAACTGGACGCCCGCCTGTATACGAGGGTTCGCGAAGGCGCGCAAGCGATTGTCAGAGGTTTCTCTGACATTTTGACGCTGCCTCCGATCGATGGTCGAATAGCCTCCAGCAATCGGTCAGATTCTTTCAATGGGAGGCAGGCGTTGAGGGGGGAGCGGCAGGCGAGGATGGCGTCGGCGGCGTTGCGCCATCCGATCCGCGTCCGCGCATTGGAAGCGATGAACTACCGGGGCGTCGGCGATCTCGGTCGGGAGATCAGCGCGACCACCTTCATCCACCAGGGGCTCGGTAAGGAGATCGCCGAGTTGAAAGGCAAATCGCAGGCCAAACAGGTGACCGACGTTTCGTACCACCTCAAGAAACTCGAGGAGGCAGGCGCCATCTATGAAACCCGCGCGGCCCCTCGGCGCGGCGGGACGGAGCGTTTCTATCGCGCGAACGCCATCGCCTATTTCAGCGACGAGGAGTGGGCCGCGACCCCCCTTGAGCAGCGTCGCGAGATCTCCCGGGTGGTCGCACAGGGGCTCGTCGTCCAGATCGAGGGCGCGATTATCGCCGACACCTTCGACGCCCGGGACGATCGCTGGCTCCTCTACGAACCGATGCGCCTGGACACTCAAGGCTGGGAAGAACTCCGCGATTCCAACGCCGCGCATCACGCCAAAGTGCGGCGGATCAAAAGCGAGGCGGAAAGGCGGATCAAAAGCGAGTCGGAAGAGGGGATCGAGGACGAGGGCACGGACGCCGACGCGATCCAAACCACCTTCTGCCTCGCGTCGTTCGAGTCGCCCGATCCGCCCGGGCCGACAGATACACAACCCGAGACGACAAGGGGCGCGCCCGACCGCTGATCGGATGGGACCAGGGGCCGGGCGCGTGGTGCGGGGGCCCTTTGGCTGAAGGGCTGCCCCCTGCCGTCCCTCGGGCGCGCAGTAACCGCCTCGGGGTGGGCTTGCGAGCGTCACCAGTCAAGGAGCAATCCCGTTTCCGCGACGAAGGGAGTCTTCGAAAGCACGGAACGGGAGATGCGAACGGGCTCCTGCTCGCACCGACCATTGAATCTCCTTGAGTGCTCGAACGCAACCCACTAAATGTCAGAAAAAGCTCTGATATTTCGCGCTTGACTGCGGTACGGCGTGTGGTCTTAGATCGGCCGCGCTCGTCGGGGAAGTTCAAATATCCCTGCCCGCCGAGCGTTGGTTTACGGATGCCGAGCGCCAAAGGCGGCGGGATTCGGGGGGCTTAATCCGAATGGCTCCACCGAATGCGACACCCATCGTCGGGGGCGCTCGGCCTCTAACCGGAACCGCCGAACGAAGGAGGCCCGATGCGATTTGCAGTTTTCATCCGTGACGAGGAGAGCACAGAGGAGTTCGTCGGGCTCGCGCGGATCGACACCGAAGCCGACGATGAGCACCACGCTCGCGAGCGAACGGTCGCCCTCGGCGAGGCTAGCGGCGGGACGATCACCGATGAGGATGTGGCACTGTGCGCCGAGTTGGCACCCGAACCGACGCCGTCATCAGAGCGGCCCGGCAGTTCCGTCAGGGTGCGGATGTTCTGAGCAGAGTGGACGAACAACGGCACCGGAGCCGATGGGACACATTCGCGCTCGGCGAGTTGACGGTGATGGCGGAAGCGATGGAGGCGGCGTACTTCTCGTTCGATGAGGTCGACCTGCCGCTCTGGCTCGACCTGCTGGACGCGATGGACGCCCGCGGTGCCGGCACGCGAGAGCTACGCGACGACCTACGCGCAAGCGCCGAGGAGGCCGGAAAACAGGCAGCATCTCCGAAGCCGTTGTCGTCGGCGAGATGTTCCAGGCGGCGATGAATGAGGCGATGCGCGCCGCGCAGGAGCTGGCAGCTTCCATGCTCGGCGGCATCACGGCCGGCGGGCGTCTCCGAGAGGGCTTTAGCAGTGGGGCGCCGCCGCAGAAAGGACGCCGCGAATCGGGAACCGGGATCGAGGCGGGTACGAGGCGCCCAGACCGGACCCCACATGGGTAGTGGTAGAGGTCCAGTTCGCGGGCGTGGTCGACGAGATGTCGAGGCGGTCGTCCTCGCCGCCCTGATCGACGCTCGCCCATCCGAGGTCACCGAGTCCGAGGTGAGGCGGGCGTTGACCTCGATCGAGAAAACGCCGGAGCGGGTGGCGGCGATCGATCAGGCCGTCGAGAGTCTGATCGAGGCCGGTCTCGTCGTTCGTGCCGCCGACCTTCTTCGACCGACCCCGCCCGCGCTGAGGGCGGGAGAACTTGAGTTGGGGCTGTGACGAAAACTTGCAGGCTGGGAGGCGGCAATTGACCGGACAACACACCTACACGACCGAGAGCCTGCTTTCGGCCCTGCGTCATCGTGTGCGCAGGGATGTACTGCGGACGCTGCTCGAGGCCGACTCGCCCATGAGTCCGAAGGAGCTGGCCGCGTGTCACCGGGTGACCCTCCAGACCATGAGTCATCACGTGAAGACGCTCGTCGCGGTCGAAGGAATGAAACTCGTGGCGGCGCGGCCCTCCGGAGGGGCCGTGCAGCACTTCTACGAGCCCGGACCGGCGTGCAAAAGGCCGCTCGTGCTCGATGCGATCGGCCTGAGCAGCGTTTGAGCGGACGTGGGCGCGGCTGGGTCCGGTCCACGATCGACAGACCGCTCCGCGAAATATCGACCGAAAAGTGTGGATGCGGAACGACATTGACTCTGTTTGGGTCTGCTTCGAGTCCTCAATGGCCTCGCGAACCGACCTCGGTTCGACAACATGGAAGCGATCGAGAGGTAGGGGATTCGGATGTCCGGAGTACGTCGTGTCGCGTTCGCGCTGCTTTTGCTGGGTGCGGCTGTCTTGTCCGTGTCCCTCCTGCGATCGGCACCTCTCGCCGACGGAGCCGGTGTCTCCCAGGCCGAAACTGGTTCGGGGAGCCCGAGCGGGGCGGTCCCAAGTACGGGTTCGTCTCAGAAGCCGGAAGGCGTCGAAATCAAGTCGGCCCGCACCGCGACCTCCGTCACCTTCCGCCGGTCGGACGGCACCAGGGAAACCCGTATCCACGAGAACCCGATCAACTACCAGACGCCCGACGGGGAATGGCGCCCGATCGAAGAAGGATTCCGACGAGAAGGCGCCTCGATCGTCAACGGCGCCAACAGCTTCAAGGTCCAGCTCCCCGACGACCTCGGCTCCTCCCCGCTCCGCTTCTCGGTCGGCGACCACTGGATCTCCGAGCGGCCACTCGACGCCACGACCGAACCCGCGAGCCTGGCAGGCACCGCGGCCCGCTATCGCGCCGAAGGTGGCGGGGCGAGCTTCTCGTTCCTCCCGCTCGCGGACGGGGTCAAGGAGGACATCGAACTGGCAGGTCCGTCGGCGCCGGACGAATACCGCTTCCGGCTCGAAGCCTCCGGCGATCTCAAGCCCGAGATGGCCGCCGGTGGGGCGATCGATTTCCGCGATCCGGCCGGCGACCCGATCGCCGTCATCCCCGCGCCCGTGATGTTCGACAGCTCGACCTCTCCGAAGATCTCGAACGCCGTCGGATATGAACTCGAATCCGTCCCCGGCGGGGATTGGATATTGACCGTCAAGGCAAGCCGAGAATGGCTGTCGAACCCGGATCTCTCGTGGCCGGTGAAGATCGACCCGACGATCACGCACCTGAGCTCCGCTCTAGCCTGCGCGTACCTGGGGACGACGACCAGCGAAGGATTCTCGCTGTGCGGACCATTTCTCGGCGGCCAGTACCAGCCCGCGGTGTCCGGCGCTGACCAATGGTTGCGCTCGGCGATCCGTTTCGACCTCGGCGCGATCCCGAAAGATGCGTCGATAACCGGCGCGACGCTTGCCCTCTACGCGGAATCCTCGGCCTCGAACACCAGCGGGGTGGAAGTCCGGGAAGCCACCAGGGAATGGTCGAGCGCGCTGAACTGGCGCCACGCGACCGCCACGACCCTCTGGTCTACCGAAGGCGGGGACTTCGGCTCCGAAGGCAGCCGCGTGCTGACCTCCGAACGGGGCAGCGGACCGGGGTGGTGGTATTTCGAAGGGCTCGCGAACGTCGCGCAGACCTGGCTCGACCTACCGATGATCAACAGGGGTCTGATCCTGAAGCTGATCGACGACCACAGTCGCGAATGCGGCCCGTCCAGTTGCACGCAGCGTTCCGCGCTCTTCGACGGGACGGCCGGCCCGGAAGCCGACCGTCCGTATCTCGCCGTCACCTACGTCCCGCCGGCCCCCCTCGACAGCAAGGTCTCCTCGCCGAAGGACGGCACGCATTCGGCCAAGCGATTCAAGCTGGCGGCGTCGTGGAGCCATGCCGGTGTGACCGGTGTCAGCTTCCAGGAGCGTCGCGTCGAAGGTGAACCCTGGCAGACGATCCCGGCCGGCAGTGTGGTCACCGCCACCGGCGGGCCGGTCGCCTGGCCCCTCGAAGTTCCCGAAGGCGCACACGAAAGCGCGCCTGTCTACTGGGATGCGATCGAAGGCGCAGCCGACGAACAGCCGAAGGAAATACGGGCCGTTCTGGCCGGGAGTCCGGGCGCCGAAGGGTTCACGCCACGCGTCAATGTCCAGCTCGACCGGAATCTCGGCGGGCCGAAAGACGCCACGACCCAGGTCGGCCCAGGGACCGTCGATCTGCTCACGGGCAACCTCGCGGTGAGCACGACCGACGTCTCGATCCCGGGCTATGGCGGCGCCCTGGAATTCGGCCGCACCATGAACTCGCGGGAAGCGCTGGCCGAACCCTTCGGTCTGCTCGGACCGGGCTGGGCCCCGAGCGCGACCGTCGAAGCGGCCGGAGGCTCGTCGTGGCAGAAGATCGAACTCAAGACCTTCACCGAAGAATGGGAAGAAGAAGTCGGCGAAGAAGAATTCAAAACCGAAACCCTGACCTACCACTACGCCCTCCTGACCACTGCGGAAGGGCAGACGGTCGCGGTCGAACAGAACGGGAGCTCGTTCGTGATGCCTTCCGAACTCTCCGGATGGACCCTCGTCGAAGCCGAAGGAGGCGCACAGCTCATCCTCTCCGAACCGGGCGGCGGCCGGACCACGTTCACCAAAGGCTCCGGCGAACACGAATACATACCGGCCGCCTACGCCCAGACCGGTGGCTCCGGGAACAAGACCCAGATGATCTACGCCTTCGTCGAAGGCGCGAGGCGACTGAGCCTCGAGATCGGCCCGACGGCGCCCGGCGTCGAATGCCCGCCGAACGAATCCGCCGAGGGACATGTCGGCTGTCGCGTCCTCAGCTTCAGCTACCTGCCGGAGTCGAAATGGGGGGCGACGCTGGGCGCCAAAGAACGCCTGGCGTCGCTCACCTACTGGGCGGCCACCGGTCCTACCACGATGGGGCACTGGGAAGTCGCCAAGTACGTATACAAAGGTGCCGAAGGCAGACTGGTCGAAGAGTGGGATCCGCGACTCTCCCCGAATGAATTGATAGAAAGCTACACCTACTACCCCTTCGAAGCGGGGGCCGGGGAGCTCCATACGATCACGCCGCCCGGGCAGGAACCCTGGACGTTGGAATACGGATCGGCGGAAGGCGAGACCCCATTCGGCCGCCTCGTCGCCGTGAAGAGGGCGAGCCTGCTGACGAGCCCGACGGTGGCACAGACGACGATCGCCTACGGCGTGCCGCTGAGCGGCGCCGGGGCGCCGTATGAAATGAGCCCGGCGAAGGCGGCCGAATGGGGCCAGCAGGACCCGCCGATGGACGCGACGGCGGTGTTCCCGCCCGACCAGGTGCCGTCGACGCCACCGTCCACGTATACGCACGCGACCGTCTACTACATGGACGTCGAAGGGCAGCTGGTCAACACGGCGACGGCGGCCGGGGCAGGCACGTCCTCGCCGTCGATCAGCACGACCGAAACGAACGAATTCGGCGACGTCTTCCGCGAACTCTCCGCGCAGAACCGCATCCGCGCCCTGGCCGAAGGCAGCGGCAAATCCGTGGCGCGATCGAATGAACTCTCGACGAAGAGGGTCTTCTCGGCCGACGGCACCGAGCTGCTGGAAGAACGCGGGCCGATACACGCGGTCCGGCTCGAATCCGGCTCGATCGTGCAGGCGCGCGCCTACAAGACGGTGGAATACGACCAGGGGATGACGCCGGGGATCACCCCCGACCCACATCTGCCGACCACCGTGACGACCGGCGCCCTGGTCGGCGCGAGCATCGAAGACCAACGGGTCACCACGACCGGGTACAACTGGAACCTCCGGGCGCCGACGACCACGACCGTCGATCCGGGCAAAACCCCGGTCCACCTGAACATCAAGAGGACGACGGAATACGACGAAGCGACGGGCCTGCCGACCGAACGGCGCCAACCCTCGAATCCTGAAGGCGGCAAAGCCGGGACGACGAAGACGATTTACTACTCGGCGACCGGAACCGGCGAATGCGTGAGCGTGATGTGGGCCGGCCTGCCCTGTCAGGTCCTCCCGGCCGCGCAGCCTGAAACGTCGGGTCTGCCGAAACTGCTCGTCACCAAGTATCCGGAATACAACTACCTGGGGGAGCCCGCCCAAGTCGTCGAAAGTCCTGGCGGGGAAGCCGGGAACTTCCGGAAGACGATCGTGACCTATGACGCGATCGGACGGACCGTGAAGATCAAGTCCGAAGGCGGAGGCACCACGATCACCAAATCCGGCACCACCGAAACCGTCTACAGCCCGCTGCTCGGGCTGCCGACCAAGCAGCAGTTCGTCTGCGAAAAAGAATGCACCGGCTTCGACACCCAGGCCACGACGACGACGTACGACCTGCTCGGACGGGTCAAGGAATACGAAGACGCGGACGGCAACAAGACGACCACCACCTACGACATCGACGGCCGACCATCGAAAGTCTCCGACAACAAGGGAAGCCAGACGTTCCACTACGAAGAAAACTCGGGCCTGCTGACGAAACTCGAAGATTCGGGGGCCGAGACCCTTACCGCCTCCTATGACGCCGACGGGAACCTCACCGAACGGGTCCTCCCGAACGGGCTGACGGCCAAGACTACCTTCAACGAGGTCGACGAACCGACGAAGCTCTCCTACACGAAGACGACCTCCACCTGGCTCGAAGAAACGCTCGAACGCTCGATCTTCGGCCAGGTCCTGTCCGACAACGGGACCCTGGTGAACGACTCCTACACCTACGACAAGGCCGGGCGCCTCGAAGAAGCCCGGGAAACGCCGAGCGGCGGCAATTGCGTTACGCGGAAGTATTCCTACGACGCCGACTCGAACCGCCTCTCGAAGACGACCCGTGAACCCGGACTCGTGCCCTGCGCGACCACGGGCGGGTCGGTCCAGACCTATAAATACGACACCGGGGATCGGCTCCAGGCCACGGGTCTCACCTACGATCCCTGGGGTCGGATCACGAGCCTCCCCGGGGAATTCGCCGGTGGCAAAGAACTGAGCACGACCTACTTCTCCGACGACATGGTCGCGACCCAGTCCCAGAACGGGGTCACGAACAGCTTCGAACTGGACGCGACCCTGCGCCAGCGCCAGCGGGTGCAGGCGGGCGGCGTCGCCGGGACCGAAGTCTTCCATTACGACGGGCCTGGCGATTCCCCGTCGTGGACGGCGCTCGGCTCGACCTGGAGCCGGAACATCCCCGGGATCGGCGGCGAACTGGTGGCCGTCCAGGAAAGCAGCGGGACGGTGACCTTCGACCTCACCGACCTGCACGGAGACGTGATCGCCGCGGCGAGTTCGAGTCCGACGGCGACGAAACCGCTCGCTACCTATCGCTTCTCCGAATTCGGCGAACCGATGTCAGTAGGGGCAGGAAGGTTCGGCTGGCTAGGTGGGAAGTCGCGGCGGACCGAACTGTCCTCTGGCGTGATCCAGATGGGTGCTCGCAGTTACGTACCAGCACTCGGGCGCTTTCTGACGCCGGATCCCATTCCCGGTGGTTCAGCGAATCCATATGACTACGCGAATCAGGACCCGGTAAATGGCTTCGATCTGGAAGGTACCTGCACCGTAAAGAAATGTAAGGCGATAGTCCAAGAAAGACTTGCGAAGGTCCGAGCACACGTTGCTCATTTGAAGGCAGAAAGGACGTCAGCCAGGGCGGTCTGGAGAGCGAAGCAGGAAGTTTTTGGGACTTTCAGGATGAACATTGGTCCAGTCCCCGTCCACCTCCCTTGGGAAAAGCAAATCAACGAAGCAATCGCGGCCGGCCAAAATGCAATCGCGAGTGCCCTACACCTGAGCTGCCAGCATGGCAGCGGCATTGCGGCCGGCGGCACCATTATCGCGGCGGGCGGGAAAGCCATCATTCCTTCGGGGGCGGTCACGGACGGTACCGGAGCCGCGGTTGGGGGAGCGCTTTGGGGACTGGGCAAAGCGATAGCGCTCCTGGGTGCGGGTCTGGTCGTCGCTCACGAAGCGGGCGCCTGCTGATCCAATGAGTATCATTGACTGATCCAATCGAAACTGATCGATCACATGACGCACGTCAAGCAATTCCTCAAGGTGAATTGGCTGGGAGTGATCGGAGTTGCGTTTCTCCTCGCCGCGCTGATTTTTTTTGCGGTCGGGGCGGCGGAGCGTGGTCGAAATGCTGTGTTGGTAGCGGGTGCCCTCCTTGTGATCTACTGGCTCGACAAAAGCCGGGCAAAGGGACTTTTTCGTCGCCGGACGCGATGAGGATGGATGCCCGAGGGCATCCATCTCAACCGTCTGACTTTCGGGTAGGCCGCGAAGCGGAATGCAATCTGCAAACAAACCAACTTAAACCGTTGTGACGAGCCCCCGCAACCGAATCTCTGCGGCCATACTGATCGGACGTAGAGCGAAAATGGACCCACAGGTCCCTGCGGATCGAGATTTGATGCGGTCGGGATGGGTTCATCACCTGTCACTGCACACCGTCGCCCTGCCCTTCGTCGTGCTGCTGCTCTCAGCCTTGGCCCTGCCGTGCCTCTCGGAGGCAGCAGGTGGCTCCCCGCTGGTTGTCTTTTTGGCGAGATCCGGCGATGTCAGCGGTTTCCTGCCCGGGAAGGCCCAAATCTTCCGAAGCGTCGCAGACCTCCGAAGTGCCTCGGGCGAGGAACTGTCACAAGACAAGGGCAGGCGGTATGAAGCCGAGGGCTTCGTTGAAGCGGCGGCCGTCCGAATCCACGGTCGCCCTGAACCCGCGGCGGCGGGAATCTCGGGTGTCCTCGAATTTGAAACGCCGGCAGGTGCGGAAGCGGAGTTGAAGGCCGAGTCGGCGGAAGAGCTCGCGGGCTTGCGAGCGCTCGCCAGAAAGCAGTCCCGGTTATTCCTCCTCCGGCGCCTCGAGATTCCGGGCGTCTCGAAGGTCGTCGCCTTCTCATTTGAAACGAATATGTACGCCGCGAAGCTCGGGGTTCGTTCTGGAATTGCAAAGGGACTGTTCCTGGAGGGAAGATGCTTGATCTCGATCGGAGTCTCTCGACCTCACAGTAAAGAAGTATCCGACCTAATTATCGGTGCAGTTCGCAGCATTTCCGGTCGGACTACCGGCACCTGTACCTCTTAGGCATCCGCGCAGACCCCCACGGGTCCTGCCGGTCGATCTAGGTGTGGAATTTTTGTGTGTCGGAAGTTGGCCATTTGGTTGGTGCTCCCGGCCCGTTTCGCGCCGACGCCCGGTACAGCCAAGGAGCAGGCGGGGCGGAGTCCGGGGCATTCGACCTTCGGTGTTTCGTTGCCTGCGACCGCGCGGGCTACCTGAGACAGAGAGGCGTGGGCGAATACGGAGATCACGGTCCCTGCCGCCTGGGTTGCCTCGACGCCGATCCTCGCCGAGGACCGCGGGAGGGAGCCAGCTCTTGCTTGAGAGTCGCCAGCGATCGAGCGGAGCGAGAGTGAATCACTCAGGCGAGGCGCGGTGCATCACTGATGAATCACGAATCGCCTCGCACCACCCCGCAAGGCCCCGCACGGCTTCCGCAGATAGACGCTCTGCGTGGCTATGCGGGGCCATGCGGACCTCTCCATCCAATCGGGGCGCCCGGATTTGAACCGGGGACCTCACCGACCCGAACGGTGCGCGCTACCAGGCTGCGCCACGCCCCGAGAGGAGCGGATTGTGGCAGAGGGCGGGTGCCCGGGGCGGTGAGCCCGGTGGCCGCCTGTGCGAGGCCGCCGACCGCGCCCGCTACTTTGCCGGTCCGGGGGTTTCCAGGCAAGATGACGCGAAGGCTAGGGCTGTTGCTGGTGGTGGCGGTGCTGTGCGCGCTGCCGGCCTCGGCGTCCGCCTACCTGCCGCCGGGCTTCGTCGGCATCTCCCCGCAGAACCCGCTCGGCCACAAGGACTTCGAACTGATGCACGAAGCCGGCGTCGACAACGTGCGGCTGCCGATGTTCTGGTCGGCGATCGAGCGGACGAGCCCGCTGGTGGTCCGCCCCGACTGGTCCGGCTTCGACAAGCAGGTCGAACTGGCGGCCGAAGCGAACGTGCGGATCATGCCGTTCGTCTGGGGCTCGCCCGAATGGGTCGCCGCCGAACCGATCGACCTCCCCGTGAAGACCACCTGGCAGCGCTGGGCGTGGCAGAAATTCCTCCGCGAAGCGGACCGCCGCTACGGCCCGGAAGGGGAATTCTGGGAAGACCACAGGAAGCTCGATTACCTGCCGATCACTCATTGGGAGATCTGGAATGAGGAGAACATCGTCAGTTTCGCCGAGGCTCCCGAACCGGCCGAATACGCGAAGCTGATCCGCATCTCCGGCGCCGCTCTGCACGGGACCGATCCCGAATCGAAGGTGATCGTCGGCGGCCTCTTCGGGCGCCCCCTCCAGATACCGCCCAACGTCGCCTCCGGCGATTACCTCCAGCGGGTCTACCGGGCCGGCAACGTAAAGCCTTATTTCGACGGGGTGGCGCTCCACCCGTACGTGGCGAAAGCCAAGGCGATGGGCGCACAGCTCAGCAACCTGCGGCGGATCATGCGCGCCAACGGCGACCCGAAGACGCCGCTGTACATCACCGAGCTGGGCTGGGGATCGGCCAATGGGCCGACCCGTTGGCAGGCCGGCCTCGAGGGCCAGGCGGAGCAGCTCTCGCAATCGCTGGAAATGCTCTCCGAAAACCGCACCGAGTGGAAGGTGAACGGGGTCTGGTGGTTCACCTGGACCGACGAAGGGGGGACCTGCCAATTCTGCGGCTCGGCGGGCCTGCTGACCAAGCAGTACGAAGCGAAGCCCTCCTGGTACCGGTTCGTCGAATGGACCGGCGGCGAACCGGACGCGGTCCCGGAAGCCGGCCAACCCTGATAGCGCCCCCCCACGCGTTTCGCGAAGGCGCCCGCTGGATAGGCTCCAAGGACACGATTACCGAGTGAGAGGAAACCAGAATGGCTTTCGAGGTACCTGATCTTCCCTACGCATACGACGCTCTCGAGCCCCACATCGATGAGGCGACGATGCGCGTGCATCACGACAAACACCACCAGGCCTACGTCGACAAAGCGAATGCGGCGCTCGAGGGCACCGAGTGGGCCGACCGGTCGGTGGAGGACGTCCTCACCAACCTCGCCAGCCTGCCCGGCGACAAGCAGGGCCCGGTCCGCAACAACGCCGGTGGCCACTTCAACCACTCGCTCTTCTGGAAGATGATGAGCCCCGACGGCGGCGGCGAGCCGACCGGAGCGGTCGGCGAGGCGATCACCAGCACCTTCGGCTCCTTCGACGCCTTCAAGGAGGAGTTCAAAAACGCCGGCATCGCCCGCTTCGGCTCCGGCTGGGCCTGGCTGGTCAAAGACAGCTCCGGCCTCGCGGTCGTCTCGACCCCGAACCAGGACACGCCGCTCTCCGACGGCTCCGCGCCGCTGCTCGGCGTCGACGTCTGGGAGCACGCCTACTACCTGAAGTACCAGAACAAACGCCCCGCCTACCTCGACGCCTTCTGGAACGTCGTCAACTGGGACTACGTCAACCAGCTGTACGCGGCCGCTTAGCGGCTAGGCCGGCTGCGTCGCCCCCGCCGGGCGGCGCGGCTGCGCCTCCTCTTTTGGCGGCAGATGGCTCATCGCGTGCTCCGCGAGCGCGGTGATCGTCAGTGACGGGTTGACCCCGACGTTGGCCGGCACCGCCGAGCCGTCGCAGACCAGCAGGTTCTCGTAGCCGAAGACCCGCTGGCGGGAGTCGACGACGCCGTCCTCGGGTGAGTGGCCGATCGTCGCGCCGCCGAGGATGTGGGCGGTGTTCGGCACGTTGAAGAGCGCCTCCGACATGCTCGACTGGGCGATCCCGCCGGTCCGCTCGGCAAGCCATTCGGCCGCCTCGTTGGCGACCGGGATGAAGGTCGGGTTGGGGCGCTCGGGATCCTGTTCGGTGCGCAGCCGCACGTCGCCGTTGCGCTTCACCTTCGGCCGCAGCGCGATCGCGTTGTCGAGCGTCTGCATCACCAGGACGATGATCGTGCGGCTCGACCACCCCTTCGGCCACATGACTTTGGCGAACCGGCCCGGGTGGCGGACGATCTGGCCGAGCAGCTTCAGCGGCCGCGTCAGTTTGGTCCCGTCGCCGACCAGCAGCGTGTAGAGCGTGTTCATCGAGTCGCCGGCGTGCCCGTAGGTGACGGTCTCGATGTGGGTGTGGGCGTCAGGGTAGATCGAGGAGGTGATCGCGACCCGGCGGGTGAGGTCTTCCGGGTAGTCCTCGGGCACGGTGACGGCGAGGATCATCTCGCTGTTGGTCCGCACCAGCTCGCCCAGGCGGTCGGAGATCTTGGGGAGCGCGCCGCCGAGCCGGCAGCGCTGCATCAGCTTGTTGGTGCCCAGCGGGCCGGCGGCGAAGACGACGCCGCGGGCGCGGATCGTGCGCTTGCCGCGGCCGGGCAGGAGGCCGGAGCGCTCGCTGGTGATCGCATAGCCCTCGGAGCCGTCGGCGGCGCCGAGCGGGCGCACGTCGGTGACCATCCGTTCGGGCTCGATCCGCACGCCGCGCCGCTCGGCCAGCCAGAGGTAGTTCTTGACCAGCGTGTTCTTCGCCCCGTGCGGGCAGCCGACCATGCAGCGGCCGCACTGCAGGCAGCCGGTCCGGTCCGGTCCCTCGCCGCCGAAGAAGGGGTCGGGGACGGTCTTGCCCGGGTTCTCCTGGTAGACCCCCACGGGGGTCTTCTGGTAAGTGTCGCCGACCCCGAGATGCTCACCCAGCTCGCGCAGGAGCTGGTCGGCCGGGTCGTCATTCTCGACCTGGACGACGCCGAGCATCCGCTGCGCTTCCGCGTAATGGGGAGCCAGGGTCTGCTCCCAGTCCTCGAGGTCGGACCACTGGGGATCCTTGAAGAACTCGGTCGGCGGGACGTAGAGCGTGTTGGCGTAGCCGAGGCTGCCGCCGCCGACGCCACAGCCGCTGACCACGGCGACGTCGCGGAACTGGGTGAGGCGGAAGATCCCCTTCATCCCGATCCGCGGCGCCCAGAAGTAACGGCGCAGGTCCCAGGTCGACTTCGGGAAGTCCTCGTCGCGGAAGCGTTTGCCGCACTCGAGCACCTGGACCGAGTAGCCCTTCTCGGCCAGGCGCAGCGCGGAGACAGAGCCCCCGAAACCGCTCCCTACGACCACCCAGTCGACATCAAACTGGCTCACTGGCCAACCCTACATCAGGGAAAAATTGGCCGAGATTCAGGCCGAAGCAAGCTTGCGCCCGCGACCTAAGCCTCGCCGGGCTCGAGCGGGCGGAAGTCCGAGGTCCGCGCCCCGCAGACCGGGCAGAACCAGTCCTTGGGGATCTCCTCGAACGCCGTGCCGGGGGGGATGCCCCCGTCCGGGTCGCCGATCGCCGGGTCGTAGATGAAGCCGCAGCTCTCGCAGATCCAGAGAGTCGCTTCTTTGGTCGACACCTCCACCTTTTTCCTCTTTCCTCTTTTTCTTTTCCCTTATTTGGGATCGAAGCTGACCGCCACCGGATCGCGCTCGGATTTGTCTTCGATTTCGAAGTACTGGCGCGCGGTGAAGTTGCCCTGGTTGGCGATGATCGACCCAGGGAACTGCTGGATGTCGGTGTTGTAGGACTGCACGTTGGAGTTGTAGATCCGCCGTGAGGCCTGGATCTCGTCCTCCAGCTCCGACAGGTTCCGGCTCAGCTGCTGGAAGTTTTCCGTCGCTTTCAGGTCCGGGTAGTTCTCGGCGACCGCCCGCAGGTCGGTGAGCGCGCCGGTCAGCTTGGTCTCGGCGGTGGCGGTGTCCTGGACGCTCGTCGCGGCCATCGAATCGGCGCGCGCCTGGGTGACTTTTTCGAAGACTTTGCTCTCGTGCGAGGCGTAGCCTTTGACCGTCTCGACCAGGTTCGGCACCAGGTCATGGCGGCGCTTCAGCTGCACGTCGATTCCGCTCCAGGACTCGTCGACGCGGTTGCGACTGGCGATGATCCCGTTGCGCTTGGCGATGTAATAGAAGACCGCGAGCAGGATCAGAACTACGACGACGATGATGACGATGACCATTGACTCTCCCTATGGGGGTTCGATCGGCTTGTCGGAACCTTAGCGCCGTAGGATCAAGGGATGGGCGCCAAGCAGGAAGCGCAGGACTGGACCGAGTTGGTGCGCCGCTACGGCGAGCGCCACGAAGTCACCTACGAGCCGGTCGGCGGGATCAATCCCAAAGACGGGCCGGTCGCTCTCTGCGTCGGCGGCGTCAACCGCCTCACGGGGCAGCTGGTGGAGGGCTTCTGGGGGGCCTCCTGCGACGCTGACGAACGTCAGGTCGGCGGCTTCTTCGACAAGGCGATCCTGCCGACCGCGATCCTCGCCAAGGCCCACATGCCCGATCTGGCCCAGGTCGTCCCCGCCTTCAACGTCGAGTCGATCGAGGGCACCGAGCACGTCCAGCAGCGCTTCTCGCGCAAGGTCGAATTCGAGTCGCTCGACTTCAACAAGCGCTTCTGGACCACGGTGCCGAAGGAGTTCGACCCGGTCGCCCTGCGCGAGCTGTTCGGTCCCGGCTTCCTCGCCTGGGTGACGACGATGAACGGGGAGATCAGCTTCGGCGTCAACGACCGCCAGCTCTGGTTCCTCTGGCGACTGAAGGAGCGCTCCGAGGAAGAACTGAAACTGGCGCTGAAAAACGCCGGCCAGCTGTTCCGGCGGATCCAGTCGGAGATGGAGGAGAGCGGCATCCACACCTACCGGCCCGGCCCCTGGCACGCCGGGCTGGCACCGTTTCCCGACGCGGTCAGTCCCGCGGCCGGAACTCCTCGGCAAGGTTCTTGAGTTCGCGCGAGTCGGCGATCCCGGGGAGGACGATGCGGATGTCCTCGCCTTCGCCGACGACTTCCGGCTGCAGCGGCTCGACCGAGCGGCCGCGGTAGGCGGCGAGAGCCGCGGTCGAGTTCGGGTGTTCGGCGAGCCAGCCGAGTTGGACCCGGGTCGGGAAGGCGAGGCTGAGCTCGCCCTCGTCGGCGCCCGCGAGCGCCGCCGCGGGCTCGAACCAGCGCGCGTCGACGATCTCGCCGCCGTCGACCTCGGGGGGCGAGTGGGCGGGGGCGAGGGCGATGAAGAACCAGGCGTCGAAGCGCCTCGAGACCATCTCCGGGGTGATCCAGCGGCAGAAGGGGATCAGCTCCTCCTCCGCGGGCAGCTCGATCCCGGACTCCTCGCGGAGCTCGCGCAGGGCGCAGGCGCGGAAGCCGTCGGGCCCCTCGCCGTCCTCGGGATCGACGGCGCCGCCAGGGAAGACCCAGGCGCCGGGGAAGAAGGCGGCGGCGGGGTTGCGCTGCAGCAATAGGACCTCGAGCGCGCGCTGGGAGTGCTTGCCGCCGCGCCGCAGGAGGACGACCGAGGCGGCCGGGCGCGGCGTCGCGGGCTCGCCGCGGTTCAGCTGGCTCTCGGCTCCCACGGGGGAGAGCCTATGCGCTACCCGAGCGTGCGCTCGCGCAGGCGGCGGACGCGGAAGCGGTTGCCGGCCCAGAAGACGAGCGCGATCAACGCGAACGGGGCGAGCACGGCGAGGCCGATCAGAACGACGCCGGCGGCGATCGTGAGGATGTGGCCGGCGGAGTGGAGCGCGTCGCCGACGCCCCAGTCACCGTTGCCCGACGACGGCGGGGTGACCCCGGCGCCGTGGTTGGTGACGATGCGGACGCTGACCTCCGACATCGAGGCGCGCTGGTGCAGGTGGTCGAGTGAGGCGCGGATCGCGGCATGGTGGCGGCGCTCTTCGCGCAGGCGCGCTTCGACCGATTCCTGTTCGGCTTCGGTTTCCACCTCGCCCAACTGCTTCAGCAGACCTTCGATCGTCGCGTTCGAGTCGGCCAGTTCTTCGGCGGCCGAGACGGTCGGCGCGGTGATGTCGTTGGTCGCGTCGTGGCGCTCGCGCACTTCGGCGATCGCCGAGATCGCGGCGAGCGCGCCGTTGACCTTGGCGGTCGGGATCGAGAGCTCGAAGGACGCCCCGGTCGGCCCCGCGGTGCCGCTCTGCACGGATGAGTTGAGGACGTAGCCACCGGCGGTGTGCACCGCTTCGTAGACCTTGGCCGCGGCCCCGGAGACTTCCCCCGGCTTGGTGCCGAGGACGATGTAGGAGGACCGTTCGATGTCGCGGTGCCCGGCACCGGCGGAGGACTTGGCGGAGGGGACCGCAGGGGCCGCCTCGATCGTCGATTCGGCTTCGACGCTGCCGCTTTCTTCTTCGGCTCCAGCTTCTTCGGCCCCGCCTTCCGCGGCGCTGCTTTCGGCGGATTCTGCTTCGCTGCCGGCCGCGCCGGATTCGGCGCTTTCCGAGCTCGCCGACTCCGGCGTGAGGTCGGAGAGGAAGCCGCCCCCTTCCCGGTGCAGCTCGGCGCTGGAAGCGCCGCCGCCCGATTGCGAGATTGCCACGGCGCCGGTCGCCACCACCACTGCGACCAGGGCGACGCCGAGGATCGGGACCAGCCGCCGGGTCGGGTTCATCCCACGCCACCAATCGACCAGCGGCGCGAAGACGGACGCGGTCGTGTCGGCGCCGCGGGGGAAACCCGCGGCGGCGCGCTGGTCGAGCTCGGCGGCGAACTGGGGCCGCGGCGTCGGGCGCAGCTCGCGCAGTTCGGCGAGCAGGGTGTCGTCGTCAAATCGATCCATCGAGGGCCTCTCTCAACTTGGTCACGGCGCGGTGCAGGCGGGTGCCGGCGTTCGACTCGCTGATCCCGAGGACGGAGGCGATCTCGGCGTTGCCGAGGCCCGCGAAGTACTTGAGCGCGATCAGCTCGCGCTCGCGCGGTTCGAGGCGGGCGAGGGCGGCTTTCAGGGCGAGCCGCCGCTCGGAGCTCTCGGCGCCTGCCTCGACCGCGGCGCCGTCGAGGTCGGCGGGCTCGGCGGCCAGCTCGGCCTGGCGACCGCGGCGGCGGAGCTCGTCGAGCGCCGCGTTGCGGGCGATGCCGAAGAGCCAGGCGCGCGGTTCGCCCCGGTCGGGATCGAAGCGGCGGCGCTTGCGATAGGCGCGCTCGAAGGCGGTCGCGGTCACTTCCTCGGCCGCCGGGCCGTCGCGCAGGAGGCTGGCGACGTAGGCGTAGAGGTCGTCGCGGCTGGCGCGGTAGAGCCGCTCGAAAGCGAGCTCGGCCTCACCCGGAGCTTCCCTCGCCTCTGCGACCGCAGTCTGACTCACGCCCCTACTACGGCGCCGCCACTGATCCATCACAGGGCGAATCTTCCCCACCTCGCCGTGCGTTCGCAGTTAGCCACAACTGTTGTGGCTAACTGCGAACGCACGGCGGAGCGCACGGGGAGCGACGGGCGCTAAGCGGCGGGCTGCCCGGACGGGAGCGAGGCGAGGGCGGCGGTGATCGACGCCACCGTGATGTCGAGCAGTTCTTCCAGCTCGGCCTCGGTGATCGAGAGCGGGAACATCAGCACGATCACGTCGGAGAGCGGCCGCACCAGGGCGCCGCGCTTGCGCGCCTCCAGGGTCACCCGGTGGCCGAGCCGCAGTTCGGGGTCGTGCGCGCCGAGATCGATGCCGACCATCACCCCGCGCGAGCGGACCTCGGTCACCCCCGGCATCGCGGCGATCTCGGCGAGGCGTCGTTCGAGCAGCTCGATCTTCGGTGCCAGCTTCTCGATCGTCCGCTCGCGCTCGAAGATGTCGAGGTTCGCCAGCGCCACCGCGCAGGCGACCGGATTGCCGGTGTAGGTGTGGCCGTGGAAGAAGGTTTTCGCCTCGGCGGGGGCGCCGAGGAAGGCGTCGTAGACCGCCTCGGTGGTCAGCGTCGCCGCCAGCGGCAGGTAGCCGCCGGTGATCCCCTTGGCGAGGCAGAGGAAGTCGGGGGAGACCCCCTCGCGTTCGCAGGCGAACATCGTCCCGGTGCGGCCGAAGCCGGTCGCCACCTCGTCGCAGATCAGCAGCACCCCGTGGCGGTCGCAGAGCTCACGGACCGCGCGCAGGTAGCCGTCGGGATGGACGATCATGCCGCCCGCGCCCTGGATCAGCGGCTCCATGATCACCGCCGCGACCTCGCCCTCGTGGGCGCTCAGCAGTTGCTCCATCTGGTCGGCGTCGCCGGGCTCGGCGGCCAGGGTCTCGAAGAGGAGCGGCCGGTAGGTGGCGTGGAAGAGGTCGATGCCGCCGACCGAGACCGAGCCGATCGTGTCGCCGTGGTAGGCCTCGCGCATGCGGATGAAGCGGTTGCGAGCGGTGTCGCCGCGCTGCTGGTGGTACTGGAAGGCCATCTTCAGGGCGATCTCGGCGGCGGTCGAGCCGGAGTCGGAGTAGAAGACGCGGGTCAGCCCCTCCGGCGCGATCTCGACCAGGCGCGCCGCCAGCTCGGTCGCCCCGGGGTGGGAGAGGCCGAGCATGGTCGAGTGGGCGACCTTGTCGAACTGCTCGCGGGCGGCGCGGTCGAGGTCGGGGTGGTGGTGCCCGTGGACGTTGCACCAGAGGGCGGCGGTGCCGTCGATGTAGCGGTTGCCCTCGACGTCGTAGAGGTAGACGCCCTCGCCGCGTTCGATCATCAGCGGCACTTCCTCGCTCCACCCCTGCTGCTGGGTGAAGGGGTGCCAGACGAACTGCTGGTCGAGCCGGTTGAGGCGGGCGGCATCGCTCATCTTCCCGACCCTAATCCCCGGCAGTTTCCGGCGCCCCGGCGACGCGGCCGCCACCCACCCGGACGGGGAAACTCTCAGGCGGGCAACCATTGCACTTGCGGAATGGTTGCGTTGATGCAACAATTACCGCGATGCAAGTAAGCGATGTCAAAGCGATCGAGCGGCCCGCCACGGCCGATGCGCCCGCGGAGGTTCCGGCGGAGGCCCGTGACACGGCCGCCCGAATTTGCGCGCTGATGCGCCACGTCTTCCTCTACGACCGCGGCAACCAGCTGCGGGTGGTGGAGGACAGCGGCCTGACCACGACGCAGTGCAAGGCGCTGCTCGAGCTCGGCGGCCTCGGCAATTGTCCCCCGACCTGGCAGGTCACCGACCTGGCCGAGCTGCTCGGCTCCTCGCTGCCGGCGATGAGCCGCGCGCTCGACGGCCTGGTCAAGAAGGGCCTCGCCACCCGGGTCGAGGACCCGACCGATCGCCGCGTCCGCGTCGTCCGGATCACCGAGGACGGCAAGCGCCTGGTCGACAAGCTGACCACGGTGAAGCGCAACGGGCTCGAGGCCTTCGCCTCGACCCTGACCGCCACCCAGCGCCACAAGCTCGACGCCGCGGTCGAGTCGTTGATGGACCGCGAGGACATCGCCACCACGTATGAGCACCTGAAGGAGGCTTAATGTCCTGCACCGATGCAGATTCTTTTACCCCCCTCGGAGGGGAAGACCGCGCCGACGAGCGGCGCGCCAGTGCAACTAGAAGCGCTCGCCTACGCCGGCGAGCTGACGGAGTCGAGGCAGAAGTTGCTCGCGGCGCTCGCCGCGCTCGCGGAGGTGCCGCTCGCCCGGGCGGTGTCGATGCTCGCGGTGTCGGCGGGCCAGGCGGGCGAGGTCGCCGTTGACGCGGAGCTGAGCTCCGCCCCGGCGGGCCCGGCCGCCGCGGTCTACACGGGAGTGCTGTACGACCGCCTGCGGCTGCCGGAGCTGCCGAAGCGCGCCCAGGGCCGGGTGCTGATCGCCTCGGCCCTCTGGGGCGTGGTCAGGCCGACCGACCGGATCCCCTACTACCGGCTCTCGGCGAAAGCGAGGCTGAAGGGGACCGGCGGCCTCGCCGCCTTCTGGCGACCGGCGCTGACCGCGGCGCTGCCGGACGAGGAGGGGACCTTGGTCGTCGACATGCGCTCCGGCGCCTACTCGGCGGCCTGGAAACCGAAGCGGGCCGAGCTGCTGGCCGTACGCGCCTTCAGCGAGATGAAGGGAAAGCGCCGGCCGGTCTCGCATATGGCAAAGGCGGTGCGTGGCGAAGTCGCGCGGGCACTGCTGGAGGCGAAAAAGCCGCCGGAGTCCCGCGAGGCCGCGGCGGCGATCGCCGAGGCGGCGGGCTTCACCGTCGAGCTCGCCCCCGGCGCCCTCGACGTGATCGTCCCTGGCTGACGGTGTTGACGGGCCGAAAAGCGCTGATATAGAGCGCTTTTCGGCCCATCAACCTGGGAGCCGAAGCTCGGGCCAGGTGCCGGGGCGGGTGAGGTCGAGCTGGGGGAGGGTGAGGACCGGGACGCCGGACAGGGCGGCGATCGTCTCGCGGTTGTCGGCTTCGATCGGGGTCGGGTCCTCGGGCCACGGGTTGATCACGATCGCGGCTACTTTGAGGCCGACCGAGCGGGCCGACTCGACCGTTAGCAGGGTGTGGTTGATCGCCCCGAGGCCGGGCGGGGAGACGACGACCAGCGGGTAGCCGAGCTCGACCGCGAACGCGCGCACGGTCCAGGTGGGGGAGAGAGGGACCAGCAGCCCGCCGACGCCCTCGACCACGACCGCGTCGGCGTCGGCCGACGCGGCGCGCGCCGCTTTCATCACCCGCTCCGGGTCGATCTCGATCCCCGCCAGCCCTGCCGCCAGGTGCGGTGACATCGGCGGCTCGAAGCGGTACGGGGAGATCTCGTCGTCGCTCTGCGAAGAGCGCGCGGCGGCACGCAGCGTGGCGTGGTCGGGAAGGTCCGCCGCGGACGGCCAGAGGCCGCTCCCGGTGGCGATCACCGTGTCGGCGACGGCGGCCAGCGCCTCGGCTTCGTCGTACTCCGGGAACTCGTCCATCCCGGTCATCGCCGGCTTGAACACCGCGACGCGCTTGCCTTCTCCGGTCAGCGTGCGCGCCAGCGCCGCGGCGACGATCGTCTTGCCGACTTCGGTGCTCGTCGCGGTGACGAAGACGCCGCTCGCCCGCGACTCACGGGCCGACTCCTCGCCGCCCAGATTCTGCTCAGCCAATTTCCAGACGCCGCGCGAGATCGCCATCAGGCGACGATCGTCGCGGACTTCAGCAGGCCGATCTCACGCGCCGCCTCGCCGACCTGGTGGGCGGCGCGGCGCAGGTCGTCGGGGTCATGCGTCGCCATCACCGTGAAGCGCAGCCGCGAGGAGCCCTCGGGCACGGTCGGCGGGCGGATTCCTTGGGCGAAGACGCCGCGCTCCAGCGCCCGCTCGCAGAGGTCCATCGTCGGCTCGGCCTCGCCGACGCGGATCGGCACGATCTGGGTGATCGACGCGGGCGCGGTGAGGCCCTCGGCGGCGAGCCCCTCGCGCAGCGTCCGCGCGTTGGCGGCGAGCCGCTCGACCCGCTCCGGCTCGGCCTCGAGGACGCCGAGCGCGGCGCGGGCGGCGCCGACCGCGGGCGGCGGCGGCGCCGTCGAGAAGATGAACGGTCGCGCCCGGTTGACCAGGTAGTCGACGGTCTCGGTGCTCGCGCAGACGTAGGCGCCGTAGGAGCCGAGCGCCTTGCCGAGCGTGCCGACGATCACGTCGACCTCGCCCGAGAGCCCGGCGGCGGCCACGGCCCCGCGGCCGCCCGGGCCGAGCGCCCCGGTCGCGTGCGCCTCGTCGACCATCAGCCGCGCTCCGTGGCGGCGCGCCAGCTCCAGCAGCTCGGGCAGCGGCGCCACGTCGCCGTCCATCGAGAAGACCCCGTCAGTGACGATCAGCGATGGCGTCCCGGCGGCCTCGCGGAGCAGCGACTCCAGGTGCTCGACGTCGTTGTGGCGGTAGACGATCGTCTCCGCCCGGGCGAGCCGGCAGCCATCGATGATCGAGGCGTGGTTCAGCTCGTCGGAGAAGACCGTCTCGCCCGGCCCGGCCAGCGCCGCGATCGTCCCCATGTTCGCCAGGTAGCCGGAGCCGAAGAGGAGTGCCCGCTCGTAGCCCTTGAAGGCGGCAAGGCGCGTCTCCAGCTCGCGGTGGGGCTGCATGTTGCCGCTGATCAGCCGCGAGGCCCCGGCCCCGGCGCCCCAGCGCAGCGCCGCCTCGGCCGCGGCCTCGCGCACCCGGTCGTCGGCGGCCAGCCCGAGGTAATCGTTGGAGCAGAGCAGCAGCACCTCGCGCCCGGAGAGGAGCACCCGGGGGCCCTGCGGCCCCTCGATCAGCCGCAGTCGCCGGTAGAGGCCGCGCTCGCGCAGCTCCTCGAGCCGGGCCGCGACGTCGGTCACCGCCGCGCCACCTACGCCGCGCTCGGGTACTTCGGCGCCCGCCCGCCCTTCCTCACGACCCGCAGCTGCGTCGACGGGTCCCACATCGGCGCCTCGTCCTGGTGGTCGATCAGGGTCTCCATCGGGGTCCTCGGGGTGGTGCCCTCGAGCCGGCCCGAGCGGTTGTCGGGACGGGGGTTGGAGCCGTTGTCGGGCTGGCGCGCCACGTTGAGCCCCAGCTCCTCGAACATCGCCCGGTCCTCGGCCGGCTCGGCCCCCAGGGTGGTGAGGAAGTTGCCCATCATCACGCCGTTGAGGCCCGCCTTGACCGCGAGCTTGTGGAGGTCGCCGAGGTTCTCGACCCGGCCGCCGCAGAGGCGGAAGAGGGCGCCGGGGATGATCAGGCGGAAGATCGCGATCCACTTGACCACCTCGATCGGCTCCATCACCTCGCGCTCGCCGAACTTGGTCCCCTCCTTGGGGATCAGCAGGTTGATCGGCACCGAGGTGGGGTCGATCTCGGCCAGCTCGAAGGCCATCTCGACCCGCTGGGCCTCGGTCTCGCCGAGGTTCAGGATGCCGCCGACGCAGGTCTCCAGGCCCGCCTCCTTGACCGCCCGGATCGTCCGCAGGCGGCCCTCGTAGCGGACCGTGGTGGAGACCTCGGGGTAGTAGCTCTCGGCCGACTCGACGTTGTGGTGGACCCGCTGGATCCCCGCCTCCCTCAAGGCCTTCGCCCGCTCGGTGGACATGTGGCCGATCGAGGCGCAGCGCTTCAGGTTGGTCTTCTCGGCGACCAGTTCGGCGCCCTCGAGGATCTTCTGGAAGTCCCTTTTCGAGAGCCCCTGGCCCTGGGTGACCATGCAGAAGCGGTGGGCGCCCGCCGCCTCGGCGGCCCTCGCGTGCTCGAGGATCTGCTCGGGCTCCATCATCGCGTGCATCACCGTGTCGGCGTCGGCGTAGCGGGACTGGGCGCAGAAGCCGCAGTCCTCCGCGCAGCCTCCCGACTTGGCGTTGACCAGCGAGCACATGTCGGTGGAGTCGCCGAAGTTCTCGACGCGCAGCGCCCAGGCGCGCTCCACCAGGGCCTCGATCGCGGCGCGGTCGGTGAGGGCGCCGAGGGCGAGGGCTTCGTCGGGGGTGATCAGAGGGGGCATGACGTTCCTTTTCCTGCGGGTCCGGACAGCTCCAAGGCTATGACGCCGCGCGGATACGTGCCATCCGGGGCTAGCATCGGCCTTATGGAGAGCGACAGGGTGCGGCGCCGGCGGCTCACCCTGAGCGTGTTGGCGGCGCTTGCCGTTGCCGGTTTCGCCGTCGGTGCGGTGGTCGGGAGCTCCGGCTCGGGCGGTCGACCTACGGCCCGGCAGGCGGGCCAAGGATCGACCGCGGCCGCGGGCGCGGGGGGATCGACGACGACGGGCTCGACCGAAGAATCGACGCCGACGCTCGCCGAGACGCTCCGCCCGGGCGAACTGGCGGGCGAGCGGATCGTCGTCTCGATCGACGGCACCGGGTTGACCCCGGAACTGCGCCAGGCGATCGCCAAGGGCAAGGTGGCGGGCGTCGTCCTCTTCGAAGCCGACTTCCCGACCCGCGCCGCCGGGCGGGCGCTGATCGATGAAGTCCAGGCTGTGCCGCGCCCGCGCCGGCTCGCCCACCTGCCGCTGCTGGTGATGACCGACCAGGAGGGGGGCGAAGTGAAGCGGGTCGACGGGCCGCCGCAGGCCTCGGCCGCCGTGATGGGCCGCGAAGGCCCCGCCTACGCGCGCAGGCAGGGTCGCCTCACCGCCGCCAACCTGCGGAGCCTCGGGGTCAGCGTCGACCTCGCCCCGGTCCTCGACGTCGGCCGGCCCGGCGGGGTGATCGCCGCCACCGGCCGGGCCTTCGCCGACACCGCTCCGGGGGTGGCCGATACCGCCGTGCCCTTCGCCGAAGGCCTCGAAGAGGGCGGCGTGGCGGCGACCGCCAAGCACTTTCCCGGCCTCGGCGCCGCCACCGAAAACACCGACTTCGAAACGCAGCGCCTCGACCTGACGAAGGGTGAACTCTGGGACGTCGACATCGGTCCCTACCGCGCGTACATCGCTGCCGGGGGCAGGCTGGTGATGCTGGCGACCGCGATCTACCCGGCGCTCTCGCCGCGCCCCGCCGCCTTCAGCCGCCGGATCGCCACCGGCGAACTGCGCGGCCGGCTCGGCTTCCACGGGGTGACGATCACCGACAGCCTCGGCTCGACCGCGGTGGCCGAATTCGGCGGTCAGCGGGAAGTGGCGGTCGACGGCGCCGCGGCGGGCGATGACCTGCTGCTCTTCGACGGCCTCTCGAGCGCCCTCGCCGGGCACGAGGCGCTTGTCGCCCAACTCCACAAGGGCGGCCTGAAGCGGGCCCCGTTCCTCGCTGCCGCCGGCCGGGTGCTGCGTCTGCGGCGCGAACTGGCGCCCTGATCCCTCCTAGTTCAGCTGCCCGCCGGTGTGCACCCGGAGGGCGTCGGGGTGGAAGACGCGGAAGCCGTCGCCGCCCGCGTCCTTGGCCGCGTACATCGCCGTGTCGGCCTCGGAGACCAGGGTCGCGTAGCTCATCGTCGGGTCGTCCCCGAACAGCGCCACGCCGACGCTCACCGTGATCGTCCCGACGTCTGGATCGTCGGGCTGGTGCCCGTGGATCGCGCTGACGATCGCTTCGGCGACCACGCCGGCCTCGTCGGGCCGGCAGCTCGGCAACGCCACCGCGAACTCGTCGCCCCCCAGCCGTCCCAGCACGTCGCCCTCGCGGGTGCGCCGGCGCAGCACCGCGGCGACTTCCTTGATCAGGCGGTCGCCGGCCGGGTGGCCGTAGGAGTCGTTGACCGACTTGAAATCGTCGAGGTCAAGCATCAGGAGCGCCCCGGTGGTCCCGTCGCGCCGCGCCCGGGCCATCGCCGCGCGCACCTCTTCCTCGAAGCGGCGCCGCGTCCGCAGCCCGCTGAGCGAGTCTTCGTCGGCCTCGCGCTGCAGCTTGCGCATCCGCTCCTCGCGGCTCCAGACATAGATCAGCGAGCCGAGCACGGCGGCGAGGGCGAGCCCCGCGGCGCCGAAGAGGATCGGCACGCTGACCTCCGGGCGGTCAGGGTCGTGGACGACCAGCAGCCAGGTGCGGTCGGCGATCTTGATCCGCGCCTGGGCCGGGTCTTCGAGTGCCCCCTGCGGCCCGACCACGGTGTGGTCGGCGATCTGCAACTGCGCGGTGGTGTCGTTGGGCAGCGTGTTGACGGCGGCCGAGGCGAGGTCCTTGAGCAGGAAGCTGCCCGCCGCGAAGCCGACCAGCGCCCGGCGGCGCTCGGCCACGGTCGCGGTCGGGGCGCCGTCGCGGTAGACCGCGCGGTAGACGTTGATCCCGGTGCCACCGACCAGCAGCGGGATCACCCCGGTCGTGGTGGCACGGCCGTCGTCGGCGGCGCGCATCAGGTAGGGAGCTCGAGCCGGGTCGGTGCCGACGTCGAAGCCGTGCGCCTGGGCGGCGAGCTGGTCGTCGTGCGAGGCGGTGTAGGTGAGCGGGTAGTAGACCGCCCGCTGTTTCGCCCGCACCAGCTTGCCGCCGGCACCGCGTTCGACGATCGGGAAGCCCTGCTGGCGTTCGTATTCGGCCCGTTCGGAGCTGTGCACGACGTCGACGAAGGCTGCCGCGTGGAGCACGTTTTCGCTGACCAGCGACTGGCCGATGATCGCGAACTCGTGCTTTGAGAGGTCGCCGTCGGCCTTGATGAAGGCCGCCGCGGCGGCCAGCTCGCCGACCGAGAGCGCCCCCACCGACTGCGCCTGGCGCGCCGCCCGCACCGCCTCTTCCTTCTGGCGGGTGTGGAATTCGTTTTCGTCGTGCTGGTAGGCGAGGACGGCACCGATCACGGCGCCGGCCCCGACCACGATCGCAGCGACGAGTCCGATCCAAAAACGAAGGCGCATTTGTCTATCTTCGGCGATTCGGCCCGAACCATTCGTGATGGGTGCCGACTTGCCGGACGTTTGGGCTAATGCGTAATGGGGGTTCGGGTAACGGCGCGTGCCTAATCAGGCACGGCGTGGAGCGACTCCCAGAGGTAGAGGCCGGCGAGGCTGCGGTTCGGGCTCCAGCGCACGGCCCTCTCCTCGACCTCCTTCGGCGTCGGCATCCCGCCGAGGCCGTACTCGACCATGATCGCTTTGCGGATCCCCAGGTCGCCTCCTGAGATGACATCGGGTCGGCCGAGGTGGAAGAGCAGGAACATCTCCGCAGTCCAGCGGCCGAGCCCGCGCACCGCCGAGATCTCCTCGATCGCCTCCTCGTCGCCGAGGCCCGCGATCCGGTCCAGCTCCAGCTCGCCGTCGAGGATCCGGGCGGAGAGATCGTGGACATACTCGACCTTGCGCCGCGAGAAGCCGACCCCGCGCAGCTCGTCTTCGGAGAGGGCCAGCATCGCCTCCGGGGTCGGCGGGCCGTCGAAGAGGTCGAGCATCCGCAGGTAGATCGCCCGTGCCGCTTTGGTCGAGAGCTGTTGGCCGACGATCGAGCGCAGGAGCGCGCCGAAGGCGTCGGCGGGGCGCTCCTCTTTGCGCCGGCGCAGCCGGGTGGCGAAGTCGAGCGGGCCGAGGCGCTCGATCAGATCGGCCATCACCGGGTCGCTCGACGCGAGCTCTTCGCGGCGGGCTTTGGCGCTTTTGCGGGGCATCGCTAGCGGCCGTCCCGAAGTGGCCCGCGCGTCCTCATTCCCCTGTCCAGACCGGGCGCCGCTTCTCGGCGAAGGCGCGGACGCCCTCGCGGAAGTCGGCCGAGCCGAAGCAGGCGCGGCGCAGCTCGACCAGCTCCTCCTCCTGGGCGGGGGAGAGGACCGGGTTGGCGGTGAGCACGTCGATCATCCGCTTGTTGCCGCGGGTGGAGATTGGCGCCGCGCCGGCGATCTCGCCCGCCAGCCGGACCCCGGCGGCCTCGATCTCGTCGTCGGCGACCACCTCGTTGACCAGCCCGATCCGCTCCGCCCCCTCGGCGGTCAAATTGCGACCGGTGAAGAACATCTCGCGGGTGCGGGGGAGGCCGATCGTCTCGAGGAAGCGGCGCAGCCCGGTGTGGCCGTAGACGAGGCCGAGCTTGGCGGGTGGCATTCCGAGCTTCGCCCCGGCGGCGGCGATCCGCAGGTCGCAGCTGACCGCCAGCTCGAGCCCGCCGCCGAGGCAGAGGCCGTTGATCGCGGCGACAGTCGGCCAGGGGTGGGCGACGATCGCCTCCATCGCCGCCTGGAAAGGATGGGCGACGAGCGCCTCGGCCTCGTCCGCGAAGGCCTCCTCGGTGAATTCGGCGATGTCGTAGCCGGCCGAGAAGAGGGGCGGTGTGCCGGTGATCAGAACGCAGCGGGTGGCGATCCCGTCGTCGAGCCGGGGCAGCGTCGCGGCGATCGCGGCGAGGATCTCCTGGTCGAGCGCGTTGCGGCGCTCCGGGTTGGCGATGCGCAGTCGCGCCACCGCCTCGGCGGGTCGGTCGAGCAGTAGCTTGCCGCCCGCCAGCCGCTCCGCCGCGCCGCCTCCAGCCTCGCTCTCGGGCCCCCCGGCCGAGCGCCCCGGCATCGCCGACCTACTCGAGCACGATGAGGACGTCGCCTTCGCTCACCGCTTGGCCCTCCGCACAACGGATCTCGCTCACCTTGCCGTCATCCTCGGCCTCGACCGGGATCTCCATCTTCATCGACTCGAGGATGACGACGGTG
Source organism: uncultured Solirubrobacterales bacterium (assembly GCA_963795675.1). Lineage (GTDB taxonomy): Bacteria > Actinomycetota > Thermoleophilia > Solirubrobacterales > 70-9 > VAYN01. The sequence goes on from CAWCJB010000003.1 coordinate 47,838, forward strand.
TCGCCCTCGCTGATGGAGTCGCCCACCGCGACCTCGATTTTCCAGATGTTGCCGGTGATGTGTGCCTCGATGTTCGGCATCGGCGAGGACAATAGCCGCCGCCGAGGCGAGAATGGGCGGCGATGGGGACGCCGCCGGAACCAACCTCAACCCAGCCGTCGCCAGGCGGCGCGGGGTTGGCCGTGGTCATCGCCGCGCACGAAGAGGCGGAGCGGATCGCGGCGACCGTGGTGGCGGTCCGCCAGGCCTTCCCCGGGGCGGCGGTCTGGGTCGGCGACGACGCCTCCAAGGACGGGACCGGCGAGCGGGCGATGGTCGCCGGGGCGCAGGTGGTGACCCGGCGCAAGGCCCACGGCAAGGGCGGCAACATGACCGCGGCCTGCGAGGCGGCGCTGAGCGCCGATCCCGCGCCGCGCCTGGTGCTGCTCTGCGACGGCGACCTCGGGGAGAGTGCCGGGCGCCTCGGGCCGCTCGTCGACGCGGTGCGGGTGGGGGAGTGCGACCTCGCGGTGGCGGAGTTCGCGCGGCGGGTCGGCGGCGGCTTCGGCGTCGCCCTCGGCTTCGCCCGCTGGGCGGAGCGGCGGCTCTGTGGCTTCGAGGCGCGCGCCCCGATCTCCGGCCAGCGCGCCCTCCGTGCCGACGCCCTGCGCGCCGTCCTCCCGTTCGCCCGCGGCTTCGGCATGGAGATCGGGATGACCGTCGACGCGGTCCGCGCCGGCTACCGGGTGGGCGAGTACGAGATCGACCTCTCCCACCGTGCCACCGGCCGCGACGCCGCCGGCTTCCTGCACCGCGCCGTCCAGCTCCGCGACTTCGCCCTCGTCACCACCTCCCGAGCGCTGCGACGTTGAGCCGTGGAGACTTTCTGTCGCATAGCGACAGTTTCGCTCCACACCCGCCGTTCGTCGGGTCCCGCGGCGCGCCCGTAACCGCGCCCGCCGCCGAGAGTACGAACGACCACGGGGACGGGCTGGTCCCTGCCTTGCCGATGCCCGAGATGAAGCCACAGGTGTACCTCGATGACCGCCCGGCGGAGTACTTCGACCAGTTCCATGAGTCGGCGCGCAAGGGGGCGGGCTGGACCTACACCCTCGCCCGAATCGTCGTCACGATCCCGACGATCGTCCTCTACCGGGTCACCGCGAGCGGCCGCAAGAACGTCCCCCGCAAGGGCGCCGCGGTCCTCGCCCCCAACCACTTCAGCCAGGCCGACCACTTCTTCGTCGGCGTCTACCTCTGGCGCAAGGTCCGCTTCATGGCCAAGTCCCAGCTCTTCGGTCCGCCGGTCCTCACCTACATCCTCAAGGTCGGCGGCGTCTTCCCGGTCCGCCGCGGCCACCGCGACGACAAGGCCTTCGAAACCGCCTACGAGCTGGTCGACCAAGGCGAGCTGCTGCTCGTCTACGCCGAGGGTGGCCGCTCCCGTTCGCACGAGCTGGGCAGCGCCAAACCGGGGATCGGCCGGATCGCGCTGGAGACTGGTGTGGCGATCATCCCGACCGCGATCCACGGCTCGGCCGGGGTGCGCGGCTGGAAGCGGCTGCGCTTCCCCCGCGTCACCGTCCAGTACGGGGAGCCGATGACCTTCCCGGTCGAGGTGGAACCCTCGCGCGAGCGCCAACAGGAGGTCGCCGACCAGATCTTCGCCCGCGTCCGCGAGATGTACGAGGGGGTCGCTACTCGAAGCGGGGAGCGATCCGGGCATAGAAGTCCGGATCGTGCCCGGGCGTGATCGTCGCCCCCGGGAACTGAGCGTGGAAGAGCCGCAGCTCCTGCATTGAGCGGCGCAGCATGTGGGCGTCGAAGGGGCGCGGGGCCAGCGGTTCGGTGCCGTCGAGCTGCCCCGCCATGTACATCGCGTCGCCGCCGATGACGAAGTCGTCGCCCGCCAGCCGGCAGACCACCGAGCAGTGCCCGGCCGAGTGGCCAGGGGTGAAGGCGAGCCGCACCGAACCGTCGCCGAAGAGGTCGAAGGTGCGCCCGAAGGTGGCGTAGGAGCCGACCGACTCGCGGTCGAAGTCGACCGTCCGATAGTCGAAGGCGAGGTCGAAGTGGGCGCGGCGGTAGCCGTTCAGCGACGGTTTGGAGCCGTGCGCAGCGTCCTGCCACTCGGCGGCGCTGACGACGAAGGTCGAGTCGCGGAACTCGGAGATCGCCGAGGAGTGGTCGAGGTGGAGGTGGGTCATCACCACGACCGGCACCTGGCGCGGCTCGATCCCCTTGGCGCGCAGCTGTGAGGGGACGTCTTCGCCCGGCTCCAGCGACGGCCGACCGAAGCGGTTGGCGAGCCCGCCGAAGTTCTCCGAGCCGCCGCTCGCGATCGAGGGATGGAGGCCGGTGTCGACGAGGACCGGGCCGACGCTCGGGTGGCGGATCAGGAAGGCGGGGACGGGGACCGATTCGGCGGCCTTGGAGGAGGTGATCGCGCGGGCGAGGCGGAGCGTCTTGAAGCTGCCGCCCTGGTCGACCATCGCCGCCCGCGGGAAGTCGACGTGGCCCGCGATCAGCGGTTCGATGGCGACGGTGGCGCCGGCCTGCCCGCCCGGGAGGGGCGCGCTCAGCGGCTGCGGTTCGACGTGGACGGCCATGACGTTCCCCACAGTACGCCTGCGGATCGCGACTGTAGGCTGGCCGGCGATGGCTGAAAGCTCGCGTTCGCAGGTGTTCAGGGACGGTCTGCTGGATGGCGCCGTGGTCGTCGTCTCCGGGGCGGGGAGCGGATTCGGCCGCGAGACGGCGCTGGAGATGGCGCGCCTCGGGGCGACCGTGGTCGGCTGCGGGCGGCGCGACGAGCCGCTCGCCGAGACGGCGGAGCTCGCCGCGGGGCTGCCCGGCAGCTTCGAGCACGAGACCCTCGACATCCGCGAGGAGGAGCCGGTCGACGCCTTCTTCGAGCGGCTGATCGAGCGCCACGGCCGCCTCGACGTGCTGGTCAACAACGCCGGCGGCCAGTTCCTCGCGCCCGCCGAGGCGATCACGCCGAAGGGCTTCCGCACCGTGATCGAGCTGAACGTGACCGGCACCTGGCTGATGTCCCACGCGGCGGCGACCAAGGCCTTCATGCCGGCCGGCGGCGGCAAGATCCTGAGCGTCACCCTCTCGCCGCACAACGGGATGCCGGGCATGGTCCACTCCGGCGCCGCCCGGGCCGCGGTCGAGAACATGATGCGGACGCTGGCGATCGAGTGGTCGCGCTTCGGCATCACCACCTGCTCGATCGCCGCCGGCCAGTTCGCCACCGAGACGCTGCTGACGAAGTATCCGAAAGAGCTGGTGGAGAACATCGCCAACACGATCCCGCTGGGACGCACGGGGCGCCCGGAGGAGATCGCCTGGCTCCTGACGTACCTGGCCTCGCCCGCGGGCGACTACTACTCGGGGACGACGATCACGCTCGACGGCGGGCGCGACGACTGGTTCGGGCCCTGGCCGCCGGAGCGGCTGCAGGCACGCGGCGGCGAGCTGCCGGCGGAGGAACGGCGCTAGGCGGGCTCGAGGACCACGAGCGGGATCTCGCGATCGGTGCGGCGACGGTAGTCCTCGTAGCCGGGCCAGACGGCGACCGCGAGGTCCCAGAGGCGTGGGCGCTCCGCCGCCGTCGCCACCCGCGCTCGCACCCGGCGGCGCTCGACGTCGACCTGCACATACGTCTCCGGGTTCGCCCGCAGATTGTGGAACCAGGCCGGGTTCTTGGGGAAGCCGCCCTTCGAGGCGACCATCACCAGGTTCTCCCCGTCCGGCACGTAGAGCAGGGGGGAGGTGCGCAGGGTGCCGCTCTTGGCGCCGACGTGGTCGAGCAGCAGCATCCGCCCGCGCCCGCCCGGCACCCGTGCGCCGAGGCGCCCACCGGTCTTCCGGTAGAGGAAGGTGTGGGCACCGGCCAGCCGGTTGGTGACCGGCCAGAGCTGATCGGCGTAGCGGAGGTAAAGCGGCTCCGTCTTCTCGTGTCCCTCCGCTACGCCGGCCATCAGTCGCTCCAGTTCCTTACGTGTACATCCCGCCGAACATGCCGCCGGTGATGTTCAGCACCTGGCCGTGCACGTAGTTGGCGAGCGGCGAGGCGAGGAACAGGACCGGGCCCGCAGCCTCGGTCGGCGTCGCCCCGCGGCCCAGCGGGATGACCGCCTGGGCCATCGCCCGCATCTGCTCGGGGATGCCGAGCTCGATCCTCTCGCCGGTCGGCGAGGTGATCTCCCCGCCCTCCTCTTTGGCTGCGGTGAGGCGGGTTTCGACGAAGCCGAAAGCGACCGCGTTGACATTGATCTTGAACTGGCCCCACTCCTTGGCCAACGTCTTGGTGATGCCGACCACGCCCGCCTTGCCGGCCGCGTAGTTGATTTGGCCCGCATTGCCGAACATCCCCGTGGTCGAGGAGGTGTTGATCAGCTTGCGGAACACCTCGACGCCTTCCTCGCGCTCCTTCTTGGCGGCCTCGCGCCAGTGCGGGGCGAGCGCCCGGGCGACCCGGAAGGGAACGATCGTGTGGATGTCGAGCATCGCCTGGAACTGCTCGTCGGTGACCTTGTGGGCAACGCCGTCCCAGGTGTAGCCGGCGTTGTTGACGACGATGTCGACCTGGCCGAATGCCTCGTTGGCGGCGGCGACCATCTCGTCGCAGGCCCCCTCCTTGGTCAGGTCGCCGCCGAAGACCGCGGTCTCGGCATCGATCTCAGACGCGGTCTGCTCGGCGACGTCGGCGTCGAGGTCGTTGATCAGCACCTTCGCGCCCTCGGCGGCCATGAGTTCGGCGGTCGCCCGCCCGATCCCACGTGCCGACCCGGTCACGATCGCGGCTTTGCCGTCCAGAAGTCCCATGTGTTCCCCTCTCCTATCTCGTGAAAGTCGGCGCGGAGGCTACACGGCCCGGGCAATCCTGGCTCGCCGGCCAGTTTTGGTTCCCACAGTTGTCTCGTCCGAGGAGCGGGGAGAGAATCGCCGCGTGAGCGACGTCTTCAGCATCTTCCTGCTGTCCCTGCTGGCGATGTTCAACCCGACGTTGCTGGCAGCGGTGACGATCATGATGCTGCTACCCGAGCCGCGGAAGCTGATCACCGGCTACCTCCTCGGCGCCTACGTCGCCAGCATCGGGCTGGGGATGGCGATCGTCTTCAGCTTCCACCAGAGCTCGGGAGTGGAATCGAGCAAGAAGACCCTCAGCCCGGTCGAGGACCTCGTCTTCGGGGCGATCCTGGTGATCGTCGCCTGGGCTCTGCTCTCGGGGCGGGTGGCGCAGATGAAAGAAAGCCGCCGGCGCCGCAAGGAGGCGAAGCACGGGCCGGCCGAGCAGAAGGAATCGCTGCCGGAAAAACTGCTGGGGAGGGGGTCGATGCGGATCACCTTCGCCGTCGGCGCCCTCCTCTCGCTGCCCGGCGCCTCCTATTTCGTCGCCCTGGACAAGATCGCCAAGCTCGGCTGGCCGAACCTCACCACGGGGCTTGCGGTGATCATCTTCTGCCTGATCCAGCAGCTACTGCTGGAGCTGCCCCTGCTCGGCTTCTGGCTGGCGCCGGAGTGGACCCAGCGCGCCGTCGTCCGCTTCCGCGGGTGGATCGAGAAAAACGCGGCACGGGCCGCCGGCTACGTGGCCCTCACCCTCGGCTGCCTCCTGATCATCAGGGGAGCCACGTACCTGATCGCCGGTTAGATGGTTGATTCCACGACCAGGCACGCCTGGATGACGCACCCGGCATGCCTCCGGGAGCGCGCTGGGTCTTCCGAGGGTCCCCTTCGCATCTCGGCGTCCTCGCCCTTGCCTTTGCCCCCGGCAAAGGCGGCGGGCTGCGTCCTTGATCTGCTCGGCCGGGCGCGCCCCCAGTCGCACCTCGCCGTGGAATCAACCATCTAGCCCCGAGTCTCCTTGCCGGAGCGCTCGAGCCAGACGTCGAGAGCGGCGGAGCGTTCGGTGTCCTCATGGACTTCGTACTCGCGCATCTTGCCCCAGCGCATGTGGCCCCAGATCACGTAGCTGTTCTCGTAGACGCGGCCGTCCTCGGGATCGTCGAGGTGGACGTGCCCGCGGACGGCGATCGTCTGTTTCCACGGCCAACCGGCCAGCACCACCTCGTCCGGGTAGATCTTCAGCCCGAGCCGGATGAATCTCCCCAGCCACTCTTCGAGCTCCTGCTTGTTGTTCGCCCCCGGTGCCCATGAATTCTTCCCCGGGAACCGGAACTTCACGTCCTCCGCGTACATCGCCGCCGTCGGCCCGATGTCTCCTTCCCGCAGTGCCCGCATATTCCGAGCTACCAACTTCCCCGCCAGCCAGCTCAACATCCCGGACCTCCTCCGGTTCACCCCGCGATTCGCTTGATTTCCTTCGGCCGCCAGAGCGCGACCAGGGTGGACCCGTCGACCACCGCGATCCCACCCTTCTTCAAGGTGATATTTGCCCCCGTGAGCCGCCCGACCTCGGCCGAGAAGTCCGGCTCATGCCCGACGAGCAACACATCCCCGCGCCCCGCGACAAGCCCGAGCGCGTCAAACGGCCCGCCCCGCAGCGCCTCCATCTCCTCGACCTCGACCTCGAGCACCCCGCAGGCGATCCGCGCCGTCTCCCGCGCCCGTACCTTCGGCGAGGCCAGGCAAGCGTCGATCTCGATCCCCAGCTCCTTCAAAGCCATCCCCGCCGCCAGCGCCTGCCGCTCCCCCTTCTCAGTCAGCCGCCGCGCCGCGTCATCGAGCCCCGCCTCCCGGTCCTCCGCCTCGCCGTGTCGCAGCAGATAGAGCACAGGCTCATGGTGACGGTTCGGCGATGGCATGCTCTGCGGATGGGACGCTTTTTCGGTTCTGAGGCCGATTCTCCCGACCAGCTCGATCTGGAGGGCGCGGGATCCCGTTTCACCTTGGGAAAACCGATACCTGCTCGTCGTCGGCCCGGAAGGCGACATCCAGGGTTGTGTCATGACGCCGACGGGAGCGTTCGAGGCCATGTTCAGCCCTCTGCCGCAAGCGGAGGAAGGATCCGGCTAAAGGCCCATCGTTTTACCGATGATCTCCTTCATCACCTCGTCGGTGCCACCGCCGATCGGGCCGAGGCGGGCGTCGCGGACGGCTCGCTCGATCCCGTACTCGCGGGTGTAGCCGTAGCCGCCGTGGATCTGCAGGGTCTGGTCGGCGATCTCGAGGGCGGCGCGTTGGGTGAGGAGCTTGGCCATCGAGACCTCGCGGATGCAGGGTTGGCCGGTGTGGAAGAGGCGCAGGGCGTCGTAGGTGAGGGCGCGGGAGACCTCGGCCTTGGTCGCCATCTCGGCGACCTGGTGGCGGATCGCCTGGAACTTGCCGATCGGGCGACCGAAGGCTTCGCGGTCGAGGGCGTAGGCGACGGCGATCTCGATCAGGCGCTGCATCGCACCGACGGCACCGATCGCCATCAGCAGGCGCTCCCAGGCGAAGTTGGCCATGATCAGTTTGAAGCCCTCGTTCTCCTCGCCCAGCAGGTTGCCGGTGGGCACCTCGACGTCGGTGAAGGAGAGCTCACCGGTGTCGGAGGAGTGCCAGCCGAGCTTCTCCAGCTTCGCCGCCACCTCATAGCCGGGCATCTCGCGCTCGAGGACGAGGAAGGAGATGCCGCCGTGGCCGCCACCCTCGGTCGTCCTGCAGGCGCAGACGAGGAAGTCGGCGCGGACGCCGTTGGTGATGAAGGTCTTCGAGCCGTTGACGACGTAGCCGCCGGCGGTCTTGCGCGCGGTGGTGGTGATCCCGGCGACGTCGGACCCGGCGCCGGGCTCGGTGATCCCGAGCGCGCCGATCTTCTCGCCCGCGATCCCTGGCACCCCCCACCGTTGCCGCTGCTCCTCGGTGCCGAAGTTGAAGATCGGCGGCAGCGCGATCGAGGCGTGCGCGTTCAGCCCCGCCGCGACCCCGCCTGACCCACCGGAGCGCGCCAGCTCCTCGACCCAGACCGCGTCATGAAGGTGGTCGCCGCCCTGGCCGCCGTAGGCCTCGGGGAACTTCAGCCCGAGGAAGCCAAGCTCGGCGCACCGTCGGTACAGCTCGCGAGGGAATTCGCGCGCCTCCTCCCACTCGTCGACGTGCGGGGCGATCTCCGCCGCGACGAACCGCGCCACCGTCTGCCGCAGCTCCTCATGCTCCGCACCGAACGGCGGCAGCACCGCCCGCACACCGCTGTCCTTGACGACCGGGGAGCTCATCGGGCGAAGTGCAAATTCTCTGTAACGGGTCGAGAAATCTGGACGGGAGGGGAGTACGGTCGAGCCATGGAGCGGACGACCTGGAACGACTCACGGCTGGACGAACTAGCACGCAAGATCGAAGGCGACTTTCGAGACTTGCGCCACCTGGTCCTCTACCTCTGGGGCTCGACGCTCATCGGCTTCACGGTCGTGATCGCCACGATCCTGCTTGGCAACCACTGACCGTCCCTACAGCCCGTAGCTCCGCCCGATCACGTCGAGCATCACCTCGTCGGTGCCCGCCCCGATCCGGTTGAGGCGGACGTCGCGGTAGGCGCGCTCGATCTCGTACTCCTTCATGTAGCCGTAGCCACCGAAGATCTGGATCGCGTCGTCGGCGACTTCGCAGGCGACCCGTGAGGAGTTGAGCTTCGCCATCGTGATCTCGCGCACCGGGTACTCGCCGTTGGCGAAGCGCCAGGCGGTCGCGTAGGTGAGCGCCTTGGCGGCCTCGGTCTTGGTCGCCATCTCGGCGATCTTGTGACGAAGCGCCTGGAACTTGCCGATCGGACGACCGAAGGCTTCACGCTCCAGCGCGTACTCGATCGCCTTCTCGATCATCCGTTCCGCCCCCGCGTGGCAGCCCGCGGCGGCGACCAGGCGCTCGCCCTGGAGCTCCCAGGCGATGTGGTAGAAGCCTTTGCCCTCCTCGCCGAGGATCGAGCTGGCCGGGACACGGACGTCTTCGAAGGCCAGTTCGCCGGTGTCGGAGGCGTGCATCCCCATCTTCTCGAGCTCGGCCGAGACGCTGTAGCCGGGCACCAGGTTTCCCTGCTCGTCCTTGAGGTCGATGACGAAGAGGGTGATCCCGGCGTGGCGCTCCTCCGGGTCGGTCTTGCAGACGAGGACGATGAAGTCGGCGCGCGGCCCGTTGGTGATGAACGTCTTCGAGCCGTTGATGACGAATTCGTCACCGTCTCGAATCGCGGTCGTGCGGATGCCGGCCACATCTGACCCGGCCCCCGGCTCGGTGATCCCCAGCGCACCGACCTTTTCGCCCTTCAGCCCCGGTTCGAGGTAGCGCTTTTTCTGCTCCTCGGTGCCGAGCAGGTGGATCGGCGGCAGCACCATGTCGGACTGCACCGCGAAGGCCATGTTGGTCCCACCCGAGCCGGAGTAGCTCATGCACTCGGCCCGCACCAGCGAGTAGAAGTAGTCGCCGCCTTGGCCGCCGTACTCCTCCGGGAAACAGAGACCGAGGAAGCCGAGCTCGCCCGCCCGTTCCATCGCCGAGGTGGGCCAGTAGGTGTCCTCCCACTCGTTGCGGTGGGGGTAGAGCTCGTTTTTCACCCAGGCCTGCATCGACTCCCGCAGGTCCTCGTGCTCCTGGCTGAAGATAAAGTGCTTGCGCCCTGCCGCGTGGTCGGGCTTGATGACGTTGGAGGCAGTCGCCACGGTTCTCTCCTCTGCTCGGTTGACCGGGGCGCTCCCGTGCGCCCGGCGCTCGGCCGAGAGGGTAGCACCAAGTAGGAAGTGGCACTTCCTACTTTCAAGCGTTATGGTTCCCGACCGCATGGATCCCGGGAGCTTCGACAAGGTCCTCTACGAGGTCGCCGACGGCGTCGCCACGGTGACGCTGAACGACCCCGACAAACGCAACATGCTCTCCGGCGCGATGCTCTCCGAGGTCGTCGCGGCGATGGAAATGGCGCGCGACTCGGAAGAGGTCCGCGCGGTCGTCCTTACCGGGGCGGGGGACAAGGTCTTCTGCGCGGGTGCCGACCTCGGCGGGTTCGCCGCCGACGCGACCCTGATCCAGAAGCATTACGGCTCCGACCTCTTCCTCGAGTTCTTCCGGCTGATGCCGCGGCTCGGCAAGCCCTCGCTCTGCGCCGCCAACGGCCACGTGCTGGCGGGCGGGCTCGGCCTCGCCCTCTCCTGCGACCTCGTGATCGCCAAGGAGGGCGCCACCTTCGGCACGCCCGAGATCAACGTCGGGGCCTTCCCCTACATGATCATGGCGCTCATCTACCGCAACGTCCCGCGCAAGAAGGTCAACGAGATGATGCTGCTCGGTGACCGGCTGAGCGCCGAGGAGGCGGTCACCTTCGGCCTCGCCAACAAGGTGGTCCCGGCGGACCAGTTCGAGGAGGCGGTCGGCGACTGGGCGACCCGCCTCGCCTCGAAGAGCCCGCTGCTGATGAAGCTCGGCCACGACGCGATGTACCGCCAGCAGGACATGGCGATCGACGACGGGCTCGAGTTCCTGCGCTCGCAGCTCTCCCTGACCTTCACCACCGAGGACCTGCGCGAGGGCGTCGCCGCCTTCTTCGAGAAGCGCGAGCCGAAGTGGGAGGGACGGTGATGGCCGCCGACGCGGACACCGGCAAACGGCACCTCTTGCCCGGCACCGCGCCGCTCAGCGAGCTGAACGACCAGCTGCGCGAGCGCCGCGACGCGGCGGAACGCGGCGGCGGCGAGGAGAAGATCGCCAAGCAGCACGAGCGCGGCAAGCTCACCGCCCGCGAGCGCATCGACCTGCTCGTCGACGAGGGCACCTTCGTCGAGCTCGGCCTCCACGGCCGGCCGCACTTCGCCCAGCGCGCGATGGACGATGTCGAGGCGCCCGCCGACGGCGTGATCACCGGTTGGGGAGACATCGACGGCCGGACCTGCTGCGTCGCCGCCTATGACTTCACCGTGATGGCCGGCTCGATGGGGATGACCGGTGAGCTCAAGGTCGGCCGATTGCGCGAGATCGCCCTGCAGAAGCGGATGCCCTTCGTCTGGCTGCTCGACTCCGCCGGCGCCCGGATCCAGGAGGCGACGGGCTCGCTCTTCGCCGGTTCCGGCCAGCTCTTCCGCGAGGAGGTCGAAATGTCGGGCGTCGTGCCGATGGTCGCGGCGATGATGGGCCCCTGCGCGGCGGGCACCGCCTACATCCCGGCGCTCTCCGACTTCGTCCCGATGGTCGCCGGGCAGGGCGCGATGGCGCTCGCCGGCCCGCACCTGGTCAAAGCGGTGACCGGTGAGGAGATCTCGATGGAGGAGCTCGGCGGCGCTCGGGTCCACACCAGGATCAGCGGCGTCGGCGACCTCGAAGTGAAGAGCGACGAAGAGTGCATCGACGCGGTCAAGTCCTACCTCTCGTTCTTCCCTTCCAACTGGGAAGAGAAGCCGCCGGTCGCTCCGAGCGTCGACCCCGACGACCGGATGTCAGAGAAGCTGCTCGAAATCGTCCCGGACTCATCACGGAAGCCGTACGACATGTACGAGGTGATCGCCGAGATCGTCGACGGCGGCGAGTATTTCGACCTCAAACCGAAGTTCGCGAAGAGTGTGATCACCTGCTTCGCCCGCTTCGGCGGTCAGCCGGTCGGGATCGTCGCCAACCAGCCGAAGCACCTGGCCGGGATCCTCGACAACGACTCCGCCGACAAGGCCGCCCGCTTCATCAACCTCTGTGACGCCTTCAACATCCCGCTGGTCTTCCTCCAGGACGTCCCCGGCTTCATGGTCGGCTCGAAGGTCGAGCACGCCGGGATCATCCGCCACGGCGCCAAGATGCTCTACGCGGTCAGCCGCGCGACGGTGCCGAAGGTGACGGTGATCGTCCGCAAGGCCTACGGCGCCGGCTATTACGTGATGTGCGGGAAGGCCTACGAGCCCGACCTGATCGTCGCCTGGCCCGGCGCCGAGATCTCGGTGATGGGCGCCGAGGGCGCGGTCAACATCATCGGCCGCTCGGCGATCGAGGCCTCCGACGATCCGGAGGCGACCCGCGAGGCCATGTTGGCGACGATTCGCCAGAACATCGATCCCTACATCGCGGCGGGCAACGCGATGATCGATGACGTGATCGATCCGCGCGAGACCCGTCCCACGATCGTCAAAGCCCTGCGAATGGCCCGCAACAAGCACGTCACGAAGCCGCCGAAACGACACGGCGTCATGCCGGTCTAGGAGGGATTCATGAGCCGCTACGACGACCCGGTGATCATCAGCTGCTCGATCAGCGGCGTGATCGCCAACCGCGATCAGTGCCCGGCGATCCCTTACACGCCGGAGGAGTACGCGGCCGAGGCGCGCCGCGCGGTCGAGGAGGGCGCGGCCCAGATCCACATCCACGCGCGCAAACCGGACGGCACCCCCTCTTATGAGGTCGAGGACTTCAAGGCGATCACCGAGGCGATCCGCGGCGCGGTCGACGACGTGATCATCAACTACTCGACCGGGGCGATCGGGATCCCGATCGAGAAGCGGATCGAGTACCTGCGCGAGTGCAGGCCCGAAGTGGCGGCCCTCAACATGAGCTCGATGAACTACGCGAAGTACTCGCGCCGGCGCAAAGACTTCGTCTTCAACACCGTCTTCGAGAACAGCTTCGACACAATCATCGAGTTCCTCACCGCGATGCGGGAGATCGGGATCAAGCCCGAGCACGAGTGCTTCGACGCGGGCCACGTCGCCAACCTCGACCCGCTTCTCGACATGGGCCTGCTCGACCCGCCGCTTCAGATCTCCCTGGTGATGGGCGTCACCGGAGGGATCCGTCCGACCCCTCGCAACGTCACCGTGATGTCGGACCAGATTCCAGGCGGCCCCGAAGGCCCCAACCAGTGGCAGGTGATCGGCATCTCCCGCGACCAATGGAAGCTGCTCGGCTCGGCGCTGGTGCTCGGCGGCAACGTCCGCGCCGGGGTCGAGGACAACCTCTACCTGCCGGACGGGACGATGTGCCGCTCGAACGGCGATCTGATCGGCAAGGCGCGCCAGATGGCCGAAGATGTCGGCCGCCGCCCGGCCACCGCCGCCGAGGCGCGCGAGCTGCTCGGCATCACCGCCCGCTCCGCCACCACGGCCGCCTAGGCGCGCCGCGATGGCGTCGAAGACGACCGAGCTGCTGCGGATGGGCGAGCTGGCCGAGGCCAGCGGCGTCCCGGCGCCGACGATCAAGCACTACCTGCGCGAGGGCCTCCTCCCGGAAGGGGTGAAGACGAGCCGCAACATGGCGTACTACCCGCCTGAGTTCGTCGACCGGATCCGCCTGATCAAGCGCCTCCAGGAGGAGCGCTTCATGCCGCTGAAGGCGATCAAGGGGGTGCTCGAAGAAGGCACCGACCGGGCCGAGGCGCTGCTCGCGCTGGAGGACCAGATCCTCGACCGCGCCCTCGCCGGCGAGCGCACCCGGACCAGCGCCGCGGACGTCCGCCGCCGCTACGGCGTCCCCAAGGAGGTGCTCGACCGGCTCGCCGAGATCGGCGTCCTCACCCCCAACAGCCGCGGCTACTCGCCCTCCGACGTGACGATCATCGAGGCGATCGGGCGCTTCCGCGCGGGCGGCTACGACGAGCAGATCGGCTTCACCGTCTACGACACCCTGCGCTACAAGACGGCGCTCGAAGAGTTGGTCCGCGAGGAGGTCGACCTGGTGATGAACCGGCTGGCCGGTGAGGTGCCGCCGGAGCGCGTGGTCGAGATGCTCGAAGCGGGCGCCCAGCCGCTGAAGGACCTGATCGCCTCCCTCCACACCAAGCTCCTCGTCGCCGAGCTCGAAGACCGGCGCGGATAGTGGCCCGGCGGCGGGGCCGGCGCCCTATCCTCGCCCGATGAAGACCGTCCTCGTCACCGGCTCCTCCTCCGGGATCGGGCGGGCGACCGTGCGGCGGCTGGATCAAGCGGGGTGGAAGGTCTTTGCCGGGGTCCGCAAGGAGGAGGACGCGGCGAAGCTGCGGCAGGAGTCCTCACCGCGACTCGAGCCGCTCCTGCTCGACGTCACCGACGCCGAGGCGATCGTTGCCGCGGCGGCGCGGGTGGGGGCCGAGCCGGGCGGGCTCGACGGCCTCGTCGACAACGCGGGTGGCGCCGTCGCCGGGCCGCTGGAGGCACTCCCGATCGAGGACTTCCGCCGTCAGATCGAGCTCAACCTCACCGCTCAGGTCGCCGTCACCCAGGCCATGCTGCCGGCGATCCGCACCGCCCGCGGCCGCGTCGTCATGGTCAGCTCGATGGGCGGCCGCGTCGCCCTACCGATGACCGGCGCCTACCACGCCGCCAAGTTCGGGCTCGAGGCGGTCGGCGACAGCCTGCGCCAGGAGCTGGCCCCGTGGGGGATCCGGGTGGTGCTGATCGAGCCGGGCTCGATCGACACGCCGATCTGGAAGAGCGGTCAGGAGGACGCCGACGACCTGCTCGAGCGGGTGCCGCGGATGCGCGAGCTCTACGGCGCGACCATCGAGCGTTACCGTAAGGTCGTCCAGGACACCGCCGAACGGGGCATCCCGGCGGACAAGGTCGCGGCGAAGATCCAGCACGCGCTGGAGGCGCGGCGACCGCGCTCCCGCTACCTGATCGGGATCGACGCGCAGGTGATGGCGCGACTGAAGCCGCTGGTGCCGACGCCGGTCTTCGACTGGGTGATCGCCCGGGCGATGGGTTTCCCGAAGCTGCCCGACGCGGAGTGAGTTCGCACTTATCGTCGTTATGTGGTGATTTCTGCGAACGCACCGTCTGGGGGACGGGCACCTATACTGACCACCTGATTGACGAGTCAATCAGGGTCATCTCACCCAAGAAAGCCCCGTAAAACACGCCTATGCGCGTCGCCGCCGTACAACTCAATTCTACCGCCGACAAGGCCCGCAACCTAGGCGCCGCCGAGGGCCTGGTTCGCGCCGCCGCGGCCGACGGCGCCGAGCTCGTCGCCCTGCCCGAGAAGTGGAACCTGCTCGCTCCTGGTGAGGAGCTGGTCGCGGGCGCCGAGCCGCTCGACGGCCCCAGCCTCACCGCCGCCCGCGGTTGGGCGCGGACGCTCGGCATCCACCTCCTCGCCGGCTCGATCTCCGAGCGCGTGGGCGACGGCGAGAAGCCCTTCAACACCTCGGTCCTGCTCGGCCCCGACGGCGAGGACCTCGCCGTCTACCGCAAGATCCATATGTTCGACGTCGACGCGGGCGGGGTCTCCTACCGCGAGTCGGCCCATGAGCAGCCGGGCGAGGAGATCGTCACCGCCCCGGTCGGCGACCTGATCACCGGGCTGACCATCTGTTACGACCTCCGCTTCCCCGAGTTGCACCGGATCCTCGCCGTCCGCGGCGCCCGCCTGATCACCGTCCCCGCCGCCTTCACCACCGCGACCGGCCGCGACCACTGGGAGGTCCTCCTGCGCGCGCGGGCGATCGAGAATGCCGTCTTCGTCCTCGCCCCGGGCCAGGTCGGCAAAGCTCCGCCGCACTTCGACAGCTTCGGCCGCTCGGCGATCGTCGACCCTTGGGGCGTCGTCCTCGCCACCGCCGCCGACGGTGAGTGCTTCATCGCCGCCGACCTCGACCTCGCCGCCCAGGAGCGGATCCGCGAGGCGCTCCCGGCGCTCGCCAACCGCCGCCCCCAGGCCTATGCCTGGCCTGAGGCGCTCGCCGCCCACACTGAAGCCCACGCCTGATGGAGCGCTCCGTCCAGCAACGCTCCGGCGCCGTCGACAAACGCCGACAGATCCTCGACGCCGCGGTCACCGTCTTCGCCCGCCAGGGCTTCCACGCCACCCGCGTCTCCGACATCGCCGACGAGGCGGGGGTCGCCTACGGCCTCGTCTACCACTACTTCAACTCCAAGGACCAGGTCCTGAACGAACTGTTCCTGGAGCGCTGGTCGCTGCTCTTGGCGGCGATCGAGGAGGCCGAAAAGACGGAGGGCGCCAACCGCGAGAAGCTCGCCGCGGTCGCCGGCTTCATCTTCGAGTCCTACCGCCACGACCCGGAGCTGATGAAGGTGATCATCGTCGAGGTCACCCGCGCCGCGAACTCCTTTGGCCGCACCCACCTGGAGGAGATCCGCCGCGCCTACGAAGGGATCGCGAAGATCGTCGCCGACGGCCAGGCGGCGGGCGAGTTCCGCTCCGACATCGCCCCGCGCTTCGCCGCGCAGGCCTTCTACGGCGCCGTCGAGCAGCTCCTCACCGAGTGGATCTTCGACGACGTGCCGCCCGCCGACGATCGCTTCGACGAAGCAAGAAACCTTCTCGTGACGACGATCTGCGACGGCCTTGAGCCGCGCTGACTAGGGTTTGGCTCTCACTTACCAAGGGGAAAGGTCTGCAGTGGACAACGAGTTGGTGAAGAGACTGGTCTATAGCGGGCTCCTGGCGGCGACGGGCGCGCTCGCGAGCATCGCCGCCGCACGGGTCGCGGCTCTCGTCTTCCGCCGCATCTACGGTGAAGACCCACCGGAGTAGGAAGGAACCCGATGCCTGACGGCCAGACCCCACCGAACTCGCAGTCGACCACCGGATCCTCGACCGGGCCACAGACGCCACCCGCGGTGCCGCCCCCGAGCGACCCTAAGGGCGACCGCAAACTCGGCGAGCTCGTCTTCGACGTCACCGAAGGGGTCTCCGGCCTCGTCCGCGAGGAGATCCAGCTCGCCAAGGCCGAGGTCTCCGAGAAAGCGGGCAAGATCGCCAAAGGCGCGGCCGTCGGGATCTCGGCCGGGGTCTTCGCCTTCCTGGCGCTGATCCTGGTGATGGAGGGGATCGCCTGGCTGCTGAACGAAGAGGTATTCGACGGCAAGACCTGGCCCGGCTTCTTCATCGAGGCCGCCGTCTTCCTGCTGATCGCCGCCCTTGCCGCCCTGATCGCCTACAAAGCGGTCAAGGCTGGCTCGCCGCCGGTGCCCTCGCAGGCGATCGAAGAGGCGAAGCTGACCAAAGAGATGCTCACCAAGGAGGAGAAATGAGCGTCGACCCCAAAGGGGCGCGACCCGCGAGCGCCGGTCAGCCCGGCCGTTCGGCGGACCAGATCCGCCGCGACATCGACATCCAGCGCCAACAGCTGGGGACGAACGTGGAAGCCCTGCGCAGCAAAGTCACCGAAGTGACCGACTGGCGGGCCCAGGTCGAGGAGCACAAACAGCAGCTGATCATCGGCGCCGCCGCGATCGGGTTCCTGGTCGGGATCAAATTGATGCGCGGCCGCCGCAATAAGAAGCGCGGCCTCTAAGCCTGGGTGTGGAGCGAAGCTCCCGCTATGCGGGAGTAAGTCTCCACAGCAGCGCTAGGCGCTCGCCGCGGCCAAGGCGCTGACCGCCGCGACGATCTCCGCGCGGGCCTCGCTCGGCGCCACTAGGCCGTCCTCGCCGACGTCGCCGCGGCCCAGCGGCACACGTACGCACGCCTCCTCGACGATCTGCGCCCCGGTGTAGCCGAGCACCTTGCGCAGGCTGTCGTGGGCGTCGGCGCCGCCGCTCGGGGCGGCCGCGCCAGAGACGTTGATCCAGGCGACCAGCATCCCGTAGGTCTGGCCGCCGCCCTCCGCCGCCTGGACCGGCGCATCTCGGCGTCCTCGGTCGTTCGGCTCGGGTCACGCACCGGAGTGCGCTCCCCTCACCTCACTTCCCTGCGTCCTTGACCTGCTTGATCCAGGCGACGGAGGAGCGCCGCGACGTCATGTCTTGCAGGCGGCCTCAGAATCGAACACGACCGCTCCCGAGCCAGCTCTGCCGCCGTCCGCAGCGTCGCCGAATTGGTCGAGCCGCCGCGCAGGCTGCCCGAGATCAGCAGCAGCTTGGTCACGCGGGGGTGCTCAGCCCGCGTCGAGGATCGGCCAGGAGATCGCGCCGAGGCCGATCAGACCCGGTCCGACGTGGGCGCCGATCACCGGCCCGATCTCGGAGATGAAGGCCGGTTTGCCACCGAAGATCTCGTGGCAGTCGGCGGCCAGCAGCTCGGCCGTCTCGGGGTCCTGGATGTGTTGGACGACCCAGGCGTCGGCGCCTGATTCGTGCAACTGGCGGGCGTAGCCGCGCAGCCGCTCCAGCGAGCGCGAGCGCGTCCGCACCCGTTCCACCGGGGCGATCTCGCGGTCGATCGTGAGGATCGGCTTGATCTTCAGCGCGCCGCCGATCCAGGCGCTGGCGCCGCCGATCCGGCCGCCCTTGCGCAGGTACTCGAGGGTGTCGACGGCGAACCACATCTTCAGCGTCTCGCGCACCTGCTTCGCCCGCGCCAGGGCCTCCTCGGGCCCGCCGCCCGCCTCGATCGCCGCCGACGCGGCGAGCACGCAGAGCCCGGTCGCCCCGCAGGCCATTTCGGAGTCGTAGAGGTGAACCCGCTCGCCGCTGTGGCCGTCGTCGATCAGCCGCTGCCGCGCCTGGTTGGCGGCCTCGAAGGTGCCCGAGATCGCCGCGGAGATGTGGATCGAGACGATCTCCCGGCCCTGGTCGAGGAGCGGCTGCCAGACGGCGATGAAGTCGCCGACCGAGGGCTGCGAGGTGGTCGCGCCCTGGCTCGACTGGCGCAGCCGGCTGTAGAAGTCGTCGTAGTCGGTGACCTCGGTCTCGCGCTGCTGCTCGCCGTCGATCGACACGTAGAGGCTGACGACGCCGATCCCCTTCGCGGCGATGACCTCGGCGGGCAGGTACTGGCTGCTGTCGCAGACGACTGCGGTCTCGGTGCTGGTGGTCACCGGCGCGAATACTGTCAGAGGCCGTAGGTTGGGGGTCGATGACCGAGATCGATCCGGCCAAACAGGCCTACGAAACCTTCGCCGGCGTCTACGACGAGTTCAACAGCGCCAACGACTACGAGATGTGGTTCGGGGCGCTGCTGCCGCCGCTGGAGGCGCTCGGGCTGCGCCGCGGGGCGCTGCTCGATGTCGGCTGTGGGACCGGCCGCGCGATCCCGCCGATGCTGCGGCGGGGCTGGACGATCACCGCCTGCGACATCTCGGCCGCGATGGTCGAGAAGGCGCGGGAGAAATTCCCCGAGGGCGTCACCTTCGACGTCTGCGACATGCGCGAGCTGCCCGTCTACGGCAGCTTCGAGCTGGTCTGGGCGCTGAACGACCCGGTCAACTACCTCCTCGGCGACGACGATCTCGGCGCTGCGCTCGCCGCGATGGCGGCGAACCTCGGCGACGACGGCCTGCTGGTATTCGACTGCAACACCCGACGCCTCTTCGGCGAGCTCTTCGGCGTCGAGGAGAAGACCGAGGACGGCCGCTGGAAGTGGGGTGGACGCGGCGGCGACGGGAACTTCTTCGAGGCGGAGATCTCCGGTGAGCGGATCGAGCCCCACCTCCACCGCGAGCGCCACCGCTCGGTCGAGGAGGTCCAGGCGGCGATGCGCGCCGTCGGTCTCACCCCACTGGCGGCGATGGGCCAGAGCGAGTCGGAGGCCGGCCTCGCCCTCGTCGACGACTGGGACGAGGACCGCGATCACAAGATCATCCACGTCGCCCGGGCGTGACCGCTGGGCGCCGACGTCTCGTCCCGCTACACTTTGTGAAGTGACTGACACGACCACCGCAGCGATCACCCTCTCCGACAAAGCCGCCGCCAAGATCGGCGAGTTGCTTGCCGGACAAGAGGACAACGCCCAGGCTCTGCGCGTCGCCGTCCGCGGCGGCGGATGCTCCGGCTTCCAGTACGCGCTCGCCTTCGACCAGGCCAATGACGACGACCACGTCTTCACCGTCGACGGAGTCTCCGTCGTCGTCGACAAGGTCTCGATGCAGTTCGTCTTCGGTTCCGAGGTCGACTACGTCGAAGGCCTCCAAGGCGCCGGGTTCCAGGTCAACAACCCGAACGTCGTCGCCGCTTGTGGCTGCGGATCGTCTTTCCAGGTGAAAGACGACGCTGAGGCGTCACCCGCCGTCGCCTAGCGGCTCCTCCGGGCAGGCCCAACGTCGGGCCGGGGGCTCCTCCTCAGGAGCCCGTGACACTTCTGCGCGTGCCCGATATGCCGAGTGCCGAGTTGGGCCCGCTATAGCGACCACAAGTCGCCAGTCGGCCGGCGCGGCGTTGTGGAACTGTGACGCGCGCGGGGCGCGCGCGGCGTTATTCGATCTGAAGGGGCGGGGACTGCGCCGGGAGATCGTTGGCGGGGACCGCCGGGGCCGCTGCGACCGCCTCGGGCTGCTCGAGGCCGAGGGCCTCGCCGAGTTCGCCCGCCTCGAACATCTCCTGGACGAGGTCGGCGCCGCCCAACAGCTCGCCGTTGACGTAGAGCTGGGGGAAGGTCTGCCAGTCGGAGATCTCGGTCGTCACTTCGCGCAGCGGCTGCAGCGCGGGGAGGACGTCGATCGCGCCGTACTCGGCTTCCATCGAGTCGAGGATCTGCACGACGCGCATCGAGAAGCCGCAGCGCGGCTCATCCGGCGTGCCTTTCATGAAGAGCAGCACGGGATTGGCTGCGATCAACTCTTCGACTTTGGACTTCAACTCTTGGTCGGCCATCGCCAAAGGTTAGCCAAGCGCCGTCGTGGGCTCAGAGGTGGGTGACGAGAAGCGTGATCATCGTGCCGAGCATTGCCGCGAGGACAGCGAGCATCGCGGCGATGAGACTGCCTCCGACAACGACGATGGTGTGCTGGAGCGCATCGATGCGATCGCTCTGATGGTCGATCCGGTCGCTCATCTTCTCGACCCGATTGTTCAGGTCGTCGAGCCGCGAGTCGGTCCAGGTCGAGCGCATAGCCTCCATACGTTCAGGCTAGGGAGAAATTACGCGCGTGTGGTGCGCGGAACTGTAAATCTTGTGTGCCAGTGAGATGGGCTCAGGCCGGCTGAGTCTTCACCGACAGCGCGTGGATCGTGCCGTCGTCGAAGCGCGGCTTTACCGCCGCCTTCACCAGCCGGTGCTGGTCGATCCGCGAGAGGCCCTCGAACTGGGGTGCCTTGACTACCGCCAGCAGGTGCTGGCCGCCGCCATCTTCGTCGGAGATCTCGGCCGTGGCGCCGGGCAGCGCTGCCTCGATCATCGCCTGCAGCTCGGTGAGGTCGACCGCCATCGGCTCAGCCGACGCCCTCGCCGACCGTGTCGAGCATCTCCTCGACGCGGACGAACTTGACCCGGGGACGGCCGTGGGGCTCGCCGCGGCCGACCTCGGCCTGGTCGATCGCCTGCCAGTCCTCGAAGGAGATGAAGCGGATGTCTTTCTCGGCGAGCAGGCTCTCGATCGCCTCCGGGGCCGGGTTCGCCGGCGCCAGCAGCGTCTGCGACTCGACGTCGGCGAGCAGGTGCCGCACCGTCTCCAGCGCGTCTTTCTTGTTGGTGCCGATCACTCCGGAGGGCCCGCGCTTGATCCAGCCCGCGGTGTAGTGGCCGACCTTGTGGCCGGAATCGTGGGAGTCGAGCACCCGGCCGCCCTCGTTGAGGATCAACCCGCGCTTGTTGTCGAAGGGAACGCCCTCGATCGGCACGCCGGTGTAGCCGACCGACCGCAGGACGAACCCGCACTCGATCTCCTCCCGCTCGCCGGTGTCCTTGGCGACCAGGCGGCCGTCCTCCTCGACCAGTTCGTTGCGGCCGATCACTATGGATTCGACCTTTCCGTCGCCCTTGATCTCCACCGGCGAGACGAGGAAGCGCAGGGCGATCCGCTGCTTCTTCCCCTCCGGGGTCCGCTCGGAGAACTCCTTCAGCGTCTCGACGTTGACCCGCGTCGTCTTGTCGGACTCGTCGGACTCGAGGAAGGCGACGCTCGCTGCATCGAGCTCCATGTCGGCCGGGTCGACGATCACGTCGGCGTCCTCCATCACCCCGAGCTCCTTGATCTCCGGGTTGGTGAACGCCGCCTGGACCGGGCCGCGGCGCCCGAGCACGACGATCTCCTTGACGCCCTTACGGTCGAGCAGCTCGATCGCGTGGTCGGCGGTATCGGTCTGGTGCAGCTCGTGGTCGGTCAGCGCCAGCATCCGCGCCACGTCCATCGCCACGTTGCCGTTGCCGATCACCACGGCCCGCCCGGCCGAGAGGTCGAAGTCGTGGTCCGCGTAGTCCGGGTGCGCGTTGTACCAGCCGACGAAGGCGGTGGCGGCAGCGCTACCGGGCAGATCCTCACCGGGGACCCCGAGCGAGCGGTCGGTCTCGCAGCCGACCGTGAAGACGATCGCGTGGTAGAGCCCTTCCAGCTCCTCGACCTCGATGTCGTGGCCGATCTTCACGTTGCCGAAGAAGCGGAAACCCTCGCGGGCCGCCGTTTTTTCGTAGACCCGGGTCACCGACTTGATCTTCGGATGGTCGGGTGCGACGCCGCCGCGGACCAGGCCGAACGGGGTGGGCAGGCGGTCGAAGAGGTCGACCTGGGCGTGGATGTCGCCGTCTTTGAGGATGTGCTCGGCGGCGTAGAAACCGGAGGGGCCGGCGCCGACGATGGCGACGCGAAGAGGGTTCTCAGGGGTACCGATCTCGGGCATCTCTCTCCTAGGACGCGGCGGGCAACGCGGCCGCGCTGGCGACACCGTCGAGCGCGTCGAGCGCGCGGCCCACCGACATCGAGACGCAGGTGAAGATCGGCGTCTCGGACTCGGTGTACTCGCTGGACTCGGTCGGGCGCAGGTCGTTGACCAGTTCGAGGAATTCGCCGGGGTCGTCGCCCTCGAAGCAGACGACGAACTCCTGATCGTCGATCCCGTACGAGTAGGTCGTGTTGACCGTGATCTCGGGGTACTTGCGGCCGATGTCGATGTGGCTTTTCATGATCCGACCGCGCTCGGCGGGCTCGAGACCGTACCAACGCCGCTGCTTCACCATCGGGTAGAGGAAGAGGTACTTGCGATCGGAGACGCAGATCTCCGGACGCGCTTTCTCCTCCGAGTACGGCGACTTTTTCGTCATCGAGAGGTACGAGTAAGGCGTCTCGGACCACTTCGCCAGGCCCGACTGGCCGAGCACCACGTGGAAGGTGTGGATGTCGTCGAGGTTGGCGCTCTGGCTGAGCAGCACCAGGTCGACATCGCCGCGCGTACCTATGGTTGAGTAGGCGCGCAGCGACCGGTCGATGCCGAAGTCCTCGCAGGCGGCGAGGAACTCCTGCTTGTCGGCGGCGCGCAGGTCGGCGTCGCGACGGCGCCAGGCAGGGTCAACCTTGAAGAAACTGAACTTGGCGAAAGTGCGGTCGGCGGGCATCGCCTTGACGATACTGATCGTTGCCGGCGGGGCGGGGCTCTCGGGTGGGGTTCCGCTTAACTTTTCCGGAGGGGGCGTCGCGGCTGCGGCCGGGGGGATTGCGGCCGAAAAAGTACAAGACGCTTCACCCCACCCAAGAGCCCCGCAGTCGGCCGTTGAGGTGGTCTGGGTGCCTTCGGGGACGACGGTCGCTGAGTTGGCTGACGCCGGGTTCTCGCCGGGGCTGATGAGCGCCGGGTTGGGGACGGTGCCGCCGCTGCAGACCGAAGTCGACATCACCGCCGGAAACCGCGTCTTCGACACGCTCTACGACTCGTCCCTTCCCATCTCCCAAAGCAACTGCCCGGCCTGGTGGCGCCAGGTGAAGCAACGCGCCGCCTCGGCCCCCGACGAAATCGAACCCGGCCTCCTCTCCGAACTCTTAGAAAGCGCCGGTGTGAGCGTTCTGGCGAAGGGTGGAGCGTCTTGTACTTTTTCGTCGCCGCGGACCGAGGCGTCAGCTTCCGGCTCTCGACCGAAAAAGTTAAGCGGAACCCCTCGCCAGAACGCTCCCCCAGGGCACTTCGAAGTCCATTCGGCCAAGCCCGCCGATCTCAAGTCCCTCGCCGCCGAATCGACCGGCAACGATCTGATCATCGTCATCCCCCGTCCGACCGGGAAAACCGACGACCCGATCCCGCTCGGCATCGCGGGATCCGGCTTCGACGGCGACCTCACCTCCGACACCACCCGGACGAACGGCTACGTCACCGCGACCGACATCGCCCCGACGATCCTCGACCACTTCGGCCTCGCCGTCCCCTCGCAGATGTCGGGACAGCCGATCCACACCGAAGGGTCGGTCGACCCGGCGGGGATCGAATCTCGTGGCGCCCGGATGGCAGTGGTCTCGCACCGGCGCGGCCCGGTGATCGGCTTCAGCCTGCTGGCCTGGGTGGTCGCGGCGGTGCTGCTGGCGCTGCTCTCGCGCGGCGCACTCGCCCCGCTCGCGATGCGCCTGCTCGGCCTCGCGATCATCTACCTGCCGCTGATGCTGCTGGCGGGGGCGGCGCTTGAACCGGCCGAGTACCCCGAAATGCTCCTGGTGATGATCGCCGCGCCGGCGCTCGCCGCGCTCACCCTGGCGACGCTTCGCGACTACCGCGCGCTCGCCGTCGCCGCGGCACTCACCGTGTGCGCCTACACGATCGACGCGATCGCCGGCTCACCGCTCAGCGCCCTCTCGCTGCTCGGCCCCAACCCGGGGCTCGGGGTCCGCTTCTACGGGATCGGCAACGAGCTCGAGGCGCTCCTCGCGGTGCTGATCGTCGGCGGCATCGGCGCCGGGCTGGCGGGCTTCGCGCCGCGCCTCCCGCCGAGCCGCTGCGCCGCCGCCTTCCTCGCGATCGGCCTCGTCTTCGCCGCGATCTTCGCCTCCGGTGAGTTCGGCGCCGACGTCGGCGCCGCGATCGTCTTCCCGGCCGGCGTCGCCGGGGCGGCGGTCGCGGTCACCCGCGGACGCCGCCGCTGGATCGTCCTCGTCGTCGCGATCCCGCTCCTCGTCCTCGGCCTGCTCGCCCTCGCCGACCTCGTCACCGGCGCCAACTCTCACTTCACCCGCTCGGTTCTCGACGCGGGCGGGCTGCGCTCGCTCGGCGACGTCGCCCAGCGCCGGCTCGAGCTCTCCGCCCACAGCTTCACCCGCCCGGTGCTGCTGGCGGCGCTGCCGGTGGTCGCCGCGTTGGCGGGCATCGCCTGGTGGAAGCGCGACCGGCTCGCCGTCTGGGTCCGCGACGCCCCGGCCATGCGCGCCGCCCTGATCGGCGCCGTCGTCGCCACCGTGGTCGGCACCTTGGCCAACGATTCCGGCGCTCTGCTGCTGGAGATCGGCTCCGTCTACCTGCTGGTT
>CAWCJB010000004.1:0-567517 GCA_963795675.1 uncultured Solirubrobacterales bacterium
TCCTCTTCGGCGCCACCGCGATGTTCCGCCCCGAGTACACCCTGGTCGCGGGCGCCTTCGTCGTCTTCGCCGCCGTCCGCTGGGCCTGGCGGCGCGAGTGGGCGTTCGGGGCGACCGCGGTCGGCCTGATGCTGGTCGCCCTGCTCCTCCCGATCGTGCCCTGGACGATCCGCAACATCGTCGTCCTCGACCGCCTGGTGCCGATCTCGACCGGCGGCGGCAAGGCGCTCTACGTCGGCACCTTCTACCCCGCCGACGGCGAATACCAGCGCGTCAAGGCGATCCTCTACGAGCGCGAAACCGGCGAAAGCCTGCCGCCGAACTCGCAGGCCCTGAACGAAGTCGACCCCACCCCGCTCTTCGACCACGTCTGGAAATCGCGCTACCCCGAACTGGAACGCGACTCGGCCCTCGGCAAGATCGGCAAGGAAGACTTCTCCAAGTACTTCGGCGAACACCCGCTCGGCTACCTCGGGATGACCGCGCGGAAGGTCGGCCGGATGTGGTCGAGCGGGGTCGGCGAATTCACCGACACGACGCCCGGCCGGGTCATCCAGATCGCCCTGGTCTTGCTCGGGATCGCCGGCCTGGTGCTGCTCGGCTTCGCCCGCCGTTGGTGGGAGACGCTCTGCCTCGCCGCCCCGATCATCCTCGTCACCGTGGTCGGCGCAGTCAGCCTCGCCGCCCCGCGTCGCAATGAGATCCTGATGACGCTGATCTTCCCGCTCGCCGGGCTGGCCCTCTCGTCGGCCACCGCGGCCCTATCCTCCCGAGGCCGTAAATGGTCCCACTAGCAGGCATATTCCCGGCCGAACTGACGGCCCTCCGCGCCGTCGGCCTCGCCCTGGCGCTGATCCTCGTGGTCTACGCGGTCGTCCGTCGGCGTTCGCTGCGGAACGCCGACGTCCTGCTGCTGGTCCTCGCCGGCCTGGCGCTGGCGGTCGTCACCGGCACCGAAGTCGTCAACGGCCTGCTCTCCGCCTTCTCCTTCGAAAAGGGCAACGGCGGGCGGATCCTCGGCCTCGCCGTCTTCGCCATCTTCATCCTCTTCATCATCACCGTGCGGGCGCTCTCGGTCGGGGCGCGCAACTCGCGCCAGCTCTCGGCGGCGCTCGAGGGGCTCGCCTGGGAGGAGTTCCGCCAGGCCGGCCTGCCCGCCCGCTTCAAGGACAAGATCGCGATCCTGATCCCGGCCTACAACGAGGCGGAAAACATCGGCCACGTGCTGGAGACGATGCCGAAGGAAGTCTGCGGCGTGGAGACCCAGGTCCTGGTCGTCGACGACGGCTCGCGTGACGGGACCGGTGACGTCGCCGCCGAGCACGGCGCCCTGGTCGCCCGCCACGTCACCAACCGCGGCGGCGGCGCGGCGCTGCGCACCGGCTACCGGCTGATGTCCGAATCGGGGGCCCTGATCGTCGTCACCCTCGACGCCGACGGCCAGCACCTCCCCTCGGAGATGCCGCGCCTGGTCGAACCGGTCCTCAGCGGCGAAGTCGACGTCGCCCACGGCTCGCGCGTCCTCGGCCACGCCGACCGCAACACCCGCGCCAGGGAGCTGGGCATCGTCTTCTTCAACCGCCTCGTCTCCTTCATCACCCGCACCCACGTCACCGACTGCTCGAACGGCTACCGCGCCGTGCGCACCACGGTGCTGCCGCAGCTGGTGCTGCGCCAGGAGCAGTTCCACACCTCCGAGTTCATGATCGAGGCGATCAAGCGCGGCATCCCCGCCAAGGAGGTGCCGATCACGGTCGAACAGCGCCTCCACGGGCACTCGAAGAAGCCCGCCGTGTTCCGCTACGGGGTCGGCTTCGCCAACGCGATAGTCCGCACCTGGCTGCGCTAGCTTCGAACGCCGGGGTGGCGGACGGCGCCCGGGTCGGGCAGGTAGAGGTCGGTGCCGCAGCGGGGGCAGACCTGGACGTAGAGCTTCACTGCCTTGAGGCAGTTCGGGCACTGCCGTTCCGGTTCGTCCTTCTCGCGACGGGAGAGGATCACAGCGATCAGGCCGAGGATCGGCAGCACCGCACCGACCAGGAACCAGATCCAGAAGGAGCTGCCCTTGGCCTTGCCGATGATCGCGGTGGCGAGGCCGCAGAAGAAGATTATCCAGAGGTACTCGAGGCCCATCGCCTCCAATTGTGGCGGGTCGCATTGCCTGAACGTCCACCACCCGTCAAGTAAGGCTTTGCAAGCGCCGAAAACAGACGCAGGAGCGGTGCGCGCTCTCGTCCATGGCGATCCCCAAGGTCACCCCTACCCAGGCCGAGCTCGACTCGACGAAACCGGGCGCCAAGCACCGGGCAGACAAGAACGCGCGGAAGCACCAGAAGGACGACAAGAACCGCCACAAGAAGCACCACGGCACCTGGAACGACAAGCACTGGCGCTGGGTGGAAACGCCGGACGGGGACTGGCGCGTCCAGGGCTACATCTTCCACCACAAACACAAGCCGCCGAAGCACCACTTCCGCGGCCCCGGGCCGAAGCCGCCGCTCCGCACCAAGCCGCCGGCGGCGATCGCTGCTGCGACCGGGGAACAGCGCCCGGCCGGCTCCTACCAGGGCGCCTTCGGCGTCCCCCAGGCGACCCGCCTGCTGAACCGTGCCGGGTTCGGCCCCGGCCCCGGCCAGGCACAGGCGCTCGCCTCGCTCGGCCTGGTCGGCGCGGTCCAGTCATTGACCCGGCCGAGCGGCGCCGCCGTCCTCTCCGGCCCGGCGCCGACCGACGACGAAGGCAACCCGCTCGCCCCGGCCGACATCTGGGGCCACGACCACCTCTGGTGGCTCGACCGGATGATCCGCACCAGCCAGCCGCTGGTCGAGCGGATGGCGCTGGTCTTCCACGACTGGTTCGCGACCTCCGAAGGGGGCGTGTCGAAAGCGCAGCAGATGATCGATCAGTCGAACCTCTTCCGCGCCTACTGCTTCGGCTCGTTCCTCGACCTCTTCAAGGCGGTGACGGTCGACCCAGCGATGCTGCAATGGCTGAACGGGGCCGAAAACGTGAAGGGCGCGCCGAACGAGAACTACGGCCGGGAGATGATGGAGCTGTTCTCCCTGGGCGCCGACCGCGGGGCCTACACCGAGGACGACATCCGCGAACAGGCGCGGGCGCTGACCGGCTGGGACTACGAATGGTCCGAATCGCTGGGCAGCCACAACTTCCACTTCGTCCCCGCCCGCCACGACACCGGCCTGAAGACGGTCTTCGGCAAGACCGGCAACTGGAACTGGGAAGACGCCTGCCGCCTCTGTGTCGAAAACCCGTTCCACCCCTCCTTCTTCGTCGAAAAGCTGTGGAGCTACTTCGTCGGGGCGCCCCCGTCGGCAGCGACCCGCGGGAGCCTCGAAGCGACCTACCTCGGCTCCGGCCTGCAGATCCGCCCGGTGCTGGAGGCGATCCTGCTGAGCCCCGACTTCTACGAAGGCCCGCCGCTGGTCAAACCGCCGGTCGTCCACCTGGCGACGATGATGCGCGCGGTCGGCCGCTACGTCGACACGACCGCCTGGACCTGGCTCTGCGACGAAGCGGGCCAGCAGCTTTTCTGGCCTCCCAACGTGGCGGGCTGGGACGACACGCGCTGGCTCGACACCTCGCGCATGCGGGCGCGCTGGAACATCGTCGACGTCGTCCTCGAAGGAATCGCGACCAACCCCTGGGAATCGAGCCACCCCTACAGCCAGACCGAGACGGCCGAAGAAGCTGTCAACAAGGCGCTTGCCTCCTGGGGCAACCCGGAACTGCGGCCCGACCACCGGGCCGAACTGCTCGGCTTCGCCCAGCGCACCGAAGGCCTGATCACCGCCAGTTGGGAGAAAGGCCCCTACCGGGCGATGCGCCAGAACGCCCTGCTGCAGTTGATCGGCATCAGCCCCGACCTGCTCCTGCAATGACGCGGAAGGAAGACCGATGAGCCACGGATGCTGCGACGACTTCACCCGCTCCCAGCTACTACGGAGCGCCGCCGCCGAAGCGGGCCGCGGCCTGCCCGCGATCGAGCCGGGGATGCCGGAGCCCGCCGGCACCGGGCTGTCGCGACGCAAGTTCCTCTCCCGGTCGGCCGGGATGGCGCTCGCCGTCTACGGCGCCTCGAAGATCCCGCTCTCGGCCTTCGACCGCGGCATCGCCGAGGCGGCCCAGGCCGACAAAGTCTTGATCTCGGTCTTCTTCGAAGGCGGCATCGACGCGCTCAGCGTGCTCGCCCCGGTCGGCGACACGCGCTACGCCTCGCTGCGACCGAACCTGAAGCAGGAACTGGGCGACGGTCCGACCTTCACCGAGGACACCCGCCTGCAGTGGCACCCAGGCGCCGCCGACCTGGCGACGCTGCACGGCGAGGGCAAGGTCGCCGCCTTCCCCGCGATCGGCTACGAACACCCCGACCAGTCGCATTTCACCTCGCGCCACTACTACGAGATCGGCGAGCTCGACATCGGCCAGCACGCCGGTTGGCTCGGCCGTTATCTCGACATCGTCGGCGACGAAGAGAACCCCCTACAGGGCCTCTCCATGGACGGCCAGCTCTCGCCGATGATCGCCACCGCGCAGAAGCCGGTGGCGGCGATCTCGAGCGTCGACAGCTACGACATGTGGACCCGCTACACGGGCGAACCGATCGACGCCGAGATGTACAAAGCGTTCGCCGCCTTCGGCTCGCTGCCCTCCGACTCGCCGGCGCTGCTGCAGGTGCGGCGGGCGACCGCGCAGACCGAGAAGGTGCGCGAGGAACTCGGTGGCGTCGGCCCGATCGAAAGCCTGGCGCCGTACCCGGAAACCGATTTCGGCCACAAGCTCGCGGGCCTCGCCAACTACCTCGACCGCGGCCTGCCGGTGCGGGTGGTGACGGTCCGCGCCGCGGGCGGCTACGACACCCACTCGGGCCAGGCGGCCGACCTCTCCCAGTACCTGCAGGAAACCTGCGAAGGGGTCCTCGCCTTCCAGCGCGACCTGGAAGCGCGCGGGCTCGACGACCGGGTGATGATCGAGATGTGGAGCGAGTTCGGCCGGCGGCCGGAGGAGAACGGCTCGGCCGGGACCGACCACGGCGCCGCCGGCTGCGCCTTCGTGATCGGCTCGAAATCCCAAGGCCAGATGGTCGGCGAATTCCCCGGCCTGACGAACCTCGACAGCGCCGACAACGTGCGCGTGACCAGCGACTTCCGCGGCATGTACTGCTCGCTCCTTGAGCAGTGGCTCGGCTTCGACGCCGCCCAGGTGATCCCGGGCGCATCGGGATTCGCGCGGCCGCAGTTGGTCAAAGCGTAGGCGGGGCCGGCGCGGCGCATGCTTCGAGCTCGAGGCAACAAGAACCTCCGCCGCGTCCTGGCGGCGGCGCTCCTGGCGGCACTGGCGGCGGGCGTCTTCGCTGCGGCGCGGCCGGTCGGCGACGCCCACGCCGCGACCTCCTGCACGAAGCAGACGAAGCGGGTCGTCAAGCACGTCAAACGTCACGGCAAGCGCAAGAAGGTGGTGCGTCTGAAGCCCTACTGGACCTGTCACGAAGTCGTCGAACCGCTTGCCGCGACCGCGTCCGTCCCCGCGCCCGCCCCGGCGCCGTCACCGACGCCCGCGCCCCAACCGCAGCCGGAACCGGAATCGAACGCGGTCAGCATCACCACCAACGACCACACCAACCCCTACGGATACGTGCCCAGCCGCACGACGGTGAAAGCGGGCCAGCTGACGGTCCAGCTGAACAACATGGCCAGCGAAGACGAACACAACATGGACATGCAGCGGGTCGGCCCCGGCGAAACCCTGGAAGGCCCGGTGGTCGTGGCGGTCAGCGCCGCTCGCGAAAGCCACAGCGAACCGACCACGGTCGAAGTACAGCCCGGCACCTACCGGATGTGGTGCACGATCGGCCACCACGCCGAACACGGCATGACCGCCACGATCACGGTCGAATAGCTAGCCGAGGCGTTTGGGGCGGGTGACCGAGCCGAGCTCGGCGATGTCGCGCTTGAACGGCATGCTTGCGGTCCAGTCGAGGATCGCGTGGGCCTTGCGGGAGACGCCCGGGATCTGGCTCATGTGGTAGCTGCGGGCGAGGAACCAGGCCGGGAAGCCGCGGAATTTCCGCTCGCCGATCCGGCCCACGGCCTTGTAGCGGCCGAGGTTCACGAACGAGGCCTCGCTGCGGTAGGTGAAGGGCTCGGCGTCGCCGATGCCGAGCTGGGCGGCGATGTTGCGGGCGGCCACCGGGCCTTGGCGGACGGCGTGCTGGGCGGTCGGCGGGCAGGTGCCCCCACGGGGGTCGGGAGCGGCGGCGCAGTCGCCGATCGCCCAGACCGAGTCGAGTCCCTCGACCCGTAGGTGGTCGTCGACCGGCACCCGGCCGCGCTCGTCGAGCGGCAGGTTCAGCTGCTTGAGGATCGGCGCCGGGGCGACGCCGGCGGTCCAGACGACGGTGGTGGTCGGCACGACCTCGCCGGTCGAGAGCGACACCGAGTCTTTCGTCACCTCTTTCAGCTGCGTCTCCAGCTTGATGTCGATGCCGCGGCCGCGCAGCTCGCGCAGGGCGTAGTCGGCCAGGTCCTGGTCGATCTCCGGCAGCACCCGCGGCGCCGCCTCGACCAGGATCCAGCGCATCCCGTGCAGACGGGCGCGCGGGTAGCTGTCCATCGCGTCGGCGGCGAAGTCCTGGAGCTCGGCCAGCGCCTCGAGCCCGGCGTAGCCGCCGCCGACGAAGACGAAGGTGAGCAGTTCCTCGCGCCGCTGGTGGTCGGCGGTCGCGTTTGCCGCCTCGAGGTTCTCGATCACCCGGTTGCGCAGGACGATCGCGTCGGCGAGGCCCTTGAAGCCCATCGCGTACTCGGTCAGGCCGGGGATCGGCAGCACCCGTGAGACCGAGCCGAGCGAGAGCAGCAGCTGGTCGTAGGGCACCGTCTCGACCTCACCGTCTTTGGTCGTCAGCTCGACCGTCTTGGCGGCGGGGTCGTGACCGCTGATCTCACCGAGGCGGATGTAGGTCCGCTTGAGGATGTCGCGCAGCGGCGTCACCACGTGGCGCGGCTCGAGCGTCCCGGCGGCGGCCTCGGGCAGGAACGGCGAGTAGGTCGAGTAGTTCGTCTCGTTGACCAGCATCATGCGCGCCGACTGCTTCGGCATGACCTTCTCCAGCTCGCGCGCTGCGGCGAGCCCTCCGAAACCACCTCCGGCGACGACGATGTTCCAAGCCATGCAGCGACGGTAGCAGCTTGTAACACGATGTTACAAAGTGCCTTAGATCACAGAAGGGAGGGGCCCGGAGACCTACTCAGAGGCCCAGCTGCTCGCGGATCAGACGGTTGACCTCGCCGCCGTCGGCGCGGCCTTTCGTCTCCCGCATCACAGCGCCGACGATGGCGCCGATCGCTTTGCCGTTGCCGCTGCGGATCTGCTCGGCGGCGGCCGGGTCGGACTCGATCGCGGCGGCGACGATCCCGGCGAGCTCGCCGTCGTCACCCCCCATCTGGGCGAGACCCTCGCGCTCGATGATCTCGGCGACGTCGGCGTCGCCGTCGGCAACCAGGATCGCCAGCACCTGTTTGCCGCCCGCGTGGGAGATCGTTTTCGCGGCGACGGCGCCGATCAGGTCGGCGAGCGGCGCCGCTTCCGGGCGTTCCGCGTCATCGGCGGCCCGCAGCGCCGCGGTGAGGTCGCCGGTCACCCAGTTGGCGACCACGCGGGGCTCGGCCGCTCCCGCCACGGCGAGGACCGCGTCGAAATACCGAGCCTGCTCCGGGTCGGCGGCCAGCAGGCGGGCCTGCGCATCGTCCAGCCCCTCGCCTTCGTAACGGGCCTGGCGAGCGGCAGGCAGTTCGGGCAGCGACCTGCGCGCCTCCTCGATCATCGCCGCGGTCGGCACGATCGCGACCAGGTCGGGCTCGGGGAAGTAGCGGTAGTCGTGGGCTTCCTCCTTCGAGCGCAGCGAGGTGAGGTCGCCGCTCGCCGGGTCGAAGTGGAGGGTCTCCTGTTCGACCGTCCCCCCGCCTCGACGATCCCGCGCTGGCGCTCCAGCTCGGCTTCGATCCCGCGCTGGAGAAAGCGGAAGCTGTTCATGTTCTTCAGCTCGGTCTTGACGCCGAGCTCCTCCGAGCCGACCGGGCGCACCGAGACGTTGGCGTCGACCCGCAGGCTCCCCTCCTCCATGTTCACGTTCGAGACGTCGAGCTGGCGGACCGTCTCGCGCAGCAGGCGCGCCCAATCGGCCGCTTCGGCGGCGCCGCGCAGGTCGGGCTCGGTGACGATCTCGACCAACGGCGTGCCGGCGCGGTTGAAGTCGACCAGCGAGGCGGTGGAGCCGTGGATCCGC
The DNA here is from genome assembly GCA_963795675.1 of uncultured Solirubrobacterales bacterium. Taxonomy (GTDB): domain Bacteria; phylum Actinomycetota; class Thermoleophilia; order Solirubrobacterales; family 70-9; genus VAYN01. The sequence goes on from CAWCJB010000004.1 coordinate 8,303, forward strand.
CCCGAGGCGCCGGCGTGGATCGTCTTCGCCGCGTCCTCCTCGAGGTGGGCGCGGGTGATGCGGATGTCGCCGAGCTTCCCGGGCCCGCAGATCGGGATGTCGTACTGGCTGATCTGGTAGGCCTTCGGGTTGTCGGGATAGAAGTAGTTCTTGCGGTGGAAGATCGAGCGCGGGGCGATCTCGCAGTCGAGCGCCAGGCCGATCTTCAGCGCGTCGCGGATCGCCTCTTCGTTGGGGACCGGGAGAACGCCCGGGTGGGCAAGGCAGATCGGGCAGGTGTGGACGTTCGGCTGGTCGCCGAAGCTGAGTTCGCAGCCGCAGAACATCTTCGTCCGCGTCGCCAGCTGGACGTGGATCTCGAGGCCGATCACCGCCTCCAGCTCAGCCACCGGATCCTCCCTTCCAGGGGACGGCGTCGCCCGCCGCGGCGGCGAAGCCGAGCGCGCCCTCGAGCGCGTGGGCGGCCTCCAGCAGCTTCTGCTCGCCGAAGGCCGGGGCAGCGATCTGGAAGCCCACCGGGAGCCCTGCGGCGCCGTCGCCCGCACCCTCCGGCGCGGCCAGGCCCGCCGGGATCGAGATCGCCGGGATGCCGGCGAGGCTCATCGGCACGGTGAAGAAGTCGTTCAGGTACATCGCCAGCGGATCGGCCGTCTTCTCCCCCAGCCCGAAGGCGACCGAGGGCGAGGTCGGGGTGACGACGAAGTCGACGTCCTTGAAGGCGGCGTCGAAGTCCCCCGCGATCCGGGTGCGGACCTTCTGCGCCTGGCCGTAGTAAGCGTCGTAGTAGCCGGAGGAGAGCGCGTAGGTGCCGAGCATGATCCGCCGCTTCACCTCGGCGCCGAAGCCCTGGGCGCGGGTCTCCTCGTACATCGTCACCAGGTCCTCGTCGCCGGCGACCCGCAGCCCGTAGCGGACGCCGTCGTAGCGGGCGAGGTTGGAGGACGCCTCAGCCGGGGCGATCACGTAGTAGGCGGAGATGCCGTGCTCGGCGTGCGGCAGGGCGACCTCGGTGACCGCGCCGCCGAGCTCCTCGATGCGGGCGATCGTCGCCTCGAAGACGGCGCGCACGCCCGGGTCCAGAGCCGCCTCGCCGATCTCCTTCGGCACCCCGAAGCGCAGGCCGGAGAGATCCTCGCGGGTCGGCAGGGCCAACTGGGCGTCGTCGAGCCCGACCGCGGTCGAGTCGAGCGGATCCTTGCCCCCCATCACGCCGAGCAGCAGCGCCGCGTCGGCGACGTCCCGGGTCAGCGGGCCGCACTGGTCGAGCGAGGAGGCGAAAGCGATCATCCCGAAGCGCGAGATCGCCCCGTAGGTCGGCTTCAGCCCGACGATCCCGCAGAGCGAGGCGGGCTGGCGGATCGAGCCGCCGGTGTCGGTGCCGAGCGCCGCCGGAGCGAGCCCACCGGCGACGACGGCGGCCGAGCCGCCGGAGGAGCCGCCGGGGACTCGGTCGCGGTCCCAGGGGTTGCGGACCGGCCCATAGGCGGAGTTCTCGTTCGACGAGCCCATCGCGAACTCGTCCATGTTGGTCTTGCCGAGCACCCGGGCGCCGGCAGCGGTCAGCTTGCGCACGGCGGTCGCGGTGTAGGGCGGGCGGTAGCCCTCGAGGATCTTCGAGCCGGCGGTGGTCGGCACCCCCTCGGTGGTGAAGATGTCCTTGATCGCGATCGGCACGCCGGCCAGCGGGCCGGAGTCGGCGGGCGCGGGCGGGTTGGAGCCGTAAGGGGTCTCCACGCCCTCGCCGGCCGGGGCGCTCTCGCCGGCGCCGGTCCAGTCGCCGGCGCCGCTTTCGCCGCCCTCGGCGCGCCAGAGGTAGGCGTTCAGGTCGTCGGTAGCGGCGGCGTCGCGCCAGGCCGCCCCGTACTCCGCGGCCGAAATGGCGCCCGCGGCGATCTTCGCCGCCGCCTCGGCGACGGTCAGGTCGAGCAGGTCTGCCATCAGTCGACGGGAGCCTGCGGCGAGGGGACGCGGAAGGCGCCCTCGAAGGGCTCCGGAGCCGAGGCCAGCGCCACCTCGGGCGGCAGGCTCGTCCACGGCACGTCGGCGCGGAAGACGTTCTCCAGCGCGACCACGTGGGAGGTCGGCTCGACCCCCTCGAGGTCGAGGTCGGAGATCCGGTCGACGTGCCCGAGGATGCCGGACAGCTCCCCGGCCATCGTCTCGACCTCGGCGTCGTCGAGGCGGAGCCGCGCCAGTTTGGCGACGTGAAGTACCTGCTCGCGATCGATCACGGGACCGATTCTAGGTTCAGGGCTTTTTCCGCGACGGGCGCCGGGGCGAAGTCGGTTTCTTCGGCGCCGGACGGGCGGACTCGAGCTTTTTCGCCACGCCGCCGAAGGAGGTCCCTTCGTCGGCCATCGCTCGCCGACCGCCGTAGGCGATGCCGAGGGCGGCGGCGAGGGCGAGGAAGATCCCGAGCTCGAGGTTCACGTCGTATCCGATGCCTTCGCCGCCGAGGTCGGGCGGCGAGATCATCCGGCCCAGGATGCCCAGGGCGGCGAGCAATCCGAGCGCGCAGACGGCCACGGCAGGCGGAATGGCGGGCTTCCAGTCGGAGCCGCTCAACCGCAGGAGCGCCGCGCCGACCGCGACGGCGATCGTCAACATCAGGAACAGGGGGAGCACCTCGAGCGTCTGCCAGGCGTCGCCACCGACCACGACAGTGACGATCCCTTCGGTGTTGTTCTTCCACGTCACTCCGTACCAGTGGAAGAACATCAGGATGAAGAGCAGGATCGCGGCAGCCAGGTAGATCGCCTCGCCCGTCCGCAGCCGGCCGAGCGGATTCGATCGCCGCCGCGCCTCAGGCTTCGGTCGCTCCCCTTTTTTTGCCGCGGCAGCCGGGGTCATCAGTGACCCGACCGCGCGCCGGCCGCCTGCAGCGTGTTGTGGAGGAGCATCGCGATCGTCATCGGACCGACCCCACCGGGGACCGGGGTGATCGCCGACGCGACCTCGGCCGCGGCGTCGAAGTCGACATCGCCGACCAGGCCCTCCTCGAGCCGATTGACGCCGACGTCGATCACCACCGCGCCGGGCTTCACCGCGGCGGCGCCGAGCAGCCGTGGGACCCCGACCGCGGCGACCAGCACGTCGGCGCGGGCGCAGACGGCGTCGAGGTCGCGGGTCCGCGAGTGGCACATCGTCACCGTCGCGTTCTCCATCAGCAGCAGGCGCGCGACCGGGACCCCGACCAGCTTCGAGCGTCCGACCACCACGGCCTCGGCCCCCTCCAGCTCGACCCCCTCGTGGGCCAGCAGTTCCATCACCCCGGCCGGCGTGCAGGAGGTGAGGCCTGGGGTGCCGTGGGCGAGCAGCCCGGCGTTGGTCGGGGTCAGCCCGTCGACGTCCTTGGCCGGATCGATCAGCGCCACGATCCGATCGGAGTCGAGGTGGTCGGGCAAGGGCAGCTGGACGAGGATGCCGTCGACCGCCTCGTCGGCGTTCAGCGCCATCACCAGCCCCTCCAGCTCCTCCTGGCGGATCGAGGCGGGCGGCGCCTGGTGGATCGAGTTGATCCCGACCTCGGCGCAGGCTTTGACCTTCATCCCGACGTAGACCTCGGAGGCCGGGTCTTCGCCGACCAGCACGGTCGCCAGCCCCGGCGTGCGGCCCGACTCCTCCTCGTAGGCGACGAGGTCGACCTTGACCCGCTCTTTGACCGCCGCCGCCACCGCTTTGCCGTCGATGATCCGCGCCGCCACCGGCTACCTCTTCTTGATCGGGGCGTAGTCGGCCATCAGCTTGCGCTCCTTGCCATCGTCGGCGAAGCGCACCACGATCACCCCACCCGGTTCGGTCCCGGTCACCACGCCGTCGCCGAAGGAGGCGTGGACGACGTCGTCGCCGACCCGCATCTCGAGCGCCCCGCTCGGGTCGAGCGGCTGCGCCGGGCTCGGCGCCCCGGGGCCGGTGTCGGAGAAGCCGCCCCCGCCGCCCCCGTACTGGGTGGAGCCCCAGGTCATCCCGGTGCCCGCCGCGGTCGAGTTGCGCTCGGTCAGCTCGACCGGGATCTCGTCGATGAAGCGCGAGGGCAGGTTGCGCTCGGAGCGGCCGAAGAGCTGGCGTTCGCGCGCCCAGGTCAGGAAGAGGCGCCGTTCGGCGCGGGTGATGCCGACGTAACAGAGGCGCCGCTCCTCCTCTTCGCCACCCTCCTCGAGCGCCCGCATGTGGGGGAAGGCGCCGTCCTCGCAGCCGATGATGAAGACCGTGTCGTACTCGAGGCCCTTGGCGTTGTGGAGCGTCATCAGCGTGACTTTCTCGCTCTCGGCTCCCTCCAGCGCGTCCTGCTCGGAGCGCAGCATGTTGCTCTGCAGGTACTCCTCCAACGGGGTGATGTCGCTTTCGCCCTCGATCTCGCGCTCGCGGTCGAACTCGGTGGCGCCCTCGAGCAGTGCCTCGAGGTTCTCCGCCCGACCTTCCGCCTCCACCGTCCGCTCCGCGTTCAGCGCTTCCATGTAGCCGGTCTCGTTCAGCATCCGCTCCATCAGCGCGTGCACCGAGGAGTCCTCGACGTGGTCTTTCAGCGCGTCCATCATCTCGAAGAAGCGACCGACCGACTTGATCGCCGCGGCGCTCATCCCGGGCACCTCCTCGACCCGTTCGATCACCTCCCAGATCGTCAGCCCGGTGGTGTTGGCGTAGGCGGTGAGCCGACCCTGGGTGGTGTCGCCGATGCCGCGCCGCGGCGAGTTGACGATCCGCCCGAAGGCGACGAGGTCGGCCGGGTTGGCGAGGAAGCCGAGGTAGGCGAACGCGTCTTTGATCTCGGCCCGATCGTAGAACTTGGTTCCGCCGATCACCTGGTAGTTGACGTCGAAGCGCTGCAGCGTCTCCTCCAGCACGCGGCTCATCGCGTTGGTCCGGTAGAAGACCGCGACGTCGGAGCGCTTCACCTCGTCCTCCTCGGCGAGGCGGTCGATCTCCCCCGCCACCCAGCGCGCCTCCTCGTGCTCGTCGCCGAGCTCGTACAGCTGCACCGGGTCGCCACCCGCGATGTCCGTCCACAGCTCCTTGGGACGCCTTTCGCGGTTATGGGACACGACCGCGTTCGCCGCCGAGAGGATCGTCTGGGTCGAGCGATAGTTCTGCTCGAGCTTGATCATCTCGGCTTCGGGGAAGTCGGCCTCGAAGTCAAGGATGTTGCGGACGTCGGCGGATCTGAAGCTGTAGACGCTCTGATCCTCGTCGCCGACCACCATCAGGTTGCCGTGCTCTTTGGCGAGCAACTGGAGCATCCGGTACTGGGCGTGGTTGGTGTCCTGATACTCGTCGACGAGGACGTGGCGGAAGGTGCGCCGCCAGCGCTCGCGGACCTCCTCGAACAACTCCAGGACGTTGACCGTGCGCACCAGCAGGTCGTCGAAGTCCATCGCGTTGGCCTCGAGCATCCGTTTCTCGTAGAGCGGGAAGACTTCCGCGACCACCTCCTCGAAGCCGCCGACCATTCCTTCGGTGTAGGCGGAGGGATCGATCAACTGGTTCTTGGCGCCCGAGATCTTTCCCTGCACGGCGCGCGGCGGATACCGTTTCGGGTCGACCCCGAGCTCGGCCAGGCAGCGTTTGACCATCCGCAGCGAGTCGCCCTGGTCGTAGATCGTGAAGCCCTTGGAGTAGCCGAGCCGCTCGGCGTCGACGCGCAGCATCCGTGCGCAGGCGGAGTGGAAGGTCGTCACCCACATCGCCCGCACTGAGCGACCGATCAGGTTGCCGACCCGCTCGCGCATCTCGGCCGCGGCCTTGTTGGTGAAGGTGATCGCGAGGATCTCCCCCGGGCGGGCCTCGCCGGTCGCCAGCAGGTAGGCGATCCGGTGGGTGAGGACGCGGGTCTTACCGGAGCCGGCACCGGCGAGGACGAGCAGCGGGCCGCCCGGGTGCTCGACCGCTTGGCGCTGCGGCGGGTTGAGGCCGGCGAGCAGGCGCTCGACCCGGTCGGCGCCGGGCTCGGTCGGCGCACCACCGAAAAGTGCTCTGTCGGCGCCCGCGGAGGACTCTTGATCGGCCTGCAGGCTCACCCGCCGAGCATAGCCAGGGGCCCGGCGGGGGCCTCCAGGACGGGTCCGGCTACGTCGTGCCGCAGCTCTGGGCCAATTCGATGATCGGTTCCGCCGAGCCGCCGAAGAAGACTTCTTCGGCTTCCGCCTGGCCGAGGCCGGCGATCTTGCCGGAGATGCACTTCGCCTGTTCCGGTTCCAGTTCGCCCGGTTCCTTTTCGAACTGTTTTTGGAATTGTTCGCCGAGCGCCTTGCCGTCGTAGTCGGCGAACCCTTCGATCTGGTCGAGCTTCCAGTTGCCGTCTTCTTCGACCAGGGCGACTTCGAGCCCTTGCGAGCCGAGCGAGCCGCCTTCGAATTCAGCCTCCGCGGTCGCCTTGCTGCCGCTGACGGAGACGTTGGAGACAGTCACGCCTTCCGCCTCTTCTTCGCCCGCTTCCGCTTCTGCTTCGCAGGCCTTGATCGCGGCCTTGCCCTTTTCGGTGGTGTTCTGTTCGACGAAGGCCAGCGTCTCCAGTTCGGTGCAGTTACTCGGGTCGCTGGTCGTCGCCGCCGTTTCGATCGTTTCGGTGATCTTGTCTTCGTTGCTCGAGCCACCACCGCCGCAGGCGGTGAGCGTCAGCGCCGCCAGCAGGAGGAGGGCAAGCGGGACGAGGATGCGCTTGTTCACGGGGTTTCCTTTCGGGAAGCTCAGGGTGAGGAGGGAAGCGGCGCGCAGCTTAGAGCTAGCCCCCGGCGGAGGAACGGCCGGTGCGCGGGGCGATCCCGGGCTGGTCGCTCCCCCGTTGCGGCGGCTTCTCGCCCCCGTCGACCTCGGCCAGCCGCGCTTCCAGCTCGACGATCCGCTCGGAGAGCGTCTTGATCGCGTCGGCGACCGGGTCGGGCAGGTGGATCCAGTCGGCATCCGGGCCTTCCAGCCGCTTCCCTTCGACCCGCACCGGGTGCCCCGGGTTGCCGACCACCGTGGCGCCCGGCGGCACGTCCTCGACGACGACCGTGTTGGCGCCGATCTTGGCCCCGTCGCCGACCGCGATCGGCCCCAGCAACTTCGCCCCGGAGCCGACCGTGACGTTGTCGCCGAGGGTCGGGTGACGCTTGCCGCGCTGGAAGCCGGTGCCTCCCAGCGTCACCCCTTGGTAGAGGGTCACGAAGTCGCCGATCTTCGCCGTCTCGCCGATCACCACGCCGGAGCCGTGGTCGATGAAGAAGGCCCTGCCGATCTCGGCCGCCGGGTGGATCTCCACCCCGGTGACGGCGCGGGTCAGGTAGGCGATCGCCCGCGGCAGCAGCGGCACCCCGGCTCGGCGCAGCGCGTGCGAGACCCGGTGGGCCAGCAGCGCCTGCACCCCGGCCCAGCTGGTCAGGATCTCGAAGCTCGAGACGCCCTGCGCGGCCGGGTCGCGGTCGCGGGCCGCGGTGACATCGGCGCGGATCTCGGCGAAAAGTCGGCTCAACATGGCATCCCGCTCACGGGGCGAAGAATGGCAGGGACATGTAGCGCTCGCCCGAATCGCAGACGATCGTCACGACCCTCTTGCCGGCCATCTCCGGCCGGCCCGCCACCTGCAGGGCGGCGTGGATGTTGGCCCCGGCGGAGATCCCGGCAAGGATGCCCTCGCCGCTCGCCGCGGCCCGGGCCGCCTCCAGGGCGTCCTCATCGCCGACCGGGATGATCTCGTCGATCACCGAGCGGTCGAGCACCTCGGGGACGAAGCCGGCCCCGATCCCCTGGATTTTGTGCGGGCCGGGCTGGCCGCCGGAGAGAACCGGCGAGCTCTCCGGCTCGACCGCGACGACCAGTGCCTCGGGCGCCCGTTCCTTCAGCATCCGCCCCACCCCGGTGATCGTCCCGCCGGTCCCGACCCCGGTGACGAAGGCGCCGATCTCCCCGTCGGTGTCGCGCCAGATCTCCTCCGCGGTGCCGCGCCGGTGCGCCTCCGCGTTGGCCGGATTGGAGAACTGCATCGGCATGAAGGCCCGGCGCTGGTCGCGGATCTGCTCGGCGAGCGCCACCGCCTCGTTCATCCCGCCGAGGCTCGGCGTCTCGCGCACCTTGGCCCCGTAGGCGCGCAGCAGCTTGCCGCGCTCGCGGCTCATCCCTTCTGGGAGGCAGAGGATCAACTCGTAGCCGCGGGCGGCGCACACCATCGCCAGGGCGATGCCGGTGTTGCCGCTGGTCGGCTCGACCACCAGCGACCGCCCCGGCTTGATCTCCCCGGACTCTTCGGCGGCGTCGATCATCGCCACCCCGATCCGGTCCTTCACCGACCCGCCGGGATTGAAGTACTCGAGCTTCGCGCACACCTGCCCGGGGAGCCCGCCGCCGAGCCGCTCCAGCAGCACCATCGGCGTGTTGCCGACGACCGCCGATGCCTCGGGGCCGATCCTCATCGGTGCCGCGGCGCGCGGACGACCTTGAAGGCCTTTTCCGCAGGCGAGCCGTCGATCACCCCGGCGGCGACGGCGCGGACGGCGAAGCGGTACTTGCCCGGCGCCAGGTGAAGCACCTTCGGCGAGCGGCAGCCGGCGAACGCGCCTTTCGACGCCTTCGCCTTCCTCTTCTTGCCGGTCGGAACATTGACCAGCCTGCACTGGAAGGTCGATCCGGGGACGGTCGAGGAGAAGGTGAACTTCACCGTCGCCTTCGCCCCGGTCGTCTTCACGACCTTCTTCGGCCCTCTGCCGAACTTGGTGTTCGGCACCGGCTTCTCGGTGACGACGATCGGGTTCACCGGCGGCGGGGGCGGCGGCAGTTCGACGCCGCTGATCCGGGCGACTTCCACGGTTTCGGCGCCTGGGATTTCCATCACGACCCAGAGCGTGTGATTTGGGCCACCGGTGATCTGTCGCGGGAAGAATTTTGGCGGGAAGCCGGTGATAGTGCTGAGTTCACCGGTCGGGGTCAGTCGCTGGACATCATCGTCCGCCGACATCGCGAAGTAGTAGGCGCCGTCAGGACCGAGGGCTACGCCGAACGGATCGCCTGCGTGGGCGATGGAACCGGCAGGCGCCGGCGGGGTGGCCAGCGCCAGGCCCTCTTGTCCGTCAGATTCAGAGAACGCAATCTGGCCGTTGGGATTACCGGCAACTCCCTGAGCCGTGCCAGTCGGGTTGCGCACGAATTTCACTTCGCCGGTTTTTGGCAAAGGCCCCGGTTCGAAAGTCACGATCCGACCTTTCGCCGCGTCCGCCATCACAAGTTGCGATCCGGCGACGTCGATGTCGTGTGGGTTCATCCCGGTGATCCCGAATTCAGACTTGACGGTGGCTACTTCCGCTGGTGGGAAGCTCAGCAACAATCCTTCGGTCGCCACCCACATGCGATTTTCCGGCCCGGCGACGATCGATGCGTTCGGTTTGATGCCAGCCGAGATCGCGAACGCTTCCGTCGTGCCGACCGGGTTGCCGGGCAAGAACCGCGCGACTTCTCCATTGACCGTCACCCAAAGATGCCCTTCCGTGCCGGCGGCGATCCCTCCAGGGGCAGAGATGCCGGGCAGGTCGTATTCGGTTACGACCCCTGCAGGAGTGATCTCCGCGACATCTTTGGTGCTCCCTGAGAGCGTCATCCAAAGATTGCCGTCAGGTCCCGTGACGATTTTGACGTTGTTCGCGTCCATTCCCGAGACTTTGAAGCTGCCCGTGTAGGTCGGCGCCGCCCCTGCGGCGGGCACCCAGACCAGCGCGGCGGCCAGGACGATGGCGGCGGTGAGGAGTTTGGGAACGAGACTCCGCATGCCCGGCCAGTCTAGCCAGGGCTGGGGCGCGTGCGGCGCCGCTGGACGGATCAACCCTGTCCGGGGTCGGCCCGGAAGAGGGTGTGATCGAAGCCGGCGTGCTCGACCTCGCCCGCCCGTTCCAGCCCGATCTTCTCGGCGACCCGCAGCGAGGCGGCGTTGATCGGCAGGATCATCGCGAAGACCTCGTCCAGCTCCAGCTCGCCGGCGAGGTCGAGCGCCGCCGCCGCGGCCTCGGGGGCGAAGCCCTCGCCATGGCGCCCTGGGTCGATGGCCCAGAGGACCTCGATCCCGGCCCGGTCGCCGATGTCGGTCCAGCGCAGCCCGACCCGGCCGAGGTAGTCGTCACTGCCACGCTCGAGCACCGCCCAGGGCCCGAAGCCGAAGCGCTCCCAGTGGGCTTCGTCTTCGCCCAGCCAGAGGTCGCCGTCGACGGGCTCGAAGGGGCGCATCGGCTGCGGGCGCAGCCACTGGCCGATCACCGGGTCGGTCAGCAGTGCCCGGTAGCCCGGCCCGTCGCCGGGGCCCGGCGGGCGCAGAGTCAGCCGCTCGGTGGTGCGCGCGTCGCCGCTCACGGGGCGCCACTCTAGGTGGCTAGTCGGAGGGCGGCGGCAGCAGGTGGGTGTCGACCGGCGAGGGGAAGCCGAGCAGCGCGCAGGTGGAGGGGATGCCGTCTTCGCCGTTGCGCTCGAGGCGCCGTTCGGCCTCGCCGCGGATCTGTTCGATTTCGCCGAAGGCGGCCGCAAGCGCGGTCGACATTTCGCTCCACCCCTGCTCGTCCAGTTTCATCGCGATCCAGGTCAGGTGCCGGTCTGTCCGCGAGTCGAAGATGTCGCTCATCAATGCCCCTTCGACCCGGGCGAGGAGTCCCTGGATCATCGTCTTGCTGATCCGCGCCCGCTCCGGTTCGTCCAGTTCGTTCCACTGCGTATCGGAGAAGTAGGCGCGGGCCAGACCGCGGTAGACGTGTTCGATCGAGCCCCGCCGTTTGTTCTCTTCGATCACCCGCAGGCAGCCGTACTCGGCGAGCTCACGGAAGTGGTAGGCGACGTGGGAGACATCCATGGTCTCCGGCGCGAAACCTTCGCGGCAGAACTCGATCGGGCTCATGTCGCGCTGGTTGAGGATTTCCAGCACTCGGACCCGCACCGGATGGGCCAGGACACTGGCCGCCGTCGACCGATCTCGTTCGGCCCGCGTCGCCCTCGTGACCTGACCCGTTGGGGTTGTTCGATCACTCGATTCCATTCGTGCGAAGCAGCATAGTGACCGAAAACGCGGAATCGAGTAACCCCACCCCACCTCGACCTGTCTTACGGGATGCATACAAAGAGTTTCGGCCGTCCGACCAACTGGACGGTCTCCAAGACATGCATCGGACAGGGAGGGAGTGAGCGATGAAGCTCAGCGGCAACACGCCCGCGGTTCCGGCCGCCGGCATCAGCAAGGGCAACTAGCTTCTGGCCGGAAGGCGGCTCTCTCGGCGCCGCCCTCCAGTCAGGCCTCGACCGGCGACTTGACCCCACCAGAGCGTGGTCAAGTCGCCGGTCGGCTATGCGGGCGCCAGCGGGCGATCGGTGAAGGTCACCGACGCCAGCTGCAGCGGCCCGGCCGGCTCCTGGTCGAGGCAGAGCGAGATCCCCTCGCGGAGCGCCTCAAATAGTTCGTCGAGGGTGTCCCCTGCGGCGAAGCAGCCGGGCAGCTCCTTCACCTCGGCCCAGTAGGCCCCGTCCTCAGCATGGATAAGTGCGGTCAAGTCCATTCTCCGTCTTCACCTGGTGCTTCCCGCCCGTCGTTCTTCTCCAGCCTTGCGCCTCGAGAGCAGGCGGAGCGCCTTCTTTTGGTTGAGCGTTCCCCGCATCGCGGGGCGACCAGCAGGTCAGTATCGCCCGGCGGTGGAGAACGTCACGAAGTTGGTGCAGAGATGTGTGTTCGCCGGCGCGAAGCGGGCGTGGGGCGTCAGATGAAATACATCCCGCTGCCGGCCTCTTCGGCCTCGCGGCGGGCGACTTCGGCGATCGTCGTCTGGCCGAAGACCTTGCGTAGGGCGCCGACGCCCTCGGCCCAGATGCCGCCGGCCTCGTCGGCTTCGGAGCCGATTTTGCCATCGAGGGCCTGGACGACCTCGAGCACGGTGATCTCTTCGGCCGGGCGGGAGAGGGTGTAGCCGCCGCGCATCCCCCGGTGGCTGGTCAACAAACCGGCGCGTCGGAGGGTCGAGAAGAGCTGCTCGAGGAACTGCTCGGGAATGTCGCGGCGTTCGGCCAGCTCTTTGATCGGCACTGGCCGCTCCCCTGATCGGGCGAGCTCGGCGAGCGCAACCACCGCATAGCGCGACTTCGAGGTGATGGAGATCACCATGACTTTCTACCGCACCGTCCGGCCTTGGTTAGGATCGGACCAAGTTGGGCGCAGCCCTCCACCCGGGTGCCCTTACGCAATCGAGTGATCGGAAGTAGTCCTGAGCGAACGCCCACAATGTCTTGTCGTGGACGTCCATCCGCTGGTGCGGCTGGGGGTCCGGGAAGTGCTGGCCACTGATTTCGAGGTGCTGGAGGCGACCGGCCGCGAGGAAGCCTTGGACCTCGTGCGCGACATCGGTGATTTCGATGTCGCGGTCCTTGACATGGGCTGGCGCCGCAACGGCGAGGGTGCCTCGATCAGCGGCACCGAGACGATCCGCGAGATGCACCGAGCAGCGCCGGTGCTGGCGATCGTCGCCCACGGCGCCGCCCCCGAGCGCCACCTCGCCAACGCCGCCTTCAGCGCCGGCGCGACGGCCTATGTCGCCCGTACCGCCGGACCGGAGCAGCTGCGCAAGGCGGTCCAGGCAGCCGCCGCCCAGGAGGGCTTCGTCGATGGCGACGTGCCCCCGAAAGGCAGCCGCGGCGTGATCACCCAGCGTCAGCGCGAGATCCTGCAGCTGCTCGCCGACGGCGAGTCGACGACGGTCGCGGCGCGCAAGCTCGGCCTCTCCGAAGAGACCGTCAAGACCCACATGAAGAACACCCTCGGCCGCCTCGGAGCGAAGAACCGCAGCCACGCTGTCGCGATCGGCCTGCGGGAATCCTTGATCGTCTAGCGGCGCCTTATGTCCTAGATCCAGCCGCGGTCGCGGGCGGTGAGCACTGCCTGCGCCCGGTCGACGGCGCCGATCTTGCCGTAGACGTTGTGAAGGTGGGTGCGGATGGTCGAGACCGAGAGGTGCATCTCGGTGGCGATCTGCTTGTAGACCATGCCCTCGGAGAGGTGGCGGAGGACATCGAGCTCACGCGCCGAGAGCGGGCACGGCTCGCTGATTCGACTCGAGTCGGCGGTCGCCAGCGGCAGCTCGTAGAGGAGGTCGCGGAGCGCCTCGGGGCCGAGCCCGATCCGCTCGCAGCTCGCCATCAGCCGGTCCGGCGAGATCGCCTCACCGTTGGTGTAGTGGGCGACCATGTCGGCGGCCGAGACCATCGCCGCGAGGCCGTCGGCGTCCTCGGCGTGGTGGCGCTCGATCGCCACCGCGAGCCGCTGCGGCAGGTTCCAGCGCCGGGCCAGCACACCGCCGACCAGCGCGTGGTCGATCCCCAGCTGCTCGCGTTCGTCGCGGAGCCGCTGCTCGGGGGTGCGCGAGGCGGCGTCGAAGTAGACCTTGTAGCCTGGGTGCAGGCGGGAGATGACGAGCCGGCCGATGTCATGGAGGAGCGCCGCCGCGGCGAGCTCGTCGCGTTCGGCCCAGCCGACCGCGCGGCCGATCTGGTCGGCAGCCCGCTGGGTGGCGAGGGCGTGGACGCGGAAGCGCTCCGGCTTCAGCTCCCAGCCGCCGTTGGACTCGAAGAAGTCGAAGCTCGGCGCGGTGCCGGCGATCGCCAGCACGCCGGAGGGCTTCAGCACGTCGATGGCGTCGGGGACACCGGCGACGCCGCCGGCGGTCATCCCGCCACGGTTGGCGAAGCGCAGCACCGAGATCGCCAGGGCGACGTCGGACTCGACCGTTTCGACCAGCTCGCCGACGCGGGCGGTCTCCGCGGTCGACGCGGCGATCACCCGCTCGCGCGACTCGATCAGGACCGGGAAGCGCTCGACGGCCTCAAAGGCCTCGGCCAGGCGGCTGCCGGGCGCGGGCGCGCCGCGGCCGTTGGCCTTGGCGGCGATGTCTGCTGCCGACGTGGAGCGGCCGCTCGTCTGGGTGGTCGTGCTTGCCATCTGGCACACCCATCGGCAGATGGGTGGTGATGGTTTAGCCGGAGTCTCCTATGTATTCGGTAGGAGATAGCGCGAATCGCGGGAAATCGGCTCAGGAAGCGCGATCGAGGCGCTCTGAGGCGCTCTGGATCCGGCTCAGGGTCTGCTCCCGCCCCAGCACGGCGAGCGACTCGAAGATCCCTGGTGAAACGGAAGTTCCAGTGATTGCGACGCGCAGCGGCTGGTAAAGGCGCCCGGGTTTGATGTCGAAGCGGTCGAGCAGCGGTTCGAGCGCGCTCTCGATCGCCTCCGACGTGTAGGGCTCGACCGCGGCGAGTGCCTCAGTGGCCGCCTCGAGCATCTCCCCCGTCCCCTCTTTCATCACCTTCGCCCAGGCCTTCTCGTCCTCGACCGGCGGCTCATAGAGGAAGCGGATCAGCGGCCAGACCTCCGCCAGCGTCTGCGCTTTCTCCTGGGTGATCGCGCAGGCTTCGCGGAGCAGCTCGTCGGGCTCGCGGCCGAGGTGGTGGGCGACCGCCAGCGTGTATTCGTCGAGCGGCATCTCGCGCATGAAGCGGCCGTTCAGCCAGCGCAGCTTCTTCTCGTCGAAGATCACCGCCGACTTGCCGACTTTGGCGACCTCGAAACGACGGATGAGCTCCTCGGTCGACATCAGCGTGGTGTCGTCGTCGGTGCCCCAGCCGAGCAGCGCCAGGTAGTTGCGGACCGCGGCGGGCAGGTAGCCGGCATCGCGCAGCTCCTGCACCGAGGCGGCGCCATGGCGCTTGGAAAGCTTTTTCCCGTCGGGGCCGTGGAGCAGCGGCAGGTGGGCGTAGCGCGGCGCCTCGTGACCGAGCGCGCGCAGGACGAGCAGTTGCTTCGGCGTGTTGGAGAGGTGGTCGTCGCCGCGCACGACCTCGGTGACGCCCATCTCGGCGTCGTCGACGGCGACCGCGAAGTTGTAGAGGACCGAGCCGTCGCCGCGGGCGATGACGAAGTCGTCGTAGGCGACGTTGGGGAAGGCGACCGGGCCGTGGATCAGGTCCTCGACGATCGTCTCGCCGTCGTCGGGGACGCGCAGGCGCACGGCGGCGCCGGGCTCCTCGGTGGGAGTGCCGCGGTAACCGCGGCCGGCCCCGTGCTCGGCCTTCCAGGCCTCGACGTCTTTAGCCGTCGCGCCGTCGCGGTAGGCCGCGCCGGACTCAAGTAGCTGCGCGAGCGCGGCGGCATGCCGGTCGGCGCGGGCGGCCTGGGAGATCGGGCCCTCGTCATAGCTGAGGCCGAGCCACTCCATCGCGTCGAGAATCTGGTCGACGTTCTCAGCCGTAGAGCGCTCGCGGTCGGTGTCCTCGATCCGCAGGATCAGCGTCCCATCGGCGGCGTGGCGGGCGGCGAGCCAGTTGTAGAGTGCCGTCCGCGCTCCCCCGATGTGCAAGGCACCGGTCGGCGACGGGGCAAAGCGGAAGCGAGGGGGCTGCTCGGGCACGGCGGCCATGTTAAGTCCCGGCGGTTCGGCGACGGTCGGGGCCTGCCTCGATGTTTCGGTACGCGACCGGTTGCAAACGCTGGTGTAGGGGTGCAGGCTCGCATTGGTGGACGACCGGCGATTCCTCACCTGGGGCCAGGCACAGGCCACGATCGCGGGCCTCGCGGCGCTCGCCGGGCTTGGCGTCTACATCTATCTGCTGGGCGGCATCGTCGCCTGGCTGCGCGCCGTGGCCGCCCGCCTGCCCGCCGACAACGTCACCCCCGCCTTCGAGAACCGCCATCTGGTCGCGCTCGGGCTGAAAGTCGTGGCGCTCGAGGTCCTCCTGCTGCTGGTCGTCGCGGCGGTGATCGTCGCCGTCCTCGGGGTGATCAAGGAGACCGAACGGACGGCCAGGCACCGGGGCGGGCCGGAAGACGCCCGGAGACACTTCAGCCGCCCCGCCGGGGCTGTGGAAGAAGTCGAAGAGGACGACCTGCCCCTCGCCCTCTCGATCGCCTTCCGGGCCCTCCTGATCGGACTGCTGCTGGCCGCCCTGGGGAGCACCACCGATGCGCTGAGCGAGGGCCAGTGGCTCGGCCTGGCGGTCCTCTTCGCCGCGGCGGTGGCGGCGATCGAGCTGACGCTGCGCTGGCGGACGACGCTCCTCGTCCCGATCGCGCAGCGGCCGCCGTCGTCGCAGCGGTTCGCCGCCGAATGCCTGTCGCGGCTGGCGGTCTGGACCCTGATGGCCGAGACCGTCTATCTCGGCCTCTGGAAGCTGGCGGCGCCGCTCGGGGCGGCAGTGCTGGTGCTGCTGGCGCTCCTCGTCGTCGTCCACTACGCGCGATCCCTGCAGCTATGGACCGGCGTGGCCGTCGTCATGGTCGCGCTCAACCTCACCATCGTCCCCTACCTGGCCACGCCCCCGGTCGCCTACGAGCGGGCGACGATCATCACCACCTCCGGCGCCATGCGCCAAGGCGCCTATCTGGGCCGCACCTCCGAAGGCGTCTACCTGGGGACCTGCGAACCGTTCGGCCCGGGGTCGCAGGGCAGCAAGCTGGCGCGGGTGGAGGTTGTCGCCCCCGAAGAAATCGACGAACTCACGCTCGGCGGGCCCCGCTACGTCTTCGACGTCGCCCGGCGACCGACCCTCTATGCGCTGACCAACCACTTCCTCACCGGGGACGACCTCAAGGCGAGCGACGACGGCGTGCAACTCGACCTGCGCCATCGCCGCGAGACCTGCCTCCGCTACACCGCACACTGAGACCGCCGCTCCATAGGATGGCCCGATGTTCGTCGGCGCCCATGTCTCCACCGCAGGCGGCCTCGACAAAGCGGTCGAGCGAGGGAGCGAACGCGGTTGCGAATCTATCCAGATCTTCAACCAGAGCCCGCGGATGTGGCGTCCGACCAACTATGGCGAGGACGACTTCGCGGCGTTCCGGGAGAAGATGGACGCCTCCAAGGTGGAACGGGTGATCATCCACGCGGTCTACCTGATCAACACCGCGAGCAAAGACAAGGAGCTGGCGAAGAAATCACAGGCCGCGCTGACCCATGCCCTGCGGATCGGTGACGGGATCGGGGCGAGCGGCGTCGTGCTCCACCCCGGCTCGACCCTGGGCGGACCGCTGAAACCGTCCCTGAAACGGGCAGCCAAAGTGATCAAGGCGGCGCTCAAGGACACCGACAACTGCAAGCTCCTGCTCGAGCAGACGGCGGGCCACAAAGGCCTGATCGGCCGTGACTTCGACGAGACGGCGGAGCTGATCGACCTCGCCGGCGGCGGCAAACGGCTCGGCCTCTGCCTCGACTCCTGCCACATGTTCGTGCAGGGCTACGACATCACCGACGAAGAGCACCTGGCGGCCGTCCTCGACGAAGCCGACGAGAAGGTCGGCATCGAGCGCCTCGGTGCCGTCCACGTCAACGACGCCGCCGTTCCGCTCGGCTCCCACCTCGACCGTCACGCCAACATCGGCAAAGGCGAGATGGGCCGCAAAGGCCTCGCCGCCTTCCTCTCCGAGCCCCGCTTCGAGGGCCTCCCCGCAACCCTGGAGACGCCAGGACCGGAAAAGAAAGGCTCCAGCAGGTCCGAAGTCACCTTGGCGCGCCGATTGCGCCGAGAAGGCCTTAAAAGACGTAAGAAATAGGCGTGGGGGCGCGAGCAGGGCGAGATCGAGGGCGTCGAGGACCAAGCGGGGCGCCCACGAGGAGTGCTCCCCGGTAGCGGCGCTACCGGGGACGCCGACGAGGGGCCGCATCCGCGCCGGTCATCGGCGTCCTCGGGCCGCCATGCTCGCGCCCCCACGCCAGGGTAGGCGACGAGGGTCGGTCCCCCCCGGGACCAACCCTCGCTCTCCCGCCGTAAATTCGGACTACTGGATGTGGACGCCGGAGATCGCGCGCGCGATGACGAGGCGCTGGATCTCGGAGGTGCCCTCGAAGATCGTGTAGATCTTGGCGTCGCGGTGCATCCGCTCGACCGGGAACTCGCGGGTGTACCCGTTGCCGCCGAGGATCTGGATCGCCCGCTCGGTTGCCCAGACGGCAACCTCGCCGGACTTCAGCTTCGACATCGAACCCTCGGCGTTCTCGAATTTCTTGCCGGTGCGGCCCATCCAGGCGGCGCGCCAGACCAGCAACCGGGCGGCGTCGATCTCAAGTTTCATGTCGGCGAGGGTGAAGGCGATCGACTGGTTCTCGACGATCGCGCGGCCGAACTGGCGGCGCTCTTTGGCGTACTCGAGCGCGAATTCGTAGGCCGCCCGGGCGATCCCCAGCGCCTGCGCGCCGACCACCGGCCGGCTCGACTCGAAGGTCTGCATCGCCGCCTGCGATTTCGATTTCTTGCCTTCGCGCACCCGCGCCAGGCGTTCGTCGAGCTTCTCTTTGCCGCCCAGCAGGCAGGAGCCCGGGACGCGGCAGTCGTCGAGGTGGACATCGGCCGTATGCGAGGCGCGCAGGCCGTGCTTCTTCACCTTGGCCCCCTGCTCGCAGCCCGGCGTCTCCGGCGGGATCACGAAGGCGGCGTGGCCGCGCGAGCCGAGCTCACGATCGACCGAGGCGATCACCACGTGGACATTGGCGATGCCGCCGTTGGTCGCCCAGGCCTTCTGGCCGTTCAGCACCCATTCGTCCTTGGCCTCGTCGTATTTGGCGACCGTGCGGATCGCCGAGACGTCGGAGCCCGCGTCCGGCTCGGATGCGCAGAACGCTGCCAACTTGACGTCGTCGGGCGTGCCGAAGCATTGGGGGATCCACTCCCCCATCTGCTCCGGCGTCCCCTGCCCGAAGATCGCGGCCACTGCCAGTGAGGTGCCCATGATCGCCATGCCGATGCCGGCGTCACCCCAGAAGAGCTCCTCGTTGGCGATCGGCAGCGTCAGGCCGGTGTCGTCGGCCCAGAACTGGCCCATCGCTTCGAAGCTGTAGAGGCCGATCTTGGCGGCCTCCTGGATCACCGGCCAGGGCGTTTCCTCGCGCTCGTCCCATTCGTGGGCGGCGGGCCGGACGACGCCCTCGGCGAAACCGTGGACCCAGTCTTTGATGTCCTTCTGGTCCTGGGTGAGCTCGATCGTGAAGCCGCGCCCCTCCTCGGCGACAGGCGGCTCACCGGCCATCCCGGTGAGGATCTCTTCCGAGTCCGCCTCGGGAACAGTGGTGGTGGCGTCACTCACGGGCGCGGATGGTACATCAATCCGTGTCATCTTTCTCGGACGCGCGTGATGTCAAACCCCGACGACAGGGCGCGGCGAGGGCCGCCTCAGACGGCGTCGCGGAGATCGAAGGCGCGGAGGCCCTCGGCGCCGGCGTCGGTGCAGTCGAAGAAGCGGCGGTTGACGCAGTCATAGGACTCGCCCTCGCCGTTGTAGGCCTGCTCGACCGTGAACTGGCAATGCGGCAGCGGCGTCCCGGTCATCTTCACGCCACCGAAGCCGCCCTTCTCCAGCACCGCCGCGAGGTCGACCTGGGCGCCGAACACTTCCTGCATGCAGCCGACGTACTGGCGCCCGTCGAGGCGGTCGACGTAGCTGTAGAGGAAGCGACAGCCGAGTTCGATGCAGCCGCGCGGCTCGACCATCTTGTCGCAGAACGAGCGGCACTGGCGACACTCGCCGACCTCGGTGCGGGTTACTGACATAGGGGAAGTCTAGGGAGGTCGGTCCGCGGAACCAAGCGGTTTGCGACGCTCAAGCCGCGACGGCGTCAGAGCCGAGCAGCTGTCCGATCTCGTACCGCAGGTTCGGCGACGGTTGGACCTTGTACTTGGCGCCGAAGCAGAGCTTCTTCGTGCCGCTCGAGGTCTGCACCACGAGGTGGACGTCGGACTCCCCTTTGTGGTCCTCGAACAGCGTCTTCAACTCCTCGACCACGTTCGGGTCGAGCGCCTTCTCCGCCGGCAGCGAGAACTGGAACGGCCCGCCCGCAACACCGCCCGGCGCGCTCCGCGTCACCGCCGGCGCGTTCTTCGCCGCCCGCTCGACCTCGCCGGCGTCCGGTTCGAAGCGCTGCGCTTCCTGCACCACCAGCTTGGTCTCGCCGCGATCCTTGTGGTCGACCCGGCCGCGCACGATGACGATCGCGTCGGGGGCGATGACCTGGGCGCTCTCCGCCTCGTCGGCCTTGAAGACGAGCATCTCGATCTGCCCCTCGACGTCGTCGAGGGTCGCGAACATCATCTGGCTGCCGCTCTTGGTGCGGATCTTTTTGCACTCGACGACGATGCCGCCGACCGTCACCCAGGCGCCGTCCGGCTTGCGGTCGAGCTCGGAGAGGCTGCAGTCGACCTTGGCCCGCAGCGCTGGCCCGACTTCGGTCAGCGGGTGCGAGGAGAGGTAGGTGCCGAGCGTCTCCTTCTCCATCGCCAGGAGCTCGGCGCGGTCGAACTCGGCCGCCGGGATCGGCGGGCGCGCCTGGGCCTGGGCCGAGCCGCCGCCGGAGCCGGTGTCGGCGTCGCCGAAGTCGAAGATCGAGCCCTGGCCGAGCTGCGCGTCTTCCTGCGCCTTCTGGCCCGAGGCCTGGGCGGCGGGCAGCGCCTCCAGCATCCCTTTGCGGCTGGCGTCGGTGCTGTCGAGCGCGCCGCACTTGATCAGGCATTCGATCGCCCGTTTGTTGACCGCGCGCGAGTCGACCCGTTCGCAGAAGTCGTAGATCGAGCTGACCTGGGCGTCCTCACGGGCGCGCAGGATCGCCTCGACCGCCGCGTGGCCGACGTTCTTCACCGCGTCGAGGCCGAAGCGGATCGCGTTCTCGTGGACGACGAAGCTGTGGTCGGAGACGTTGACGTCGGGTGGCAGCACGTCGATCCCCATCTCCGCGCAGCGGTTGACGAAGAACGGCACCTTGTCTTTGGTGTTCATCACCGAGGAGATCACCGCCGCCATGTACTCGGCCGGGTAGTTGGCCTTCAGGTAGGCGGTGCGGTAGCTGATCAGCCCGTAGCAGGCGGCGTGCGACTTGTTGAACGAGTAGTCGGCGGCCGCTTCGTTCAGTTTCCAGAGATCTCGGGCGACGTTCGGGGCGGTGTTGGTCTTCGCCAGCCCTTCCATGAATTTGTCTTTCATGGTCGCCATCAGGTCGCGCTTCTTCTTCCCGATCGCCTTGCGGAGATCGTCCGCCTCGGTACCGGAGAAGCCCGCCATCGAGCGCGAGATCTCCATCAACTGCTCCTGGTAGATGACGCAGCCGTGGGTCTCCTCGGTGATCGCACGCAGCCGCGGATCCGGATAGCTCACCGTCGAGGGGTCTTTCTTTCCCTTCGCGTAGGTGGGGATGTAGGCCATCGCGCCCGGGCGGTAGAGGGCACCGAGCGCGACCAGGTCGCGGAACTCGGTCGGGCCGACCCGCTTCAGCGCGTCGCGCATCCCGTCGGACTCGAACTGGAAGACGCCGGTCGAGTCACCGCGGGCGAGCATCTCGTAGGTCTTGCGGTCGTCGAGCGGGATCGAGTCGATCTCGATCTCCTCACCGCGCGAGCGCCGGATGATGTCCATCGCGTCCTCGATCACGTCGAGGTTGCGGAGGCCGAGGAAGTCCATCTTCAGCAGGCCCAGATCCTCGACCGGGCCCATCGAGTATTGGGTCACGATCTTGTACTGGCGCTCCGGTTTGCCGGCCTTGCCGTCGGCCCCGACCGGCGGCGGTGCCGTCTTGTCCTCGGCCAACTGCAACGGCACCACCTCGTGCAGCGGCCGGTCCGAGATCACCACCGCGGCGGCGTGGATCGAGTTGTTGCGAATGATCCCCTCGAGGCCCTGGGCGACATCGATGATCTTCTTCGAGTCAGCCTCCGTGTCATAGGCGCCTTTCAGCTCCTGGCCGGACTTGAGGCATTCCGCGAAGGAGGGGCTGCGACCCATGATCGGCTCCGGGATGAGCTTGGCGAGGCGGTCGCCGGTGCCGTAGTCGTAGCCGAGCACGCGGGCGGCGTCGCGGGTGGCGGCGCGCGGGGCCATCTTGCCGAAGGTGATGATCTGGGCGACCGACTCGCGGCCGTATTTGTCGGCGACGTAGCGGATCATCCGCTCGCGGCCGCGGACCGAGAAGTCGATGTCGATATCCGGCATCGATTTACGGCCGGGGTTGAGGAAGCGCTCGAAGATCAGCCCTTCGGCGAGCGGGTCGAGGTCGGTGATCCGGAGCACGTAGGAGACGATCGAGCCCGCCGCCGAACCACGACCCGGGCCGACCGCGATGCCGTTCTGCTTCGCCCAGGTGACGAAGTCCCAGACGATCAGGAAGTAGGAGGAGAACCCCATCTCCTCGATCACCCCGAGCTCGAACTCGAGCCGCTCGACCGCCTCGGCGGGCGGCGGGTCGGCGTAGCGGGCGCGCAGGCCCTCGCCGGCGATCCGCCGCAGCATCGCCTCCGGCTCCTCGCCGGTCTCGGTCGGGTATTTCGGCAGCAGCAGGTTGCCGAGTTCGATGTTGAGCGAGCAGCGCTCGGCGATCTCGAGCGACATCGGCACCGCTTCCGGCCACTCGGCGAACGCCTCGTGCATTTCTGCGGAGCTTTTTATGTAGAACTCGTTGGTGTCGAAGCTCATCTTCGGAGCTTCGAGCGTCGACTTGGTCTGCACGCACAGCAGCGCCGCGTGGTTGTCGAAGTCGTCGCGGGTCAGGTAGTGGACGTCGGCGGTGGCGACCAGCGGCCGGCCGAGCTCCTTCGCGTAGCGGACGATCCCCTCGTTGGCCTTGTCCTGCTCGAGGATCCCGTTCTTCTGCACCTCCATGTAAACCTGCTCGGGGCCGAAGGCCTGGATCAGGTCGTCGAGGTGGGAGCGGGCGTCGTCTTCGCGCTCTTCGACCAAGCGCCGGCAGAGCCGCGAGGCGAGGCAGCCGCTGAGCACGATGATGCCGTCGGAGTGGCGCTCCAGCAACTCCATGTCGACGTTCGCCTTGCCGCGCGAGAAGCCCTCGAGGAAGCCGGCCGAGGTCAGCTTGACCAGATTCGAGAAGCCGGTGTCGTTTTCCGCCAGCAGGGTGATGTGGTTGCGCTCGTAGCGGGTCTGTTCCTTGATCGTCTTACGGTCGTCGACCAGGTAGGCCTCGAGCCCGACGATCGGTTTGATCCCGTGCTTGTTGCACGCCTTGTAGAGGTCGACCGCGCCGTTCATCACGCCATGGTCGGTGAGCCCGAGCGCGGGCTGTCCCAGCTCCGCCGCCCGCGCCGCCATCGCGTCGATCTTGCAGGCGCCATCGAGCAGCGAGTACTCGCTGTGGGCGTGTAGATGGACGGCGGCAGAGGTGCTCACGGGCTTCGATCGATACTGCCAAGTCGAGCGGACAGCCTCTGTCGTCTTCGCCGGTAATTCCGGCGGCTTTCGCTCAGGAGTGAGACAGGATGACGTTCACGATGACCGCAGCGACGATCGTGCCGAGGGTTCCGGCGAAAAAACGGGTCATCTGCCGCTGCAAACCATCAAATCCCGCATTCATCTCGGCCCGCACCGCGGTGAATTGGTCCCTCACCTTGCCGAATTCGCCGTTGACCCTGCCGAATTCGCCGTGGACCTGGTCGAACCCGGCTCTCATCTCGCCCCGTACAACGGTGAATTCGCCGTTGACCTGGTCGAACCCGGCCTTCATCTCGCCGCGCACCACGGTGAATTCGCCGTTCACCTTGCCGAACTCGCCGTTGACCCTCCGGAACCCGCCGTAGACCTGGTCGAACCCGGCTTTCATCTCGGTCCGCAGCGCACGGACATCGTCCTCGACCCGACCCAATCGTTGATTGGTCTGTTCGAAGCCGAAATCGACGCGCTTAGAGAGCTCGTCGACGCGTTTTTCGGTGCCTGCCTCGGTCATGGTTTCCATGGATAGACCGTAGGGCGGGAAAGCGCAATGGTGGTGCGCGAAAAGTTACGTTTGCCGCACCGGACCGGGAAATTTCAGGCGCGGGCGGCCGCCGTTACAGGCTGCCGCAGACCCAGGCGCCGGCTCCGGAATCGGCCCAGATTTCGGCGGCGATGCGGTCCTGTTCGGCTTTCGGGGCGTTCTGGGGTTCGCCCTGGCCGCCGTAGAGTTCCCAGGTCGAGGGGAGGATCTGGTACGCGCCGCCGGCGCCGCTCGAGGGATTGACGGCGCTGTAGTTGCCACCCGACTCGCACATCACGATGTAGGTCGGGATCGAGTACGGCCCGCCCAGCCAGCGGCCGACTTCTTCTTCGGCGCCGGCGTTCGCTTCCGCTTCGCTTGCTTCGGCTTCGCGCCGCTCGCGCGCTTCCTCGGCGCGGATCTTCTTCACGTCGTCGACCCACTTGGCGATGTCGCCTTGCAGCTGCGCCAGCGAGGCTTCGCGGGCGCCGCTGATTTCCGCCAGGTGCGCCGCCGAGGCCGCGGCCGCTTCGCGCACCGCGGCGATCTGGTCGCGGGCCGCCGCCACCCGTTCGTCGTAGGCGACCGCCTTGCGCCGCGCCGCCGCGACCAGGACCACCTGGTGGTGGACCGCGTCGCGCGTTTCGCCGACCCGCCGGGCCAACGCGGTGTCGGATTCGTTGATCGCCCGCAGGTAGGTGTCGCGGGTGATCAGTTCTTCGAAGTCGCCGGAACCGAAGATGACGCTGGTGGTGTCCGGCACGCCGGTCTCGTAGATGTCGATCAGCCGCTGCGCCAGCGCCCCGCGCGAGCGCCGCAAGCGCGCCTTCTCGAGCGCCAGTCGGTGCCGCGTCGCCGCTACTTCTTCGCCCAGCTGCGCCTCGCGTGCTTCGCCTTCGGCGAGCAGTGCAGACAGCCGTTCCTCGTGCTTTTCCGCTTGGGCCGCTTCCGCTTCGGCGCTTGCCAGTTCGGCCTGGCTCGCCTGCAGCTCACCGGCCAGCGCGCTCGCTTCTTCGCGCCCGGCCGAGAGCCTCGCTTCCAGGGCGCCGCGATCGGCTGCCCGCGCCCCCGGCGCAAGCACCAGCACCAGCGCGACAAGCGCGCCCAAGAGCGCCCCGGCACAGGCCAGGGCGAGGAGATCCGTTCTGACCCGAGCCGACGCCAAGAGGCATCGAGGCTAGCGGCGCGCCCGCTTTTCCCCCGCTAGTTGACGATAAATGGCAAGAGAAGTTGCGCAAGCCTCCTGAGGCGGCGTGGGCCAGCCTCGCAAGGACGCAGGGAAATGAGGTGAGGGGAGCGCACTAAAAGTGCGTGACCCGAGCCGAATGACCGAGGAACTCGCGCTACGCGCTCGCACCGCTCCCTTCGGTCGCTGGAGGCGCCCCCACGCCGCCTCAGGTGCGTTCGCGCAGCTGGTGCGCGAGCTTCGACTGCAGCGACCAGAGCTCGATGAAGCCCGGTGAGGCGGTCTGCGAGAAAAGCTCTTCGCCGGAGGCGGAGAAGCTCGCCAGCGAGGCGTCGTAGACCGCATTCGGCGAGGAGCGGGTCACGACCCGCACGCTGCCTTTGTATAGACGCAGCCCGATCTCCCCCGTCACCCGCGCGTTCACCGCGTCCATGTAGGCGTCGAGATCTTCCCGCAGCGGCTCCCACCACAGCCCCGCGTACACCAGGTAGCCCCAGCGCTGGTCCATCTGCGGCTTGAACTGGTTCTGGTGGATCGTCCCGACCAGCCGCTCGAGCTCGTCGTGCGCGGGCAGGATCAGCGCCGCCGCCGGGACCTCGTAGATGTCGCGCACCTTCAGCCCGACGATCCGGTCCTCGATGTGGTCGACGATCCCGCAGCCATGCTTGATCCCCAGCTCGGCCGCCCGTTCGACCAGGTCGACCAGGCCGAGCCGCTCGCCGTCGATCGACACCGGCAGCCCCGCCTCGAAACCGATCTTCACGATCTGCGCCTCGTCCGGCGCATCCTCGGGCCGCCCGACCAGCTGGAAGACGTCGTCCTCGGGCGCCTGCTCGAGGTCCTCGATCCAGCGCCCCTCCGAGGAGCGGCCCCACAAGTTGTCGTCGATCGAGTACGGCGCCACCTCGGTGCCGCCCTTGACCGGGATCCCGTTCTCGCGCGCGTAGGCGATCTCCTCATCGCGCCCCATCGCCCAGGAGCGCACCGGGGCGATCGTCTTCAGCTCCGGCGCCAGCGTCGCCACCGTCGCCTCGATCCGCACCTGGTCGTTGCCTTTGCCGGTGCAGCCGTGGGCGATCGTGTCGCAGTTCGACTTGCGCGCGTACTCGACCGCCAACTGGGCGATCAGCGGCCGGCCCAGCGCGGTGAAGAGCGGGTAGCCGTTGCCGTAGATGGCGTTGGCCTTGATCGCCGGCCCGACGAAATCATTTACAAACACCTCACGGGCGTCGACCACGTGGCACTCGACCGCGCCCAGCCGCTTCGCCTTCTCTTCGATCACCGAGTAGTCCTCGCCCGGCTGGCCGAGGTTGACGGTGAGGGTGACGACTTCGGCCTCGTAGGAGTCCTGGATCCACTTCAGCATCACGCTGGTGTCGAGGCCGCCCGAGTAGAGCAGCAGGACCCGGTCCACCTGGGACGGATCTGCCTCATAGCTTGCGGTCGGACGCTGCTGCGTCGGGTCAGCGCCCGTCATTCAGCTTCTACCCCTCCACCTTCTTCTTCGAAGATTTCTTCTTCGGGCAGTTCTTCGATCCCGCCGCCTTCTTCTTCCGGCACGCCTTCGAAGGTTTCTTCGCCTTCGATCCCGCCGGTTTCTTCTTCGAGTTCTGCGCCTTCTTCGCTTTCCGAGCCTTCTTCGCCTTCTTCTTCACCTTCGCCGGTGCCTTTTTCTTGCGAGCCGGTCGCCGGCACTTCACGCGTGATTTCGGTGGTTTCGGTGACGGTCTTCGTTTCACCGCCGCCACAGGAGACGAGCAAGGCGATCAGCAGACCGAAGATGACGGCGCCCATGATCGCGACCACAAGGCGCAGATTGCCTTTCGGTTTCTGCTGCGGTGGGCGGCGGCGGCGCGGTGGTTCGTCGCCATAGTCCATGAGTCTGGTGGGATCCTCGTTCATACCTACTACTTGTACGCCGTCGGGACCAAAGTCCCTTTAGTCGCCACTTAGTTCTCTGGGCCGAGAATCGCGTCGAGGATCGCCCGCGTGTCGGCGATCTGGAAACCGTTGCGCAGTCGCGCCTCGATCTCAGCACGGCTCGAACCGGAGACCGCCATCTGGGTCGCCAACAGGCGCGCCCCAGCGGGATTGCCGTTGTCGAGCGAGATCTCATCGTCGAAGTCTTGGGACGGAGCGGCCTGGACGCCGCTGTCGGCAGGCGTGGCGTCGCGCTGCCGGCGGTCGTCCTGGGCGGCGAACTCATGGGCGAAGCGGTCATCCTGGGGCGGGCTCGCAGGCTCCTCGTGGACGCCGCCGACCACGGTCAGCGACGGGGCGGCGGGCTTCTGGGAGGAGGTCTCGGACGCCGGATCGCGCTCGCGGCGGGCCATCGTCGCCGAGCCACCGAGCGTTTCGGTACCGCCCATTTCGGCCTTTGCCCGGGCCAGCGCCTGCTGCAGCGCCTCGGCCTGGCGCACCAGCGCCTCCGCCTGGGCGTTGATCTCGTCGGTCAGGTCGCCCAGGCCGGCGAGGCGCGCAGTGACGATCCGCTCCGCCTCCTCGTGGGCGTCGGCGATCCGCGAGCGCGCTTCCTCTTCGGCCTCGTCGATCACCTGCTTCGCCGCCCGCTCGGCGGCAGCGACGATCTCCGCGAGGCGCGCCGCGGTCGTGTCTTCGATCTCCCGCCGGCGGGCGGGGCCATCACTGCCCATCGGCACCAGAGCCTAGAAGCGATTCGCCGATCAGTCCAACCGCCTTGTCGATCTGGCCAGGTTCGACCACCAGCGGCGGCAGCAGCCGGATCGTGCCGGGGGCCGGAATGTTGACCACCAATCCGCGCTCCAGCAGGTCGGCGCCGACCGCGGCCGCGTCGATGCCCTCATCGAGCGCGACCCCCACCATCAGCCCTCGCCCACGCGTCCCGGCGACCCCCGGCAACTCCTCCAGCCCGCTCCGCAGGCGCGAGCCGAGCTCCCGCACCGAGCGCAGCAGCGCCGGGTCGTCGACCGCATCGAGCACCGCCAGCGCGGCCCTGGTCGCGATCGGCCCGGCGGCGAAGGTCGAGCCGTGGTCGCCCGGCTGCAGCGCGTCGGCGGCCTCGGGCCCGGTGATGCAGACTCCGATCGGCATCCCGCCGCCAAGCGCCTTGGCGCTGGTCATCACATCGGGGCGCACCGGGGTCTGCTCGTAGGCCCAGAGCGAGCCGGTCCGCCCGATCCCGGTCTGGATCTCGTCGAAGATCAAGAGCGCACCGACCGCGTCGCAGGCCTCGCGGGCGGCCATCAGCGCCTCGTCACTCGTCGGCCAGACCCCGGACTCACCCTGGATCGGCTCGATCAGCACCGCCGCGGTGTTCGGCCCGACCGCCGCGCGCAGCGCCTCGACATCGTTGTCGGGCACCGAGACGAAGCCCGGCAGATAGGGGCCGAGCGCCTCGTTGCGGGCCAGCTTCGGCGTCGCCGAGAGCGCCCCGTAGGTGCGCCCGTGGAACTCGCCTTCGAAGCTGACGATCTCCGGCGCCGCGATCCCGCGCCCGTGGGCGTGCTTGCGGGCGACCTTGATCGCCGCTTCGTTGGCCTCGGTCCCGGAGTTGCAGAAGAAGACGCGCCCGCCGAGGCTCGACTCCGACAGCCGCTGGGCCAGCCGGGTCATCGGCTCGGTGTAGAAGAGGTTCGAGACGTGCATCAGCCGCTCCGCCTGCTCGGTCACCGCGGCGACCACCGCCGGGTGGCAGTGGCCGAGCGAGCAGACCGAGATCCCGGCAAGGAAGTCCAGGTACTCCTTGCCGTCGGCGTCGTAGAGGTAGGCGCCTTCGCCGCGGACGAAGTCGACCGCGCCCCGTTTGTAGGTGCGCATCAGGTAGCGCTCCTCCAGCTCGCGGGTCTCGGCGAGGCCCATCGCGGCGGTGTCGATCGGCTCGGCGCTCACGGGACCACCATCGTGCCGATCCCGGCGTCGGTGAACAGCTCCAGCAGCAGGCTGTGGGGAATCCGGCCGTCGATGATGTGGGCCGACTGGGCGCCGCCGTTGACCGCGTCGACGCAGGCCTGAAGCTTCGGCCGCATGCCGCCGGAGAGACCCGGCAGGGCCGCCTCGACCTCCTCCACCCTGGCGCGCGAGATCAGCGAGCTCTCATCGTCGGCGTCGGCGAGCCAACCCTCGACGTCGGTGAGGAAGATCGCCTTGGTCGCCCCGAGCGCCGCCGCCACCTTGCCCGCGGCCTCGTCGGCGTTGACGTTGTACGGCTGACCGGTGCGGTCCGAGGCGGAGGACGCGATCACCGGGATGTAGTCGGCCGCGATGTGGTTGAGGACGTTGACGTCGACCCGCTGGATCTGCCCGACGAAGCCGACCCGGTCGGCGTTCGGCGCCGGGGTCACCTCGAAGAGCGTCCCGTCCTCCCCGGCCAGGCCGACCGCGGGCTGCCCGTGTCGGTTCAGCCGCTGGACGATTTCCGAGTTCAGTTTGCCGACCAGGACCATCTTGGCGATCTCGACCGTGTCGCCGTCGGAGACCCGCAGGCCCTCGTGGAACTGCACCTCGAGCCCGAGTTTGTCCATGTAGCGGGTGATCTCCGGGCCGCCGCCGTGGACGACGATCGGGTTGAGGCCGACGTACTTGAGCAGCACCACGTCGGCGGCGAAGGCGTCGCGCAGCCCCTCGTCGAGCATCGCCGCGCCGCCGTACTTGATCACCACCGTGCGGCCGTGGAACTCGCGGATGTAGGGCAGGGCCTCGAGCAGCGTCTCCACGCTCGTGGCCGCCGCTCGCGACTGCGGGGCGCGCTCGGTCACGTCGTGTACTCCGCGTTCAGGGTCACGTACTCGTGCCCGAGGTCGGAGAAATAGACATGCGCGCGGCCCCGATCCGCGACTGAGCCGCAGACCGATGTTTGCCTCGGGGATGTCGGCGCCGAGCTCGGCGGCGTCGATCGAATCGGAGCCGATCTCGTCGAGGTCGGTCCCCGCCAGCGCCGCACCCGCGGCCTGGGCGATCCGGCCCCAGTTGGGGTCACGGCCATAGAGCGCGGTCTTGACCAGGGGCGAGTTGGCGATCGCCCGGGCGACCCGCTCGGCCTCGCCCTGGTCGGCGGCACCGCTGACCTCGACCCGGCCGGCCCGGGCAGCGCCCTCGCCGTCGCGGACGATCTCGATCGCCAGCTGCAGCAGGACCGCGTCGAGGAGGCCCTCGGGAAGCGGCTTGCCGGACGTGCCGGTCGCCTGCAGGAGGACGGTGTCGTTGGTGCTCATCTGGCCGTCGACGGTGATCCGGTTGAAGGAAGCGTCGACAGCACGCTTCAGCTCCGTGCTCGGGTCGGTCGACGACGGCGTCGGTCTGCACGAAGCACAAGAAGCGTCGCCATGTTCGGCTCGATCATCCCCGCTCCCTTGGCCTGGGCCGAGAGAGTGACGCCGCCGACCTTCAGCGTGCAGCGCTTCGGCCAGCGGTCGGTGGTCATGATCGCCTCGGAGAAGACCGCCCCGCCGTCGCCGAGAGGTCCTTGGCGGCCGCCTCGATCCCGGGGAGCACGGCGCTCATCGGCATCGGCACGCCGATCACGCCGGTCTCGGCGACGGCGACCTCGGGCGGTCTCGAGGCCGAGCGCGTCGGCCGCCCGTTCGGACATCGCCAGCGCGTCGGCGAAGCCCTTCTCGCCGGTCTCGGCGTTGGCGTTGCCGGAGTTGATCACCGCGGCGCGGACGTGGCCCTGGTCGACGACCTCGCGGCAGACGCGGATCGGTGCGGCGGCCGAGGCGTTGCGGGTGAGGACGAGCGCCGAGTCGATCTCGCGCCGCGTCGCAGACCAGCAGCCCGACGTCGGTCTTACCGCCGCCCTTGAGGCCGACGTGGACGCCGCCCGCCCGGAAGCCGGGCGCGAGCTGCGGCGGCGTCGAGCTCCTCGACGCCGGCCGGGGGGTCGACCCAGCGACTGCGGAAGAACTCACTCATTTGAGGCCCTCGGTCTCGTCGAGTCCCAACATCAGGTTCAGGTTCTGAACGCCCTGGCCGGACGCGCCCTTCCAGATGTTGTCGATCGCGGAGAAGGCCATCACCCTCCCCCGCTCCTCGACCGTCACGTAGACGTGGCACTCGTTGGTGTCGCGCAGCGCGCGCAGGTTGGGCGGCCCGTCGAGCACCCGCACGAACGGCTCGTCGGCGTAGCGCTCCTCATAGAGGGCGACGATCGCCTCGCGCGAGGTCGACTCCGACAGGGTCGCGAAGCAGGTCGCCAGCTCGCCCTGGTCGAGCGGCAGCAGGTGCGGCACGAAGGTGACCGGCGCCGGGCTGCCGAGCGCCGCCAGCTCCTGCTCGATCTCCGGCCGGTGCCGGTGTCCCTCGGTCTTGTAGGGGAAGGCGTTCTCGGTCATCGCCGAGTAGTGGACGAGGTCGTCGCTGGAGCGCCCGTACCCCGAGGTGCCCTGCATCGCGGACGACGAAGACCTCGCCGAGGAGGCCCTTTTCGGCCAGCGGAGCGAGCCCGAGCACGGTCGCGGTCGGGTAGCAGCCGGGGGTGGCGACGAGGTCGGCGCCGCGCAGCTCCTCCCGGTACATCTCGGTCAGCCCGTAGACGCCGGTGCCGAAGAGGTCGGGCGCGCCGTGCTCGCCGTACCAGCGCTCGTAGGTGTCCATGTCGCGGAGGCGGAAGTCGGCGGAGAGGTCGACCACCTTCACCCCGGCCGCGCGCAGCGCCGCGTCGGTCGGCGCCGCCGCGCCGTGCGGGTAGGCGACGATCGCCGCGTCGATGCCCAGCGAGCCGATGTCATCGAGGTCGAGCTCGGTCAGAGTGACCGGCACCCGGTAGCGCGGGTAGAGCTCGTCGATCCGCTTGCCGGCGTCGGAGCGCGAGGTCGCCGCGACCAGCTCCAGCCGCGGGTGGTCCCAGACGATCTTCGCCGCCAGCGCGCCGGTGAAGCCGTTCGCCCCGGCGACCAGCACCCGCGCCGCGGGGGTCGCCGTCGAGCGGTTGCGTCGGCGTCCCGATTCACGGCGCTCGCGCCCGCACCGCCGCGGATCTGCGCGCCGATCTTCTCCAGCTCGGCGACGATCGCCGCGCGCACGCCCGTCGACCTCCTCGTCGGTCAGCGTCCGGTCGGCGGCGCCGGAACTCGAGCGCGCAGCGCCAGGCTCATCTTGCCCTCGCCGACCTGCGCGCCCTCGTAGAGGTCGAAGAGCTCGACGCTCGTGCAGCAGCGTCGCCGCCGCCCGCGAGCACCGCGGCGCGGATCTTCGCCGCGCGGATCTCGGTCGGGGACGACGATCGGCGAGGTCGCTGGCGCGCCGCCGGGAAGGTGGTCAGGTCCTCGAACTCCTCCTCGCCGAGCGTCGCCGCCGCCAGCAGCGGGGCTGCGTCGATTTCGAAGCCGACCGCGGCATCGATGTCCCAGGTCCGGCAGACCAGCGGGTGGATCTCGCCGAGCCAGCCGAGCGGCGCGCCGCCGATCGAGACCGCGGCGCTCCGGCCCGGGTGCAGGAACGGCTCCCCCGCCGGCTCGAAGGTCGAGCGGCGGGCAGCCGAGCCCGGCGGCGAGCGCCTCGAGCACTCCCTTCAGCGCGAAGAAGTCGGCCGGCTCGCCGCCGCCGCGCCAGGACTTCGGCACCAGCGGCCCGACGGCGAGCGCGCCGTAGCGGTGCGGCTCGGTCGCCGGGGCGGGCGTGTCGCCGGGGAAGTTGCCCGCCAGCGGGCCGCCGCTCGTCGGGCGGGGTGCCGCGCAGGTAGACCGCGCCGGCCTCGAACAGCGCCACCGCCTCGCGCCCCCGCGCCAGGTTGCGGGCGGCGACGTCGAGCAGCGAGCCGAGCAGGGTCGTCCGCATCGCCGCGCCCTCGTCGGAGAGCGGGTTGGCGACCAGGATCGGTTCGGCGCGCAGGTCGGGCTCCTCGATCCGCAGGCGCCCGGCCTCGCCGGGGTCGGTGAAGCTCCAGCCGACGATCTGGTCGAAGCCGAGGTCGCGCAGCTCGTCCTCGGCCCGCCGCCGCAGCCGCTGGGTGCGGTTCAGCCGGCCGACCTTGCCCGCGCCGACCGCGGGCAGCGTCGTCGGCAGGAAGCGGTCGAAGCCGTGGAGGCGGCCGACCTCCTCGATCAGGTCGATCTCCCGGGTCACGTCGTAGTAGCGGTCGGGCGGCACGGTGACCTGGAGGTCCTCGCCGTCGACCGCGACCTCGAAGCCGAGCCGCTCCAGGTAGGCGACCTGGTCGGCCTGCGGGATCTCCATCCCGAGGATGCGCGGTCACCCGGGCGCCGCGCAGCCGCAGCGTGTGGGGCTCGGGCGCCGGCGCGGCGACGTCGATCGTCCCCGGCACCAGGGTGGCGCCGGCGAGCTCGACCAGGAGCCGCGAGGCGATCGCCTGCGCCCGCATCGTCAGCGCCGGGTGCAGCTGCTTCTCGAACCGCGCCGAGGCCTCCGAGCGCAGCGAGAGCCGGCGCGAGGTCCGCAGCACGTTCGCCCCGTTCCAGTTCGCCACCTCGAGCAGCACGTCGGTGGTCTGGTCGGAGACCTCGGAGACCTGGCCGCCCATCAGCGCCGCGATCCCGGTCGGCTGGTCGCGGTCGCAGACCAGCACGGTCTCGGCGTCGAGCTCCCGCTCGACCCCGTCGAGCGTCGTCATCTTCTCCCCCGGCCGGGCGGTGCGGACGATCAGCTCGCCGCCCGGCAGCTTCTCCAGGTCGTAGGCGTGGAGCGGCTGCGCGGTCAGCAGCATCACGTAGTTGGTGATGTCGACGACGTTGGAGATCGGCCGCATCCCGGCCGCCGCGAGCCGCTCCTGCAGCCACAACGGCGAGGGGCCGATCTTCACGTCCTTGAAGACGCGGGCGGTGAAGCGCGGGCAGAGGTCGGGGACCTCGACCGTGACCTTGGCGAAGTCCTCGGCGTCGCCCTCGCCGGTCGCGGCAGCGTCCTCGGCCCAGGGCTCGGCGGAGAGCGGCGCCCCGGTCACCGCGTGGACCTCACGCGCGACCCCGAAGACGCCGAAGCAGTCGCTGCGGTTCGGCGTCACCTCGATCTCCAGCACCGGCTCGGCCAGCGGGATCACCTCGGCCAGCGGCGTGCCCGCGGCGAGCGCGTCGTCGAGCACCAAGGTGCCGTCGTGGTCGTCGCCGATCTCGAGCTCGTCGGCGGCGAGGATCATCCCTTCCGAGGCGACCCCGCGCAGCTTCGCCTTGCGCAGCTTCTCGCCGCCCGGCATCCGGGCGCCGGGGAGCGCCACCGCGACGGTCTGCCCGGCGGCGACGTTGGGGGCGCCGCAGACGATCGTCCGCGGGCCGTCCTCGCCGACCTCGACCGTGCAGACCCGCAGCCGGTCGGCGTCCGGGTGCTGGACCGCCTCGGTCACCTTGCCGACGACGAAGTTGTCCGGCGCGGGCGGGCCGACGACGTCGATCCGCTCGACCTCGGTGCCGGTCATCACCAGCCGCTCGGCCAGCTCCTCGGCGGGGACGCCGGGATCGCAGTACTCGCGCAGCCAGGTGTACGGGACCCTCATGCGAACTGCTCCAGCATCCGCACGTCGTTGTCGAAGAAGCGCCGCAGGTCGGGGATCGAGTGGCGCAGCATCGCCACCCGCTCGATCCCGAGGCCGAAGGCGAAGCCGGACACCATCTCCGGGTCGTAGCCCATATCCTTGACGAAGCCGAGCACGTTCGGGTCGACCATCCCGGCGCCGAGGATCTCGATCCAGCCCTGCCCCTTGCAGAGGTTGCAGCGCTCGCCGCTCGGCAGCACGCCGGTGCCCTCGCACTGGAAGCAGGAGACGTCGACCTCGACGCTCGGCTCGGTGAAGGGGAAGTAGTGGGGCCGCAGCCGCACCTCGCGGGTGTCGCCGAAGAGCGCCCGCGACATCGCCAGCAGCGTCCCCTGCAGGTCGGCCAGGGTCAGCCCCTCGGCCACGGCCAGCCCCTCCATCTGGTGGAACATCGGGCTGTGGGTGGCGTCGGAGTCGCGCCGGTAGACCTTGCCGGGGATGACGATGAAGATCGGCGGGCCCTGCGTCTCCATCGCCCGGATCTGCATCGGCGAGGTGTGGGTGCGCAGCAGCACGTCGGGGTGCGACTGGATGTAGAAGGTGTCCTGGAGCATCCGCGCCGGGTGGTCGGCGGGGTGGTTCAGGGCGGTGAAGTTGTAGTAGTCGTGCTCGATCTCCGGGCCTTCGGCGACTTCGTAGCCGAGCCCGACCATGATGTCCTCGATCAGCCGCGTGGTGCGGGCGATCAGGTGCTGGTGGCCGAGCGGCCGCGGCGGCGCGCCGGGGAGGGTGACGTCGATCCGGTCGGCGACGAGTTTCGCGTCGAGCTCGGCCGCGTCGAGGCGCTCGGCGCTCTGCTCGATCAGCGCCTCGAGCTCCTTGCGGGCCTTGTTGGCGGCGCCGCCGACGGGGCCGCGTTCCTCCGCCGGCAGCTGCGCGATCCCGCGCAGGATCTGGGTCAGCTCGGCTTTGCGGCCGAGGAATTTGACCCGCAGCTCCTCCAGCTCGGCGCTCGAGGAGGCAGCGACGATCGCCTCCGTGCCGGCGACCCGGAGCTTCTCGATCTGCTCAAGCACTGGGCCGCTCCTTCGACATCGCGGGCGACGATATCCGCGCGCCGCCCTGGGCGGCGAGCCGCTCGCAGGCGATCGCCGCGGCGGCGGCCACGTTGAGCGACTCGGCGGCGCCCTGGAGCGGGATCGTCGCGGTCGCGTCGCAGGCGGCGAGGACCTCACCGGGGAGCCCCTCCCGCTCGGCGCCGAGGCAGAGCGTGGCGGCGCCGGCCAGGGAGTCGAGCCCCTCGCCGCCGTGGGCGACGAGCGCCACCCGCGGGCCCGGGGTCGCGTCGACCGCGGCACGGACCGGCGGCCGGGCGAAGATCGAGCCCATGCTCGGCCCGGGTCGCCTTCGGGCCGAACGGGTCGGCGCAGCCGGGGCCGAGCACGACGGTGGCGCCGAGCAGCGCGTCGGCGGTGCGGATGATCGTGCCGACGTTGCCGGGATCGCCGACCCCGTGCAGGTAGACACAGGGGCCGACGGGCGCGGCCGGTCCCCAGACCAGCGGCCAGACGGCGATCATCCGGGTTCCCGAGCCAAGTGCCGAGGCGGCGGCGAGCAGGTCTTCCTCGACCACGTCGACCGACAGATCGCCGTCGGGGATCCCGGCCCCGGCGGCGACCAGCACGAACCGCGGCTCGACGCCGGCGGCGAGCCCGGCCTCGAGCAGGTCCTCGCCCTCGGTCGCGAACAGGCCCTCGCGCTCGCGCTTGCGCCGGTCGCGCAGCTTGCGGACCAGCTTCAGCTTCTCGTTGTCTTTGCTTTCGATCATCGCTTTCAGTCCTCAAACGCAAAACGGGCCGCAATTGCGGCCCGCCCGGAAGAGTCAGAAGTGTCAGCCTGCGCTCAGGCGGCCGCACCCTCCCGGGCTATCTCCACGAATCGGCGGAACCCCTCTGGGTCCGAGACGGCGATCTCGGCCAGCATCTTGCGGTTCACCTCGACCTCGGCCTTACCCAGGCCGTGGATCAGTTCCGAGTAGCTCATGCCCTCCTGGCGCGCGGCAGCGTTGATGCGCGTGATCCAGAGACGACGGAAGGTCCGCTTCTTGTTGCGACGGTCGCGGTAGGCGTACATGCCCGACCGCTGGACCTGCTCTTTGGCGAACCGGTAGGAAGAATGCTTGCGCCCGAAGTAGCCCTTGGCTTCCTTCAGCACCTTGCGGCGCTTCTTGCGCGCGTGGACGCTGCGCTTGACGCGGCTCACTTGCCGCCTCCGAGAAGCTTGCGAACGTTCGGCACGTCGGCTTTGGCGATCTGCGCGGGCCGGGCCTTGCGCGCTTCAGCCTCGGAGACTTTTTCTCCAGAATGTGGCTGAGGCCAGCGTGCCGGCCGCGGATCTTGCCGGTGGCCGACTTCTTGAAGCGCTTCTTGGCGCCCGAATGGGTTTTCATCTTCGGCATACGGGCTCGACATTGAAGCAGAGCGGGCGCCTCGACGCCGAAGCCGCGCAATACCCGTGCAACGCCTGGGTAGTGTCGCGACCGCAATGAGGATCCTCTACGTCGTCGGCACGCGACCCAATTTCGTCAAGACCGCGCCGGTGATCGCGGCGATGCGGTCCCGCCTGCCGGACGGCCGCCACGTGATCGTCCACACCGGCCAGCACTACGACCGGGCGATGTCGGAGGTCTTCTTCGAGGAGCTCGGCGTCCCCGCCCCCGACCACATGCTCGAGGTCGGCTCCGGCACCCACGCCCAGCAGACCGCCCGCACGATGGAGCGGCTGGAGCCGGTGATCGAGGCGGAGAAGCCCGACCTGCTGGTCGTCCCCGGCGACGTCAACTCGACCCTGGCCGCGGTGCTGACCGCGGTGAAGATGGGCGATCCCGGTCGCCCACGTCGAGTCGGGCCTGCGCAGCTTCGACCTCTCGATGCCGGAGGAGGTCAACCGGATCGTCGCCGACCGCTTCGGCTCCCACCTCTTCCTCCACTCCGAGGAGGCGATCGGCAACCTGCGCGCCGAAGGGATCGCGCCGGAACGGATGCACTTCGTCGGCAACACGATGATCGACACCCTGGTCGCGCTGGAGGACCGGATCGCGGCGGCAGGGACGGCGGCGCGGCTCGACCTCTCCCCCGGCTCCTACCTGCTCGTCACCCTGCACCGGCCGGCGCTGGTCGACGGGCCGCTGCTCGCCGAGACCGTCGCCCAGCTCTCCCACCTGGCCGCGGAGATGCCGGTCGTCTTCCCGGTCCACCCGCGCACCCGCAAGATGATGGAGTCGCTCGACCTCGACCCGCCCCCGGGGCTGCGCCTGATCGAGCCGCTCGGCTACCTCGACTTCCTCTCGCTGGTGACCGACGCCCGCGCCGTGCTCACCGACTCGGGCGGCATCCAGGAGGAGACGACCTACCTCGGCATCCCCTGCTTCACCCTGCGGGCGAACACCGAGCGGCCGGTGACGGTCGAGCTCGGCACCAACACGCTGCTCGGCCTCGACCCCGGCGGCGATCGCCGAAATCCCGGCGACACTGGCCGACGCGCCCGACCACTCCGCCGCAGCCGCCGCCACTCTGGGACGGCCACGCCGCCGAGCGGATCGCCGACATCCTCGCCCCGCCGGACCCGGAACTGCTCAGCGCGTAGGCGCGCCGGAGGATTAGCGCCCTCGACGGGGCGGCTGAGGGACGGGAGCAAAGACGCGGCCATTTCGGAGGCGACCCGGGCAGGCTGAGGCCGCCTCCGAAATGGACGAGTTACGGGGAGACAGGTGAGAGGGTGCGGCACCACTGAGGTTGCCTGTGGAGCTTTTCCGTCCCTATGCGACGGAAAAGCTCCACGGCCGCGACCTGAGCCGTGGAGGGCGGCAGGTTCGTGACGGAAGCACGGGAACGTCATCGTGAAGTGCGGGGGACGTGCGGAACTCCACGTCCCTTCATGCGATCCGCCACGGATGCGGCCGCGCCCTGGGTCGTGTCCGCATTTACCCCCGCCTACGTGGGGTAAATGCGGACGGTCCCCGGGGCGCGGTGTGGATGTGTGGCGTCTCCGTGACGTTCCCGGCGTCTCCGCGCCGCCTCTCCCCGCAACGTGCCATCCCTGTCACGTCTCCCCCCGGGCACCGTCCCTGCGCCAGTCCCCCCGCAGAACCTCCCGACCCGGGCCGCCCGGGCTCGAGCCCTCAGTGTCCCCGGCCGCAACGGCCCGAACCCTCGCCGCTTCACGGCGGAACGAAACGACTACTTAGACGCGCGCTTCAGGGTCAGCTGGGCGGTGGTGGCGGTGCCGCCCTTCGGTGCCAGGCGCAGCGTCACGGTCGCCTTGGCGTGTTTCTGCAGCAGCTTCTTGCCCCGCCGGTTCAGCTTCACCTTGATCGTGCCCTTGGCGCCGGCGGCGAGCTTGTAACCGGCGGTCCCGTAGACGACCGTCGGGGCCTTGCCCTTGGCGGTGGATGCGCCGGCGGTCGGCGCGAGCAGCGAAAGCTGCCCTTCGCAGGCGACGGTGCCGCCACAGATCAGGCCGATCAGGGCCTTGCCCTCTTCGACCTGCGCCTGCTTGGAGCCGAGGCGGGGGACGACCGGGGCCGGGGTCGTCGGGCTCAGCGGCACGGTCAGCCCGGGCGTCACCGGAGGCGCCCCACCGCAGGTCACGTCGCCGGTGGCGCAGAAGGTCCAGCGGACCAGCAGTTCATAACCCGGCACGCCTTCAAGCAGTTCGTGGCGACCGCCTTTCGAGTCGTTGGGGATCCGCCCCAGGCGCGGGTAGAACACCCCGACCATCGGATCCCCGTCGGGGATCGAGAGCACGTTGGACGGCCCGGCCACCCGCACCGGCAACGAGCCGCCGTCGTTTTCGGCGCTGACCGACACCAGGTCCACCCCGAGCACCCCTTCTTTGGTGTTGCGTTCGACCGGGATGTTCAACGGGATGGTGGTGATCGCGTTCGGGGTCAGCGGGAACGGGCCGGTGTCGCTGACGAAGAAGCAGCAGGCGCTGCCCGTCCCCGGCTGGGCCTGCTGCTTGAAGATCGTGATCGAGATCGGCGAAGGGTTCGCGCCGGAGAGGATTTCGGCGGCGATGATGCGGCCGTCGCTGGGCACGCTGCGGGTGCGTGGGTCGCTGCCCGAGTTCAGCCCCCACACGCCCGCCTGGCTCCAGGTGCAGCCGCCCGGTTCGTTGTTGACGAAAAGGGCGTAGTTGCCGGAGGCGTCATAAAGCGAGGGCTTCGCGTTGCAACCGAACGTGACCACCGGCCCGGGCGCCAGCGAGCTGCCGAACTGGGTCGCTGCCGCCCCGGCGTGGGCGGGCGCGAAGAAAAGCGCGCAGGCGAGGATCAGCGGCGCGAGGACGCGCAGTGCGTCGGACGGACACGCCGCAGATTTTGTCCCGCGATCCGGGCCGCGATGGAAGGGCCTGAGGGCGACTATGGGTCGAATTCCCCCAGTCGCGAGGCGACTCGGCAGGCGTAGCTCTCGGCGGGCGGTGCTGCCGGACTCCCGGTGGCGGCGGTGTCGGCCTCCGGTGGCGGCGTGCATCGGCCTCGCGGAGCGGTGCTCGTCGCGCCTCGGCGGCGTCGGCGACGGTCGCCGCCTCCTCCGCGGCCCGCGCCTCTTTGCTCGGCGCGAGCAGCATGCTCATGTTGCGGCCTTCCTGCAGCGGGGCCGACTCGATCACGCCGAGCCCGCCGAGGTCCTCGAAGAGCTTCTGCAGCAGTGCCCGACCGCGCTCCGGATGGGCCTGCTCGCGGCCGCGGAACATGATCGTGACTTTGACCTTGTCGCCGTGTTTGAGGAACCGCTCGACGTGACCTTTCTTGGTGTCGTAGTCGTGCGTGGCGATCTTCGGCCGCAGCTTGATTTCGCGGATGTTGACCTGCTGCTGGTGCTTGCGCGCCTGCTTCTGCTTCTGCTCCTGCTCGTATTTGTACTTCGAGTAGTCGAGCATCCGGGTGACCGGCGGCTTCGAGTTGGCGGCGACCTCGACCAGATCGAGGTCGGCCTCCTGGGCGCGGCGCAGCGCCTCGGGGGTGTCGACGATGCCGAGCTGCTCGCCGTCGGCCCCGATCAGGCGCACCTGGGGGACGCGGATCCGCTCGTTGATCCTCGTCGTGTCGCGCTCTGGTGGGCGCCGATCGAACCTACGCGGAACCGGCACTAGTGAGAGTGGACTTGCTTCAAGAGGACGAGACGATCGGATGGCGGGCACGGGGCGCTCAGCGGCGGCGGTCATTTGGGGTGCCCACAGTCAAGTCCGGTGAGTATAGACAGGTCAGGAGCGCTTGGCAAGCCAAGTCGCCTCAGGAGGAGGAGGTCTCCTGCGCGATCCGCGCGGCGAACTCGGCCAGGCCCATCTCCCCCACGTCGCCGTCGGCGTGCGAGCGAACCGCCACCCCGCCGTTCTCCTGCTCGCGGTCGCCGACCACCAGCATGTACGGGTAGCGGCCGAGCGAGGCGTCGCGGATCTTGCGCCCGATCGACTCCGAGCGGTCGTCGATCGCGACGCGGACGCCGAGGTCACGGAGCTCGTCGTGGGCGCGCCGGCCGTACTCGTTGTGGCGGTCGGAGATCGGCAGGACGATCGCCTGCACCGGCGCCAGCCAGGTCGGGAAGCGGCCCGCGTAGTGCTCGATCAGGATCCCGGCGAAGCGCTCCATCGAGCCGAGCAGCGCCCGGTGGATCATCACCGGCCGGTGGGCTTCGTCGTCGGCGCCGGTGTAGTAGAGGTCGAAGCGCTCCGGCATCTGGAAGTCGAGCTGGCAGGTGCCGCACTGCCAGGAGCGGCCGAGCGCGTCGGTGATGTGGAAGTCGATCTTCGGCCCGTAGAAGGCGCCGTCGCCGGGGTTCAGCTCGTACTCGCGGCCCTGGCTGTCGAGCGCCTCGGCGAGCGCCGCCTCCGCCCGCGCCCACTGCTCCTCGGTGCCCATCGACTTCTCCGGCCGGGTCGAGAGCTCCACTTTCACGTCATCGAAGCCGAAGCGCGCGTAGAGCTCGTCGATCGCCTCGCAGATCGAGGCGACCTCGGCGGTGATCTGGTCCTCGGTGCAGTAGACGTGGGCGTCGTCCTGGGTGAAGGCGCGGACGCGGAGCAGGCCGTGGAGGACGCCCTCGCGCTCGTTGCGGCTGACCCGGCCGAACTCGGCGAGCCGCAGCGGCAGCTCGCGGTAGCTGTGGCGGTCGGAGCCGTAGACGAGGCAGGCGCCGGGGCAATTCATCGGCCGCAGCGCGTAGCGACGGTCGTCGTCCTGCATGAAGTACATCTCGTCTTTGTAGTTGTCCCAGTGGCCGGAGCGGTGCCAGAGCCCCTCGTCGAGCACCTGCGGCGTGGCGATCTCCTTGTAGTCGCGCTTGCGCAGCTGGTCGCGGACCTCGGTTTCGATCAGGCGCAGAAGCGTCGTCCCGTTGGGCAGCCAGAAGGGCATACCGGGGGCCTCCGAGCGCAGCATGAAGAGGTCGAGCTCGGGGCCGATCCGGCGGTGGTCGCGCGCTTCGGCCTCGGCGATCAGCTCGAGGTGGGCCTCGAGATCCTTCTTCGAGAAGAAGGCGGTGCCGTAGATCCGGGTGAGCTGCTCGCGCTTCTCGTCGCCGCGCCAGTAGGCGCCGGCGACCGAGCTCAGCTTGATCGCCTTGATCCGCGCGGTCGAGGGCGAGTGCGGGCCGCGGCAGAGATCCTCGAACTCACCGTTCTTATAGAGCGAGACGGTCTCCACGCCTTCGTTCTTGACCAGATCCTCGATCAGCTCGACCTTGAAGCCTTGGCCCTGGGAGCCGAAGATCTCGATCGCCTCGCCGACCGGGACGACGCGGCGGGAGAAATGCTCGTCGGCGGCGATGTGCTTCTGCATCGCCTTTTCGATCTCGGGCAGGTCGTCCTCGGTGATCCTTGTATCGGGCGGGAACTCGAAGTCGTAGTAGAAGCCGGACTCGATCGGCGGCCCGATCGTCACCTTGGTGCCCGGGTAGAGCTCGGTCACCGCCTCGGCCATCACGTGGGCGGCGTCGTGGCGGATCAGCTCGAGCGCCTCGGGGTCGCGCTCGGTGACGATCGCCACCTCGCCCCCGTGCTCGGGGAGCGGCGCGTCGAGGTCGCGCAGGGAACCGTCGACCTTGATCGCCAGGGCCGCCTTCGCCAGCCCCGGGCCGATCGCCGCGGCGGCATCGGCGCCGGTCGCCCCGGCGGGGAGCTCGAGCGGCTTGCCGTCGGGCAGGGTGACGACGATCTTGTCGGTTGCGGCCTCCACGGGAGGGCAGGATACGTGCATCCCCGCGTGGACACACTCGGGTAACGGCAGGCGTTCTAGCGGGCGGGACCTTGGCGGGCCTGGCGCACGGCGATCAGCGGGCAGACGCTCTGCTGAGCGATCGGGCCCTTCACTTCCCAGAGCACGTAGGGCGAGGCGACCTTGCGCAGCCGCAGACCCTGGAAGGGCGGTTTGCGGCGCGAGCCCTCGACGACCACGTAACGGGCCCCCTGCGGCGGCTTTCCCGCGGCTTCTGCGCGGGTCTCGATGCAGACCCGGCCGCCACGCAGCTCCCAGGCGATGTAGTTGGTGCCGTGGTCGTCTTCGAGCAGTTCGGGCGCGGCAAGAACGACGGTCGAGCCGTCCTCGACCAGCGGCCGCAACCGGGTGAGCGAGGACGAATAGGACGAGGGGCCGACCGGCGCGTTGGCCAGTGCGAGGGCCGAGCACAGCCCGGCCGCGCCGAGGAAGACGACCGCGGCGGCAAGCGCGAGCTGAGGCCGACGCCGTTCCGCGGTGACTTTCTTCGCCATGCCCGAAGAAACCAACCACGGAACCTCGCGGGTGAGCGGCAGGAGGATCGTCAGGGCGCAGAGGGGCGCGGCGATCTCGATCGCCTTCGCCGCCGTGTAGGCGGTGCCGCCGACCCGGGCCGCGAGGTAGGCGACCACGGCGACGGCGAGGCCGGAGAGGACGATGGTCTCGCGCCGCTTCCAACACGCCCAGATCCCGTAGAGGAGGAGCACGGTCGCGAAGGCGGCGGCGAGGTAATAGGCCGCGGCAGGGACCGCGCCGTCCCCGGGCGCGAGCCGGAAGTCCCCGGACGGCCAGATCCCGAGCGCCTCGAACGGCGAGATCTGCCCGAACAGGTTGCCGAGCCCGGGGCCGTTCGGGTCGAAGGTTTCGAACTTGTGGAAGTCGATCATCCGGCCGATCTCGGGGGCGACGAGGACGACCAAGACACCGATCGCGATCAGGACGGGCCCCGCAGCCGCGGGTCCTGTCACGCCGGTTTCCCCCACGGTGCTCGGCTTCGCCTGCGCGCCGCGGGGGGCCCCCACCGGCGCGCCACCCGCGGGTGGGAACCACCGGAGAGCGAGCTCCACAACGGTCCAGATCACAACCGTTCCCAGCGGCCAGAGGAGGCCCGGGAAGCTGTAGACGTAGACCGTGCCCATCGCGATCAGGGCCGCGGGGACGAAGCGGAGCGGCGAGTCGAGCGGCTCCCGCCAGGCCTCGCGCAGGGCGAGGACGAAGCCGAGCAGCAGGAAGGCCTCGATCGTCTCCTTGAAGGCGCCCTGGGCGAAGTAGCTGGCGACCACGTAGGCGAGCCCGACCACCAGCGCCGCCGCGGTGCGCGGCAGCGGGCGCAGCTCGCGGAAGGCGCCGAGCGCGGTCAGCGGCGCCAGCACCGCGACCGCCACGGTCAGTCCGCTGAACCCCTTGACCAGGCCGATGTCGAGGCCCTTGTCGAGGGCGACGACGATCGCGTGCGGGCCGAGCGGATAGCCCTGGCGGATCAGCTGGCCGGAGTGGCCGTGGGCGAGCTGGTCGGCGGCCAGCAGGTGCTGCGACATATCCGGGTTGAAGCTGGTGCCGAGGATCCCGAAGTGCCCTTCGACGATGAACGGCAGCGAGGCGCCGAAGGCGGCGAGGACCGCCACCGGCCAGCCCTCCCCGAACGCCTCGCGCCAGCCCGCCCCGCGCCCCTGCAGGTAGATGGCCGAGGCGGCGACCAAGGCGAGGACGACGATCGCGGAGATCGAACCATGGCCGGGCAGGCGCACAGTCGCCCAGCAGACCGCGCAGAGGATCGCCAGGCCGACCGGACCGGAGGCCCAGGACCAGCGGCGCCGGCCGCAGAGGGTGATGACCGCCTGGCCGATCGCCAGAGCGGCGACGCAGATGGCGAGGGCGGCTGCATAGGT
Organism: uncultured Solirubrobacterales bacterium; assembly: GCA_963795675.1. GTDB lineage: Bacteria > Actinomycetota > Thermoleophilia > Solirubrobacterales > 70-9 > VAYN01. Next base: position 52,746 of record CAWCJB010000004.1, read on the forward strand.
GCCGATCACAGGAGGGCGAGCCTAGACTCTGAAGATGATGGCGTTCGCCCCGCCTGCCCGGCACCTGCTGCGTGCCAAGGATCTCGCCGATGCGCGCTACACGGAACCCCTCGGGGTCGAGGAGATGGCCGCGGCGGCGGGGCTCTCGCGCGCCCACTTCAGCCGCGAGTTCCGCCGCGCCTTCGGCGAGTCCCCGCACGGGTACCTGCTGACCCGCCGGCTCGAGCGCGCGGCGGCCCTCCTGCGCAACACCGATCGCTCGGTTGCCGAGATCTGCCTCGACGTCGGCTTGACGAGCGTCGGCTCCTTCACGACGAGCTTCAAACGGACCTTCGGCAAGACGCCGACCGAGTACCGCGCCTCCTTCCCACCCGCCTCCGCCTTCGCCGTCGTCCCTGGCTGCGTGGTCCGCGCCAACGCCCGCCCGCGAAAGCGCACGTTTCGAGAAGACAGCCCGCCGACCGACTCCTAGAGTCGATCCATCGCTGCTGAACGGAACGAACGGAGGACAAAGTGAAAATCGCGAACGCGCAGTTGTGGGTGCAGGACCAGGAGGAGGCACTGGCCTTCTGGACGGAGAAGGTCGGCTTCGAGGTGCGGGCCGACGTGACCATGCCGGAGATGGGCGACTTCCGCTGGCTGACGGTGGGCCCGCCCGGCCAGGAGGACGTCTCGATCGTGCTGATGGCGGTCCCCGGTGAGCCGATGATCGACCAGGTGACGCAGGCGCAGATCCGTGACCTCGCCGCCAAGGGGTTCGCGGGCACGGTGTTCCTGACCACCGAGAACTGCCAGGCCGACTACGAGGCGCTGGTCGCCCGCGGGGTCGAGTTCACCGAAACGCCGGAGGAGCGGCCCTACGGGATCGACGCCGGCTTCCGCGATCCCTCCGGGAACGCGATCCGCCTCACCCAGGTGACCTGGGCGCTGACCTCCTAGGTCGGCGCTCCGAGGCGGGCGGGGCGGCCGGGCGAAGGCCGCCCCGTTCGGCCGCCCTTGACCGGGCGGCTAGTTGCCTTCTTCGCCGGGCGTCGTCTTCTTCTTCGACGACTTGCCGTTATTGCCGTTCTTGGAGTCGCCGCCGCTCGCTTTCTTTTCCAGCTGCTTGAGCTGCTGCTCGAGCTGCTTCTTCACCGCCTTCGGCAGGTTCGGGCTGTTGAGGCGCTGGCGCAGCGCTTTGATCTGCTTCTTCAACACCGGCTGGGCGGCGGTCGGCGGCGCGTTCCCGGGCTGGGACGCCTTGCCGCTGTCGTCGGAGCCACCGGAGAGAAGCAAGGCAACTACGACGATGATCAGGACCAGACCGCCGAGCACCATGCCGACGCCTTTGGCTCCTTTGGCCTGGATCGACTCGCGCAGCCTGACCAGCTGCGCCGGCGGCGCTTCCCGCTCGCCCTCGCCGGACTCACCGGTCGCCGCGGCGGCGGACTCGGCGGTGTGGACGTGTTCGGTCCACTGCTCGCCGTCCCACCAACGGAGGCCCTGACCGCTCGGATCGTCGTACCAGCCGGCCGGTATCCCCGACCCGCCCGGCGTCTCGGTCGAGTTCACGCCGCGATTATGGCGATTTGCGGACGCGAATTTGTGAACTGCCGTTACAACTCTTTTGCATCCTCATTAAAAAGGTCGAGATTCGACCCAATCGAGGGCCCGGCGCTCCAGTGCCCCCACGAAGTCGCCCTTGCCTCCCATGTAGGCGATCCGGCCCTCCGGATGCAGCCGCGCCGACTCGCGCTTGACCACCTCGTAGCGGGCCGCCTCCTCCGGGTCGGCGCGCAGGTAGTCGCGGACCGCGAGGTGGCGCAACTCTTCGTGGCTGCCGGCGAGGCAGACGTGCAGGTGATGGGTGCGCGGCCGCTCCGGCGGCTTGCCGAAGAAGTGGTACTCCGGCGAGGTCGCGAAGGGGACGAAGCGGTAGCCGATCGCCTCCAGCGGCTCGACGTAGGCGGCCTGCGGCGCGAGCGCGGCGACCGAGACCTGCAGGTCGAGGATCGGCTTCGCCGCCAGGCCCGGCACCGAGGTCGAGCCGACGTGGTCGAGCCGCATCGCCAGGTCGCCGAGCGCCTCCGCCACCCGCGCCAGCTCCCGCTCGGCCTCCTCCGGCCAGCCCGGGTCGTAGTCGACGATCCGCACCGCCGGGTCGCGCTCCTCCCCCATGCGCCGACCATAGGGTTCTCAGAACGGAAAAGGGCCCCTGACGGGGCCCCCTGTTTCCGAAGGACGTGCCACCAGCGACTCAGACGTCACTGGCTCGTCGGTCCTCAAGCCTTTGAAGTTGCGGCCGCCGGTTTTTCGACGACGTGCGCATAAACCCCTCTTCCAGGGAAAAGTTGCACTTCGTCACCAACTCCTCGTGCCTCATCGACCCCGCCCCCGGGCCCGCGTCGCTGCTACATTCCGCCGCCCCCGGGCGTTTAGCTCAGTTGGGAGAGCGCCAGCTCGACAAGCTGGAGGTCACTGGTTCGAGCCCAGTAACGCCCACTTCCCGGCCGCCCCGTGTCCTTCGCGGGGCCGAGCCGTAGCTCCGCGCGCTGCTAGCGGCCTAGATGTGGTCGCTGGGCAGGTGCCAGCGGCGCGGCGCGATCAGCTCGTCGATCTCCTGCGGGCCCCAGCTGCCGGGCTCGTAGGGGATCGCGGGCGGCGGGTCATCCAGCACCGGCTGGGAGATCGCCCAGAGGCGCTCGATCGCGTCGGAGCTGGTGAACAGGGTGCGGTCGCCGTTCATCACGTCGTGGATCAGCCGCTCGTAGGGGTCGAGCGCCGCCTGGTTGTTGCCGCCGAAGGCGTCGGCATAGGTGAACTGCATGTGGGCTTCGCCGAGCTGCATCGTCGCCCCCGGCACCTTGGCCAGGAAGGAGGCCGAGATGCTGCCCGGGTCGCCGAGCTCGAAGGTGAGGTGGTCGCGGCCGAAGCCCTCCGGGATCAGCGCCTCGTCAAGCGGGAACATCCGCCGCGGCGGCTGCTTGAAGGCGACCGTGAGCACGTGGTGGCTCTCCGCCATCCGCTTGCCCGAGCGCAGGTAGAACGGGACCCCCTCCCAGCGCCAGTTGTCGACGTAGGTCTTGACCGCGATGAAGGTCTCGGTGTCGGAGTTCGGGTCCACCCCATCCGCTTCGCGGTAGCCGACGTACTGGCCGCGGACGACGTCCTCAGGCCGCAGCGGCAGCATCGAGTCGAAGACCTTCTCCCGCTCCAGTCCGAGCGGCTTCGGCTCCAGGGTGGTCGGTGGCTCCATCGCGACGAAGCCGAGCAGCTGGAACAAGTGCGTGACGAGCATGTCGCGGAAGGCTCCGGTGCTCTCGTAGAAGCTCCCCCGCATTTCGATCGAAAGCGTCTCGGGGATGTCGATCTGGACGTGATCGATGTGATTGCGGTTCCAGACCGGCTCGAACATGCCGTTGGCGAAGCGTAGCGCCAGCAGGTTCTGCACCGCCTCGCGCCCGAGGTAATGGTCGATCCGGTAGATCCGGTCCTCCTTGAAGACCGAGTGCAGCCGTTCGTTCAGCGCGTGGGCCGAGGCGAGGTCGGTGCCGAAGGGCTTCTCGGTGATCACCCGGGCGTCCTCACCGAGCCCCAGCTTGCCGATCTCCTCGACCGTCCCCTGCGCGGCTTTCGGTGGCAGCGAGAGGTAGATGAGGACGTCGGCATCCCCGCCCAGTTCCTCGCGGGCCGTATGTATCGCCTGGCCGAGCGGCTCGAAGCCATCGCCTACGCCGACGAAGCTGAGTGCCTTGCCGAAGTCCTCCCACGCTTCATCGACGCGCGACTTCCGTCCCGAACCGGCGACCGACTCGCGCGCAAGCGCGCGGAATTCGTCGGTGGAGATCGGGTGGCGGGCGGCGCCGATGATCCGGAACCCCGCCGGCATCAGGCCCACCTGCGCGAGGTGGAACATCCCCGGCAGGAGCTTCCGCTTCGCCAGGTCCCCCGTCGCCCCGAAGAGGACGATGACCTGGTTCGTCGTCACCGGCTCGGCGGCACGGTCCTCCTGGGCGCTCTCGGTGGTGACGCTCACTGTCGCCAGGCTACCGCGCCCATATCCTCCGCCCCGATGACGCCGGTCGCCAAAGGGGGAACCGAGTTCGACCCGGCCGCGCTCGGGCGGACCGAGCGCCGCTTCTTCGGCGAGCTCTTCGACGCCGTCCCGCCCGCCGTAGCCGGCGCGCACGGGGTGCTCAAGGCCGAGTTCGGGCCGGTGCAGGCGACGGTCACCGCGGCGGCGCCCGAGGTCCGGACCCTGAACCTGCTGCTCGGCGCCGAGACCGCCGGCGCCACCGACGAGGGCTTCCTCGGTGAGGCGATCGAGTGGGCGCGTGGCGAGGGCGCGACCGCCTTCGCGCTCCTCTCGCCCGACTTCCCCGGCACCGAGGTCGCCGCCGCGACGCTCGCCGCCGCCGGCTTCGAGCAGAGCATCAACTGGATGCGCTTCATCCGCGATGCCCACCCGCCCCGCTTCGAGGTCGCCGCGGATGTCGAGGTGGTCGCGATCGACGCCTCCGACACCGACTCGCCGTTCGGGGCGATCGCCGCGCTCGGCTTCGGCCTCCCCGCCTGGGCCGCCTCGCTTCTCGCCCCCCTCCCCGGCCTGCCCGACTGGCGCTGCTACCTGGCGGTGATCGACGGCGAGCCGCAGGGCTGCGCGGCGATGCTGATCGACGGCGAGGTGGCCGAGTTCGGGGCCGCGGCGACCCTCGAGGGCGGCCGCCGGCGCGGCTGCCAGCTGGCGCTGCTCGGCCGACGGATCGAGGACGCGGCGGCGGCCGGCGCCCGCACCCTCTTCGTCGAGACGGGCGAGCGCGTCCCCGGCCGGACCTCGACCAGCTACGGGAACATCCTCCGCGCCGGCTTCGAGGAGGCCTACCTCTGCCAGGGATGGAGCGATGCGCGACTTCCTGCGGGCTGAAGCGGCGGGCGGCCTGGCGCTGCTCCTCGGCAGCGTCGTCGCGCTCCTCTGGGTGAACGTCGTCGACCCGGCGTCTTACCTCTCGTTCTGGGGCACGCACCTGAACATCGGCATCGGCGACGCCTCGATCGACGAGACCCTCGGCCACTGGGTCAACGATGGCCTGATGACGCTCTTCTTCTTCCTCATCTCGCTGGAGATCAAGCGCGAGCTGGTGACCGGCGAGCTGCGCCACCCGAAGCGCGCGGCGCTGCCGATCATCGCCGCGCTCGGCGGCATCGTCGTCCCGATCGCGATCTTCTTCGCCGTCACCGGCGGCCACCACGCGAGCGGTTGGGGCATCCCGATGGCAACCGACGCGGCGTTCGCGATCGGGGTGCTGGCGCTGCTCGGGGACCGGGTCAGCGAAGGGGTGAAGCTGCTGCTGCTGACGATCGCGGTGGTCGACGATGTCGCCGCGATCCTCGTGATCGCTGTCGCCTACACCGATCACCTCAGCCTCGGCTGGCTGGCACTGGCGATCGCCGGCCTCCTCGGCGTGGCGGCGATGCGGGCGCTCGGCGTGCGGCGGATCCTCGCCTTTGTGCCGATCGGGATCTTCGTCTGGGTGGCGACCTTCGAGTCAGGGGTGCACGCGACGCTGGCGGGCGTCGCCCTGGCGCTGCTCACCCCGGCGGTGCCGGTCGGCGGCCGTGATGTCCTCGGCGAGCTCGAGCACCGCCTCCACCCCTGGGTCAACCTGGGCATCCTGCCGCTCTTCGCGCTCGCCAACGCCGGGGTGAAGCTGAGCGGCGGCGAGCTCTCCGATGCGACCGGGCGCCGGATCGCCCTGGCGGTGGCGGTGGCGCTGGTGTTCGGCAAGTTCATCGGCATCGGCGGGGCGACGCTGGCGGCGCTCCGGCTCCGTCTCGGCACCCTCCCGCCGGGGGTCGACCGCCGCGGCCTCCTCGGCGCGGCGGCCCTCGGCGGCATCGGCTTCACCGTCTCCCTCTTCATCACCCCACTCGCCTACGACGACCCTCTGCTGGTCGGCGCGGCGAAGCTCGGCATCCTCGGCGGCTCCCTCGTCGCCGCGACGATCGGCATCGCGATCTTCCTCACCGGACGGCGGGCCGATGACCTCTGAGCCGCGCCGGGTCGAGAGGCCGTGGGGGTACGAGATCTGGTGGGCGCTGACGCCCCGCTACGTGGGCAAACTTCTCCACATCGACGCCGGCCAGGCGCTCTCCCTACAGCTGCACCGTCAGAAGGACGAGTCGTCCTATGTCCTCTCCGGCCGCCTCCTCCTCACCCGTGGCCCGGGCGCCGACGACTTGACTACCGAGGAGATCGACCCGGGCTTCACCTGGCGCGCCGAGCCGGGCACGGTCCACTCGATCGAGGCGATCGAGGACTCGGTGGTCGTCGAGGTCTCGACCCCCGAGGTCGACGACGTGGTCCGCCTGCAGGATCGCTACGGCCGCGAGGGCTGACCGGGAACCGCTCAAGAACGTCTGCGTCTACACACATGTCTTTGATCAGCGCGCCTAGTACGCGCGGGCGACGATCGCTTGGAGGTCGGGCTCGTCCTCGGAGGCGGGGACGCTGCCGTCGGGGCGCTGGATGCAGCGGACGCTGACGCCGTCGGCGAGGAGGCGGCGCTCGCCCTCGCTGCCGAGGCGGGCCCACTCGATCCGGCCGACGCCCTCGCGCCCGGCCTCGAGCGCCTCCTCGACCGTGGTCACGTCGGTGGTCGAAGCGTCGCGGAACTCGGTCGCCTCGGTCAGCATCGCCGCCTGGATGTCGTCGAGCAGGTCGGCGACCCGGTGCTCGACGCCCTCCAGCGGCATCTGGCTCTTCTCGCCGCTGTCGCGACGGAGCAGGGTCACCTGGCCCTCGGCGAGGTCGCGCGGGCCGAGGTCGATTCGCAGCGGCACCCCTTTCAGCTCCCAGTCGACGGCCCGCCGCCCGAAGCCGGTGTGGACGTCGGCGTCGACCTTGACCCGGACCCCGGCGGCGGCGATCACGTCGCCGAGCTCGCGCGCCTTCTCCACCGCCCCGTCCTCGTCGCGGACGACGACGATCGCCACCTGGGTCGGGGCGATCCGCGGCGGCAGCCGCAGCCCGCCCGCGTCGCCGTGTCCCATGATCAGCCCGCCGACCAATCGGGTCGAGGCGCCCCAGGAAGTGGTCCAGGCGGTCTGGACCTCGCCGCCTTCGTCGGTGTAGGTGATGTCGAAGGCGCGGGCGAAGTTCTGGCCTAGCTCGTGGCTGGTCGCCAGCTGCAGCGCTTTGCGGTCGCGGGTGATGCCCTCGCAGGTCATCGTGTTGACCGCCCCGGCGAAGCGCTCCTCGGCGGTCTTGCGGCCGAGCAGCACCGGCAGCGCCATGGTGTCGACGAGGAAGTCGCGGTAGACCTCGTGGTGGATGCGGAGGGCGTACTCGGCGGCGTCGGCGGCGCTGGCATGGACGGTGTGGCCCTCCTGCCAGAGGAACTCACTGGTGCGCAGGAAGAGGCGCGGGCGCAGCTCCCAGCGGACGACGTTCGCCCACTGGTTCAGCAGCAGCGGCAGGTCGCGATAGGAGTTGACCCATTTCGCCATCTGCTCGCCGAAGACGGTCTCCGAGGTCGGCCGCACGACGACCGGTTCGGTCAGCTCTTTGCCGCCCGCGATCGTCACCACCGCGAGCTCCGGGCTGAAGCCCTCGACGTGCTCGGCCTCGCGCTTCAGGTAGCTCTCCGGGATGAAGAGCGGGAAGTAGACGTTGTCGGCGCCCGCCGCCTTGATCCGCTGGTCGATCTCGGCCTGGATCCGCTCCCAGATCGCATAGCCGTAGGGCCGGATCACCATCGTCCCGCGCACCGGCCCGTTCTCGGCCAGGGCGGCTTTGGCGATCACGTCCTGGTACCAGCGCGGGTAGTCCTCGTTCGGGTCGGCGATCGGCGACTTCGGCATCGCCGCATCCTAGGTTTCGGCGGGGCGGGGCGCGGTGAGGCCGGCGGGGCGGGGCGCGGTCAGGTCGGCGCCGGCGAGAGCCCGGATGAAAAACAACAAGGGCTCCCCTTCCCTTGCCACACCCAATTTATAGCGCATGTGGGGCTTGTAACAAGCCCCGCCCGTGCCCCATACTGCCCGCCGCAAACGGGACAGGAGCGTGTGTATGAACGAGCATTCTGTGGTGATCGCGGGCGGCGGCCCGACCGGGATGATGCTGGCGGCCGAGCTGACGCTGGCGGGAGTCGACGCGTTGATCCTCGAGCGCCGGCCGAACCACGAGCTCGACGGCTCGCGCGCCGGCGGACTGCACTCGCGGGCGATCGAGCTCCTTGACCAGCGCGGCGTCGCCGAGCGCTTCCTGGCCGAGGGGGAGCCGGTCCAGATCGCCTGGTTCGGCGAGGCCAAACTCGACATCTCCGACTTCCCCACCCGCCACCCCTACGGGCTGGCGCTGTGGCAGAAACACATCGAGCGGATCATGGCCGAATGGATCTGGGAGCTGGGGGTCGCGGTCCGCTACGACCACGAGGTCGTCGGCTTCTCCCAGGACGAAACCGGGGTCGACGTCGAGATTGCCGACGGGACGACGATCCGGACGGACTACCTGGTCGGCTGCGACGGCGGGCGCAGTGCGATCCGCAAGGCGGCGGGCATCGAATTCCCCGGTTGGAAGGCCACCAAGAGCTCCCTGGTCGCGGAGGCCCTGATGAGCGGCGAGCCGGAGTTCGGCATCCGGCGCACCACCCTCGGCGTCGGCGGGGTCGGCCCGATGGAGGGCGGCCCGACGCTCCGCATCGTCGTCCCCGAGGGTCGCCTCGAGACTGGGGACCCGAGCCTGGATGAACTGCGCGACGCCCTCTTCGCCTTCTACGGCAGCGACTACGGCGTCCACAGCCCGACCTGGATCTCCCGCTTCACCGACGCCACCAGACAGGCCGCCTCCTACCGTGACCGACGCGTTCTGCTGGCGGGCGACGCCGTCCACGTGCACTCGCCGATGGGCGGCCAGGGAATCCCGAACGGGATGGAGGACGCGGTGAACCTCGGCTGGAAGCTCGCCCAGGTCATCGGCGGCACCTCACCCGAGTCCCTGCTCGACACCTATCAGGCCGAGCGCCACCCGGCCACGGCCAGCTCGCTGCGCTACACGATGGCTCAGAACGCGATCTCCCGCGTGGATCCGCGGACCGAAGCCCTGCGCGACTCAATCGCCGACATCACGGTGCTGGACGAGCCACGCAGGCACCTCGGCGCGCTGATCTCCGGCCTCGCCATCCGGCTTGACCTCGGCGAGGGCCACCCCCTCCTCGGCCGCCGCATGCCCGACCTCGACCTCACCACCGATGAAGGCCCACTCCGCGTCTACTCCCTCCTCCACGGGGGACGGCCGGTGCTGATCAACCTCGGCGAGCAGGGATCCCTCGACATCAGCTCCTGGCCGGACCGGATCCAGTCGGTCGAGGCGAGCTACGACGGGGAATGGGAGCTGCCCGGGGTCGGGGCGGTCGAGTCGCCCGCGGCGGTCCTCGTCCGCCCCGACGGCCACGTCGCCTGGGTCGGGTCCGGCAGCGAAACTGGGCTGCCCGACGCCCTCACCACCTGGTTCGGGGCGCCGGTGCCGGCCTAGTCGGAGCCCGTGCGACTCGGCGAGGGGATGAAGGCGGCGTGCCAGGTGCCGACGTCCTTCAGCCCTTCGCCTTGCGCCTGGCCCCGCTTCTTGTCGCCGGTGAAGGTGTAGAGCGGCAGGCCGCGGTAGGTGACCTGGATCGTCCCTTCCGGGCGGTCGATGATCCCCAGTTTCACCGGGCCCTTCGGCATCACGCCGGAGGCGATCGTGAGCGGATGCCAGATCCCGGTGCAGCCGCTCGCTTCGGTGCAGATGAACTTCCCGTGGCGCTCGGCACTGAGGCTGTAGAGGGTGCGGCCGGACGTGTTCGTCAACACGGTGCGGCGACCGAGGCGGAAGGCCTTCGCCACCTTCTTCGGGCCGGTGCCGGCGGCGGGTGCGGCGCCTTCCCCGCCCGGCGTGGGGTAAAGGCCGCCGCCGGCCGGAGGGGCCACGGGCGTGACCGCGGTCGAGAAGGTGCCGTCTTCGCTGAACCCGGTCCCTTCGGCGGAGTTGGTCGAGACCAGGCGATAGTGGTAGACGGTGTCGGCCGCGAGGCCGGTGACCGGTTGTGACACCGAGCTGTACCCAACAGTGCTCACCGTCGCGTCAGACATCGGCACGCTGGTCCCATAAGCGGTCGTCGTCCCATATTCGAAGTGATAGGTCGTCGTGGCTCCGGGGTCGTAGACCGTCCCCTTCAGTTCAAACCCTTCCGCGGTCCGCACCGCCGGCGCCAGGTACGGCGGATAGATCACGGCCGCCGATGCGCTCACCGCCGACAGTGCCGCGGCGACGATCATCGCGACAGCGAACATCGCCACGCCATACCCCACAAGAACCCTGCCCCACGATGCACCCTTCATCGTTCCCTCCGTTGCTCGGCATCCTCGAGATGACTCCTGCCGTCATACGGGCGACGACAGAGAAGGGTTCAACCCGGTTGGCCCTCGTCATCGCGCCAGCGCCGGTAGAGCTCGCCGAGGTCGTCACGCATCTCCGGGGTCAGGGCGTCGGGCTCAAGGCGTCCGGTGAGTCGGATCGTCGCTTGCATCTGGGCGAGGTACTCGTTGCAGTGCGGGCAATCGGCAAGGTGCGCCTCGAACCGCCGCCGGTCGGCCCGTGACAGAGCCCCCTCCAGGGAGTCGGTCACCAGCTCCACCACCTCCTGGCAGACCAGCGGATCTTTGCGCGGCAGGAGTCTCATGGCTCGACGAACTCCTCCACAGCTTCGCGCAGGTGCCCACGGGCGCGATGCAGGAGGACGCGCTGGTTGCCCGCGGTGATGCCGAGCACCCCGCACACCTCTTCGCTGCTCAACCCGTCGACGTCGCGCAGGATCACGATCGCACGCTGGCGTTGTGGCAGTCGCTTCAAGGCCAGCTCGAGCCTCTCCCGCAGGCCGGTCGCCAGCAGGCGGTCCTCGCTCTCCTCGATCCAATGCCGCGGCGGTGACATCCAGGCGCCCGCGGCGTCGAAGCGGGAGCCGTCCACGGCAGGCCCGACATCGTCGATCGCGACGCTGCGCGCCTCACTCATGCCGGCGCTCTTGGCCCGGTTGACCAGGATCCGCAACAGCCACGTCTTGAAGGAGGAGCGCCCGGCGAACCCGTCGATCCCCCGCAACACCGCCATCCAGGTGTCCTGCACCACCTCTTCGGCGACCGCCGTGCTGGGCACGAAGGCCGCGGCAAGCCGCAGCATCGTCGCCTGGTGGCGTCGGGCGAGCGCGACGAAGGCCGCCTCGTCGCCCGCCCGCAGCTTCGCGACCAGCTCTGCTTCGGCGACAGCTGCGGGGTCGGGGCGACGGAGACTCATGGGTCGCCCGGCAAGCTACGGCGCGCATCTTACGATCCTGAAAACGCCGCAGCTCGCCGGACGAGGCCCTAGAGGGCGACGATCCCCTCGCCGCCGACGGCACCCGGAACGGTGACCGTGCCGACTTTGGTCAGGGTGCCCCCGGAGCCGATCGCGAACCCGTCGACGGTGCCCGTGGCCCCGCCTTGGACGTAGAGGAAACGCCCGTTCGCGGCGACCGCCGCGTCGACCGTCCCACCGCTGGTTTCGGTGGCGCCGAGCGAGGACAGTTGGCCCCCGACGCCGATCCCGATGTCGCTGAGCGTGGCGCTGCCGGCATTCGAGGCATAAGCCACGGCGCCGGAGAGGACGACCCAGCAGGTCGCCTGCTGACCGGTGGCAAGCGTGCTCAGCGCCGAGACGGTGCCATCGTGGTGGAGCGCGTAGGAGGTAACCGCGTTGGTCCCGGCCTGGGTGACGACCAGATCGCCCACCTGGTCGAAGGTGACCGCGAACGGCACCGTGCCCGGCTCGGAGTTGACCACCGGCGTCGGCGAGAGCCGGCCAAAGGCCTGCACCCCGAAGACGTCGATGGCACTGCCCGCGGCCTTGGTCGTGACAATCACCTGCGAGCCGTCGGGCGAGAACGCGACCTGGCCCGGCGTGTGGGTGAACCGAGGCGTTTCCGTCGGATCGAGGCCTAGTTCACGGCCCGATGCCGGGATCGGGAAGAGTCGCCCGAAGACGACCCGGTAGCCCTGCAGCGAACCGCCCGCTTCGGCGTTCAAAACGTAGACGACGCCGTGATGGACCGCGACGCTGACCGGGAATGATCCGCCCGAGTCGATCACCTGGCGCAACGCGAGCCGATCGCCATAGACGGCGAACACGGAGACGGTGTCGCTGCCCGCGTTGACCGCGTAGAGCAGCCCGTCTTCGGCGTCGTAGGTGAGCGATCCCTGCGAGGCGAGGTGGTCGACGACGGAGCCTTCGAGTGCGCCGCCGAGCCCTTCGGTCGGGTAGGCGCCGACTTCGGTGAGGCTGCCGTCACGGCCCTGGTCGTAGGCGATGACCTGATTGCCGGCGAGGTTGTCCGTCTGGACGAAGACAGGATGGTCGGAGCGGTACGGCGGCGGCGGGCCGGGATGGTGATGCGCCGGGGGCGGCGGCGGGGCCGGATGGTGCTGCTGGTGTGACCGACCGCGATGGTCGTCGCGGTGACCGCCGGACGCAGCGGCGGCACCTGCCGTGATCGCGAAAAGAGCCGCGATGGCAGCCGCGGCCAAGCCGGCGCGGATGATGAATCTCATTGCTTGTTCCTCCTTGATCGGGAATGGACCTGCACATCGCAGTCCCGTCGAGGAGTCCCGCCGTTACGGCCTTTTTTGCTCGGGGTGCCGCGGCGCCCGACCATCCACGCCGAGGACTCCAACTCGCCCGACCCCAGAGGCGCCTACCGGAATCGAACCGGTGTAAACGGCTTTGCAGGCTTGCGTTATAGGACTATTGTCGGCTTGCTAGAGCCAAAAATCGAATCCGTGCGCCAGGCTGTGCGCCAGCGGGCGCGGATTCATTCGCGGTTCGGGTCTCTGGAGTCGGTCGGAAGGTACTGAGCCCAAAGTCGGAGATCAGGCTCTTTGTTGTTCGCTAAGAGCCGAGCAAGCTCCCGAAGAAATTCGGTTGCCGGGAGGTGATGCAGCAGCAGCTCGCGCGTGAGCATGATCTGGGCGATCGTCCGTGCTTTTTGGTCACGAATACGCGGTATGGCTTCTTCATAGAGCGTCTGGCCCTCAGACGCGGAACCCATTCTGAAAGCAAGGAGGCCAGCCGTGGCGAGATAGGTCGGAAGCTCATCCTTCGGGTCCAGGCGGTCGCGGTGTATGCGATCGAAATGCGTTTTTGCCTGCGCCAATTCGCCATTGCCAATCTGGCAGAAGACGAGATTATTCTGAAGAAGAAAGGTCCCGGGATTAGCTCGCAAGCCCTTACTCGCGAGATCCACCCCCTCGGCGAAGGACCGTCCCACCGAGGCCTCATAGGAACCAAGAATGGCTGGCCGACTTGAAAACGGCTGATCCCAATACCACTCCCAAGCAGCGGCTAGCGCCTCCGACCATTTGCCAGCTCGCGAAGAGTTCAGAGCACGAGCCTCGGCCGAAATCTCACGCTGCTCTGGAGGAATTTCCAAACCCCGAAGGCGACGAGCCGCCCATTCGCCCTGAGCGATTGCATTCTCGTTAGGCGCCGTTAGTGATTGTGCAAACAGCCTTCGCGCAGCCCGATCATTTCCTGCGTGGAGCTCAAGGGTACCCAGGGCGCTAGCCAGCTCTGAAACCGCATGAGGAAGGAAAGCTCCGTCTTTGAGCATCCCTTTGGCTACCTTCCCGAGTCGAGGTCGCCTTCCGGCGACTGACGCCGAGCTGAGCTCGGTAGCAGCTAGCCATGGATCGATGGCAGCCATTCCGGATCCCAGGACGAGATCGTGGGCCTTCCGATATTCGTCCTGGTGAATTCGGAGACGAACCGCGGCTCTGATGACATACCGACTCTGCGGGCTGAGACCGAGAGCCGTTTGCATCGCTCTGGCGGCGCTCCTTGCCGACCCTGAGCTCGCGTAATGGCGCGCGAGCTCAGTCCAGACAAGCGTTCGTCGCGGATCCCGTCGAAGCTGCTCACGAAGCCGCTGCACTGCGTCCCTTAGCTCGCCGGGCTCGCTAGGCGTTAGAGACTCTCCGGCTGCCTCGTCTGGCGCCTCTAAGAGTCGCGACGCGATTCCCCTCACCAGAGGAGAGGCCGAGGATCCTTCGGCCAGCAAAAAGCTGGCCGCTTCTCGAGCTACCGGCGATGGACCAACGACCAGCGCAGCTCCCACCAGATCGGCGGCGAAGGAGGGCGATTTCTCCTCCCGCCAGTCCTCCTCAAGCGGTCGGAGTTCATCAATGGCCGCGCCGCCATAGGGCTGTGCTGGAATCTGCGCGGGACCAACTTCGCCCTCTCGGACCGTGGCGGCCGGGTCTCGCCATCGAGGGATGACGTTTCGATCGGAACTGGGAAGAGAACTCGTCAATTCATGAGCCGCGAGATCAATCCGCTTTCGGCTTCGCGGGAAAGAACATCGAATTTCGAGATGTATCGCTGCATTGAATAGCGGTTTCCGAACCGCCCAGCATAATGCCCGCGAACCTCCGGGTCGGGATCGCAAAGCTCTCGAAAGATCGTCACAAGCCGTTCTTGACGATCTCCGTCAAGGCTGGCCTCTAACTCGGCCACAACACCGTCGAAGGCGTCTCGGAGGAAAGGCAACGCCTGCGCAAACGGCTCTCTCCTAAAGTTCAATCGCTGGACAGCGGGAAGTTTGTGAACTAACGCGTGCGTCGCACTAGTCCCCGCGAAGAAGAAGAGAACTAGGCTGCCGAGTAGGTAAAGGTCTGGCGCCAAGCGACGAACTGCCCACTCGGTGGATACGTCGCCATAGAGCAGCTCCGGCGGTGCGTATTTCGGATCGCCCGCTATAGGCAGGTGCGCAATTGGGCTTTGCGCTGCCTGGTCATCCGCGCGGCCGAGATCTCCTAATTTGCTCGAATCCTCACCGAACATCAGGACATTGGAGGGCTTAATGTCTTGGTGAGCAATTCGTTGGGCATGGAGTTGCCCAATGCCTACAGCGATGTGGTGTAGGACGCGAAGCGCCCAAGCGGCATCAAATTCTGACAGCGCATCAATCTGTTTTCGAACGTCGCCGGTGGCTGGCTCAAAGATCAGGTATGGCACTGGAACGAGGTCGTCGTCACGCCTATGTTCTCCCTTGGCAATCGCAATGACCACCCGAGACATCCGCTTGTCTCGGCATTTGTCCAGTACGTCGCACTCGTAGTTGTACGCCTGCGTTGCTTCCTGTAGCGCGACAACCGAATTCGGCATTCTCAGTACTTCCGACAGATCCAAGGCCTTGAGAAAGGCCTGGCCGTGATCCGGATGACTCGCCAAATAGCCAACCGAGAAATGACCACCAGTCTCACCCGCTGCCGCCTTGGGGGACACCTTCGCGCCTACCGTCCAGCCGTCTTGAAGTGCCTCACCCTCAAGGTCGTCGGCCGGACAGCCATTGGCTGCATCAGTTCCCCCCATACCTAGAGAGTACCCGGGTGGGACGACAGGACCGACACTCCGTGAACGTCCTGCCCGACAGCTAAGGAGCGAGATTGATAGCTCGGATCGACTCTTCAGCGCCGCCCATTTGTACCTGGAGGAAGCGATCGAGCAGCGCCGCAGACTCGGCCTCGGTCCCTGGCATCAGATGCCCATAGAGATCGAAGGTCACCTTGATAGAAGAGTGGCCCATGAACGTGGACAACGCCTTCGCGTTAATCCCGGCGGCGATCATAAATGAGGCATAGGTGTGTCGCGCCTGGTGGAGCCTCAAGCGTCCAAGGCCCGCCCTCTTCCAGGCCAGATCAGAGCGGCGGTAGACAACGTTCGCGTGAAACGGGCGGTCGGGCGCCGGGCCGAAGATCAGCGCATCGTCACCGACACCCTCGATCGCGAGCCGACGATCCATCAGCTGATCGCGGAGGACGCCTGGCATCGGCGTCGTGCGCTGCGAAGTCCGGGTCTTCGGCGCGATCGAACCCTCTTTCGCGTCCCAGGACTCACGGACCCTGATCGTGCCGCCCGCCAGATCAACAGCTCCCCAACGGAGAGCGCGAAGCTCGCCGTACCGCAGTCCGGCGTAGAGGGCCGTGGCCCACAGCGCCCGATCCTGCTCGGGGGCCGTAGCGAGCATCTGTGAGGCGATCTCGGGTGCGATGATCTCGACCTCCTTCGGAGCCGCGGCCGGGAGTTCCAGATCGTGGGTCGGGTTGATCGGCAACCCTTCTCGTGAGCGAGCCCGCCGGTAGAGAGCCTGCAGCGGCTTGATCGAGTTGCGGATCGTGGACGCCGACTGACCTTCGCCCTGCCAGCGGTCAACCAGCTCCTGCAGGTCGGCAGTGGTGACCGTGTTCAGCTTGCGGCCACTCAGGATGGGCAGCAGATAGGTATCGAGCGCCTGGCGATACCCGCGCAGCGTCGCGGGCTTGTAGACCTGGCCTGATCGGTTCCGGATGTCACCGGCCTCGGCCCCGGCCAGCCAGTCCGCGGCCGCTTCTCCGAGCATCCGGCGAGTCGGCGTCCGCAGCGTCCCGTGGTCGACCGAGCGCTTGGCGTCGGCCCGCCACGATTTGGCCTCCGCCAGCCGCGCAAAGGTCTTCCGGACCTTCCTTCCGTCGCGGGGCGAATAGACGAACGCTTCATAGCCCGCGTTGCATTTGCAGCGCTTCCCCGCGTGAGCCGGACAACCCTTCGAGTGTCTCTTGACGATTCCCTCAGCCATCGTCGCCTCCACCGATCCCTTTCCCATATTTCCTCGCCAGGTCTCCCGGCCTGACCCCTAGCCCCGCCTTGAGCAGCGCCCGATCAAGCGTTGCCAGCTCCGCTTCGTGGCCCTCGGCCACAGCCGCATATGCGGCGTCATAAAGCGTCAGGTCATGTTGCTCGGCAAGTTCGGCCGCGCGCCGGAAGTCCGCGGCGTCGGGGCTCACGGTGGCGCAGACATCACCAAGCGCATCGAGGACGATCGCCGCCTGCTCGGCACTCGCTCCAGCCCGTCCCCGCATGAGGGCGTTACCGATCTCGTAAGGCGTCAGGTCGAGAACCGCGACGCCGAGATCGCGGGAGCGGTGGGCGTCGAGGAGCGCGCGTGCCTCAAGGACTTCCTCCTCACCCTCGGTGTGGAACCACTTGAGGGCGACGTTGGCATCGCTAACGATGTCGATCGCGCTCATCGCGTCCTTCCCGCTCGACACGGATCAGATCGGCCGCCTCGAAACCGCCGAGCCCGTCGAGCGCGGCGCGACCGCGCGCCAGCGCCGCGTCGATCGCGGCGGGATCGGGCCAGCCGAGTTCTCGCCGTGCCGCCTCCTGCAAGAAGCCGCTCCGGGTCGTACCCCGCTCGCCGGCCTCACGGTCGATCCGCTCAAGCAGCTCGTCGGGGAAAGAAACCATCACCTTTTGCGCCTTTGCCATACCTCGATTATAGCTCACGGCAATACCAAAGTTCCACCCTCGTACCGTTGCGATTCCTCAGCCAGGAAGCTACGGCGCGAGCCGGACAAGGGCGCCCTCTCAGGCCGCTCCATTGCCGACCTCCTCGCCCAGCGGCCGGCTCGCCGACTCGGCCACCCACCTTTCAAGCTCGGCGACCGGGACCAGCCGCTTCCGGCCGCGGCGGATCAGCCGCAGTTCCGGCGCCACGTTGGCGTCGAAGAAGTCGGGACCGACGCCGATCGCCGCCGCCGCCTCGGGAGGAGTCAGGGCGATCCGGGGAACGGTGGTCGCGAGCTTCTTCGCCATCTCAGCCACACCCCCTCACAGCTCGATCTCCATCGCCGCCCGCGCCCGCTCGATCCTCTGCACCCGCTCGATCCCGAGTTGCATCTGCGACCGCCTAATCGCCCCCTGCACGGGCTCGCGCTCCCGGCGCGCCGCCCGGTCCGTCGGCTCCGGCCCGAGCGCGCTGTCTCTGTCCCGAAGCCCCGTCCTCTGGCGATAGCCCTCGATCTCCCGCACCGCCCCGTCCCAGGCGACCCGCTCCTGCCCCCCGGCCGGTCTCTCCCCCAGCTCGGCGACGATGTAGTCGGGAGGCGAGACGCGGGCCGCGGCGAGCGCCAGGTCGCGGCGTCGGTCGAGGAGGGCGTCGGCCACCGCGACCTCGGCGCGGGCGTCGTGTGCGACCGGTGGAAGCTCCTCGCGCTCCGGCGCCGGCCGCTCTGACGCGTTACATATCTGCCGCTCGTGGGTCTCGATCCGCCGGAGGGCCTCGCGGTACTCCTGCCTCTCCCCCCGCCGGCGCGGCTCAGGGCCGAGCGCCCGGCGCTCGGCGTCGAGGCCCGCCAGCAGCTCCTCCCTGCGGACGATCCGCTCGTCGCGTGCACGGTGGCGGTCTTCGACCATCCGCTCCGCCCCCGCCTCCGACTGAAGCTCGTCGCGCAGTCGCGACAGCTCGGGCGAGGAGAGCCCTTCGAGTTTCGTGCGCAGCGCCTGGTCGTGTGCGGAGACCTGGGCACCGTCGCGTTCGGCTGCGGCGGCGATGTGGTCGAGTCCCTCGCGACCCGGCCCGACCGGCGCGTACTCGACGCGCTCGAGGTCGATCTCCGGGGTCACGTAGAACCACGTCTCCTCGCGACTCCGAGAGGCCGCCACATACATCTCCTGCCGGTCCATCGAGGGATCGGCCATCACGTAGGCGCGATCGACCGTCGAGCCCTGCGCCTGGTAGGTGGTCGCGGCATAGGCGTGCTGCAGCGCCGGCGATCCGTCACGCGCGTTCACCCGACCTAGATAGTCGGCGTCGACGACCACCCGCCGCCCGGAGGCGTCGACGCCGACCAGCCCGATACCCCGTCCTTCCGGGTCGACCGACTCGACCCGCCAGCGTTCGCGGTTGTAGATCTCGGCGCGGCGGTCGTTGACGCGGGTGATCACCTGGTCGCCCGCGGCGAAGCCCGCCTCGCCGACCTGGATCTCCCGCTCGCCGAGCTGTCCTTCGGCCTTCATCACCTCCCGCGCGAGGGCGTTCAGGCGGGCGACCTCGGCGTTGCGCTTCGCGATCATCAGCGCGTCCTCGCCCTCCTGGTAGGAGCGCCACCAGTCGCGCACCATCTCCTCGCGTCGGGCCTCCGGATCGGGCGAGACGACGACGCGCTCCTCGGCGCGGTAGGTCTCGATCGCCTCCGCTCCTTTGCCTTCGCGTATCCGCCTCGCTCCCTCGCGGTCGAGTTCGTGTTCGTGGCGGATCACCTGGTCGAGGACGACCGGGTCGGTGCGGGTCACGATCGAGCCGAAGAGGCCGCCCGCCTCGATCTCGCCGAGCTGGGCCGGGTCGCCGATCAGGACAAGCTTGGCGTCGGCCTGGTGGGCGTGGTCGATCAGCCGTGCCAGGTTGGCCGAGTCCACCATGCCGGCCTCGTCGATCAGGAGGACGGAGTTGCGTGTAAGCGGGTCGCGTCCGGCCTCGGCCTCGCGGTCAAGCTCGGCGAGCAGTCGCGCCACGCTCGTGGCTTCGAGTCCCTCCGAGCGAAGGACGTTGGCCGCCCGCCAGGTCGGCGCCGCCACCCGCACGTAAACCCCGGATCCGGCCCACGCCTCCGCGGCGGCGACGGTGGCGAAGGTCTTGCCGGTGCCGGCCTCGCCGACCACGACGACGAGCCCCTCCCCGCCTCCCGTCAGCCCCTCGATCATCGCCCGCTGGTCGGACTTGATCGTCGAGCGGGTCGCCAGTACCCGCGAGACGGCGATCGGATCCGCAACGGCGTGGCCGGTGTCGGCGGCCATCCCGTCCGCCGCGGCGAGCGCCTTGCGCTCAAGGTCCCAGATCCGCTCGGTGGTGAAGCGCGGCGCGCGCGGCGTCTCGGCAATCCGCATCACCGAGGAGGAAGCTAGGAACTCGTCGGCGAGCCGCTCGAGCTCGTATGCCGGGGCGCCGTGCGGGAGGTTGTCGGCGACGGCACGGATCGCGTCGCGACGGTCGAAGTGGGAGACGTTCGCGGTGACCGAGCGCTCGACCTGGCGGCTCGTCAGGACCGAGGAGCCCGGTCGCTCGTGCCCGAGGCGCCCGGCGATCCTCTCGCGGGTGAGGCCCAGCTCGTCGGCCCTGACCCGCCACCCCTCGCGGAGGCTCTCGTCGGTCAGGTCCCGGTCCTTGGCCTTGCGGGTCTCAAGGGCGGCGACCCGCATCTCCCGCGCCGAGGCTCCCTCGCCGACCGCGGCGAGGATCTCGGCCCGGCGGGTGGAGAAGGCGCGCAGCTCCTCGACGGAGAAGCCGCGGATGTCGGCGAGCCCGTTGACGACCGGCTCCCACTCGACCCCGAGCCGCATGGTCAGCTCGTGGCGGAGGTGGGCCGCGTAGAGGTAACTCGCGGTCCGAGCGTGCTCGTAGATCGCCGGGTGGTAGAGGCGCGACCAGCGGCCGTCGGGACCGAGGGTCGCGTTGGCGACCAGTACGTGGGTGTGTAGCTGGGGGTCACCGGCGCGGGAGGAGCGATGGACGTAGGCGGCGGCGAGAAAGCCGGCGCCGGGGACGAAGGTCCTCCCTCCCTTCCCCCGCCGCGCCCAGCAGGCCGAGCGCTCCATGTAGGAGAGTGCTGCCTCGACCGCGGCGCGGTGGGCGTCCATCACCTGGCCGGAGACGGGATGGCCGCCGAGCGCCCAGGTCAGCGAGACCGACTTCGGCGCCGAGAAGGTGAGGTCGAAGCCGGGGACCGGCTCGCGGCCCGGTGCCGACTTCAGCCCGAGCGGCTCGCCCGTGACCGGGTCGCGGCCGGTCAGCATCGCGGTCAGCTGGTCGGGCTCGACCTTGCCCTCCAGGTCGAACCGTGCCGCCGCCTGGCCGATCCATTGACCCTCGGCCTCGCCCTCGCCCGAGTAGTAGTCCTCGGCGCCTTCGGCGACCTTCTCCGTGTAGTAGCGCTCCTGGCCGACGCCGAGCTTCCCGATCGAGATCATCGTCGGGTATGTCCGCCGGGCGGGGTCGATCCGTCGCGAAAGGGGGCCATACCTGTATAGGCCGGCGAGAAGGGCGATTGCACCGGGTCCATGGCGCCGTTGACCCGTGGGCCGGGAGGTTGCACCGGGTCGGGGATCGCGGGCATGACCGGTATGTCCGGCGGGAGGGGTGGGTGTATCGGGTGACCCAGCCGGGCGGCGTGTGCTCAGCGAAGGCCAAAGACGGCAGGTCGCGCCCGATGCCGGGACGCCCGGGGAGCGGGCTAGACGAACGCCCGAGCGGTCACGATTCGGCCGCCTTGGCAGCAGCGGCCGGATTGCAGAAGTCCGGGCCCTCCCACCGGCCTCCCCGGTGGGCTCCGAGGAATTCACCGTTCGCGCCGCGCGCGACGACGTTGATCGCCGCGGGCGGGACGCATCCCGGCAGGAGTGACGCGAACCTGCCGAAGGGTTCCGAGACTCCGAGCTTCGACAGAAGGGTGCCGTCGACCTGGGCCACGGTCGCCGCTTTCGTCCAGATCCTCCCCTGCCGGCGGAAGCGGACTTCGACCGTTGCCACGTCGGGGTCGACATCGCCGGCGAGGTTGGTCTGGCTCGGCTCCCCGCCGCCGCCCGACCAACCGGCGCCGAACCACCAAAGGGGGCCTTCGGTGAACGCGTGCCAACTGGTCCCGGCCGGTTCGCAGCCGCTGCCGAAGATCATCAGCTCGGGTACCTCAGCCGAGGTGCAGAGCCCCTCGCTGGTGTCGTAGCCCACGATTTCGAGCGGACCTGCATGCAGGAAGCCGGTCCTCCCACAGGCGAGCACGAGGACCGGCGAGAGGATCTTCACCGACTTGACAGGGTGTCCGGGGAGCCCGAACCTCATGGTCCGATACCTGGTCGGCTCGCCGACCTTGCAGTTGCCGCCCCGTGGCGCGGAGCCGGTCGCCGCGGAAGTGGACGCCGGAGTCTGGGCGCCGAGCGCCGCGACGGTGATGGCCAAGGAGAGGAGCAGAGCGATCCATCCGGTGGCGCCTGACGGCTTGTCGCTCGAACGGGGCACGGGCGGCATTATGCCGGGAGATTCCCTGAGGGTCTTGCTGCGGTCGCGTGATCACCACCCGGTGATGGGGTGTGAGGGGTTCTGCTGTTAGTGCTGGTGGGGGTCGGTTGGTTCGCCTTCCGTGGCCCCTTCTCGATTACTTGCCTGCTGAACTTCGGTCTTATCGTGGCTCGCTTCTGGCTGCTCGGTCTCTAGCTCGGTTCTTCTCTGGCTCGATGGCTGGATGGACTCGAATTGAGGGTGGTGAAGGTTCCATCTGGCTCGGGTCCAGGGATCCATCCGATCCCTTCCAGCAGCTCTTCGGGGCGGGCCGCCATCGCCCCGGCCAACTGGATCAGCGTGTCGATCCGGCAGGCTCGCCCGCCGCGCTCCAGCACCCCGATCTCGGTGCGGTGCAGCGAGGCCCGCCTCGCCAACTGTTCCTGGGAGAGGCCTTCACGGCGTCGGACCCGGCGAAGGTTCTCGCCGAAACGCTCGCCGACTATCTCGGCGCCGCCCCTACCCATCGCCTCCCCCCTCCTCCTCCGGCCCCAGCAGGAACCTGCCGGGGCGGTGGACGGAGGGCTCCCAGGTGATGCCGGCGAGAAGGTCGTTCGGGGTCGTGTGGAGCGCGCCCGAGAGCTTGACCAGCGTGTCGAGTCGCGGCAGGCGGTGGCCGCCCTCGATGAAGCTGACCTGGGTCCGGTGGATCGTGGCGCGGAAGGCAAGCTCTTCCTGAGAAAGGTCGGCTGCCTCGCGCAGGCGCCGGAGGTTCGCGGCGAAGCGGCGTGACGGCCGAGGGATCTCAGTCATCGGCATCCTGCCCGCACTCGACGAGCCTGCCCGGACGGCTGCCGCGGACCTCCCAGACGATGCCGTCGATAAGGACGCAGGGCGATACTCCGAGACCTCCGGCCAGCTTGATCAGGGTGTCGAGGCGGGGCAGTCGCTCACCCCACTCGATCCCCGTCATCTCGGTCCGGAACATCTCGGCGTTGTCGGCCAGCGCCTCCTGGCTCAGGTCGAGACCGCGACGGAGGCGCCTGATCCGCGGACCGACGATCCCGGCGACCTGCTTTGCCGAGGAGTCCATCAGCCGAGGTGGTAGCCGAGGTCGACCATGGCGCGGGCGGCCCGGCTGGCGAAGATCAACTCGCCCTGCCGGACCGCGAGTCCGGCACCGACGACTCCGCGGGCCGCGTTGCCGAAGGCCTCCGCCTTGAGGGGGTCGTCCGGGTTCTCGACCCGCGCGGTCAGCGCCTCGCGGTAGGTGAGGACGCCGGGGAACTCTGCGAGCAGCAGGTCGAGCAGGCCTCGCAGGTCGGCTTCGTAGGTCTTCTGAGGATCGTGCTCGGAACGGGATGGGGACGCCTTCGCGCCTCCCGGATTACATTGCGGGTGCATGGGAGCTAATCCCTCCTGTGCCATGCCCCCGGCTGTTCACGCAGCGCGGGGGCGCTTTTTGTCTGAGTTTCAGGACGGTACCGCAACTTGTTGTAAAGCACAAGTACGACCAGGACCGATGTGAAACCGTCCAGTGATGCCGCGACGCGACAACCCCCAGCGGGAGCTTGGCGCGGCGATCAGGGCGCTGCGCGATGAGCGCGAACTGAAGCAGCTGGACGTGGCCGAAGACGCCGGGATCACGGTCGCCCACCTCTCCAAAATCGAGGGCGGCAAGGTCAATCCGACGTGGGGCACGGTCGAGGCGATCGCCGCCGCGCTCGGGCTCAGCATCGCGGACGTGGCGACGCGGGTCACAACGTCCCGTTGATGCGCGTAGGACTGCCCGGTCGGCGAACAGGGCAAGCGATTGGCTAAGTCGATCCCTCCGTTCTCCGCCGCGTCAATCGAGGCGATCTGCCGCGAACTTGGCGACCTGGTGATCGGCTCCCAGATTTCGGGCTTGATCGCCCCACTGAAGCCCACGGATGACGACGGAACCGGGACCAAGTGGAAGCGTCTATATAACGCGGTCGTTCATCGGCAAAACGCCCAAAGTGACGGCCGGCCGATGATCCGGCTGATTACCGAGGTGATGCAGCCGGTCCGGTTCGCTCATGACGCTGAGTTTCAAGCGGGCAGGACGGCCGTGAATCGCAAGTTGCTTCTCTCCGGTTACGAAGTCCGGGACGATGGAAAAGTCAGGGCGGCAAGGCGGGCCCAAACCGTCGCCGACGCGCGGGAGCGCGCCGATGCGCTGGGCACGGAGCTTGAGAGGCGAAACGTTCACCCGCATGTTCTGGACTTCTGCCGCGAAGAGCTATTGCAGGAGAACTACTTCCACGCCGTCCTTGAGGCAACGAAGAGCGTCGCGGACCGCATACGCGAGATGACTGGCCTGAATACAGACGGAGCCGCGCTCATCGATGAGGCAACGAGCACGAAGAATGGCCTTCCGATCCTTGCCTTCAACGCGCTCACTTCGGAGTGGGAACGGAGTGAGCAGGTGGGGCTCGCGATGATCGCCAAGGGGCTCCTGTCGATGGCCAGAAATCCGACGGCGCACGCTCCTAAGGTGAAGTGGGCTGTCGACCTGAGTGACGCGCTCGACGTTCTCACTATCACCTCCATGCTTCACCGCCGTCTCGACTCGGCCACCGTCCGGTAGGCGGTTCGGCACTCCCGTACTCCAGGCTGGTGCCCTCGCTCTCCACAGGTCGACGGGATGCAATCAGGCCGCCCGACGCCACGGTGCCACCCGTAGATCATCGACGTCGACATAGAGGGCATCAGCGGAGCCGCGGGTCGGACTTTCCTTGATGACGACGTCGAATCGCCTGCTGACTCGTAGGTAGAGGTAGGCGGCGCCCCGCTTCTTCGGCCTGATCTTCTTCGCTTTCTGCAGCTCTCGACGGAGCTTGGCCTCTGCCGCCGCAGGGCGCTTGTTTCTTGCGAACGTCTTGCGGTAGAGATCGATGCACTTCGGGCTGAAGATCAATGCCTCCACCCAGTCATCGTCCTGCTCGATGACGCTGAGGGCGGGTGGAGGCTCGTCATCAGGTTCCTCGGGCACCGGCTCGATTGGTGGCTCCTCATCGTGGCTGCGGACGATCGCCAGCGGTCGGGTCTCTGCCGGAGACAACTCCGCGAATGGCACCTCGTACTCCTTCTTCATGCCGAGCAGTTCGCCGGCGATCAGCGCGCCCTGCCGGGTCAACTGCCTGATCTCAAAGATGATGCCGCCGGTCTTGCTCCAGGTGACCGATTCGCCGCACCTCGGCAACCAGTCCGCCGGCGCAGGACGATGCCGGGAGTCGGCCGGTTTGTACGGGGCGTCAGTCGCCTCGACCTCCTCCTCCGACAACCGGTAGAGCGACGCGGTCGGCGCCTCGATCTCGCGCCCCTTCCCGACCCCGTTCTCCACCCTGACCATTACCCGGCCGCGGATACCGGAGGGCGCCGGCGCGTCGAGCAATGTCACCATCAGCGCTCGCCTGGTCGGACCACGCTGCATGACGTAGACCTCACCCGGGCTTAGATCCTTTTGCAGCACAACTCCTTAAGGTAAAATCTCCGCCGGTCGTAACCGTTGCAGCTACGCAATGCAGAACTGTCTGCCCGGCGTGGGACGGTTCGCCAAATGTTCTTCGTGATCCCGGGGCCGCTCGAGGTCCACCAGGTCGGCGGCTCCTCTTTCCTCGAATCGCTGATCGGCCCACTGCTGATCGCGGTCGCGGCCGTCCTGGCAGCCTCCCTGGCCGCCTGGGTGGCGCGCAAAAACCACAGTGAACAGCTGGAGAACGACCGGGCCATGCGCGACCTCGAACATGCCCGCAGAAGCATCGGGGCCGCGGTCGAGACCATCCAGGAGAGCATCCACGCGCTAACCACCCTCGACACCAGGGCGGTCTCCGCCAGCGAGGCCACCCGGAACTTGAAGGCTGCCGAAGCGGTGAACGACGACCTCCCCTGGGTACAGAGGGGCGCGGATGGAGTGCCGTACGACACGCGCGACGTGCCGGAACTCGAAGCGGCGATGCCTTCCGCCCTACGCGAAGAAGGCGAAGACATCGAAGCAGAGGCCGCCGCGGTTCGAGCGGAGACGGCTGCCGTCGACCGGGTCGCCGAGCAGCGGACCACGGTCGAAGGGATCTTCAGCCGGCTGCTCTCCGACACCTTGCGCCTGCGGATCGCCATCGGCGAAGAGACCGACGTCCTCGACCGCCACCAGGAGTTGGTCAACGGCCTCCGCGCCTGGGCCGACATGCTGCGACCCGCCATGACCACGGGCGAGTACGACGTCAGTGCGGACGCTGAGGAGCGAATCGCCTTGATGAACCCGCCACTCCAGCAGTTCACGGAGGCCTGCCAACGCTGGTCCGCGCAGCGCGGCGGCGCCGAGCGTTAGCCGCCCGCCAGATCGAAGTCGCGCCACATCAGCTTGACCCAGGCCTTGGCCCGAGAACGAAAAAGACCGCCTCGCGGGCGGTCGTTTTGCTCGCATCTGGAGTACACCTGCTGGGAGCATCTCAAGTTTTTGGACCCTGGCAGAGGCGCTGCGGGGGCAGCCACTCTCAGCCGTCCCGTTCAATGAATGCACGATCAGAACGCTCGGCTGCTCGATCTGTGCGGTCCCGCTCGCGGCCCGGCGAGACCTCTGACCACTGGATCGGATTTCTGCATTCAACATCCTCCAAGTTGGACATGCTGGAGGCGCGGTAAGGTAAACGCCACGGGCGATCGTCGACCGTCATACCAACGGCCAGAGATCAGGTCCCGAGGCGCTGTCCTAGGAAAGTGCCGCGATCACAAGGCGCCGGATTCTTCTTCCAGGGAGGTCCGGCGTCTTTTTGCGGTTATGTCTTGAAAAGATCTAAAACAGATATCGATCTGATTGCGATCAGATTCGACAATCAGAATAGCGCTTAAGTTCCAACGGTAGTTACGACTTATCAGTCGCGATACCCGTTATGGCAACTTTCGCGGCCAAGGGAATGCGCGTAGCTATATCCGTTTTCGATCCCTTTTCTGGCGCCGGAACGAGCTTTCTTAAAGCGCGACGATGGGCCGTCGGCTATGCCGACCGGTTGGAATGGCTCTAGAACGGCTAACAGGAAAACTCCCGCCTCTCTTGCCGCGAAACGGGAGTTTGAAAACAGAAGCTTGGTCCCGCTACGGGATTCGGACCCCGATTTCCGGACTGAGCAAACGCGAATTCGCGCAGTGAGTCGACAAGCCGGGACCAGAGTCCGCCTAAGCCCCCTTCATCCGCTCGAGCTCAGCGTAAAACTCCTTCTGAACCGCAGGGTCGACATCGAGCTTTAGAGACAGCCTCAGGATCATCGGGGACTTCTCCGTCGCACCCGTCTCCTCCGCCTCTCGGAGCAGAAGCGGTAAGCGCGCAATCTGGTCGGCGACGAGTTGGATGAAATCGCGTATTTGGCGAACAGGTCCGTCCGCCATTCGAGCAGTCAACTCCACGAGGTCAATGTATTCACCCGGGACGGTGGTGTTACGAATTTCTGCGGCCCAATCGAGCATCGACTCGTACACTCGAATTACCCCGCCCGCAACATGCCTAATGCGGTCCGGATCCCCGGACTCGCCAGCACGGCCAAATGCCTCTTCCAACACCTTCGGGTCGAAGACGCGATTGAAGGTCGTGAGGAAGCGTCGCATCGTTCCCATTTCTTGGCTCACGAATTCCGAGGTGGGCTCGGAAGCATGCCGCCGCGGGCCACCCGGAATCCTCAGGTCGTGGTCCAACCATTTCGCTTCGAGGCGGAGGCGCCCCTGCATAAGGACCCCGGCATAGAGGCGGTACTCCCACCAATCCGGCCGATTTACCGCCAGGCTTGCCTGCTCGTCGTCGGTAACGGGGATCCGAAACATCTCGGTGTCATCCTCAGGCTTGGCGTCCTCCGCGACGTCTAGCGGTGCCTTGATTGGATCTGCAAGACCGGCGGGCGAAGATTCGCCCAAAGCCACCGACAGTTCCTCCGCGACCCGCTCGATCCCGGCGTCGGTTCGCGCACCGAGCCGATCGGCGAGCGTCGGCGATCGCTCGGCGATGTAGGCGTGGTCGACGTCGTGCCAGACGGGCAGAATGACCTTCGTCCCGCTCGCAAGCTCACGAGCGGCCAATCCAGCAAGCTCGCGTTGAGGCCACTCCTTTGCAAAGAAGGACGGGCTCAGGATCACGACCCCGAACCGGCTCCGCGCGAGCGCCGCATCAATCTGGCGGCTTAGGCTGTCTCCGACGATCAGACGCAGTTCGTCGAGCCACACGCTCCAACCCAGGGAGACAAGGGCGTCGGCCAAGGGTCGTGCGACATCTGCCTTGTCCTCTCCGGCGTGGGAGATAAAGGCGTCAGGGCGGTCAGGCATTTTGCCCGAGGTCGTTTCCTGTCGTTCGTTCACTGGTCACCCCCGCCGAAGACTGAAGCCACCGCTCCCCCGCCGCGGTAACGCGTCGCTGGCTCCCTGTGTATCGCGGCTCGAACCAAGATCGAGGACCGCGGAATACGCCTGGATGTCTATCGGTACTCATCTCTCGCGAGCATATTTCCTCGCCCGGTCTGGTTCTCGGAGAGCACCCGTGCGCCAGTCGTGCGCCAGTCCCACACGAAAACAGCCGGTTTCAACCGGATTCAACCGGACAAGCAGCTAGCCAAGAAATGCCTCTGAAACCCTTTCACAGAGCCGAAATCCCCGCTCAGATCAAAAAGGCGCCTACCGGAATCGAACCGGTGTAAACGGCTTTGCAGGCCGCTGCGTAGCCACTCCGCCAAGGCGCCGAGGACGGGACATTATGGCGGCGGCGGCCCGCTCAGGACTTCTGGGCGCGGCCCGGGTTCCCGGCGCTCCGATCGTCAGGGCTTGATGGCGTGAACTTCGATCGACAGCGGGACGTGGGTGCCCGCGGAGTCGTGGGCGGTGGCCTTGACGATGAAGGTCGGGGAGCGGCCGGCTTCGAGGGCCGCCTTCAGCTTGCCGCGCTGGCGCGGGGCCAGCGGCAGGGAGATGGTTTCGGCCTCGCCGGCGGCGATCCTGGCGGTGGTGCTGCCGCTGTGAAGCGCGGGGTCCTTGCTCTTCGCCGAGGCGACCACCGTGCAGGGCTCGCCGATGCAGCGGGCACGGATCAGGATCGCGCTTTCGCCGACCATGTCCTGGTGTTCCGGGCTGGAGAGGCGGAATTCGAACTGGTGGCTTTTGGTCCCGCCCGCGCCGGCCGCGGCGGGTAGGAGGACGACGGCAACGATCACGGCGGTGAGGCCGATGAGAATCGGGCCGCGAGGGCGTCTTTGGAGTGAACGGACGAGCGACACGTACCAGTTGATACCCGAGATTTAGGTCAATGAGTTGCGAATTGACGGAGGAAATAAGGATGAGCGAAGACCGGATTGCGCTTGCTAGGGCCGTTTACCGCGCCTACGAGACGCGCGACCGGGAGCTGATCGAGCGGCTGATCGGCCCCGAGTTCACCTTCCACAGCCCTGCCGACGAAGGAGGACTCGACCGCGCCGGCTACTTCGAGCGCTGCTGGCCCAACGGCGAGAACCTCGCCAAGTTTGAGTTCGTGCGGCTGATCGAGGACGGCGACGAGGTCGTCGTCACCTACGAGGCGACCCGCACCGACGGGAGTCGCTTCCGCAACACCGAGGTGCTCACCTTCGCCGGCGACCGGCAGGTCCGCGCCGAGGTCTACTTCGGCTGGAACCTCTGAGGGGCGCGCCGGGGCGCGCCGCCGCTATTCCGGCGCGTCGGCGTCGGTGTCGTCGTACGGCGTGACGGTGCCGTAGTCCTCGACCGTGCCGCCGTCGCGTTCGCTCGCCTGGTCCGGGTCGTCTCCGGCCTCGCGCAGGGAGCGGCGCTGGCGCAGGTAGTCCCAGGTCTTGTCGAGCTGCAGTTTG
Source organism: uncultured Solirubrobacterales bacterium (assembly GCA_963795675.1). GTDB lineage: Bacteria > Actinomycetota > Thermoleophilia > Solirubrobacterales > 70-9 > VAYN01. Next base: position 82,450 of record CAWCJB010000004.1, read on the forward strand.
ATCTCCTCGAGACGAGCGTGCTCGTCGTCGCCGAGGCCCTCGCCCTCGTGGCGGTGGAGCAGCTGCTCCTCCTCCTTGACGAGCTCATCGATGCGGTCAAGTACTTGCTGGTCGTCCATGGCCCTTAGATTAGTCGGCCGCCCGCCCGGGTCAGCGCCCGGCCCGCGCCAGCTCGCGCAGGTGGTCGCGGAAGCCGCGGCCGAAGGCGGTCGGGGTGCCGTCGTAGTCGGTGATCAGGGACGGCCCCGACTGGCAGGTCCAGCCACCGTGGGTGTCCCAGGCCCAGGCGAGGTAGGAGATGCCGTGGGCGTCGGCCCAGTTCATATAGGGACCGATGTAGCGGGCGCGGCAATCCCCCTCCCCCAGCTCGCCGGTCACCACCGGGTGGGTGCGGGTGATCTGGGCAAGCGCCGTGCGGCAGGTTCCGTAACAGGCGGCGAAGTCGTAGGTGTGGTTGGAGGCGACCTCGGCGTCGGCCGGATCGGGCGGCAGGTGGGCGAGCCAGCCGTCGTCGTTACGCGCCCACTCGGTGCCGCCGAGCATCACCGGCTGGGTCGCCCCGGTCGAGCGCACCGCTTCCACCAGTTCGGTCATCCCGGCGGCGCGGTAGGAGCCGACCCGTTCGTCGTGGATCTCGCAGCCGTGCTGCCAACAGGCCCAGTCGATGTCGTGCGGCTCGTTGTAGAGGTCGAAGAGGACCGCGTGGTCGTCCTTGTATTCGGCCGCGACCGAGCGCCAGAAGTCGGGGGCGTGGTCGGCGTCGGGCATCGGGATGATCCCGGTCGCCTGTTCGGACCCGGGTCCCGCCCAGTGCAGGTCGAGGATCACGTATAGCCCCTGGGACTCGAGCCGCCCGACCCAGGCGCGGATCGTCCGCCGGTAGCTCTCGCCGCCGTACTTCGTCGGGGTCCCATTGATCCCCAGCCAGCAGGTCTCGTTCAGCGGCACCCGCACCGCGTTGATGTGCCACGACTTCATCGCCTTGATCGAGGCGACGTCGCTCGGACCGTCGAAGAATCCGTAACCCTGCTGGCAGGAGTACTCGGTGCCGGAGCGGTTGACGCCGAGCAGGCGCACCGCCCTGCCGGAGCCGTCGACTAGGCTGCCGCCGCGGACCCCGATCCACGGCTTCGCCGCAGCGGGCGCGCCGGCGAGAAGGAAGACCGCGAGCGCGAGGAGCGCCGCGCGACGGACGACCCTCAGGCGGCCACCCGCTGCGGCGCCGCGACCTTGCGCTTGAACTGCATCGCCCCGTCCTCGAGCGACGCGTAGCGCAGCTTGCGCAGATCGACGGCGTAGTTCTGGCGCAGTTTCCACGGCTCTTTCGACCCCTGCTTCGGCAGGTCGGCGACCGCGCGCACCACGTACCCGGAGCTGAAGTCGAGGATCGGCTCCGGCGTCACGCTCGGGTCGGTCAGCTGCGGCACGCAGATGTCGTAGCCGTTCGCGTCCATGTGGTTGAGAAGTCGGCACAGATATTCGGAGACGAGGTCGGCCTTCAGCGTCCATGAGGCGTTGGTGTAGCCGATCGTGAAGCCGAGGTTCGGCACATCGCCGAGCATCATCCCGCGGTAGGCCAGCAGTTGCGACTGCTCGATCTCCTCGCCATCGACCTCGAGCTTCATCCCGCCGAGGAAGAGCAGGTTGAGCCCGGTCGCGGTGATGACCACGTCGGCCTCGAGCTCCCTGCCCGACGCGAGCTTGATCCCGCCCGGCGTGAACGTCTCGATCTGGTCGGTGACGATCTCGGCGCTGCCGTCGGAGATCGACTTGAAGAGGTCGCCGTCAGGGACCATGCAGAGACGCTGGTCCCACGGCTTGTATTTGGGGTTGAAGTGGGTGTCGACGTCGTAGCCCTCGGGCAGCGCGGCGACGACACCTTTCCGCAGCACCTTCCTGACGAAGTTGGGACGGCTGCGCGAGAGCCGATAGGTCAGGCTCTGCAGCAGCACGTTCTTCCAGCGCACGATCGGATAGAGGGCACGCGCCGGCAGCACTTTGCGCAGCGCCTCCGCGACCGGGTCTTCGCCCGGCACCGAGAGGATGTAGCTGGGCGAGCGCTGCAGCATCGTCACGTGGGCGGCGTCTTTCGCCATCGCCGGGACCAGCGTCACCGCGGTCGCGCCGCTGCCGATCACCACCACCCGCTTGCCCTCGTACTCAGGCTCCTCAGGCCAGTGCTGGGGATGGATGACGGTCCCCTTGAAGCCCTCGATCCCGGGGAACTCCGGCGTGTAGCCCTGGTCGTAGCGGTAGTAGCCGCTGCAGTTCATAAGGAAGGCGCATGAGATCGTCACCTGAGTGCCGTCGTTGCGCTCCGCCGTCACGGTCCAGCGCGCTTCTTCACTCGACCACGACGCACTTACGACACGGTGGCCGAAGCGGACCTTGCGGTCGATCCCGCCCTCGCGGGCGGTCGCCCGCACGTAGTCGAGGATCGACTCGCCGTCGGCGATCGACTTCGCCGCCGTCCAAGGCTTGAAGCGGTAGCCGAGCGTGTGCATGTCGGAGTCGGAGCGGATCCCGGGATAGCGGAAGAGGTCCCAGGTGCCGCCGATGGCCTCCCGCGCCTCGAGGATCGCGTAGCTCTTGCCCGGGCAGCGCTTCTGCAGATGATGGGCGGCGCCGATCCCGGAGATGCCGGCCCCGACGATGAGGACGTCGACGCGCTCCGGCTCGCCCGGCTCGGCACCTGGCCCAGGGCCTTTGGTGAGGGTCTCTGGCGTCACTCTTTCTCCTCCGTTCGCGACCGTGTGCGGGCGGGACGCCCGCTCAGGCGGTCTCCAGCACTCGGAACGCTATCCCGGCGCTTTGTAGTCTTGTGAGAAGCATGTCACCCATCGATGCAACGGTAGTAAGTTGACCGGAGCGCTCGGGGAGGTCGTCGAAAGCGAGGCAGAGCCCGCACTCGGCGAGCATTTTCGCCGTCTCCGAGTAGCCCGGGTCGCCGCCCGAGACCTCGGTGACGACCCGCTTGCCGCCGCCCTCGCCGACGAAGCGAATTTTGAACCAGCTGCCGGCGCGAGTCTGCTCGTCGGGGCCCTCGCCCGGCGCCTTCGCCTTCAGCAGCAGCCTGCGGACGGGTGGGATCGGGGCAAGCACGGCGACCGTGCCGACCCCGGCGCCCATCCCGGCGACCGTCGCCAGATGACGGGCGACGAGGTTGTGGCCGTAGGTGAAGTCGGGGCCGTAGCGGTCGACCGTGGCGGCGGAGCGGCGGACGATCGTCGGGTCGACGGTCGGCAGCGGCACCGACCAGCCGCCGAGTTCGTCATTGCGACGGATCCGCGCAGGAGCCGAGTGGATCTTGCGAGTGTCCGGGCGCGGCTCGACCTTGCGGCGCTCGCGCGCCGCAGCGAAGGTCTGGCGGCCGCGGCCGAAGGCGTTGACCGCCGAGTGGTAGGTGCCGCCGGAGAAGCGGGCGTTGCTGCGGACGAATCCTTCGACCTTCAGCGGCACGTTCTCGGGCAGCTGCTGGACGGTGAAGTATGCGCCGAGGTCATGCGGAACCGAGTCAAAACCGCAGCAGTGGACGATCCGGGCGCCGGTGCGCTCGGCGGTCGCGTTGTGATCGAGCCAGGTGCGATCGACGAACTCCGGCTCGCCGGTGAGGTCGACGTAGTCGGTGCCGGCCGCGGCACAGGCAGCGACCACCGGGCCGCCGTAGAGCGCGTACGGGCCCACCGTAGTTATGACAACCCGGGTGGACTCGGCGACCTTGGCGAGCGTCGCCGCGTCGGCGGCGTCGGCCTCGACCAGGGCCGGAGTCGGCGCCTCGGGACTGGTCGCGGCGAGGCGCCCCGCGACCGCCTCGAGCTTTGCCCGGTTGCGGCCGACCAGCGCCCAGCGCAGCCCGGCGGGAGCGTTGGCCGCGAGGTAGTCGGCGGTCAGCCCGCCGGTGAAACCGGTGGCCCCGAACAGAACAAGGTCGTACTCCCTCTCCCCCGGCATCGGCGGGATTGTGCCGGCTGCGCAGCCAGTTATCCACCCGGTCGACTTTGACCTTGCCCGGGCAGGGTCAAAGTCGACAGCGTGTGGCGGGGCCGGATCGCGCTACTCGGCGATCCAGACCTTGGCGGCGCCGAGCTCGGCGAGCTCGAAGACCCGCATCTCCCCCGGCGCCATGAAGCCGAAGGCCTTGATCGCCTTGCGGATCCAGTCGACGTCGGTGACGATCGCGGTGCGCTTCCACGCTTTCATGTGACCGAGGCCGCGTTTGAGCCCGGTTTTCGCGTTCGCGATCACCGCGCCCGCGTCCATGCCGAGACCGGCATCGATCTCGAACAGAAGGCGCACGTCGCCCTTCTCGGCCGCCGCGGCCAGTGCCGGCTCGATCTGGTCCCGGTAGTCGTCCCAGGTCAGGTCGGAGACGACCTTGAAGCCGATCGTCCCGGCCGGCATCTCATCGATCCGCTCGACCATCTGCCCGAACCTCTCTGCCTTGCTACTTGGCGAGGAACGAAAGCAGCGCCGGGTTGACCTCCTCGGGGAAGGTCCAGCCGATGTTGTGCGGACCGTTCTTGATCTCGAGGAACTCGAGGTCGGCGATCAGGTTCTCGTCGCGCAGTCGCGCCGCGGTCGACTCGAACGGCAGGATCCGGTCCTTCTCGCCGTGGATGACCAGCGTCGGGATGTCGATCTTCGGCAGATCGTCACGAAAGTCGGTCAGCCAGGTGTCGACACATGCATAGGTGGCGTGCGGGGACATCCGAACCGCCACCTGGAAGTGCGCATTCAGCGCCGCGTCGCCGATCCTCTCCGGGGCCAGTTCGTCGGTGTTGAAGAAGTTCTTGAAGAATTCTTCGAACCAGAGGTAGCGGTCTTTGGCGACCGTGTCTTTGATCCCGTCGAAGACCTCCTGCGGGACGCCTTTCTCGTTGTCGTCGGTCTTCAGCACGAACGGCGGGATCACGCCGAGCAGCGCCGCCTTCCTGACCCCGGCCGAGCCGTAGGTACCGAGGTAACGCGTGACCTCGCCGGTGCCCATCGAGAAGCCGGCCAGCACCACGTCCTGGTCCAGCGCCAGGTGGTCGAGCAGCGCCTTGAGGTCGGCTGCGAAGGTGTCGTAGTCGTAGCCGGTGGTCGGCTGGCTCGACTTGCCGAAGCCGCGGCGGTCGTAGCTGATCACCCGGTAGCCGGCGGCCAGCAGCTCGGGCTCCTGTTTCTCCCAGGAGTTGCCTTCCAGCGGGTAGCCGTGGATGAGGACGATCGGCTTGCCGGAGCCGTGGTCGTTGTAGTGGATCTGGATGTCGGCACTGTTCTCGGTTCCGACGGTCACGTAAGGCATCGCTATCTCCTCGCTTCGAGACGAAAGGCGCACGGCTCTCGCGCGCCGCTCTGGTGCAGCGAATCTACCCCGGCAGCGATCCCGTCAAGCCTCGATCCGGTGAACGGTCTGAGCGCGGATATGAAACATAAGAAGAGGTTTCTTGAGTAATCCGGAGCCTCTGGCGAAGCTTGCCCGTTAGGCCCTTTGGGCCCGCCTCTGAGGCGAAGCCCGCAGGTCCGCAAGGCACACAAGAGTTTCTGAACTGCTCGGGAGAGATCATGAATTTGCGAAAACTTTGCACCGCCATGGCGGTGGTCGCTGTACTCGGCTTGGTATTGGCCGCCACCGCGTACGGCAAAGCCGAAACAAAAGCCGGCGGATGGGTGACCGGCGAAGTCCTGGAAGTCGGGAAATCGGCCGCCGTGACCTGTTCGGCCTCGCAGTCGTTCGTCTTAGAAACCGAAATTGGCACGACGCCGTTCAAGTTCACGGCCACCGGCGCTGAATGCCTTGAAGCATCAGTGAATGAGGTGGAAAACTCGGGAAAAATGGCCGAGTTTTCCGGAAAACTGAAACTGACCGGAATCACGGTGAATACGCCTGCAAGCTGCGCCATCAGTGGTGGCAGCGTCACGACGGTCGCGCTGACCGGGAAAATCCAGATGGAAGGCTCAACCACCTACCTCCTACTGGCTCCGAGCACTGGGACTACCTTGTCGACTTTAACCTTGGTCAAAGGTACCGGGGCGTGTGCGATCTCAGGTAGCTACATCCTGTCGGGCAACGACTTCGGTCGATTCAATCCCACAGGCTATTCGGCAGCGTCGCAACCGGTGGTGTTTTCAGGGGCGATCAACTCGACCGCAGGCGGAGAACTCAAACTCGGAAGCAAGCTGGCCGCCCTTTCCGGCGTACTACGCATCGCGTTGAGTTCCGGAGGGACGTTCAAGACCGAAGAAACGCCGAGCCCGCCGGCGGGCACACACCTCGGTCAGTGGTACGTCAAAGGCACGAAACTCGGGGTGGGGAATTCAAAGGCGCTCAAATGCTCGGCGGCGGAAAACTTCTTCATCCGCGGGCTGATCCTAGGGGCGGCTGCCGAAATCAAAGCGACCGGGGTCGAATGTGTCAGCGCCCAGATCAAGCAGGTCGAAGCCGGTGGAGGCATCATGTCCGAGCTGGAAGGCCAGCTCAAACTGACCGGGGTCAGCGTGGTCAAACCGGAAGGGTGCAAAATCGCCAACACCCTGACGCTGAGTCCTGAAACGAGCCGGATATACATGGGCGGTGAAAATGCCTACTCGCGCTACGCGCGGCCGTTCACCGAATCCCTGGCCACGGTGAAACTCGAAGAATGCGCGGCCGCGGGCAGCTATCCCCTCGCCGGCGAAGTCTTCGGACAATGGAGCCCGACAGGCACCAGCGCCGAAGCGCAGGGCGTCAGCTTCTCCGAAGCGATCCAGAACGGTGCCGGGGGCAGTCTCCTCCTCGGCGGGGAAGTGGCGCAGGTCACCGGCAAAGCGAATCTCGAACTGACCGAAGGCGGGGCCTGGAAGGTCGAAGAAAAATAGGAGCGGCACGAAGTGGCCCGGTCTGGCGACCGGGCCACTTCCCATAGCCCGGGTCACCGCCGAGGCAAGTGAGTTCGCGGTTATCGGCGATAGTCGCGGCCAACTGCGAACTCACCCTTGACCCGACGATGACCAAGAGACGAGCCTTCCCCCCGCTGCACGAGAGCGACCTAGCCGGCGACCCCTTCGAGCAGTTCAGGTGCTGGTACGACCTGGCGACGGCGGAGGTGCCGCTGGCCGAGGCGATGACCCTGGCGACGATCGACGCCGAGGGCGCCCCCGACGCGCGGATGGTGCTGCTGAAGGGCCACGGCTCCGATGGCTTCCGCTTCTTCACCAACCACGAAAGCGCCAAGGCCGCCGCGATCGCCGCCGATCCGCGCGGCGCGCTGATCCTCTACTGGCGCGAGCACGACCGCCAGGTGCGCGCCCGCGGCCCGGTCGAGCGCCTCTCCCCCGTCGACTCGGACGCCTACTTCGCGAGTCGCTCCCGCGAGAGCCGGCTCGGCGCCTGGGCCTCCCCGCAGAGCCGCCCGCTCGAGGACCGCGCCGAGCTCGACCGCCGTCTCGAGGAGACCAGCGCCCGCTTCGCCGACGCTAAGGACGTCCCTCGCCCCGACTTCTGGGGCGGCTTCGTCCTGCGGCCGGCGACGATTGAGTTCTGGCAGGGCCAGCAGGCCCGCCTCCATGACCGCTTCCTCTACTCGCGGGAGGGCGACGGCTGGGCGATCCGCCGACTCGCCCCCTGATCCGCGCCGGTCCCGGCCGCCGGCCAGAGTCGCCCGACGCTCGTCGCGCGTCGGTGCACTCAGGACCTGCTGCTACGGTGGATTGGTCGGGTTTGGCCGATTCGCCGCCCGAGAGGTTCCGTTTCCTCCGTGTGCCACTGGGTGCCTTGGGGCCGCAGGATCTCCCAAGACGTTCAATACGCAGGAGAAAACCTAATCACTTCGTTTGCCGACCTCGGCACTTCTCGGTCGGTCGTCGACGCCCTCGCGGCTCGTTCGATCGATCACCCGTTTCCGATCCAGGAGATGGTCATCCGCGACGCGCTCGCCGGCCATGACCTTCTCGTCCAGTCCCCCACCGGCTCCGGCAAGACGCTCGCCTTCGGGGTTCCGCTCGTCGACCTGATCGAGCCGCGGGACAAGGGCCCGCAGGCCCTCATCCTGGCGCCGACCCGCGAGCTCGCGGGCCAGATCGTCGACGAGCTCGCACCGCTGGCGAAGGTGCGCGGCCTGAGGGTCGCAGCCGTCTACGGCGGCGTCGGCTTCGGGCCCCAGATCAAGGCGGCTCGGCGCGCCGACATCCTCGTCGCCACTCCCGGACGCCTCGAGGACCTGATCGGACGCGGGGACGTCTCCCTCGGCCGCGTGCAGGTGCTCGTCCTCGACGAGGCCGATCGCATGCTCGACATGGGCTTCCGTCCCGCGGTCGACCGGATCGTCGACCGCACCCCCGGCGACCGCCAGACCCTGTTCTTCTCGGCGACCCTCGCGGGCGCCACGGGCCGCGTCGCGGCCGCCTATACGAGCGACGCCCGCTCCCACACCCATGCCGAGCCCGAGCGCGCGGCCGCCAAGATCGATCACAGCTTTGTAGCGGTGGCGTCCCAGGACGCGAAGCTCGAGCGTCTGGTCGACCGCCTCGGCGGCGAGGACACCGGGCGCTCGTTGGTCTTCGTCCGCACCAAGCGCGGCGCCGACCGGCTGGTCAAACGACTGCGCGCCCACGATGTCGAGGCCGTCGCCATGCACGGCAACAAGACCCAGAGCCAACGCGAGCGGGCGCTGTCGCAGTTTGAGCGCGGCAAGGTGATGACCCTGGTCGCCACCGACGTCGCCGCCCGTGGCATCGACGTCCCCGACGTCGCCCAGGTCATCAACTACGACGCGCCGGAGGACCGCGACGCCTACGTGCATCGCGTCGGGCGGACCGGCCGGGCTGGGCGCAGCGGCACCGCGATCAGCTTCGTGCTCGCCGAGCAGACCGAGGACATGAGCCGCATCGGCACCACCCTCGGCCTCGACCACGGGCTCGGCAGGGCCGGGCGGACCGGTCCCGACGGACCGGCGCGGCGCCGGCGCAACCGTCGCCGGCGCTCCGGAGCGACGGCCTCGCGATGAGCGCGGCGTCGATCAGGTGGAGCTGCGCCCGCTGCGACGTCTCCGTGGGCCAGATCGACGGTAAGCCGACCGGACTGCCCACGACCTGGGCGGAGGTCGACGGCGAGATCTACTGCCTTCTCTGCAGCCGGGCGCTGGTCGGCGAGGCGGCGATGGATGCCGCACCCCCCGCCTGCACGCGCGAGGAGCGGGTCCGGCTGCGCCGTGACGCCGTGATCGAGTTCGAGATCGGCCGGGTGCCACTGGCGCCCAATCGGGTGATCGCCCAGGCCTGCCGCACCTCGCTGATGACGGTGGTCACGGTCCGCCGCGCCCTCGACCTGGCTTCGGCGGACCACTCGTCAAGCGCTCCGGTCAGGCACTGAGGGTCTGACGATGGAGATCGGGATCGGGCTCGCGGTGGCGGTTGCGCTGATGACGAACCTCGCGTCGCTGCTCAAGCATCGCGGTTGCCAGGACGCTCCCGCCGTCCGCATCAGCAGCCCGCTCGCCGGGTTGCGTGACCTGGCCGGCTCGCGCTGGTTCGTCGCCGGCTGGCTCCTTGCGGGTATCGGCTGGCTGGCGCACGTCGCCGCCCTCTCCTTGGCTCCGATCTCGATGGTGCAGGCGGTCCTCGCCGGCGGCGCGGTGACCTTGGCGGTGCTCTCGCAGCGGCTCTTCGGCGACCGGGTCGAGCCGCGCCAGTGGCTCGCCCTCACCATCGGTGCCGCCGGGCTGGTCCTGCTCGTGGTCACCTTGCCGCAGCCGCACGGTGCCGACTCCGGCTTCTCCACCGCGGCGATCATCGGCTTCGAGGGCGGCCTGATCCTGCTCGCCGCCGGGATCGCCCTCGGGCACCGCTCCGAGCGGTTCGCGGAGCGTCGCGGGGTCCTGCGAGCAGTACTCGCGGGCCTGCTCTTCGCCCTCGCCGGGATCGCGATCAAGGCGGTGCTGGGCGGCAGCGGCGGCCTCGCGATGCTCGCGCCACTCGTCGTCGTGATCATCGCCTGCGGCGCGTTTGCCCAGTACTCCGCGGTGAGCGCGCTGCAAGGTGGCGGCGCGATCGAGACGATCGGTCTGATGGGTCTGGTGGCCAACGCCGTCCAGATCGTCGGCGGGCTCCTCGTCTTCGGCGACCCGCTCTCCCCCGGCGCGCTGGGGATCGTCCTGCAAGGGACGGCATTCGCGATGGTGTGCTTCTCGGCCCTGCTCCTGCCGTCGACGCCCACCGGGCGGATCACTGCCTCACGCCGGCCGCTGCGCCTCCGGACAACCGCCTAGCCCCGAGGTCAGGACGGCGGGCGCCAGCCCCTGTCCAGGGTCGTCTGGCCGACCTCGATGATGTATCCGTCGGGGTCGCGGATGTAGCAGCGGATCTCGGTCTCGTGCTGCTTGGGCGGGGTGAGGAACTCGGCGCCGCGGGCGCTCCACTCCTCGTACACCGCCTGGATGTCGGCGACCCGGATGTTGAGGAAGCTGCTCACCCGATCCGGGTCGGGCGGCGTCTCCAGCGTGACCGTCGGCTTGTCGTCGGTCGGGCCGCCGCCGACGTTGATGATGACCCAGCTGTTAACCAGGGCGACGTAGGTCACCTGGTCGCCCGCCTCGCCCCCGATCACCGTCTTACCACCGAGGACATCGGTGTAGAAGCGACGCGAACGCTCGACATCGTCGGAGACGATGAAGTGAGCCACGACCATCTCGTCGTCGACGCCCATCGGCCATAGAGTCCCACGATCGAGGCGCCGGCGCCATTCCGAGTCGAGATCGGCGAGGCCGAGGTGGCCGACTTGCGCGAGCGGCTGGCGCGGACGCGCTGGCCTGACGCCGAGACCGTCGACGACTGGTCGCAAGGTCTACCGCTCGCCTACGCGCGAGACCTCTGCGCCTACTGGGAGCGCGAGTACGAGATGGACCGGGTGGCGCGGCGGCTGAACGCCGTGCCCCAGTTCACGACCGCGATCGACGACCTCGAGGTCCACTTCATCCACCTGCGCTCGCCGCATCCCGAGGCGGTGCCGCTGGTCCTCACCCACGGCTGGCCGGGCTCGGTGCTCGAGTTCCTCGACCTGCTCGGGCCGCTGACCGACCCCGCCGCCCACGGCGGCGAGCGCGAGGACGCCTTCCACGTCGTCGTCCCGTCGCTGCCCGGCTACGGGTTCGGGGGCAAGCCGACCGCGTCCGGGTGGGGAGTCGAGCGGATCGCCGACACCTGGGCGGAGCTGATGCGTCGACTCGGCTACGAGCGCTACGTCGCCCAGGGTGGGGACTGGGGCGCCCCGGTCTCGATCGCCCTCGCCGGGCGCGATCCCGACCATCTCGTCGGCCTCTCCCTGAACTATCCGCTGCCGCCGCGGCGCGGCGCCGAAGAGCCGACCGCGGAGGAGCGCGCCGACCTCGAGGACCTGAAGTGCTTCCGCGCCGAAGGCATGGGCTACTCGACCCAGCAGTCGACCCGTCCGCAGACCGTCGCCTACGGCCTCACCGACTCGCCCGCCGCCCAGTGCGCCTGGATCGTCGAGAAGTTCGCCGCCTGGTCGGACTGCGACTGCCACCCGGAGAACTCCTTCTCCCGCGACAGCTTGCTCGACAACGTCATGGTCTACTGGCTGAACGCCACCGCCGCCGCCTCGGCGCGCCTCTACTGGGAGAGCTTCGGCACCGCCTTCGCCGCGGTCGAGGAGATCGCCACGCCGACCGCATACGTCGCCTACCCGCGCGAGATCATCCGCCTCTCCGAGCGCCTCGCCCGCACCCGGTTCAGCGACCTCCGCTACTACAGCCGGCCGGCACGCGGCGGCCACTTCGCCGCGCTCGAGGTGCCCGAGGTCTTCCTCGCCGAGGTCCGCACCGGCGTCCGCGCCCTCGGCGTCCGCTGAGGAAGAGCGCCGGGCCGCGCTCCGCCGAACCTGACGACGGAGCGCGCTGTTCCTACCTCGGACGCCTCAGGGAGTCAGGTAGGCGATCCCGAGCACGCCGGCCATCGCCGCGTAGCCGGCCTTGGTCGGGTGGATGTCGGCTTCCGGGCTGGCCGGGTTGAACACGCCACCCGGGCACATCGCCGTGAAGGCGCAGACGGTCGGGATGTCACCTTTTTCCGGGCCGCCGTGGGTGCCCGAGAAGTTGATCACCCGCGCGGTATTGGCGAACTTGACCCCGAAGCCGGCGGCGACGGACTTGATCGCGGCGTTCAGCGCTTCGACCGTCGCGTCTCCCCTGCCTTCCGGGCTCAGCACCGTCGGGTAGGGGTTGTACTGCGAGACGAAGACGATCTTCGCTTTCGGTGCCGCCGCCCGCAGCTGGGCCAGGATGACGCCGATATTGGTGACGACGTGACCGATCTCGGCTCCGACTTCCGCTTCGCTACAGCTGAACGTCACCGGGAAGCCGCAGGTGTGGCTGAGGAACTGCAGGATGTCGTTGGCGCCGATGTCGAGCGTGATCGTGTTGGTGCCCGGTGCCTTGGCGTTCGCCAGCGCGTCTTCGAGCTGGGTGCCGGGATATGAGTGGTGCAGGAACGCCTTCGGGAAGGGGCTCCCGGTCGGCCCGCCGGCACAGTATTCGGGCCCGACGCCGGAGCCTTTGATGAACGTTTCGGTGGTCTCCCCCGGGCAGCCGTCGTTGACGACTTTCAGTCTCGGGTTGAACAGCTTCAGTCCCCTGGCGAAGTCGTCGACGTAGCCATCATTGAAGTTCGCGGCTTCGACGAAGCCTTTTTCTTTCAGTTCTTTCTGGAACTGGGCCTGGTGGTAGCCGTAGGCAAGCGAGTCGCCGAGCGCGAGGTACGTTTTGCCGGAGCCGAAGGCGCCGGCCGCCGGAGCGAGCATCAGCGCTCCGAACGCGACTACGACAGCGGCACAAATGAGCAGACGCGCGCGAGCGCGATAAAGGGCAGACATGGAGCTCCTCTGGTAGTTCCCCATTGGCATCAGGGCCGGGACTTGCTTAACCCGACTCTGATTCCTCTATCGAACCTAATCGATGGCAAGGGGTGCGACAACCGGAAGCTCAGCCCAAGATTTCGTAGCGATCGCCGTAGGTATGCCAGACGAGCGGCGGGCGCAGGGCGAGGTTCCCTTCCCGCACGAAGCGGAGCTGCTCGTCGTCGATCCGGGACGTGTCCCCGTGCTTGGCTTCGACCTTCATCTGGGCGCGGCGGACGGCGAGGAAGGTTTCCAGGTACCGGGTCTGCGAGCCGCCCTCGTCGGGGCTCGGAGCGCGCTCGATGGCGCGCCGACGGATACCGCCGAAGCTGTCGGCGCTCTGTCCCGGCCCGTGCATCACCATCGCGTCGTAGTAGATGAACTGGCCGAGGGTGCCGAGGCCGTCCGCCTTCGCCCGCCGCACGGCGGGGTCGAAGTAGACGCGGTCGAGCTCGCGCATCTGCAACCGCCGGAAGACGGAGTCGTGGGCGGCGTGGTGCCAGGCGGTGACGAAGGGAGCGCCGAGGCCCTGGTGGGACGCCGTGCCGTCGACGCGACGGAGGGCGGGCAGGAACGGGGAGAGCGGATCTTCTGGCTTGGCCGCAACGTAGGAGCGGACCAGTTCGAGCATGTCGCCGGTGCCCGAGCAGAAGCCGATCAGTCCGGCGGTGTAGCCGCGACCGTCGCCGATGTCTTCGATGTAGCCGTACTCGCGCCGCCAGGCGAGAGTCGAGTTCTCGGCCGAGGAGACGAGCTCCATCGCGATCTCCTTCTCTCCTGGCGAGGCAAGACCCGCGTCGGCCGAACGCGCGTCGGCGGCGCCTCCGAGACCGGCGACGAACGTCAGAACCAGAAGCACTCCGATGAGAGCGGCGAGTGCCCGTGACATCGGCCGAGATTAGCCGCGCGGGGGCGTCGGCGGCCGCGCGCGGATAGCAAATTTCGCCTCGATCTGGCCGTCGGCGGCCTGCTCTCCTCCGCCGCCCGCGGCCCTATTGTTCCGCGCCCTTGTACAACTCCTCTCGGCAACACAACGGCGCCGCGACGCGCGCCCGATCACTCCCGGCTTGGCCCGATGCCCGGCCTCTCCGCGCGTGGCAGAAGGAGGCGACCGAAGCGGTGCGGGCGCACACGGGCGCCAGCTTCCTGGCCTCGGCGACGCCCGCGGCCGGCAAGACGACCTTCGGCCTGCACATCGCCCACCGGATGCTGAGCGCCGGGTTCGTCTCGCGCGTCGTCGTCGCCGGACCGACCACCCACATCTGCCGCCAGTGGGCGGCCGACGCGGGCCGCTACGGGATCGACCTCGAGCCGAACCGGCCGAACTCGGACGGGCCGGAGTCGACCGACTTCCACGGCGTCGCCGTCACCTACCAGACGATCGCGGCGGGAGCCGACACGCACAAGCTGGCCGCCGGCCGCCGCACCACCCTGCTGATCGCCGACGAGCCCCACCACATGGGCGACCTCGCGGCCTGGGGCATGCAGACCCGCAAGGCCTTCGACGGCGCCCGCTTCCGGCTCCTCCTCTCCGGCACGCCCTTCCGCTCCGACAACTCCGCGATCCCCTGGGTCCCCTACGACGCGGACGGCGTCAGCCGGGCCGACTACTCCTACGGCTACCCGCAGGCGCTGCGGGATCGGGTCTGCCGGCCGATCACCTTCCTGCCCTACGACGGTGAGATGGAGTGGGTCTCCGACGGTCGGCTGCGCAGCGCCGACTTCGACCTCGCATTGCCGGCCGCCGAGTCGGCCCGGCGCCTGCGGACGGCGCTCACCCCGGACGGCGAGTGGATGGGCGAGGTGCTGCGCGACGGTGATGCCCGACTGAGCGAGGTGCGCGCCGACGAGCACCCCGACGCCGGCGGCCTGGTGATCGCCTCCGACCAGAACCACGCGCGGGCGATCGCGGCGCGGCTCGGCTCGGTCTCGGGCGAGCAGCCGGAGCTGGTGATGAGCGACGAGCCCGGCGCCAGCCGTCGCATCGCCGAGTTCGCCGCCTCCGACCGCCGTTGGCTGGTCTCGGTCCTGATGGTCTCCGAGGGCGTCGACATCCCCCGCCTGCGGGTCGGGGTCTACGCGACCGCGGCCCGGACCGAGCTCTTCTTCCGCCAGGTCGTCGGCCGCTTCATCCGCACCACCCCGGACGGACCGCGCCGCCAGATGAGCTACCTCCTGATGCCCGCCGACCAGCGGCTGAAGGCCCTCGCCCACGAGATCGAGGTGGAGCGCCGTCACGCCCTCGACCTCTCCCCCTCCGGCGAGGAGGACGAGGGCGAGGAATTCGACGAGCCCGAGCCGGAGCGCGGTGAGCCGGGGGACGGGTTTGCCGTCCTGAGCTCCGGCGATGCCGAGCTCGACGAGGCGATCATGAGCGAAACCACGCTCCAGCTCTTCGCCACCGATGACCCGAAGCCGGTGGCGAAGAAGCCGGTCGTCGCCAAGTCGGTCCCCGAAGATCGCGAACCCGCGCGTGAGACGGCATACGAGACCCGCGAGCGCCTCCGTGCAGAGCGCAGTCGCCTGGTCGGCGACGTCGCCCGCCGCACGAACAAATCGCACCGCGAGATCCAGAACCGCATCAATCGCGAGACCCGGGTCCGCTCCGTCGCCGGTGCCACGATCGACCAGCTCGAACAGGGCAATGCCCTCCTGCGCCGCGAGCTCTGGCGCTGAGGGGATCCGCCGGGATCCCGGCGGCCCCTCGAGCGCCTTCTCGATCTCCCTCCTCAGGCGAGCTCACGCACGACGACGTCATACCTCCCGACCGACACACGCCTTCCCGGCGTGTCGTCGGCGGGCATCGCCCCGAGCGTCTGGTCCGCCCGCTGGTAATCCTCCTCGCTGTCGAAGAAGAGGATCACCGTCGACTTTTCCGCGTCGGCGTCGTAGAGCATCACGATCTCCGTGGCGGGAATGTCGTCCGGGCGACCCTCGGCCATCTGTGCCTTCATCTCCTCGACCCGAGCCTGGCTGACTCCGTCGAAGGACACGACTCGTGCAAGTGCCATCACTACCTCCTCCTAGCCTCGCAACCCGTCTGCCCAAGCTCTCACACGCGGAGGAGCCGCGCCAGTGGCGGTGAGGTTCCGGGCGATCGCTCCGTCGTCGGGTCGTCTTTAATCGACTGCTCTAGGCTTGAGCCGCAAATCAGGGCTACGAGCCGCTGTCGAACACTTCATCAGAGCGAGGGGTTCTCCGGATGCACAGATCCCCTTGACTCCCGCGGCGGGGCGCAGCGACGTCACGCCAGGAACGGGAAGGAGTGTTCCATGGCTGATGATGTCGAATACACCGCCGGTATGCCCGCTGCCGGAAGTCCGATCGACCGCCTGGCCAACCTCGCGGTGACGGCTGTCCCGGTGGCGCTGATCGGGGTCGCGGTATGGCAGTCCTGGGGTGGCCTGCTGGTCTGGCAGGACATCCTCATCTTCTTCGCGACGTTGATCCCGTTCGGCTTCGGCATCACGATCGGGTTTCACCGCCTGTTCACCCACCGGGCCTTCAAGACCAGCGCGCCGATGCGGCTGCTCTGGGCAGTGCTCGGGTCGATGGCGCTCGAGGGCCCGGTGATCGAGTGGGTCGCCTACCACCGCCGCCACCACCGCTTCTCCGACCAGGAGGGCGATCCACACAGCCCGCACGTGGGCCACGGCGACGGCATCGGCGGGGCGATCCGCGGCCTCTTCTACGCGCACGTCGGCTGGGTTCTCTTCAGCGACGAGTCGGCCGAGGAAGAGCGCTACGCGCCGGACCTGATCGCCGACCCCGTTGTCCGCTTCGTCGATCGCACCTTCATCCTCTGGGTGACCGTCGGTCTGGCGGTGCCGTTCGGACTCGGGGTGGCGTTGACGGGAACCATCTTCGGTGGGTTGATGGGACTGCTCTGGGGCGGCGCGGTGCGGATCTTCGCGCTTCACCACATCACCTTCTGCATCAACTCCCTCTGCCACTTCTTCGGCACCCGCAACTTCGCCACCGCCGATGAGTCCCGCAACCTCGCCTGGTTGGCGCCGTTCACCTTCGGCGAGGCCTGGCACAACAACCACCACGCCTTCCCGACTTCCGCCCGCCATGGCCTCGGCCGCGGCGAATTCGACCCCTCGGCGATGCTGATCGCATTGATGGAGCGGCTGGGGCTGGTCTGGGACGTGATCCGGATCGATCCCAAGCGGATCGCCGCGAAGGCCGTGTAGGCGGTTGGTCGCCCTTGGTCTGATCGCTGCCGCGGGCGCCTCGGTCGCCTTCAACGTCGGCGTCATCCTCCAGGCAGCCGACGCCCGACGCGAGCCCACCGCAGAGGGGCTGCGACTCTCGCTCCTCACCCACCTGCTGCACCGACGCCGCTGGCTCGCCGGGCTGGCGCTCGGCGGGATCGGCTTCGGGCTGCAGGTCGTCGCGCTCTCGTTTGCCCCGTTCGTCGTCGTGCAACCGGTGCTCGCCACCGGCCTGCTCCTGATGCTCTACCTGGGGGTGCGGATACTCGGCGAGCGGGTCGGCTGGGCCGAGGTCGCCGGGGTGGTCGGGATAACCGCCGGGATCGGCCTGCTCGCCTGGGGTACGCCGACCGGGATCGAGACGGTGACCAGCCAGGCCGCGGTGATCTCGGTGATGGGGGCGATGGCCATGGTCGCGCTGATCCCCTTCGTCCTGCGCGGCCGTGGCCGCCTCGACTCGGCGACCTTCGTCATCGTCGCCTCGGCCCTCGCCTACGGCGCGAGCAACATCGGGACCAAGCTGGTCAGCGACGGGATCGCCGGCGGCGCCTGGGTCCTCGTCGCGATCTGGCTCGCCGTCACCGCGGCGATCGGCCTGGTCGGGCTGACCACCGAAATGACCGCCCTGCAGCGCCGCCCGGCGACCTTCGTCGTCCCGGTCTCCTTCGCGATCCAGACTTTCCTGCCGATCGCCTTCGAGCCGATCTACCTGACCGAGCGCTGGGGCAGCGCGGCCGTCGACGGCATCCCCCTGATCGTCGGCCTGGCCCTGATCGCCCTCGGTGCGATCGCCGTGGCGCGGACCCGCGCGGTCAGCGCACTGGCGGTCGGCTGAGGTCAGCGGAAATCTGGCCACAGAGAACTCGCTCTCCCAAGAAGCTGCGCCGGCTCCAGACGGATTCCCTGCGATAATTTGTTTGCAGGGATTTCTGAAGGAGCGACGGACGCATCAGTGCCGTCAAGCGGTGTGGCTATTTCCCGATGTGCGGCGTTTCGGCAACCCGTCACGCCGGGCTTCGCAGCGCTCCGCGAGCACCGCGATCGAGCAATCAGCAAATCCTAGGCCGAGCTTCGGGGCGGAGCGACGCGCAGAAGTTGTCCCGCAAATCCAGATTGATGATGATCTCGCCGAGATAAACAATCCGGTTTGCAATTTGCCAGCGGCCGACGAACCCAATGCAAATCGATCAAGCTCGCACCCGGTACATCCGCTGGCTACTCGCAACCCGCGACCTCTCGCCGCACACGATTCGCGCCTACGACAGCGACCTCTCGCATTTCGAGCGATTTGCCAGCCCCCGGACCGATGTGTGCGCGATCGATCGTGATGCCTTGATCGCCTTCATTGAGGAGCAGCGCGACGCGGGGCTCTCCCCAGCTTCGCTGAGACGGCGGGCATCTAGCCTTCGTGGCTTCTGCGAATGGCTCAACTCAGAGAAGCTGATCTCGACCAATCCCTGGCACGGCACAACGGTCGCGATCGGGCGCTCGCGCCGCCTCCCCCGCGCCGTCCCCGGCCGCGATCTAGACCGACTGCTGGACTTCCTGCGCCTCGCGGCAGGAGTCGATGGCCGGCGACCGGTGAAGCCAACTGCCCTCCGCCGACGGCCTCACGAGTCAACAACCCTCCTTGCCGTTTCGCTGATGGTCTCGACCGGAGTCCGGGTCCATGAGGTCGTCGGCTTCCGCTGCCCCGACATCGACCTCTCGGGCAGGGTGATCCGGTTAGTCGGCAAGGGCCGCCACGAACGCCAAGTCTTTCTCACAAACGACTGGATCACGAGCCTCACAGATGCCTACCTCGAGGTCCGGGCAAGCCTCCCCGCGACCCACTCCCGGCTCCTCTTCAACCTCCACTACGCCCCGCTCACCACGGCGGCGATGCGATCCCGCTTGGCCAAGGCCGGGAGTGCGGCCGGCCTCGACGTTCACGTCACCCCCCACATGCTGCGCCATACAGCAGCGACACAACTAATCGAGGCCGGCGTGGACATCCGCTACATCCAGCGGCTCCTTGGCCATGCCAGCCTCAGTACAACCGAGATCTACACCCACGTCTCCGATCACGCCCTCCGCCGTGTCGTCTCCGACGCCGACATCCTCGGGAGATTCGTTCACGCACGATAGCTGGGAATCCGCACCCGACACCATGCTGAGGTATCAGTAGTTTCCTGAAACAATGCCATTCGCACCTTGGTGGAGCGCGGCCGTACCCTTTGTGCGAGGTCCATCTATGTATGGCTGGAAAGAAACGGGCAAGAAGACGCGTAGGCTCGCCGGCAGGGACGCCGCCAAGCACTTGCTGGCGAAGGTAGGGGTTTGGATCGGCAGGCCGAGCGACCTGTCCGTCGACTACCACGTGGCCACGCTGTTGAAGAGGCACAGAGCCGATTGCGTAGTCGATGTCGGCGCCAACGTCGGCCAGTTTGCAACCGCGATCAGGCGAGCCGGATATCGGGGCCACATCATTTCCTTCGAGCCGGTGTCGGAGGCGTTCGCGGAGCTTCAGGACCTCAGCGCCTCCGACCCCGATTGGACGGTACGGAGGGTAGCCGTCGGCGACCAGGCCGGGGCCCTCGGGTTGAACGTCTCCGAAGCCTCCAACACCTCGTCGTTTCTCGACGTCAAAGCGGAGTACGTCGCCGGATTTCCTCCAGCCCGAGTTCGCCGGACAGAACAGGTACCGATCGCGACGATCGATGCCCTACTGCGCAATGCACCCTATGAGCGGATCTTTCTGAAGACCGATACGCAGGGCTACGACCTGAAGGTGCTCGCCGGAGCCGGTCAGACGATCGCTCGCACGATCGGAGTCCAGATCGAGCTGTCGGTTGTGGCGATCTACGATGGCATGCCGAACTATGTCGAGGCGCTCGCTGCCCTGAACGAAATTGGGTTCGCTCTTACCGGCATGTATCGGGTCCCGTCTTTTCAGATTCATGAGTACGACGGAGTCTTCATTCGCCATGAGCTAATCACACCGGAGCCTTTCTGGCGTCAATGACAGCGTGCGTAGGGATCGACGGCGATGAAATTGGCCGGCAAGCTCAGATCTCGCTTTCGGGCCGACAATCACGACTGAGGACGCTCGCTCGCTAGAGCCGGCAGGCAATCCAGCATCCACGACATCGTGCCAGCGAGGTAATCCGTGTGAACTGATCCGTCAACGGACCGCCCTGTCGTCCCAGGCGGGGCGACGACCGCCGACACGCCAGCCCGAGCACCACCAAGATGAACACCTGCCTCGGGTCGGGCGCCCAGACGCATTGCCTCCGACGCCGATGGCTTGGGAGATTCGCTCAGGTTCGATAACTAGGGATTATCGCTCGATGCCAAGCGTAAGCGTCGTAGTCGCCACCTATAACGGCATGGAGCACCTGGACGCCTTTTTCGAGTCACTGGCAGTAGCCCTGCCGGATCGAGCAGAGGTGATCGTCGTCGACGACTGCTCTCCGGAGCCAGTCCTAGAGGCGGTGCCGGAGCTGTCTCGGGCGGAGAGGGTGGTCTACCTGCGCAACGAGAGCAACCTTGGGCACTCCGGGACCCTGAATAGAGGACTCAGCGCCGCGACTGGTGAGGTTCTGGTCCAGCTCAACAGTGATCTCGTGTTGGGCGAGAGCTGTATCTCCGCCATGGTCGAGGCGATCGAGAGAGAGGGTTGCAACGTCGGCATCGTCGGCTCGCGGCTTCTGTACCCCACCACCGGTCGCACCCAGACCGTCGGCTTGGCCTTTGGCCTTCATTCCAAGCGTCACGTCTTCCGGCACCTTCCGGCGGACCACGCCCTGTGCCGACGATCGCGAGAGGTGCAGGTCCTCTCAAGTGCGACGGCGGCTCTGACGAGAAGGGTGCTCGATCGGCTCGGCCCGCTCGATGAAGAGCAGTACAACCACAACCTCGACCTCGACCACTGTTTGCGTGCACGCGAGCTAGGGCTACGCAACTACATGTGCGCCGACTCAATTGCCTATCACTGGCGAAATCGCTCGGGGCCCATCCGCTACGCGCGAGTCGAAGCGGCAGAAGCCGCGTTCTGGTCGAAGTGGGGAGGCAGATACAACGTGGATCTCGGAACATTCTTCGATGAGGCGCTGGACCAACTGCTCTCTGATCGCCCGCAGCTCGAAGACGATCCGTTCGCGATCCTGGACCTCACTCGGAGCGCGGATCGAGAGATCGCGGTCGAGCGTCTTGAGGCCCAATGGGAGGGCGTCCGTGGAAGGGTTCGAAGCTGCCGTCAAATGAACAACGACTCGGAACGGCTTTGGCTGCCGTTGTTGGTGCCGAACTGGCTGGCTCATGAGCCCACTCCGTTCATCTATCTCGTCGACAGCCACATAGAACTCGAGGAAAATGCGATGTGGTTTGCGCGCAGGCGCGGCATCGTGCGCGAGGAGATCATTGTCGACCTATCTGCTTCGGCCTGCACGACGTCGGAGTTCCTGGCGTGGCAGGCAGGGGTGCCCGAGGAAGCCTCAGTACAACACGTAGTCGACATCGTCGACCCTTAGCCACTGATAGTGCCGGGAACCCCCGTCGTAGGGGGCAAGCACTCCCGTCTCGGGGTCGCTGAACTGACGTCGCAGCTCCGGATACTGCTCGAGAATCGTCCGGCCCCTCTCGTCGCCGCTGGCCAGCAGCATCCAGGCCGTAGCCGCCATCCCAACCCGGAGCATCTCGAAGCGTGGTGATCGCTCTGGTTCGGAAAAGACGGCAAGCGTTTCCTGCATGATCTCGTAGGCAGCGAGAGCGTGGTTGCAGGCGGTCTGGCTGGGCTCTCTCTCTTTGCGGCAAAGGGACATCGCGAGATTGATATGAGACCGCCAGAGCGTCTCCATCTGACTTCCCCTCGCGGCGGCTGCCACCCCTTGCGCGAACCACGTCACCTCATCACCCTCCCCCGAGACTCCCGACACCACTCCTCGGACGAGCGCGGCGGCGCCGGCATCCACGTAGAGGCCCAGCCGCCGACAGGAATCGTGAACGCGGGTCATGCAGTCCCGCGCCTCACCGAGCAACGCGCCCCGGGTTTCGTCGCCGGGAGGACACCGGTGCGCCTGAAGAACAAGAGCCATGCTGAGGTGGACGTGGACCAAGGACGCGTCGCTCGTGCCGTCGTCGGCCCATGAGGCAAGACAGTCGCGGAGAACCGCTTCGCCCCGCTTAGGGTCTTCCGAGAGGAGCATGGAGCCGTACGTACTCATGACTTTCCGCGCCAGCAGCGACTTCGAGCCCTCGGCGATGGCCGCGGCCTCGGCCGACGATCGCACTGCGGCGGCGACCTCGCCCGAAATCATCTGGGCGCACGACTGCGTGTAGAGAGCCTCCATCTCGAGCGATCTCCAGCTGTCCCGGGCGGGCGCATCGCGCTGTTGCGCCCGCACGCTGGTCATCACATGGCCGATCAATTCCGCTGACTCCATCGGCTGGCGGTCATTGAAGAGCAGTTGGGCCTTGCGGGTTTCCGCCATGAGCAGCCTCCTCAGAAGCTCGTCCCTAACCTGGGGCAAGGTCGTGCCCCTGCCTGCCTTGAGTCGGCTCTCGATGCGCCCGCTCAGCCGCGCCATCCGCGTTGCTGCCTGGTCCTGGTCGACCCCCAGGAAGTCACGACAGAGGTCAAGCTCTTCGTCGCAGCGCTGCAGAAAATCGGTGGCGCCGACGGGACTTCGACCGTTTAGCCTCCAAGTGAGATCCAAAGAGAACACTTGGATCCGCTGGGTGAGACGAGGATCGCCGGACCGGCGGGCGGTGTCCAGCGCCGAGATGAGCAGCGCTTTGGCATGCGAGTGATCGGGGTTGGGCAGCTCCAGGATGACCCGGGCCCACGCAAACTGCTCCGCCGGACTCGGATCTTTGAGCTCGGCGAACCAATGGCAGTATGCATCGACTACCCGCCTGCGGTCCACCTCGGACACCGTGAAGCGGCGAATTGCTTGGAAGTAGTTCTCGTGCCGGAACGCCACCTCCTCAGCCTCTCCGTCTCCGGTCCAAAGCATGTCGGTCGCATCTATCTCCCGAACCGAAACGTCGGGTGCAAGCTCGCGCCAGAGCCGCCCAAAAAGCGGTGCGGCGACCTGGTCCTCCAGCAAACCGCTCCCCCAAACGAGCAATGCCAGGTCGTGGGACCGCTCGCGCATGTACTGCCACCTGAGCCGGATCGCTTCGAAGACGGAGTCCGGCAGGACTGAATCCGCCGGTGCTGGACGGATCATGTACATCAGGCCGGTCTTCGAGTTTTGGCCGATCACCCCCAACTCCCTGAGGAGGCGAACTTGTTCCAGGGTGTGAAAAGGGTTACTTCCGGCGCTCTGACAGATGCGGAGCACCAGTTCCTCCTGCAACTGCAAGAGGTCGTCTGACAGCATCCTGTGGGCGTTGTGCTTGCCCTCGAAGAGGAGGTGAACAAACGCGAGCCCCTCCTCGGGGTTAAAGGACGAGCACCGAATGATCGGGCTCGCGGTACGGGCGAGGAAGGCCTCGAACGGCGCAGAGCTCCAATCCTCGTTGCCGGATTCATCACTCTCTCGAACTCGGCCCTCGAAGATGAACAAGGCCCCGCCTCGCTCAAGCTGCTCCAAACCGTTGCCCTGGAGTTGGCTGAACTGCTGTAGTAGGCGCTCCAAGAGAGACAGAACCCCGGCGCTGCACCAGTGGAGGTCCTGGAGGTGGACGATCAGCGGCGTATGGCGACTGCGCGCGACAATAAGCAGGAGCAATGCCGATACGATCCTCTGCTCGGACGCCTCTGACGAAGGCTCGTCGCCGACTCCGAACGTAGAGCGGATTGCCGGGGCGGCTTTGTCTGCGAGCGAACCGTCGTAGCACCGCAACGTTTGAATCACTTCTTCGGCCGGGCCGCCGGCAAAGCGCCCGCCGCCGGCAAGCGCGATCATCAACTCGCCAAGGATTCGCTGCGGTTCCTCATGCGTCTTCGCGTGTTTCGCCGTGACGACGGCGCACCCCCGCCGCTTCTTCTCCAGTGAAAACTCTTCGCCGAGGCGGCTCTTGCCGCTGCCACCAGATCCGACGATCCCAACGGACTCAACACCAGAGGCGCGGGCGCGATCGTATTCCTCGGCGAGCCGTGTCAGGCCGCCGCGGAACGGGCGGTCAAAGAACCGGGGCCGCACGTTCTCGACTACCTGCAGCTCGCCAAGGTCGATCCGCTCTGCCGCGTTCTCTTCGCCCTCAACTCCGACCAGCACATACCCAAGGTCGACCATGCCCACCGCATAGGTGATTAGCTCCAAGGCTTGCAGGGTGTGCATCGGGTCGTCGGAGCCATCACGATGGAGGGGGATCCCGGTAGGTCCGTCAGCCGCGACTGGGCCTATCAGGGAGACGAGATTGGAGGTTGCCTCCGATTCATGGTCGCCCGGCCTCCACCACAGGCGTGACCCAGGCGTCGCTGCAAGAAGGCTGTAGACGTCAAGCTCGATGGTGAACGGCACTCCAGCAAGCACCCGTTCCATTCTCTTGACCTCGTAGCCCATCGACGGCTGGGTGGCCTGTTGGCCGCGGAAGTACTGGATGATCTCCTCCACCTCGCCGTCGGTCAGTGCCTCTCGGAGGATCTCCTGGACAACGGGGAGCTGCTGGACGATCAACCCCTCGATCTGCTTTCGATCGAGGATGTGACAGTGCCTCTGATAGGCACTTTCAAGGATTTTCTGGGCCTCCTGCACCCGCTTCGCGCTCACCCGGGCCGAGAGGGCGACGACGAAGAAGGTGGGATTGACGCTCGTGGCCATCCGAGCCAGGCTGCCGGCCACCTCGCCGACGATGTCGTTCACACGAGTTCTCTTCTTGCACTGGCCGCCGACGGTCACTGCAGCGTCGATGTCGAGCGCTCGGTACGCGAGAAAGCTCTGCCGCCCAACAAAATCAAGACCGCCGTCTGGGCGATTGGGCGTCACGAACCACTCGTACTCAGGTCGCAGCTGGGCGAAGATCGCGGCTACAACAACCTCGAAGACCTGCAGCCTGACGCGCTCGTCAGCCGGCGCCTCCCCGAAAAGCTTGACCGCGAAATCAGCTGGAAGTTGCCAGTCGAAGTCTCGCGTAAACAATTCCCAGACACGCCGCTCGGCGTCGATCTCACCCCCCGAAGTCGTCGACGTCATCGAGCGATAATCCCTAGTTATCCTCTCCCGCCATGCGCCGGAATACTAAGGCATACTCGATTGAGAGGGATGTGCGTACCGAAATGAAGTTGGCTGGCTTCGCATCTCCTCACCGACGTCGCTGGATCGCCTGGAGGCAGTGGTGGACCATTACGACGTGATCGTGATCGGGAGCGGTGCCGGCGGGGGCACTTTGGTACACCGACTGGCGTCCTCGGGCCGAAGGATCCTCCTGCTCGAGCGCGGGGACTGGCTGGTCAGAGAGCCGCAGAACTGGCTCGCCGAGAGCGTCTTCGCCGGCCGCTACACCTCTACCGACACCTGGTACGACGGCGCCGGGAAGGCGTTCAATCCGGAGGTTCACTATTTCGTCGGGGGTGCGACGAAGCTCTACGCTGCGGCGCTGTACCGGCTGCGCGCCGAGGACTTCGGTGAGCTCCAGCACCACGACGGCCTCTCACCCGCTTGGCCGATCTCTTACGACGAGCTGGCGCCCTACTACACCCAGGCCGAGCGGCTGTTTCAGGTCCACGGCACCAGAGGCGAGGACCCGACCGAACCCCCCGCTGACGCTCCATATCCCTTCCCCGCCATCTCCCACGAGCCGCGGATCCAGCAGCTTTCGGATGACCTCCGCGCCGCCGGATATCAGCCATTCCACGCACCCTGCGGTGTCATGCTCGATGAGTCCGACCCGGTCCACAGCGCCTGCGTGCGATGCGAGAGCTGTGATCGGTTTCCGTGCCCGGTACGGGCCAAGTCGGATGCCGAGACGATTGCCGTGCGGCCCGCGCTTGAGCACCCAAACGTAGAGCTGCTGAGCGGGGCGACCGCGCTGAAGCTGCGGACGAACCCTGCCGGGACCGCGGTCGTATCGGTGCGCTTCGAATGCGAGGGCCGCTGCGAGGAAGTCAGCGGCGACGTCGTCGTCGCCTCCTGCGGCGCCGCCAACTCGGCGAAGCTGCTACTCGCGTCGGCGAACGACGAGCATCCCGGCGGCCTTGCCAACGGCTCGGACCAGGTCGGCCGCAACTTTATGTTTCACGACAGCGATGCGGTGCTCGCGCTCTCGCGAGAACCCAATCCGACCGTCTTCCAGAAGACGCTGAGCCTCAACGACTTCTACTTCGCGAGTGAGGATTTCCCGCTCCCGCTCGGCAACATCCAGATGGTCGGCAAGTCGCGCGCCGGCATGTACCGTGATCAGGATGCGCTACGGGCCAGTGTCGGCCCAGAGTGGACCCCGGAGTCAGTCGCCGCCCATGGGGTCGATTTCATGCTTACGACCGAGGACCTGCCAACCCCCGAGAATCGAGTAACCCTCGACCGCGGATCGATCAGGCTGAGCTATCGCCACAACAACAATGAGCCGAGGCGGCGACTCCACGCGAAGCTCCGCTCGATGCTCGGCCAGATCGGAATGCACCCGGACTGCCTGCTGCCCCATCCCGCTTACCTCAAGACCGGGTCCCCGCTCGCCGGGGTCGCCCACCAAGCCGGTACTTGCCGGTTCGGGACGGACCCGACGACCTCGGTTCTCGACCCGACCTGCCGCTCCCACGAGCTTGACAACCTCTATGTGGTGGATACGAGCTTCTTCCCCAGCGTCGGCGCCGTCAATCCAGCGCTAACCGCGATGGCCAATGCGCTGCGCGTCGGGGATCATCTGCTGGAGCGACTTGGAAGCGGCGCGTCCCCCGCTGGGGACCGGTCGGTGAGGAGCAGCGAAAGGGAATGCGGACCCAGTGGCCTGGGAAGTTCTCGGTCGAGTCGTGATTGAGCGTAGGACCAGAACGGTTACCTCAGGCAGCTCCAAGCGCTCCGCGGGCAGTCGTCACGACGTCCAACCAGAAGCATGTCGTGGTCAAAGCTGAGGCGGAAGCCCTCCATTTTCTGGGCAATCAGAGTCGTATCCAGGGAATTCGATGCTAAGCGGCTGAAGGGATTCGAACCCTCGACCTTCTGCATGGCAAACGGAAGACACGAAAAGGTCGGGCTCGAGGCAGGACCGGAGGTGACGATCATCGGCGCGGGGCAGCAAGTCCGGGACAGATGATGCCCCGTGGTACCGGTCTACTTGCCACCTCCGCTGTCAGCGCCGGTCAACTGCGCCCGATCGCCGGCGTCGGTCGGGTCCGCATCCGCACGCTCCGCGTTGGCCGGCGGCACACCGGCGACTTCGTAGGCCTCGGGCTGGTCGAGCGTCTCCCGTTCGATCAGCGCCGTGGCCAGTGCCTCGAGTCGGTCCCGCTCCTGCCGGAGCAGCTCGATGACTTCGTTCTCGGCCTCTTCGACGATCCGACGGACCTCTTTGTCGACCAGCTCCTGGGTGGGCTCGGAGGCCGGCATCGCGCCGGGCAGCAGCAGACCGTCCTGGCGGCCGTCGGTGACCGCGATCGGCCCGACCGCATCGCTCATCCCCCACCGTCCGACCATCCCGCGGGCGACCTGGGTGAGGTTCTGGATGTCCGACTCCGCGCCGGTCGAGATCTCGTCGAAGACGACCTTCTCCGCCGCGCGGCCGCCGAGCGCGACCTTGATTTTCGCCACCAGGTCCTCGCGGCGGTAGTTGTAGCGGTCGCTGTCGGGGGTCGAAAGCGTCACCCCGAGCGCCTGCCCGCGGGGGATGATCGAGATCTTCCGGACGGGATCGGCACCCGGGGTGAGCATCCCCACCAAGGCGTGGCCCGACTCGTGGTAGGCCGTGCGCCTGCGGTCCGCGTCGGTCATCACCACCTGCCGCTCGGCCCCGAGCAGGATTTTCTCGATCGCGTCGGTGAAGTCGCGCTGCTCGACCTTGGGGTGCTCGCGGCGGGCGGCGAAGAGCGCGGCCTCGTTGACCAGCAGGGCGATATCGGCGCCGGTCGAACCGGGGATCGACGCCGCGATCCGCTCGAGGTCCACGTCATCCGCCAGGGTCACGCCGCGGGTGTGGATCTCGAGGATCGCGACCCGGCCGTTCCGATCCGGCGCGTTGACCGCGATGCGACGATCGAAGCGGCCCGGCCGGAGCAGCGCCGGGTCGAGGATCTCGGGACGATTCGTCGCGCCGAGCACGATCACGTCGGTGCCGGGCTCGAAGCCGTCCATCTCGGTGAGGATCTGGTTCAGCGTCTGCTCGCGCTCATCGTTCCCGCCCGAGATGCCACCGACGTTGCCCGACCGCGACCGGCCGATCGCATCGAGCTCGTCGATGAAGACGATCGCCGGGGCCGCCTCTTTGGCTTGTTTGAAGAGATCGCGGACTCGCGAGGCGCCGACGCCGACGATCGCCTCGACGAACTCCGAGGCCGAGATGTGGAAGTAGGCGGCGTGGGCCTGGCCGGCCACGGCCCGCGCGAGCAGCGTCTTGCCGGTCCCCGGCGGGCCGTACAACAGCACCCCGTGGGGGATGCGCGCCCCGAGTTTGGTGTAGCGCTCCGGGTTTTTGAGGAAGTCGACGATCTCTTCCAGCTCCTCCTCGGCGTCGTCGATCCCCGCAACGTCCTTGAACGTGACCCGGTCCTTGCTGTCGGCCCCCACCCGCCGCGCGGTCGAGCGCCCGAAGCCGCCGAGGATGCCGCCTTTGCCGCCGCCGGTCTGTTTGCGGATCAGCCAGAGGAAGAAGCCGATGATCAGCAGGGTCGGGAGGAAGGCGAAAAGGATCGTCCCAAGCACGGAGCCGCCGGAGGAGGGCGCCGAGGCGTTGATCACGACGTGGTGTTCGGTAAGCAGTTCGGTGACGGCCGCGTTGTCGATGAACGAGGGAACCTCGGTCTTGAAGTCGCTGCCCACCTTCACCGGGTCGCCACCGTCGGGCGGCGTGTAGGTCGCTTCCTTCTTCAGCGTTCCTTCGATCGAGTCAGAGGTCGAGCTGATTTCCTGCACGTTGTCGGCGGTCACCTGTTCGACGAAGAAGGGCTGGTAGGGCACCTGCGGCCTGCTCGTGTGGCCGTTGGCGAGGACCGCGACCAGCACGTTCACGGCCAGCAGCGCGACCAGGATCCAGATGAAGGCCCGGTTGCGGGGGATGAACGGCGGTTTCTGCTGGGGCGGCGCGCCGCGACCGTCGGGCGCCGGGTCCACGCGGAAGCCCGAGGGGTGCGGCGTCGTCGGCGCCGTCTTCGGCGGGGAGACCTTCTCGGCGGTCTGATCAGAAGGCGCGTCGGGAGGCAAGCTTCCAATCTACTCGCGGGGCGACGGCGGCTGATGCAGCAAATGCCACGCCATGTTCAGAAAGGGTCGCTGTGCGGGGATACAGGGCTGGCCATCGATGCGGGAGGATCGCCGATGCGCGATCATTTGCGCGGATCGTAGTTTCTATGCGCGGATCGCCAACAGGGCGACGGCGATCAGCGGCACCGCGACGGATAGCGCCTTCAGGGCTCCGTCCAGAGGCGCGGAGAGAACGTCCCGACTCAGGTGCCTGACGGTTCCGTCGGCGAGGCGCTGCTCTCCCTCGAGCGCCACGGTCCGGCGACGCAGCTCGCGGACCGGGGTCGAGAGCCGTCGCTGGGCGGTTACCAGGAAGATGCAGGAGAGCACCGCCGCGCCGGTGGCGACGGCTTCCTTGGCTGAGTGGACGCCGAGCGCGTTCACCCACCAGCCGGTGAAGCAGGAGAAGCCGGCCCAGGAGACGGCGAGCCAGAAATCGGTGTGGAAGCGTCCCCCGAACCACTCCAGGTTGTAGGCAGGCGCGATGAAGCCGCCCGCCAGGATCAGCGGGATCAGGGTCGGTGACACGATGAACACGCCGGCGACACCGATCGCCAGGGCACCACCTAGGCCTACCGCGCAGAGGCAGATCAACGCCCGCCGGGAGAGCCGCGTGCCGAGCGGGCGGTCGTGCAGCTCGTCCATCGCGTGAGCGCCGATGCCGACGGCAAGGAAGAAGGCCGCGATCGCCGCCAGCAGGCGGCCGGCGTAGATGTGCGCCGCCATCGCCGCTCCGATCGCCACGTTGCTCACGTGCCAAAGCGTGTAGGGCGGGTGGAGCACCGTGACCAGATCCCGCCAGCCGCCGTCCGCGGCCAGCGCGTAGAAGGCGGGCCGCGGGCGGCCCTCAGTCTCCAACGGTGCCCCAGATCACGACCCCGCCGCCGAGGCTCATCCGCCTCACGGAGACCTTTCCGATGCCGGCTGCCTCCCACAGCGCGACCTGTCGCGCCAACGGGTAGGCGCGGTAGAAGTCTTCGATGCTGGGGCCGAGAAAGCGCCCCGCCTCGTACCAGCCGCGCGAGACCAGGCGACCGAGGGCCGGCAGGCCGACGCGGGTGTAGAGACGCCAGGGCCACAACCAGATTCCGGTCGGGACGCAGAACTCGAGGCTGGCGATCCGACCACCGGGTTTGACCACCCGGACCAGCTCACGCAGCGTCTCCCCTGGGTCCTCGACGTAGCGCATCAGGTAGGTGAACGTGAGGTGGTCGAACTCGCGATCAGCGAAGGGCAGGGCCTCGGCTTCGCCCTCGACGAGGCTGACCCGCTCGACCAGCCGCGGATTCCCCGCCACCCGCCTCCGCGCCCGAGCCAACATGGCCGCGCTCTGATCGAGCCCGACCACCTCGCAGCCCCAGCGCCCCACCAGAGCGGTGGTGACCAGGCCAGTGCCGCAGGCGACGTCGAGGACGCGCTCTCCTTGCCGCGCCGCGACCGCCGCGACCATCGCCTTCCTCCAGCGTTGGTCCTGGAGGAAGCTGAACGCGGCGGCAACCTCGTCGTAGCTGCCGGGCAGCTCCGCGAACATCTCCAGAGCGTGCTCCTTGCGAGAATCCACGGTCGCCACCTCGACAGCGTCTCATGCCGGCCGCAGCGGGAAAGGAAAAAGGCACAGACCGGAAGGGCCTGGGTTGGCGGGCAACCTGATCTGGACGCCGCAGAGCTAGGACGGTGCGGCCATGGGGACCTGATCGCACGAAGGATGTCGCACGGGAACCGCCTGCTCGCGCTGTGCCAAGACCGCTCCGCCGTTTTCAATGACCCTGTATTTCAGCCAGCCGCGGCTCTTCGTAATGCAGCCGATTGGGGCGGTGAACGTCGGTCCGCCGTAGACCTTGCGCGCATGATGCACTTGCCCGTATCCGCCCCAGAACACCTGCCAGCCATTCGGACCGGCGCCAAGATCGAGCGGAGGGCCGCTCAACCTTTCGAACCAAAGGCGGACGTTGAAGGACAGCGACACATGGGCACCACACGGCTTTGGAAGGGGACTACCGCTCCAAACGACGACGGCTCTCGGCGTGTTGACTCTGCCTGCTTCTTGTGAAATCACACTCGCCCTGAGGAACACGGGTAGTGAACGCAGGCCTTCGGCGATGCACTTGGAATCGCCAGATTCTCCTAGACGAACTTGATCGAGGGCCGACATATCAGCGCCACACGCCCGATCTTCCTCCCGGGCCGGTCCCTCCCAGCGGCACACAGTGCCCCCACTCACCTCAGCTCCCGTGTCGGGCGGGGTCGATGCGAAGAAAGCGGCCCAGATGACCACCGAGACCAGGATGATCCCAGGACATTGCTTGTCAGGACACTTCAAAGGCATCTCCGCTCCAGCTTGCCGGGACTAGCTCATGCCGCCGAACGCTGCCGAACCTCAAAACGACGAAATCCCGCTCTAGGGCGGGATTTCGACCAAGCGGCTGAAGGGATTCGAACCCTCGACCTTCTGCATGGCAAGCAGACGCTCTAGCCAGCTGAGCTACAGCCGCGTGGACGGGACAAGATACCGCCCCGGCAGCCGCCATGCGTCGTCTTGCGTCAGGTGGGGCGACCGACCCCGGACGTGCGACGACCCCGAAGCGGCAGATTCGGGGTCGTCGTCCAGCGGCACCAGCGCCTTGCCACACCGGTGCGGGGTATCGCCGGACGGCGGTTGGAGGCACGCCGAGCCGACTCGGAAGAATCCTCGCGGGCGGCCTCAGGCGAGGAGTTAAAGGGCTGAGAAAGTTGGTGATCGGACTTCGCGATGGGCGCCCCGGGGACCTGGCGGAGGAGTAGCCTGGGAGCGGATCGGAGGTATTTGACCATGCTCTTTCGCCAGATCATCCACGAGGACCTCGGCTGTGCCAGCTACCTCGTCGCCGACCGCGAAAGCGGCGTCGCGGTGGTCGTCGACCCGCAGTGGGAGGTCGAGCCCTACCGCCGCCTCGCCCGCCTGCACGGGGTGCGGATCGGCTACGTCCTCGAGACCCACAACCACGCCGACCACGTCTCCGGCCACGGCCGCCTGGTGCGGCAGACCGGTGCCACCGTCCACGTGCACGAGCTGGCCGAGGCAGAGTACGCGCACGAAGCATTTTCCGACGGCTGGGTGCTGACCCTCGGCGACCTCACGGTCGAGGCGATCCACACCCCCGGCCATCGGCCCGAGCACACCTGCTTCCTGCTCAGCGACGCGAGCCGCGGCGGCGCTCCCTGGGCGCTTCTCTCCGGCGACTCCCTCTTCATCGGCGACGTCGCCCGCCCCGACCTGGCGATCGAGCCGCGCGAGGGCGCGGCGCAGATGTTCCACTCGCTGCACGACCGGCTGCTGGCGCTGGACGACGAGGTCGAGGTCTGGCCCGGCCATCTCGGCGGCTCGCTCTGCGGCGGCGCCGGGATCGACCTGAAGAGCTCCTCGACGATCGGCTTCGAGCGCGCCCACAACGCGGCGCTGGCGATCGCCGCCGAGGCCGACTTCGTCGAGAGCGCCACCTCCTCCCTGCCCGACCGGCCGCCGAACGTCGAGCAGATCGTCGCCCTGAACCGGGGGCCGCTGGTGCAGGGCTTCGGCGCGCCGCTGCCGATGACCCCGCACGAGGTCGAGGAGGCGGTCGCCGCCGGCGCGGTGGTGATCGACGGCCGCACCAACGAGCAGTTCGACGAGGCCCACATCGCCGGCGCGCTCAGCACCTCCGCCTATGACACCGGCTTCGCCACCAAGGTCTCGCGGGTGGCCCCGCCCGGCGTCGAGATCATCGTCGTCGCCGCCAGCGACGTCGACGAGTGCGAAGCGGCCGAGCTGCTCGCCGCCGTCGGCCTGCGGGTGCGCGGCTTCCTCGAAGGCGGGATGACCGCCTGGCGGATCGACGGCCGGCCGGTCGAGCGGATCGAGCTGATCGACCCGGAGGAGCTGGCGCGACGGGTCGCCGGATCGGACGCGCCGGTGATCCTCGATGTGCGCAACGACTCCGAGTACGCGGGCGAGCACATCCCCGACAGCCTCCACATCCCCTACGGCGACATCGCGGCGCGGGTCGACGAGCTGCCGCGCGACCGCGTGATCGCGGCGATCTGTCGCGGCGGCAAGCGGTCGGGCCTCGCCGCTTCGATCCTGCAGCGCGAAGGCTTTGCCGACGTGATCCATGTCGGCAAGGGCGTCGGCGCCTGGCGCGCGGCCGGAAACCCGGTCGAGTCAGGCGCCCCAGGCGTCGTCGCGCAGTCTTAGGGTCAGGCTCTTAGGTTTCCTCTACCTAATTCTAGGTAGTGTGCGGGCCGCGGTCGCCGCAGGGGCGACCACTACGCGAGGAGGCCACACAGACATGCATCGCCGCACGCTTGCCTGCGCCGTCATTGCGCTGGCGCTGTTCGGAATCGCACCCGCCGCCGCGTCCGCCTGGGCGCCCGCCGCGACTGCGCCGATCCACCCCGGGGTCCAGACCCACACCGAAGGCGCCCAGTGCACCGCCAACTTCATCTTCAGCGAAGGCTCGACCGTCTTCATCGGGCAGGCCGCCCATTGCTCCGGCACCGGCGGCGAAACCGAAACGAACGGCTGCACGAGCGCCTCGCTGCCGCTCGGCACCGCAGTCGAAGTGACCGGCGCAACCCAGCCGGGCAAGCTCGCCTACAACTCGTGGCTGACGATGCACGCGAACGGCGAGTCTGATGAAAACACCTGCGCCTTCAACGATCTCGCGCTGGTGCAGCTGAACGCGGCCGACATCGGTTCGGTCAACCCCTCGGTGCCGGGCTTCGGCGGCCCGGAAGGGGTCGGCGGTCCGGGCGAACCCGGGGCGACCATCTACTCCTACGGCAACTCCGAACTGCGCGGCGGGATCACCAAGCTGAGCCCGAAGCAGGGCCTGCTGCTCGCCAACGAAGGGGAAGGCTGGACGCACCTCGTCACCACCCTGACCCCGGGGATCCCAGGCGACTCGGGGAGCGGCTTCCTCGACGCCTCGGGGAACGCCTTCGGCATCTTGAGCACCCTCGACCTGGCGCCGCTGCCCGGTTCGAACGGGGTCGGTGACCTGGCCAAGGAGCTCGCCTACGAGCGCGCCCGTGGACCCTTCCCGAACCTGCAGCTCGTGCCCGGGACGGTGAAGTTCAAGGCGAACCTGGTGGAAGCGATCCTCGGCGCCTAGCCGAGCGCGGCAAGGGCTTCGGCGATCGGGGTCTCCCCGCCGATCAGGTCGAAGCTCTTGCCGATCGTTCCCGGCTCATCCAGGCAGGCGAGGAAGACGGCGGCGACGTCGGCGCGCGGGACCTGCCCACGGTCGAGTCGCTCGGCGATGCTGACCAGGCCGGTGCCCGGATCGTCGGTGAGGCCGCCGGGGCGGACGATCGTGTAGTCGAGCCCGGAAGCGCGGAGCGCTTCGTCGGCGCCCGCCTTCGCCCGCAGGTAGGTACCGAAGACATCATCGCCGCCGGCGGAATCGGCAGCCGCGGCGGGCGGGTCGGCGGCGCCCATCGCGCTGACCATCAGGTAGCGGGAGATGCCCTCCGCCTTGGCGGCCTCGATCAGCCTCACCGCGCCCTCGAGGTCCATCGTCGTCTTGCGCGCCGCGCCCGAGCCGGAGCCCGCGCCGGCGGCGAAGACCACGGCATCGGCGCCACGCACCGCGGCGGCCACGTCGCCATCGCCCTCGAGGTCGCAGACGACCGGCTCGATGCCGACGGCGCGGAGGTCGCCTTCCTGTTCGGGGTTGCGGATCAGCCCGCGGACGCTGTCACCGCGCGCGGCCAGCATCTGCCCGAGCAGCAGCGCGATCTTGCCGTGACCGCCGGCGATCGCCACGGTGCTCACGCCGCCACCGCCTCGGCGAGCAGCGCCTCCAGGTCGAGCGGCCGCGTGTACATCGCCACCTTCTCGCCCTCGGCCGGCTGCGGCCAGTCCTCGCGCGGGCGATCCCAGCAGAGCTCGAGCCCGTTGTCGTCCGGATCGGCGAGGTAGAGCGCCTCACTGACGCCGTGGTCGGAGGCGCCTTCGAGCGGCACCCGCGCCTCGACCAGGCGGCGCAGCGCGTCGGCGAGCGCCGCCCGGGTCGGGTAGCGGATCGCGGCGTGGAAGAGCCCGGTGGTGCCGGGCGGAGGCGGCGAACCGCCGCGCGATTGCCAGGTGTTGAGCCCGATGTGGTGGTGGTACCCGCCCGCCGAGATGAAGGCGGCTTCGGCGCCGTAGCGCTGCATCAGCTCGAAGCCGAGGACGCCGCAGTAGAAGTCGAGCGCCCGCTCGAGGTCGGACACCTTGAGGTGAACGTGGCCGATGTCGACGCCGGGGTCGATCGGCCGCGGGGTGGCGCCGGTCTCAGGCATTGTCGAGGGCCTCGTTGACGAGCTGGTCGGCGTCGGCGTTCTGGGCGCGCTTGACGTGGCGGATCGTCCAGCCGTCGAAGTCGGCGAGCATCGCCTTTGCCTGGGTATGGAGCTTTTTCATGTCCGCGTGTTTCACTTTGTAGCGTCCTTCGATCTGGCGCACGACCAGCTCGGAATCGCCGATCAGCTCGACTTCGGTGGCCCCGTGGGCGGAGGCGAGCTCGAGCCCGCGCAGCAGCGCCCGGTACTCGGCGACGTTGTTGGTGGTCGCGCCGATCGTCTCCCCCACCTGCTCGACCACGACGCCGTCGTCGTTGCGGACGACCACGCCGATCGCCGCCGGCCCCGGGTTGCCGCGCGCGCCGCCGTCGACGTTCACCGTCAGCTTTCCCATCGGTTCAGACCATCTAACGGTGGACCGGCCGGCCGTCGGCCGCCTCGCGACGGCGCGGGGCGACCATGACGATGCGGCCGTCGTGGGCCGAGGCGTTCCACTGGCGCGCGGCGGCGTCGATCTCGTCGACCTCGAAGCCCTTGCTGAGCTCGTAGACCGGGCGCAGCTCGTCGCTGAGGTCGACGCCCCACTGGTACCAGGTCAGCTCCCAGGCGACGGTGACGCGGACCTCGTCGTCGGCGCCGGCCGAGTCGCCGACCGAGACCGAGGGCGCGCCGAGCGTACGGGTGAGGCCGGCGACGGTGCGGCCGGCTTCGCTGGCGCTGAAGCGGGTGATCGCCTGCTCGAAGCGGGTCGTCGGCGAGAGGTCGGGCTGGAGGCGGCGCGGGCGCATACCGCGGCCGGCGGGATCGGGAAGAGCTTTTGGCTCCTCCGCGACCGGCGGAGGCGGAAGCTCGGCGTCGACCTGCGGAGCGTCCTCCGCCCACCCGGACTCGACGTCGTAGCGCTCGGTCTCAAGTTCATGGTTCGCGACCGGGGTCGCATCGGCCGGGGGCGGCGGCATCTCGTCGTCGTCCACCTGCGCCGGGCGGGCGAACATCCGCGCGAAGAAGCCCGGCTTGTGCTCGTTTTCGGCGCGCAAGGCCTCCTCCGCCCCCTCCTGGTCGGCGGGCAGCCAACCGAGCTCGGAAGTGGTCCCCGCACACAGCTCGCAGACCTCGTGGCGACCTTCGGTCGAGACGAAAGAGTGCACCTGCTCGCCGACGAGAAACGTCCGACCGCACACCGCGCAGGCACCTTGGGGGCTCACCCGCCCCAAGTTAGCAGCGGGCAGGCGCTTTCCGCAAAATGCGGGATCGCAAAAGGCCTGCGTGAATGCGGGCTTGCCGTTCAGGCCTGCTGCAGGTGGGACTTCAGCCGCATGACCGCCTTGGTGTGCAGCTGCGACACGCGCGACTCGGTCACGCCGAGGACCTCGCCGATCTCGCGCAAGGTCAGGTTCTCGTAGTAGTAGAGGGCGACGACGAGCTGCTCACGCTCGGGCAGCGAGCCGATCGCCTCGGTCAGTCGGTCCTTGACCTCATTCGAGGCGAGCGCCTCCTGCGGGTCGGCGGCGCCGTCGTCGGCGATCGTGTCGAGCAGGCTGACCTGATCGCCGGAGGAGTCGGAGACGGTCCACAGCTCGTCGAGCGCGTAGACCGAAGAATTGGCGATCTCCAGCAGCGCGTTCTGCAGCTCGTTTTCGGTCATCCCGAGTTTGTCCGCAAGCTCCTGCTCGGTCGGCGCCCGCTGCAGCGTGTGCTCGAGTTTGGCCTGGCACTGTTCGATTTCCCGGGCCCGCGAGCGGACCGAGCGCGGCACCCAGTCGAGCGAGCGCAGTTCGTCGATGATCGACCCACGGATCCGGGTCATCGCGAAGGTCTCGAATTTGATCCCGCGCTCCGGCTCGAAGCGCTCGATCGCCCCGATCAGCCCGACCAGCCCGTAGGAGATCAGGTCGGCGTCCTCGACATGAGACGGCAGCCCGGCGCCGAGGCGACCGGCGACGAACTTGACCATCGGCGAGTAGGCGACCACGAGGCGCTCGCGCGCGGTGGCATCGCCCTGGTCTTTGTAGCGGCGCCAGAGCTCGCGCAGCTCGACCTCTTTGACTCCGGTCTCCATCGCCATGGTCAGTCGATTCTATGTTTGTGGTCGGGACGCTGGATCATGCGCGCGGGTGGGTGTTGGAGTAGGTATCACGCAGGCGTGCGGCATCGACCCGGGTGTAGACCTGCGTCGTGGAGATCGAAGAGTGGCCGAGCAACTCCTGGATCGTACGCAGATCGGCGCCACCCTCAAGCAGATGCGTTGCAAAGGAATGCCTAAGCGAATGCGGCGACACACCGCCGATGCTGGAAACGTTTGAAACCCATATGCGCAGTCGTCTCGTCACATCCGAGTTGGAGAGCCGCCTGCCGCTCTTGGAGAGGAAGAGGGCCTTCTCACGCGGATCGCCCGCCAGCGGCCGCCTGCCGCGGTGCAGATAGCGTTCCAGCGCCCGCCGGGCGGGCTCGCCGACCGGCAGCAGGCGCTCCTTCGAGCCCTTGCCGAGCACCCGCAGCTGATCCTCTTCGAAGTCGAACGAGTCGAGGTCGAGGTTGACGATCTCCTCGCAACGCAGGCCGCAAGAGTAGGCAAGCTCGAACATCGCGCGGTCGCGCAGCTCCAGCGGCGTTCGCGCCGGGATTCCCTCCAGCAGCAAGCGCATCTGCTCGCCGGTCATCACGTTCGGCAGCTTCTGCGGGCGCTTCGGGCTGGAGACGAGTTCGGCGGGATTGCTGCCGACCTGCTCGGTGCGGACGAGGAAGTCGTAGAGGCCGCGGATCGCGGCGAGATGACGGGCGACCGTGGTCGAGGCCTTGCCGTCGGAGGAGAGCGAGGCGGCGTAGCGGCGCACCTCACGGTGGCGGAGGTCGCCGGGCTCGAGGCGCTGGGCCTTGGCCCAGCCGGTGAAGGCGGCGAGGTCGACCGCGTAGGCGCGCCGCGTCCGCTCGGCCGAACCGCGGGTCCGCAGATCCCGGTCGTAACCCGCCAATGCCGTATCCCATTGCACGAGACTCTCATTCTGCATCGAACGTTCGTCCCCTTTACCCACGGGAAGGATCGGGGCTCCCCCGCGACTTTCTGCCCTAACCAATAAAAATCGGGGTCCCTACTTCGACCTGGTCGTAGAGCTCTTCGACGTCGGGGATCGCCATCCGCACACAGCCGTGCGAGGCGGCGCTGCCGAGCGACGCGGTCTCTTCGGTGCCGTGGATCCCGGCGCCTTCGTAGATCGCCATCCAGCGTGCCTTGATCGGGTTCGACGGGCCAGGTGGGATCGTCTGCCCGGCGAGGTCCCCCGCCCAGTCGGATTCCGGCACGTGCCAGATCGGGTTTTCTTCCTTCACCTGGATTTCGTAGAGGCCTTCGGGGGTTTCGAGGCCTTCCTGGCCGACCGCGACGGTGTAGGTCTTGGTCAGCTTCAGGTCCTCCCAGAGGCGCAGGGTGAAGGAGCCGCGGTCGAGGGTCAGGTAGGACGGATAACGCTGGGCGACCTCGGTCGTGGTCACCTCCGGCTTCGTCTCGTGGACGTGGACGTGGACGGTGCGGTCGGCGCCGACGACCGCGGCGCGCAGTTCGCGCTCGAGGCGGTTGTCGCGAACCTTGCGGCCGGGCTGGGAGGCGACGACTTCGAGTTCGTCGGCGCCGGGATCGACCGAGGCGTCGCGCGGCTCCTGGACGAGGTCGTCGGCGACGCGGCGGACGAACTTGTTGATCGCGCGGTGCGAGTAGGCGAGGTCGGCGGAGATCTCGAGTTCGAGGTCATCGCCGGCGAGGTAGCGGCCGAGCCGGGTCGGCAGGTCGCCTTCGCGGCTCGCGGTGACGGCTTCCTCGACCGCGCCATGGATGTCGGCGCGCACCTTCAGCGCGGCCTGCGAGAGCTTCCAGCTCCGGTCGCCGAACTTGACGCGCAGCGGTCGGTCCAACGGCCGCAACAGCTCGCGGCGCAGCTTCGCTTCCGCGGCGTCGGCGTCCATGCCACCGACGTCGACCCCGTCGATCGTCACGCCGCCGGCGATCTTCCCCTCCTGGGAGCGGTCGTACAGGTAGGCGCCCGCCGCCACCATGGCGACGAGAAGTACGGC
Source organism: uncultured Solirubrobacterales bacterium (assembly GCA_963795675.1). Classification (GTDB taxonomy): domain Bacteria; phylum Actinomycetota; class Thermoleophilia; order Solirubrobacterales; family 70-9; genus VAYN01. Next base: position 122,217 of record CAWCJB010000004.1, read on the forward strand.
TGCGATCGCTGCGAACTTCGACTTACGGCCCATTGCTGTCCCCACAGCCAGAGGTCGTTGACGGGACCGCTCCAGTGTAGGTGGGGCGTGCGACGGCGCCCGCTCTGGCCGGCCGAATGAGGGATATGTTTCGGCTCATGCGCTCCAAGGATGAGGTCCGCGCCGAGGTCTGGAAGGCGATGGAAGACCAAGGTGTCTCCCGCTTTCCTGGCGCCGAGGGCCGCATCCCGAACTTCGCCGGGGCGAAGCTGGCAGCCGAGAAGCTGGCCGGCCACCGGCTCTGGAAACGGGCGATGGTGGTCAAGGCCAACCCGGACTCGCCGCAGACGCACGCGCGGCGCCTGGCGCTGGAAGAAGGCAAGACCGTGATCATGGCGGTGCCGCGCCTGCGCGACCCCCACCCCTTCCGCGTCCTCGACCCGAAGACGCTGCCCAAGCAAGCCATCCAGGAGGCGGCGACGATCAAGGGCGCCCTCAAGCACGGCCGCGTCGTCGCCCTCGACGACCTGCCCGAGATCGACTTCGTCCTCTGCGGCTCGGTCGCCGTCAACCTCAGCGGCGCCCGGGTCGGCAAAGGCGGCGGCTACCACGACCTCGAGTACGGGATCCTCGTCGACGCGGGCAAGATCGACACCCACATCACCGTAGCCACCACGGTCCACCCGATCCAGATCCTGCGCCAGCACCTCCTGGTCACCGACCACGACCTCCCCTGCGACGTGATCGCCACCCCCCGCGCGGTGATCGAGATCGAGCGCCAGTACGACCGCCCCCGCGGCATCCTCTGGGACCACCTCCAGCCGCCGCAGATTCGCGAGATTCCCGTGCTCGAACGCATGGGCTACGCCTGACGGGCTGTCCGGCGCTTCGCATATCGGCGTCCTCGGTCGCGCGCCTTCGGGTCACGCACCGGAGTGCGCTCCCCTCGTCTTGCTCCCTGCGTCCTTGATCTGCTCGGCCGGACAGCCCGTCAGAGACCTGGACTAGCTGGTGACGGCGCCGTGCGCGGCCGAACTTACGGTGGCGGCGTACTTGCCCATCACGCCGCGCCGGAACTCGGGCGGGGGCGGCGGGGGTTCGTAGGCGGCGATTCGGGCGGCGATCACGTCGTCGGGGAGGTCGATCGAGAGGGCTCGGTCGTCGATGTCGACGGTGATCTGGTCGCCCTCCTGGATCGCCGCGATAGGGCCGCCCTTCGCCGCCTCGGGGGCCACGTGGCCGATCATCAGGCCCCGGGTGGCGCCGGAGAACCGGCCGTCGGTGACCATCGCGACGCTCTCCCCCAGGCCCTCGCCGACGATCGCGGCGGTGACCTGGAGCATCTCGCGCATGCCGGGGCCGCCGACCGGGCCCTCGTTGCGGATCACGACGATGTCGCCGGGATTGATCTGCTGGTCCTTGACCGCGCGGAAGCACTCCTCTTCGGACTCGAAGACGCGGGCCGGGCCGGTCTGACGGCGGCGCTCGGTGCCGGCGACCTTGACCACCGAGCCGTCCGGGGCGAGGTTGCCGCGCAGGATCGCGAGGCCGCCTTCCGGCTTCAGCGGCGCGTCGACCGGCAGCACGACTTCCTGGCCGGGCGCCTCGGTGGCACCTTCGGCGACCTCGCCGATCGTCTGGCCGGTGACCGTGAGTTGGTCGCGGTGCAGGAGGCCGGCGTCGTCGAGCCGCTTCAGCAGCACCGGCACGCCACCCGCCGCGTAGAGGTCGGTGGCGACGAAGCGGCCACCCGGCTTGAGGCTGGCCCAGAGCGGCGTCGCCCGGGAGATTCGCTCGAAGTCGTCCATGGTCAGCTCGATGTCGAGCTCGTGGGCGAGCGCGATCAAGTGCAGCACGCCGTTGGTCGAGCCGCCCGAGGCACAGACGCAGGCGATCGCGTTTTCCAGCGACTCCCTGGTGATCACCTTGCTCGGGGTGATGTCGTCGGCGAGGACGCGGATCACCAGCTCGCCGACTTTCTCGGCGACGGTCGGCTTGTCATCGCCTTCGGCCGGGACCATCGCCGAGCCGCCCGCGCTGATCCCCAACGCCTCGAAGGCGCAGGCCATCGTGTTGGCGGTGAACTGGCCGCCGCAGGCGCCGGCGCCGGGGCTGGCGACGCCCTCCAGCTCGTGCAGTTCCTCGTCGGTCATCTCGCCCGCGTTGTGGGCACCGATCGCCTCGAAGATGTCGAGGATCGTGACGTCGCGGCCGTGCCAATGGCCGGGGGCGATCGAGCCGCCGTAGAGCAGCACCGAAGGCACGTCGAGGCGGGCCAGCGCCATCGCGCAGCCGGGGATCGTCTTGTCGCAGGCGCAGAGGGCGACGATCGCGTCGAACTGGTAGCCGCGCGCCATCAGCTCGATCGAGTCGGCGATCACCTCGCGGCTGATCAACGAGGCCTTCATCCCCTGGGTCCCCATCGTCACCCCGTCGGAGACGGCGACGGTGTTGAACTCCATCGGCGTGCCGCCGGCGGCACGGACGCCGTCTTTGATGTGCTCGGCGAGGGCGCGCAGGTGGAAGTTGCAGGGCATCGCCTCGGTCCAGGTGTTGGCGATCCCGATCGTCGGCCGGCTGAGCGCGTCGTCGTCGAACCCGATCCCCTTCATGTAGGCGCGCGCGTGAGCGCGGTCGGGGCCGTCGAAAACGGTCGCCGAGCGGGGGCGCGGGAGTCCGGTCACGGTGGAGCTGGCATCGGTGCTCATAGGAGAAATCTACTGAGCAGACGGGGCGAGACCGGAAGGGCGCGACTAATTCCGGGACTCGGCAGCGAGTTCGGCGTCGGCGCGGGCGCGGGCGGCGAGGTCGAAGACGTCGACGGGACCGGCGCCCTTGCCGAGGCCACCAAGGCCGGCGGCAACCGCGAGCGAGGCGAGCTGGCGCGCCGCCACGGCCGCCTGGAGGGGCTCGGCGCCGCGGGCGAGGAAGGCGGCGATCGAGGAGGAGTGGGTGCAGCCGGAGCCGTGGGCGGCCTCGCCGGGGTGGCGCTCGCCGGGTATCTCGACCGGTTCCGCGCCGTCGAAGAAGAGGTCGACCAGCGCCGCCGAGTGGCCACCGGTGACGACGACCGCGTCGGGCCCGAGCGTCTGCACCGCGCGGGCGAGGTCTTCCTGGGAGGCGTCGTCGCCGAGCCCGGAGAGCACCCGCGCCTCGGGGATGTTCGGGGTCGCGATCGTGACCAGCGGGAGGAGCTTCTCGACCATCGTGTCGCAGGCGTCGTCGTCGAGCAGGCGGGCACCGGACTCGGCGACCATCACCGGGTCGAGGACGACCGGGGCGTCGCCGACGTAGCCGAGCGCCTCGACCACCGCCTCGACCGTGGCGACGTTGCCGAGCATCCCGATCTTCACCGCGTCGACGCCGATGTCCTCGGCAACCGCGCGCACCTGCGCCACGATCATCTCCGGCGGGATCGTCTCCACCGCCTCGACGCCGACGGTGTTCTGGGCGGTCAGCGCGGTGATCGCCGTCATCCCGTGGACACCACAGCGCGCGAAGGCCTTCAGGTCGGCCTGGATGCCCGCACCGCCGCCCGAATCCGAGCCGGCGATCGAGAGCACCGCGGGTACCGGTCTATCGGTCATCGCTGGAGCCTAGATGAGCAACCGGTGGAGGTGGATCTAGTGCTCGGCGGGCGTGGGCGGTGGGACGAGGAGGGTGCGGGTGAAGGTGCCGATCGCGGTCGGCGCGAGGTAGCCGAGGAGCTCCAGGCGGGCGAGAGCCGCGGAGGCGCGCGCGGCGGGCAGGTCGAAGGAGTCCGCGCCGGTCGCTCCTGATTCGATCACGGACAGCACGGCAGTCAGCTCCGCATCGAGCGGCGGACCGAAGCGCTGGAGACGGGTGGCGCCGACGCCGAGGAGCGCGTCGAGAACGTCCTGTCCGTCGCGGACGACGCAGCAGCCGCCCGCCAGCAGCTCATTCGGACCGGCGGAGGCGCGCGAGGTGACCGGGCCGGGCACGGCGCCGAGATCGCGGCCGAGGTCGGCAGCGAGGTCGGCGGTGATCAGTGAGCCCGACCGGGCGGCCGCCTCGACCACCACGGTCATCCCGGCCAGCGCCGCCATGACTCGGTTCCTCGCCGGGAAACTCCACCTCCACGGCGTCGATCCGGGCGGCAACTCGGAGATCACGGCGCCGGTCTCGACCACGCGGCGCCACAGGGAGCGATGGGCGGCCGGGTAGGGGCGGTCCGGCCCGCAACCGAGGACCGCCAGGGTGCGGCCGCCCGCGTCGAGCGCACCGCGATGGGCGCAGGCGTCGATCCCGAAGGCGAGCCCGCTGACCACGACCAGCCCCGCCGCGCTCACCTCCCGCGCCAACTCTCGCGCGACCTCGCGGCCGTAGGAGGTCGCCTGCCGCGAGCCGACGATCGTCACCGCCGCCTGCGGCTCCAGGTCGCAGACAAGCTCGCGGTCGCCGCGACCGATCAGCGCCCAGGGTGCGTCGGCGGCGTCGCCCAGACCCGGCGGGTAGCGGTCGTGGTGCCGACAGACCGACCAGCACTCGGCCGCGTCGAGGCGGTCTCTGAGCTCAGCCTCGCCGAGCGCCTCGACCTCACCGAGCAACCGCCGCCCCGTGTTCGGCGCGACGGCTTCGAGCAGATCCTCGTTGGCGAGCCGCAGCAGTTCCGGGGAGCGCTTCCCGATCGACCCGGTCGCCGTCCTCTCGATGTAGGGGCCGAGCAGCGCCAGGAGCCAGGAGCGGCGCAGGCACTCGACACAGGCAGATAGCTCAGACACGGTCCCGCCTCCGCAGCTGGAGGGCCTGGGCCATCTCCTCCTCGCCGATCCGCTCGACCCCGGCGAGGTCGGCGACGGTGCGGGCGAGCCGCAGGGCGCGGTCGTGGGCGCGACCGCTGAGGCGCCGACGCGCGTAGAGGTCGGCGAGGAGCGCGGCGGCGGCCGGGTCGATCGGACAGCCGCGAACCTCCGCCGGCGTCATCTCGGCGTTGCAGCGCCCCTGCCCCAGTCGCGCTTCCTGGCGCTCCCGCGCCGCGCAGACCCGGTCGCGAACCGCCGCCGACGGCTCCCCCGGCGCACCCCCGATCTCCTCCGCCGACGGCTGCGCCACCGCCGCCAGCAAGTCGATCCGGTCGGCGAGCGCACCGCTCAGCTTGCCCTGGTAGCGCTGGACCTGGGCACCGAGGCAGGTGCAGGCCGGGTCGTCCTCCCCGCGCCCGCATGGGCATGGGTTCGAGGCGGCGACCAACATGAAGCGACAGGGCAGGCGCCGCCTCCCACCCACCCTCGCGATCGCCACCTCGCCGGTCTCGAGCGGGGCCCGCAACGCCTCGAGGACGTCGCGACGAAACTCACAGAGCTCATCGAGAAAAAGGCATCCGCGATGCGCCAAGGTGATCTCGCCGGGGCGCGGCGGAGTGCCACCGCCGATCAGCCCGGCGGCACTGATCGTGTGGTGGGGCGCGCGGAACGGACGACCGGCAGGCAGCCCGACCGCCAATCGGCCGGTGGCGCTGGCGATCCGCGCCACCTCCAACGCCTCCTGGTCGCCGAGTGGCGGCAGGATCGAGGGCAGGCGGCTCGCCGCCAGCGACTTCCCCGCTCCCGGCGGGCCGACCATGAGCAGCGAATGTCCTCCGGCGGCGGCGACTTCGAGCGCGCGGCGCAGATGGGACTGGCCGCGCAGGTCGGCGAGGTCCGGCGCGCCCACCGCCGGGGCGCTCCGCAGCCGCAACGGCTCCGGCGACGGCGCCCTCTCCCCCGCCGCCAACGCCGGGAGCCCGGCGACGGTCTCCAGCGGCACCACATCGATGCCGCCCGCGAGCGCCGCCTCCGGCCCGTTCTCGGCCGGGAGGACGACCGCCTTCGCCCCGCTCTCGCGCGCCGCCTCGGCGATCGCCAGCGCCCCGTGGATCGGCCGGACCCCTCCGTCGAGCGCCACCTCACCGGCCAGCGCGATCCGCTCCATCTCCGCCCACTCGAGCTGGCCGGATGCGCTCAGCAGCGCCGCGGCGATCGCCAGGTCCATCCCCGGCCCCGCCTTACGCAGGCTCGCGGGAGCCAGGTTGACGACGATCCGCTGCAACGGGAACTCGAAGCCGCAGTTGACCAGCGCGGCGCGGACCCGCTCTCTCGCCTCGCGCACCGCCGCGTCGGGCAGGCCGACGATCGCGAAGCCGGGCAGCCCCCGGTGGACGTCGACCTCGACCCGTACGGGCCGGGCGGAGATGCCGTCGAGGGTGAAGGTGTGGGCGGTGGCGAGCACGACGACGACGCTAGGAGGCCGATCCACACAGGTGGCGCGCAGGAAGTAATTCTTCGGCGCCGTCTCCGTGCCAATTCAGCTACGCCCGGCCGAAACGGCGCTGCGGTCCGCAACAGTCGCGGCCATGACCGTCACCCGCCTCCGCACCGGCCGTCTCGCCGAGGCCCGAGCCGCCGAACACCTCCGCTCGCTCGGCTACGAGATCCTCGCCCGCAACGCCCGCACCAAATACGGCGAGCTCGACCTGGTCGTCCTCGATCGCCCCGCGCTCGTCTTCGTCGAGGTGAAGGCGGCCCGTGCCGGGAACAAGGTCGGCCCCGAGCGGCCGGTCCTCTGGGTCACGCCGCGCAAGCAGCTCCAGGTGCGGCGCCTCGCCGCGGCCTGGCTGGCCGAGCGGCGGGAGGCGGGCTCAACCCCGCGCTACGCCGAGATCCGCTTCGACGCCGTCGGGGTCCTCCTCGACCGCGACGATGTAGTCCTCGAGGTCGAGCACATTGTCGCCGCCTTCTAGCCCCAACTGGGTATACGCGACGCTGGCGAAGGAACGGCGGTGAAGCGGTGAGATGCCGAGCTCCTCGATCGCGGCGCGGTGCTCGGGGGTCGAGTAGCCGACGTGTTCGTCGAAGCCCCAGCCGGGATGGCGCTCGGCGGCTTCATGCATGTAGCGGTCGCGGGTCACCTTCGCCAGCACCGAGGCCGCGGCGATCGCGGCGCTGGTGCGGTCACCGCCGACCACGCGCCGATGTGGGACCTCGCAGCGCGGCAGGCGAAATCCATCGACCAGGCAGATCGCCTCGGGACCGGGCTCGAGGCGCGCCAGGGCGTCGCCGAGCGCCTCGCAGTTGGTCACGTGCAGGCCGCGCCGGTCGATCCCCGGCGCCGAGCGCACCACGATGCTCACCCGCGCCGCCGCCCGCAGCACGCAGGGGTACATCTCGAGGCGCGCCTCCTCGGTCATCTGCTTCGAGTCGTGGATGCCGCCGAGGATGCGGCGGTCACTCACCGAGAGCCGGTCGTAGTCGAAGAGAACCGCGGCCGCCACCAGCGGCCCGGCGAGGCAGCCGCGCCCCGCCTCGTCCGTCCCCGCGACGAAACGATGGGCGAGCCCCCGGTCGAAGTCGAAGAGTCGTTGGCTACGACGCAGCCGCCGTTGGTGCAGCTTGCCGCCGGGGCGGCGCTTCACCTCGCCGCCCTCGCGGGCGGGCGCCATCTCCCCTTCGTCAGAGGAGGCCGATTCGATCGGGGGGCCAGTAGGTCGCGAAGGCCTCGCCGATGATCCACGACTTGGGGACCGGTCCCCAGAAGCGGCTGTCGTCGCTTTCGCCACGGTTGTCCCCCATCATGAAGAAGTAACCGGGCGGGATCTTGATCGACTTCGGCAAATTGCACTCATAACCGCCCCCGCAGGGGTTGATGTAGGACTCGTCGGTCTTCTCCACCCCGTTCACCACCGGGTGACCATCTTTGACCGAGAGGGTGTCGCCGCCGACCGCCACGATCCGCTTGATGAAGGTCTGGCTCGACTCCTGCGGCGTCGGTTTCGGGCACGGCTCCCCCGATTCCATCGGCTGCATCTTCTTCACCAGCACCCCGCATTCGCTGCTCGACTCTGCCCCTGCCGGCGGGTGGAAGACGACGATGTCCCCCGCGTGCGGTTCGTGCAGGTGATAGATGAAGCGGTTGACGAGGACCCGCTGCCCGACGTCGAGCGTCGGTTCCATCGAGCCCGAGGGGATCTGGTAGGGCTTGATCAGCCAGGCCTGGATCGCCAAGGCCAGCGCCAGAGCCAGGGCGACGATCACCACGAGCTCGATCAGCCCGCCCGCTTTCGACTTCGGTTTCGGGATCCTGAAGTTCACCGCGCGCGATTCTCCCCGGAAAAGGCGAAGAACGCCTAAAGGGTGCCGATCCGGTCCGGGGGCCAGTAGGTCGCGAAGGCCTCACCGACGAGCCAGGCCTTCGGCACCGGGCCCCAATAACGGCTGTCGTCGCTGGCCCCGCGGTTATCGCCCATCATGAAGAAGTAGCCCTTCGGGATCGTGATCGTCTTCGGCAGATTGCAGACCGTGGAAGATCCACAAGGCCTGATGTAGGGCTCATCGGTCTTCTCCACCCCGTTGACGACCGGGTGCCCTTCTTTGATCGAGAGCGTATCGCCGCCGACGGCGACGATCCGCTTGATGAAATTCTGGCTCGACTCCTGCGGGGTCGGCTTCGGGCAGGCCTCACGCTCGGACACGTCGACCCCGCACTCGGCCGCCGTCTCGGCGCCCGCCGGCGGGTGGAAGACGACGATGTCCCCCGCGTGCGGTTCGTGCAGGTGGTAGATGAAGCGGTTGACGAGGACCCGCTGCCCGACGTCCAGCGTCGGTTCCATCGAGCCCGAGGGGATCTGGTAGGGCTTCACCACCCAGGCCTGCAGCGCCAGCGCCAACCCGAGGGCAAGCGCGACGATGACGACCAACTCGATCAGGCCGCCCGCTTTGCCCTTCGGCTTGGGCAGCGAGAGTTTCAGCCCGCGGAGTCCTCGTCGGAGTCACCGGATTTGTCCGGCTCCTCGTCCGTGGGCTCCTCGGGTGCATCGGCGGCCTCCGCCTCCGCGGCGGGAGCCTCCTCAGTGGCGGCGGCCTCAGGCGCGTCCTCGGTGACCTCCGCCGCGGCCGCCTCGGCCTCGGTCGGGACAGCCTCCGGCACGACCTCCTCCTGGCTCACACCCTCGGCATCGACCGCGGTCAACTCGTCGGCTGCCGGCGCGGCGCTCGAGACCATTGCCTCGTCGATCCCCCAGCGGCGCTCGGCGACGCGGGCAGCCTTGCCGATCCGGCCGCGCAGGTAGTAGAGCTTGGCCCGTCGCACGTCACCGCGCGCCGCGACCTCGAGTTTCTCGATCTTCGGCGAATGGAGCGGGAACGTCCGCTCGACCCCGACGCCGAAGGACTGCTTGCGCACGGTGAAGGTCTCACGCGCGCCCGAGCCCTGCCGGCGCAGCACCACGCCCTCGAAGACCTGGGTGCGTTTGCGCGTGCCCTCGATCACCTGGAAGTGGACTTTGACGCGGTCACCGGGCTCGAAGGGCGGCAGGCCCTTTTTCAGCTGGTCGCGCTCGATGCTGTCGATCACTGAGCTCATCTGAAGTCTCTCGGGGGGGTTGGTTGGTGGCGAAGAAAAACCGCCCAGCCCCCTGGTGGGATCCGCGCGGTCGGAGAATGGTAGCTATTCCGTGTCGGGAGCGGCCTTCCGCTCCTGCGCTGCGAACGCTTCGGCACGTTCGCGTGACCTCTCCAGGCGCCACTCGCGCACCTTCTCGTGGTCGCCGGAGAGCAGCACCTCGGGCACCGACCAGCCCCGGTGGACCGGCGGCCGCGTGTAGTGCGGGTACTCCGGCATCCCCTCCAGCAACTGGCTGTAGGAGTCCTCGGCGGCCGAGGAGGCGTTGCCGAGCGCCCCCGGCAGCTTCCGCATCATCACGTCGGCGACGACCATCGCCGGCAGCTCTCCCCCGGCCAGCACGTAGCGCCCGATCGACACCTCGTCGTCGGCGAAATGCTCGTGGATCCGCTCGTCGAAGCCCTCGTAGCGGCCGCAGAGGAGCGCCACATGCGGCTCGGCGACCAGTTCATCGGCCAGCTCGTCGTCGAGCAGTCGCCCGGTCGGGGTCAGCAGCACGATCCGCGGCCGCGCCCCTTCGCCGTAGGCGTCCTGCAGCGCCGCGTCGATCACGTCGACCCGCAGCACCATCCCGGCGCCGCCGCCGTAGGGTGCGTCATCGACCTGCCGCCCCGAGAGCGGGGTCGAGTCGCGGTAGTTGAAGAGCCGCAGCTCGTTGCCTTCGCGCAGCGCGTTCTGCACCGGGCGCTGCGTCTGCAGCCAGTCAAACGCCTCCGGGAAGAGGGAGAAGATGTCGAGCCGCACGGCGTGCCGCCGGCCGGATCAGTCGAGGATGTCGACGATGACGCGGCGGTCGATCCGCACCGCCGCCGCCTTGGCGATCGTCCGGATCGCGTTGGCGACGCGGCCACCTTTGCCGATCACCCGACCGAGGTCGCCGTCGGCGACGCTGATCTCGTAGACGAGATCGCCGTCCTCCTCGAGCTCCTCGACCTCGACCGCGTCAGGATCCTCGACGAGGGCCTTGACGAGGAATTCGAGCAGCTCGGTCATCGCCGGGACCTAGCGCCGTGCCTGGTGAGGCTTGGCCGGTTCTGGCGCAGCCATCGGCGTGGCCGGCAAGGACGCAGACCCGAAGGCGTGGCAGCGCCACGTCGAGCGGTCGAGGACGCCGCCGGGCGCGGCGATGGCAAGCCAGAGAGGGCGAGCGTCGCCAGGCACGGCGCTTAGCTGCCGTGGGCGGCGATGCCCTTGGTGCGCAACAGGTGGGCCACCGTCTCCGACGGCTGGGCGCCGTGCTCGATCCAGTGGCGAGCGCGGTCCTCGTCGAGGACGATCGTCGAGGGCTCGGTCTGCGGGTTGTACTGGCCGATCGTCTCGATCGTCCGCCCGTCGCGCGGGGAACGTTTATCGGCGACGACGATCCGCCAAATCGGGTTCTTCTTGGAACCCACTCGTCTAAGTCTGATTCGGACTGCCATGCGGCGGAGAACTGTAGCGGAAACCGCGCTCGGGGTTGGCCCGGCACGCCCGGATGCGAAGCGGAGGACGTGCCGGTTTGCCGGCTTTTAGCGCCGACGAACCTTGGGTCTCGGTGCCTGGCCGCTCATCTGCATGAGTTTCTGCGGGTCCGGCATCTTGCCGTTCGCCATCGAGCGCATCATCACCCGCATCTGGTCGAACTGCTTGACCAGCGCCCGTACCTCCTGCACCCGCGTTCCCGATCCGTCGGCGATCCGTTTGCGCCGCTTGCCCTTGATCAGGGTCGGGTCGTGGCGCTCGGCCGGGGTCATCGAGAGGATGATCGCCTCGGTGCGGTCGAGCTGGCGCTCGTCGATGTTTGCGTTCTTCAGCTGTTTCATCGCGCCCATCCCCGGCAGCATCCCGAGGATCCCGCTCAGCGGGCCCATTTTGCGGACCTGTTTCATCTGCGTGAGGAAGTCCTCCAGCGTGAACTGGTCCTTTTTGAGTTTTTCCTCGAGCTCTTCGGCGGACTTCTCGTCGACCTGCGATTCGGCCCGCTCGATCAGGCTGAGCACGTCGCCCATGCCGAGGATCCGCTGCGCCATCCGGTCCGGGTGGAACTTGTCGAAGTCCTCGATTTTCTCGCCGGTCGAGGCGAACATGATCGGCTTGCCGGTGACCGCCTTGACCGAGAGCGCGGCGCCGCCGCGGGCGTCGCCGTCGAGCTTGGTCATCACGACGCCGTCGAACTGGGCCGCCTCGGCGAACGATTCGGCGACCCCGACCGCGTCCTGGCCGGTCATCGCGTCGACCACCAGCAGCACGTCGTCGGGCTTGGTCTTGTCGCGAATCTGCGACAACTCCTTCATCAGGTCCTGATCGATGTGGAGACGGCCGGCGGTGTCGATGATCAGGTAGTCGCGGCGCTCCTCGCGGGCGCGGTCGAGCGCCCAGGTGGCGATGTCGACCGGGTCGGCGTCGGTGCCTTTCTCGTAGACGTGGGCGCCCGCACGGTGCCCCATCGTGATCAGCTGCTCGACCGCGGCGGGCCGGTACACATCGCAGGCAGCCAGCGCCACGTCTTTACGCTGCTTCTTGAAGTAGGCGGCGAGCTTCGCGCAGGCGGTCGTCTTACCGGAGCCCTGCAGGCCTGCCATCAGGATCACGGTCGGGCCGGAGTTGGCGACCGCGAGGTCGACGCCCTCGCCGCCCATCAGGTCGGCCAGCTCCTCGTTGACGATTTTCACCACCTGCTGGCCGGGGTCGAGGCTGTCCATCACCTCGGCGCCGAGGCAGCGCTCTTTCAGCGTTTTGGTGAACGCTTTGACGACTTTGAAGTTGACATCCGCCTCGAGCAGCGCGAGGCGGATGTCGCGCATCGCCGAGTCGATGTCGGACTCGCTCAGTTTGCCCCGCGAGCGGACGTCCGAAAGGGTCGACTGGAGGCGATCGGAAAGCTGGTCGAACATCTCCTCAGCTTACGCGTTCGACGCTTGTCGCCCTGTGGGCGACAAGCGTCGGGGGTTACTCGCCGAGGAGCGCGGCGGCGTACTCGGCGGGGTCGAAGGGACGCAGGTCCTCGAGTTTCTCCCCCACCCCGATCAGCTTCACCGGGATACCGAGTTCGGAGGCGATCGCCAGGGCGATACCGCCCTTCGCGGTGCCGTCAAGCTTGGTGATGACGACGCCGTCCACCTGGACCGCTTCGGAGAAGACCTTCGCCTGGCGCAGCCCGTTCTGGCCGGTGGTCGCGTCGATCGAGATCAGCGTCTCGTGTGGCGCCTCGGGGATCAGTTTGCCGATCACGCGGCGCACCTTGGCGAGCTCCTCCATCAGGTTGTCCTGGGTGTGGAGGCGGCCGGCGGTGTCGATGATCACCACGTCGGCGCTGCGCGCGACGCCGGCCGAGATCGCGTCGTAGGCGACCGAACCGGGGTCGGCCCCGGCCTGGCCGCGGACCAGCTCGGCGCCCGCCCGATTCGCCCACTCGGCCAGCTGCTCGGCAGCGGCGGCGCGGTAGGTATCCCCCGCCCCCATCACCACCGAGAGGCCGAATTCTTTCGAGAGGTGCCAGGCGATCTTGCCGATCGTCGTCGTCTTGCCGGTGCCGTTGACCCCGACCATCATCAGCACCGCGGGCTGGGCCGAGAGGTCGATCTTGGCGCGGGCGGTCGAGGCGACCTCGGCCAGCATCTCGATCAGCCGGTCGCGGATCGGCTCGCCCTCGGCGGGGACGGCGCCGGAGTCGACCTCGTGCTCGAGTTTTTCGACCACCGCGGCGGTGGTCGGGGCGCCGACGTCGGCGAGGATCAGCGCCTCCTCCAGGAGTTCCCAGGTTTCGTCGTCGATTTTCTCGAAGACCGAGGCGCTGATCTCCTCCGCCAGCGCCTGGCGGGATTTGGAAAGGCTCTCGCGCAGGCGACGGAAGACGCCGCGCCGCTGCTCCGGCTCGGCCTCAGCCGGCGGCGCGACGTTCGCGGGCTCGCGCGAACCGAGGTCGATCATCTCCTGCCAGCTGGTCGCCATCGCCCGGGGAGGCTAGCGGCGGGGCCACCCGGGGCGCGGCGGCGCTCAGCTCGGCGACCGCCGTCTCGAGGTGGGCGGCCAGTCGCTCGACCCCGGGGACCGAGTCGGGATCGGCCAGCAGGCCGAAGCTGACGCGGCCGTTGTAGGAGAGGATCGCGATCGCCAGGCCGTGCCGGCGGGCGAGGAAGCCGACCGGGTGGATCGCCACCAGCTCGCGGCCGAGCGCGTAGAAGGGGATCTGCGGGCCGGGGAAATTGGTGACCAGCAGGTTGAAGAGGCGGGTGGAGAAGTTGATCGCCGCGGTCGGGCCGAGCAGGACCGGCGGGGCGAAGTCGCGAAACCAGTCGTTCAGGCCCCAGATCGCTTCCGCGCCGAGCGGTTGCTTGGACGCCTTGAGGCCGTCCATCGCGGTGGAGATCGTGGCGAGTCGCTCCGCCGGGTCGGCGAGGCCGACCGGCAGCGGACCGCGCATCGCGGTCAGTTTGTTGCCCAGCTCGCCGTGCTCATCGATCGTGCGGATCGAGACCGGGACCAGGGCCTTCAGCTCGAGGTCGTCGGTGGCGATCTCCTGTTCTTTGAACCAGGCGCGGAGGGCGCCGGTGGCGACGGCCAGCGAGACGTCGTTGACGGTGCCGCCGAGGGCGTTCTTGATCCGCTTGAACTCACCCAGGTCGAACTGCTCCCAGGCAAAGTCGCGGCGCGGGCCGACGCCGGGCGGGTTGATCGGCACGCGCGGGGCGGGGCGCAAGAGATTCCAGGTCACCTCCCAGAGGCCGATCACGCCGTCGCCGGTGCGGCGCGAGGCGTCGGCGGGGTCGCGGGCGGCCCCGGTCAGCCAGCGCAACATGCGCCGGAGGGTGGCGATGACCCCGGTCGCCGCGCGGACGCCCAGGCTGGCATGGGACGGCGTTCGGTGCGGCCGCCAAGGCTCCTCAGGCGCGGGCGGCTCGGTGGTCGGCTCGACGTCGAAGAGCAGCATCCCGATGTCGACCGCGGAGATCCCGTCGGCCATCGCGTGGTGGGTCTTGTAGACGACGGCGAAGCGCTCCGCGGCGAAGCCGCCGACCAAGGTCAGTTCCCAGAGCGGCTTGCGACGGTCGAGCGGCGGGGCGAGCAGGCGGCCGGCGAGGCCGCGCAGCTCGGCATCGGTTCCCGGCGCCGGCAGGGTCGCGCCGGAGACGTGGCGGCGCACGTCGAAGGTCTCGTCGTCGACCCAGAACGGGGTACCGAGCCCGAGCGGCGGGGTCAGCAGGCGCTGGCGCAGGCGCGGCAGCTGGTGCAGGCGCGAGCGGATCTGAGCGAGGAACTCGTCCTCGGTCGGCGGCGGACCGTCGAAGACCAAGATGGCCCCGATCGCCATGTGCGCGTTGTCCTTCTCGTTGGCGAGGAACGACGTGTCGAACGCCGACAGTCGGTCCATATGGCGCTGAGCCATTGCTCCCTCCTTGCAGGGAGATTAGCCGGGGGTGCGAGGGTCAGACCGGGAAGAGCCTGTTAAGGGCGAGGGATCTGACCCCCTCCTCGCTCAAACTCGGGCTGGATCGGGGGCGGCCGTCCGAGATTGGGGAAGGGCCCTCGTTACAAGCCGTTCGGAGGGGGTCAGATCCCCCGCCTGTGGAGCGCTGGTGGACGGACGCGCAGGACGGGACTGCCGCTTCGTCGTTCGTAGCTGCGGGGTGCCGCAGAGGCGCGATTGCGGATTCTTCAGGCGACGGCGGAGAGGGGCTCGGGGCCGTCGCTCTCGGCTTCGTCGTCTTCGTCTTCGGACGTGCGGTCGCGGGGGAGTTTGCGGCTGACGACTTTGGTCACGCCGTCGCCGCCCATGGTCACCCCGTAGAGGACGTCGGCGGCGTCCATGGTGCGTTTCTGGTGGGTGACGATGACGAACTGGGCGCGGTCGGAGAAGCGCCGGATCAGCTGCAGGAAGCGGTCGATGTTGGCGTCGTCGAGGGCGGCCTCGACCTCGTCCAGGATGTAGAAGGGGCACGGCCGGGCGAGGAAAACGGCGAAGACGAAGGCGAGCGCGACCAGTGACTTCTCGCCGCCCGACATCAGCGACAGTTTGCGGGTCGACTTGCCCGCCGGGTTGACCTCGATCTCAACCCCGAACTCGTCGCGTTCTTCGCGCTCCTCCTCGTCGGGATCCGATTCGGCGGCCTCGCCCTCCTCCCCCGCGGCGGCGGGGGCCTGCTCGTCGTCGCGGACCGCCCGCAGGTTGACCCGCCGCAACCGGCCGCGGCCACCGGGGAAGAGATGCTCGACCATCTCCTCGAAGTTCGTCGCCGTCGCCTCGAAGGTCTCCTCGAAGGCGCGCTCGATCTCGTCGTCGATCTCGCGGATCAGCGACTCCAGCTCGCGCATCGCCCGCTCGGTGTCCTCGCGCTGCGCCTGTAGCTGCTCGACGTGGTCTGACGCCTCTTCGTATTCGCGCTCCGCCAATGGGTTGACCGGGCCGATCTGGGCGCGGCGACGGTCGAGACGTTCGAGCCGGCGATCGATGTCGCCGCGCTCCTCCTCCGTCATCGCGGCCTCGGCGGGCGGCACCTCCTCGCCCAGCTTCTCGACGATCACGGCCATCTCGCGCTCCGCCTCGGCGCGGCGGTCGCCGAGGTGGGCGGCCTCGACCTCGGCCTGGGTCAGTTCCTCCGCGACCGAGCGCATCTGGCCCTGCAGCTCGAACTCGATCTTCGAGCAGGCCCGCAGCTCGTCGGCGATCTCGTCGCCATCACCCTCGTTGCCGACCACGGTCGACTCGGTCCGCTCGACCCGGGCGCGGATCGCGCCGGCGGCCGCCTCGACCGCCCTGAGCGCCGCCCGCACGTCGTCGAGCAGCTCCTCGCCGCCCGCCAGCCGCGCCCGCATCTTCTCCCGGTGGCGCTCGCCGAGCAGGCCCTCGGCGCGCCGCGCGTGGCGGATCGCCCGTTCCGAGCCCGACCGGACACCACCGAGCGCATGCTCGCGCGCGGTCTCCGAGGAGTCGTCGGAGCGCGCCGTCGAAAGCCCGTCGAGCGCCGCGCGCAGCCCGGCGTCCACCTCGCCCAACTCCTCCTCCAGTTTCCGCGCCCGCTGGCCCGGCGCGCCGCCGCTCGAGACGTCGAGGGTCAGTGGCCCGAGCTCGGCCCGCAGCGCCTCCAGCCGCGCCTCGACCTCGGACTCCGAGCGCGAGAGCCCCGCCACCCGCACCGCGACCCGCTCGGACTCGGCGCGCAACTTGGTCAGCAGGCCCCAGGCCTGGGTCCGCGCCCGGTCGCGCTCGGCGAAGCGCTCCTCGGCGGCGGAGCGCCGTTTGCTCACCTCGGACAATTGCGCCTCCAGGGTGCCTCTCTTATTTCTTGCGGCGGCCGCCGCCTTCGCCGCCGCGGCTGCCCGGTCGGCGCCGAAGCGGAGCTCCTCGGAGACGATGCGCGCCTTCAATTCCATTTCCTCGCGCTCGATCCGCGCCCCGATTTCGGCCGCCTGCGCCTGCCGTTTGAGCGGCCGCAGCCGCGCCCGCGCCTCGCGCTCGACGTCCAGCGCCCGGTCGAGGTTGTCGCGCGTCCCGCGCAGCTTCAGTTCGGCCCGCCGGCGCCGTTTGCGGTGCTTGCCGAGGCCCGCCGCCTCCTCGATCAGGAGCCGCCGTTCACGCGGTTTCGAGTGGATGATCGACTCGACCCGACCCTGGCTGATCACCGAGTGCATCTCACGCCCGAGGTTGGTGTCGGAGAGGACGTCGCTGACGTCGGCGAGCCGCGCCCGCGCCCCGTTCAGCCGGTAGCCGCCGTCGCCGGAGCGATCGAGCCTCCGCTCGACCGCGATTTCCGAGAACTCGGTCGCCGCCTTGCCGTCGGAGTTGTCGATCACCACCTCGACCTGAGCCTCGCGCCGCTGGGCGGTGTTCTTGCCGCCCGCCGAGATCACGTCCTGCATCGAGGCACCGCGGATCGCGCCCGGGCTCTGCTCGCCGAGCGCCCACAGCACCGCGTCGGTGATGTTGCTCTTGCCGGAGCCGTTCGGCCCGACGATCACGCTGACGCCGGGCGAGAACTCGAGGCTCACCCGCTCAGGGAAGGACTTGAAGCCCTTCATCGATATGGATCTCAGATACATACGTCCCTTCAGCTTCCTCCATCACCCGGACGAAAAGCGACTTACGGAAGGTCCCACTTTGCGGCCTGCTGGGTCACGCCTGCGATCCGTTAGGCGGAATCGGGGGACCCCTGAACGAACCTCCCCGCTGTTGTGAGAGAAGGGGTCCCCCGAGTCCGCCCCCTCCAAGCCCGCTGCCTAACCGCCCAAAGCCCTCAAAGCCTCCTCCGCCGCCACCTGCTCAGCCGCCTTCTTACTCCTCCCCTCGCCCGCCCCCACCCGCTCGGAATCGACGATCGCCGCCACCTCGAATGTGCGTCGGTGCGGGGGGCCCGTGGCGGCCGTCACCTCGTAGCTTACGCGCGCCCCGCGCCGCGCCAAAAGCTCCTGCAAAGCGCTCTTGAAGTCGATCCGGGTCTCCGAGGCGAGCTCGATCCGCGGCTCGAACGCGGCTGCCACCGCGGCCGCCGTGCGCTCGAAGCCGAAGGCGACGTGACAGGCGCCGATCAGCGCCTCGGTCGCCTCCGGCAGCGGCCGCTCGCCGTCGAGCAGGACCTCGGCCGGGATCGCCGCGGTGACGTCCTCAGGCTCGTTCGCCCGCAGCATCTCCGGCACCCCGAGCAACCGCCCGACCGCCGCGCACGACACCCCCGACACGGCCTGGTTGTGGATCTTGGTCAGCCCCCCGGCGGCGACATCGGGAAAGCGTCGGTAGAGCGCCCCGGCGACCGAGAGGCCGAGCACGCTGTCGCCGAGGAAGGCGAGCCGCTCGAAGGAGTCGATCCGCCGCTCGGTCCAGGAAGAATGGGTGAGCGCCTGGCGGCGCAGGTGCTCAGGCAGATCGGTGATCAGGCCGGCGAGTGAGGCGACCGCCTCTCGACCGGCGAGGTCGTCGGCCTCGCGACCGGCGCCGTCGTCATCGGCCGCCGGCGTCCCGCCCATCTCAGGCTGGGGCCCGCTCGAGGACGAAGGCCACCGCGTCGCCGACCGTCGAGATCCTGGTGGCCTCCTCCTCGGTGACCTTGATCCCGTAGCGGTCTTCCAGCTCCATCACCAGCTCGTAGAGGTCGAGCGAGTCGGCCTCGAGGTCCTCGCGGAAGCGCGTGCTCTCCTCGATCCGGCCGGGGTCGACTTCGAGCTCCTCGGAAAGGTGCTCGCGGACCAAGGTCATGACTTCGTCGCGCTCCATCGGCCGGATTATCGCGAAAGCTCGTCGCCGGCCAAGGCGGCGCGGCCGGCGCCGCCCTCCTGCAGCAGCGCCGCGGTGCGCCCGACGGCGTCGACTTTGGCGGTGCGGGCGGCGAGCCGGACCGCGTTGGCCACTCCATCCGCGCCGGAGGAGCCGTGGCCGACGATCGCGATCGAGCGCAGCCCGAGCAGGATCGCCCCGCCGGTCGTGTCGGGGTCGAATTTCTTGCGCAGTCCGCCCAGCGCCGGTTTCAGCAGCATCCCGCCGGCCGCGGAGACCACGTTCTTGCGAGCCGCGTCGGAGATCGCCCCGGCGAGTTCCTTCGCCGCGCCCTCCATCACCTTCAGCGCCACGTTGCCGGTGAAGCCGTCGGTGACGACGACGTCGACCTTCGCCGCGGGCAGGTCGCCGCCCTCGATGTTGCCGGCGAAGTTGATCCCCGGCGCCTCGGTCAGGATCCGGTGGGCCTCGACGATCTCCGCCCGGCCCTTGCCCGCCTCCTCGCCGACCGTGAGCAGGCCGACTGTCGGCTCGTGCACGTCCTGCACCGCGGCGGCGAAGGCGGCGCCGAGAAAGGCGAACTGGACGAGGTGCTGGGCGCGGACCTCGACGTTGGCGCCGACGTCGAGGAAGAGCACCGATTTCTTCGGCGAAGGGATGGGCACCGCGAGTGCCGGTCGCTGCACGCCTTTGAGGCGCTTCAGGCCGAAGGTGGCGGCGGCCATCGTCGCCCCGGTCGAGCCGAGGCTGACCATCGCCACGGCGTTGCCCTCGGCGACGGCGGTGGCGGCGCGCACAACCGAGGCCTCCTTGCGCTCGCGCACCGAGTGGACGGGGTCGTCGTCGTTGCCGATCCACTCGGTGGTCGGCACCACCTCGATCCCCTCGACCCCGTCGAGCCCGAGTGAGCGCTGCGGCCCGAAGACCCTGACGCCGATCCCATCGGCCGCGGCGCGGCGCGCCCCCTCGGCCAGTACGTCGAAACCCTGCTCTGCCCCGAACCCGTCGAGGGCGATCGTCACCGGGCGGCTCGGCGCCACTGGTGGATCAGCTGTCGGCGGAGGTCACCGTCGGGTCGGTGACTTTGTGGGAGACGACCTCGCGGCCGGCATAGGTGCCGCAAGTCGGGCAGACCCGATGCGGGATGTGCGGGCTGTGGCAGCGCGGGCAGCGCGCCAGGGGCGACTTGCCGGCTTTGTGATTGGCGCGGCGCTTGTCGCGACGGGCGCTTGAAGTTCTCTTCTTCGGGACGGCCATAGGGCGCGGAATGCTACAGGGTCAATAGACCGCGCGCACGACCGCGAGGTCGTCCGCAGCCCAGGTCACCTCGCCGCCACTCCACTCGGCCAGGTCGGCGGCTGGCTCGGGGAAGTCGTAGCCCTCATCGACCGGGGTCACCTGGACGTCGGCCTTGACCACGTCGCCGATCACCAGGGCGCGCGAGTGCTCGCGCACGCGGCGGAAGAGTTCGCGCTTCTGCTCGGCGCGCAGATGGTGGATCGAGAGCACCCCGATCACCAGGTCCCAGGGCCCGTCCGGGAGCGGGTCTTCGATCCGGGCCAGCTGAACGTCGTCGTACATCTCCCGGGCCCGGTAGACCATGTCGGGACTGGAATCGAGCCCGATCACCCAGCTGTCCGGGTACGCCTCGATCAGCCTCCGGGTCGTCTCACCCGTCCCCATCCCCAGCTCCAGCACCCGCTGGGGGGCGAACGGGATCGCCGCGATCGCCTGGTCCTGGAGCTCCTCGTAGCGCGGGATCTCCTGCTTGATCAGGTCGAGATAGCCGTCCGGTTTCCAGGTGAAATCCGACATTCCCTAACCTCGAAGAGTATGCCTGCCTCTCCGCAGACCGTCCTCGACCTCTCGACCCTCCACCTCTCGTCCGGCGAAGGCAAGCGGATCGAGCTGGCGGTCGAGCTGGCGCCGTTCGAACTCGGCGGCCAGACCTATATCGCCGACCCGATGGCGCCGATGGTGCGCCTCGAGGCCTCCCGCCATTCGAGCGGCTTCGCCTTCAAGCTGAACTTCTCGGTCCACGTCGACGGCCCCTGCATGCGCTGCCTCGAGCCGGCCGAGCACGAGCCCGAGGTCGAGGCCCGCGAGGTCGACCAGATCAGAACCGACGACCTCGATCTGCGCAGCCCCTACGTCGACCAGGACGAGCTCGACATCGGCCGCTGGGCCCACGACGCCGTCCTCCTCGCCCTCCCCACCCAGATCCTCTGCCGCCCCGACTGCCTCGGCCTCTGCCCCGACTGCGGCGAATCCTTGAACGACGCCGATCCGGCGAAGCATGAGCATGAGAAGCCGATCGATCCGAGGTGGTCGGCGCTGAAGGATCTGAAACTCGAGTAGGGACGGGCTTAAGGGGCGGGAGTCCTGACCCCCTCCTCGCTCAACCTTCCGGCGGGGGTCGCGTTACGGACTGGCGAGATCCTTGCCGGCGCCAAGGAAGGTACAAGCCGTTCGGAGGGGGTCAGGACTCCCGCCTACTGGCCAGAGCAGAGGGTTCGCACGTCGGCGAGGACTGAGGGTGCGCCGTCCGGCGGTCTTTTTGAAGCTGGACGATTCGTGGCGCACGCTGAGGGTTCGCCGTCCCCCGGCCGCTTTTCGAAGCTTCCAGCTAGCGCCCCGAGAGCAGGCCCACGAACCACCTGCTGCGCCCGAAGGGCCGAGGACGGTCACCCTCCGAACGGCTTGTAACGAGGGGTCGCAATGAAACTCGGACGGCGGGGGCGCGCCCCATCCCCGAGTTTGAGAGAGGAGGGTGACCGTCCTCGGCCCCCACCAGGACATCCCTTAAAAGGTGCGGCTCAAGGGGCCTGATCGAGCTCGGGCGCCGGTTCTTCCTCGCGCCCGGCGAGCCTGTCGCGGCCCCGCTGGACCGCCGCCAGGAACTTCTGCAGGTTCACTTCCAAGGTGTTGAGGATCTCGTCGGCGTAGTCCTCGGCGCCGAGGCGGATTTCGCGCTCGCGGTTGCGGGCGTCCTCGACGATCTCGTCGGCGGCGCGCTCGGCCTGTTTGGTGACCTCCTCGTCGGAGATCAGGCGGGCCTGCTGCTCGCGCGCCTCACGGACGATCCGCTCGGCCTCGCGTTTGGCCTCGGCCAGCATCTCCTGGCGCTCCTTGACGATCCACCGCGCCTGCTTGATCTCCTCCGGGATCGTGGCGCGCATCTGATCGAGGAGATCGTAGATCTCCTCGCGATCGACACGCACCTGATCGGTCAGAGGGACCGGGCGGGCGTTGTGAACAACGTCGTCGAGTTTGTCTATGAGGACCAGGACGTCCATAAGCGGTTCGTAAGCCTACGTGTATGCGGGGATTTTGACCAAGAAAGAGTAGCCGTGGGCAAATTTGCAAGGAGATGCCCAGGAGGGACGAGCGGAAAGAACCCTACCTTGCCGGGCGGCCTACCTGTCCGGCAGCCGCTCCGCGAGGGCGCTCGCGACCGCCGGCGGGACCAGGTCACCAACGTCGCCACCGAAGGTCGCCATTTCCTTCACCCCGGTCGAGGAGAGGAAGCTGTAGTGCGGCGAGGCGATCACGTAGATGCTCTCGATGCCCGGATCGAGCTTGCGGTTCAGCTGCGCCATCTCGAACTCGTACTCGAAGTCGGAGATCGCCCGCATCCCCTTGACGATCGCGTGGGCGCCGTTCTCGCGGGCGAACTCGACCAGCAGGGTGGAGAAGACCTGCACTTCGACGTTGGCGAGCGACGCGGTCGCCTCCTCGATGAACGCCTTGCGCTCCTCTGCCGAGAACAGGGTCCTGTCCTTGCGCAGCGGGTTGTTGACGACGCCGACGACGACCTTGTCGAAGACGTTCGAGGTGCGGGTGATGATGTCGATGTGCCCGAGGGTGACCGGGTCGTAGGTGCCCGGGCAGACGACGGTGCCGTTGCGCTCGCTCATAGGACAACCTCCCCCTTGTTCTTTCGAGATTGAGAGGCCGAGCGAAGCGAGGCCGTCCAAGATCCCGGGGGAACGAAGAGAGATGCCGACCCCCGCCGGGAGAGCGCCACGCTCGCCAGCCGCGTAGACGGCCCGGATGAGACCAGCGCCTCCCGGCGGTGCGAGGTGCCAGAAGCGCCAACAGGACGTGGTGCCTGCAAGCACCGCCCTATGAGCACGCGCAACGGCTCCTCGTGGCCGGTCATCGATCGACCGCAATCGACCGAGGAGGAAGCATGACACCAACCGGAGGGATCGACTGGGCGAGCGAGGCCCATGAGGTCTGCGTCAGCGAGGAGGGACGGGTGATCGAGCGCTTCTCCGTCAGTCACGACGAGGAGGGGATCTCCGCTCTTGGGCGTCGCCTTGTCAAGCTCGGCGTCGCCCGGGTGGCGATCGAGCGCCCCGACGGGATCCTCGTCGAGCGTCTTCTGGAGACGGGGATCGAGGTACTCGCGATCCACCCCAACCAGGTCAAGGCCGCCCGTCCGCGCTTCGCGGTCGCCCACGGCAAGTCCGATCGCTTCGACGCCTATGTCCTCGCCGAGCTTGCCCGCACCGATGCCCACCGCTTCCGGGTGCTGACCCCGGACTCCGACGAGACCAAGGCGCTCAAGGTGCTGACCCGGGCCCGCGAGGACCTGGTCGGGGTCCGCGTCGAGCTGGCCAACCAGCTGCGTGCCCAGCTTGAGGCCTTCTGGCCGGGGGCGCTGATCTTCGCCGACGTCGACTCGCCGATCTCGCTCGCCTTCCTGCGCCGCTGCCCGACCCCGGCCGACGCCAAGGGGCTCGGCCCCAGGCGGCTGGAGGGCTTCCTCGCCCGCCACCGCTACTCGGGCCGGCGCACCCCCGAGGATCTGCTGGAGCGGATGCGGCAGGCGCCCGCCGGCCGCGCCGGCGGGCTCGAGACGGAGGCCCGCCGCACCGTGGTGGTGGGTCTGGTCGGCGCCCTGGAGCCGATCGTCGCCGAGATCTCCGAGCTGACCTCGCAGATCCGCGGCGCCCTCGTCGCCCATCCCGACGCAGCCGTGTTCGCGCCCCTGTTCCGTGATGCCAAGACCGCGATCTCCCCGGCGACCCTGATCGCCGAGCTCGGCGACTGCCGCGGGCGCTACCCGACCGAGGCGGCGATGGCCGCCGACGCCGGCATGAGCCCGGTCGCCCTGGAGTCGGGCAAGCTGCGGGTCGCCACCTTCAGGCGGGCCTGCGACAAGCGGCTGCGAGCCGCCGTCGCCCGACTTGCCGACTCGACCCGCCACTGGCACCCCTGGGCTCGCGAGGTCTACGCGAAGGCCCGGGCCAGAGGCCAGGATCACCCGCACGCGATCCGCACCTTGGGCCGCGCCTGGATCCGCGTTCTCTGGCGCTGCCGGCAGGACCGGGTGCCCTATGACCCCGCTCGACACCGCAACCTCAACCGCCTTCAGACGGTGGGGGGTTGACACAGGACGTCTCATCCGTCGGCCCGCCCGTAGATCGAGACGTCGGCGGCGCCGTAACGGCGCTGCCGCAGCCGTGCCAGCGAGTCGATGACCAGGGGGCGCCGGGCGCCGCTCTCGACCACGGCGCGTCCTTCGACTGCCAGCACCCCGGGGAGGTGCGTGTCCAGTTGCTCAGCCACGAGGTCGGCGAGTTTATAGGGGGCGTCGACGAAGACGAGGTCGTAGGGCGAGGTATTCGTGCGCGCGGCCAACCAGGCGCCCGCATCGGCACGCACCAGGTCGACGCGTGCGGCGAGCCCGAGCCGCTCGACGTTGCCGAGCGCCGGGCGGGTGTCGCGGTCGACCAGGGTGGCGCGGGCGGCACCGCGCGAGAGCGCCTCGATCGCCAGCGCCCCGGTGCCGCAGTAGAGGTCGAGGACGGTGGCGCCCTCGATCCGCGAGGCGAGCGTGGAGAAGAGCGCCTCCCGTACCCGCTCCGAGGTCGGCCGCACCTTCCAGCCCTTGGGAGCCATCAGCTGCTGCCCCTTCAACTCTCCGGCTATGACGCGCACTTCATCACCCACCTCTCATCATCAACAGGATCAGATCACAGCGGGATCGGGTCGGCGGCGCCGGCGCCGAAGCGACGGCGGGCGGCCTCGAGCAAGGGGCCGAGGGCCGGATCTTCGAGCGAGCCGTACTCGCGCATCAGGGCGAGAACCTCGTCGCGGGCTTCGACCAGGGCGCGGCCGTCCTCGGGCAGCGAGGCGACGGCGTAGCGCTGCAGACCGCTCTGACGGGTGCCGAGGATCTCCCCTTCGCCGCGCAGTTCGAGGTCGACCTCGGCCAGCTGGAAGCCGTCGCGGGTGTCCTCGACCGCACGCAGCCGGCGGCGCGCCATCTCCCCCGCTTCGGTCGCGAACAGCAGGCACTGCGAGGGATGTTCGCCGCGCCCGACCCGGCCACGCAGCTGGTGCAGCTGGGAGACGCCGAAGCGCTCGGCGCCCTCGATCATCATCACCGTCGCGTTCGGCACGTCGATGCCGACCTCGATCACCGTCGTCGCCACCAGCACGTCGGTCTCCCCGGCGGCGAAGGCGCGCATCGCCTCGTTCTTCTGGTTCGAGTGCATCTGGCCGTGCAGGAGCCCGACCCGGAAGTCGCGCAAGGGACCGCGACGCAGGCGCTCGGCCTCCTCCCCGGCCGCCTTGCCCGGCAGTTTCTCGGAGGCCTCGACCAGCGGGCAGACGACGAACGCCTGGCGCCCCTCCCGCAGGCGCTTGCGCAGGAACTCGTAGGCGACCTCACGATCGGCCTCGCCGACCACTTTCGTCGTCACCGGGATGCGCCCGGCCGGGAGCTCGTGCAGGGCGGTCGTATCGAGGTCGCCGTAGGCGGTCAGCGAGAGGGTCCGCGGGATCGGCGTCGCGGTCATGTGGAGGACGTGCGGGGCCATCCCCTCGACCCCCTTCGAGTCGAGGGCGCGGCGCTGCTCGACCCCGAAGCGGTGCTGCTCGTCGACCACGCAGAGGCCGAGGCGGGCGAAGCGGACGGTCGGCTCGATCAGGGCGTGGGTGCCCAGGATCAGTCCCAGCTCGCCGCTGGCGAGCTGGTTCAGCGTCCGCCGGCGGACGGGGGCGGTGGTCGCGCCGGTCAAGAGCGCGAACGGGGTTGCCTCGGCGGCGAGCAGGCGGCCGAGGGTGATCGCGTGCTGCTCGGCGAGCGTCTCGGTCGGCGCCATCAGCGCCGCCTGGTAGCCGGCTTCGAGCGCCCGCAGCATCGCGTAGACGGCGACCACGGTCTTGCCCGAGCCGACCTCCCCCATCAGCAGGCGCTGCATCGGCTCGCCCGAGTCGAGGTCCTTGTCGAGGTCGACGAAGGCGGCGCGCTGGTCATCCGTGGGGGCGAAGGGCAGTGACGCGAGCCAGCGCTCGACCGTCGCGCCCGGCTTGCCGAAGCGGGGCGCCGGGCGCGAGCGGCGATGGCTGCTTTTGCGAGTCGCCAACAGGGCCTGGTGGAGGAACAGCTCTTCGAAGCCAAGGCGGTGGCGGGCGGCTTCGAGTTCCTCGGCTGACTCGGGGAAGTGGGCGGCACGGATCGCGCTGCCGACGCTCCCCAGCCCTCGTTTGGCCTGGAGCGCGGCAGGCAATCCCTCGATCGCGTTGGGGGCCAATCGCACCGCCTGTTCGGCCCATTCGCGGATCTTCTTCGGGGCCAGTTCCTCAGAGGCGGGATGGACAGGGACGAAGCTCCCGGCCGGCGGGTCCTGCCCCCGATCATGAGGACTGCGAGCGAGGTATACGTTCTCGCCCTCATGATCGGGGTCACCCGCCGGGGGGGCGCTTTCGGCGGCGGGACTGACCAGCTCCCATTCCTGGACTGCCAGGCCTTTCGGGCTGCGTTTGCCCGTGATGACGATTTGGGAGCCGCGTTCAAGCTTGCCGCTGACCCAGGGCTGGTTGAACCAGGTGGCCCTCACCGAGTCGGTCTCGTCACCGACTTTGACGCCGACCATGGTCAGTTTCCCTCGCCGGAACGGGCGCGGCGGGTTGCCCATCACCGTCACCAGCACGGTGCCCGTCTCGCCGGGCTCGAGCGTGTCCAGAGGGCGGATCTGGCGGTCGCGGTGGCTCCTCGGGAAGCGGTAGAGGAGGTCGCCGACCGTGGCGATCCCCGCTCGCCTGGCGGCGTCGGCCAGTTTCGGGCCGACCCCGTCGAGGGCCTCGAGGCCGGCCTCGAGCACGCTCGGGCGCGGCCCATGAGTGCCCGCGCTCAGCAATTCGGCGCGGGTCGGCTCGCCGACACCGGCGAAGCCGCGCACCTCTACTGCGCCGCGAGCAGCCACCACCAGCTCGGCTGGCCCCCCTCGTGCTTCTCCAGCTCGACCCCGTCGGGCACGTGGGCGTCGACCTGGTCGAGGGGGATCGGGGCGTCGCCGCCGCCGATCACGGTGACGATCTCGGCGTCGGCGGCGAGCACCTCGACCGTCGCCAGCAGCGTCGAGCCGGCCCCGCCCCAGGCGACGATCTCACCGCCGGAGAAGCCGACCGCGTCGCCGCGCTTGAACCGTCCCTGGAGGTCGTCGCGGGCTGCCGGGGCGACACCGCCGGTGGCGACGTCCTCCAGGGCAGCTTCCAGCCGCTGCGCGTTCTCGTCCAGCGCCGCGCCCGGGTCGAACTCGACCAGCGCCAAAAGGCTCGCCTGCTGGGATGTTGCGGGAACCACCCGGGCGGGCTTCTCGGAGAGCCCACAGGCGCGCTCCGCCGCCATGATCACGTTCGAGGAACTGGGCAGCACCAGCACTTCCTCCGCTTCCGTCCCGTGGATCCCGGCAAGCAGCTCCGAGGTCGAGGGGTTCAGCGTCTCGCCGCCCGGGACCACATCGGCGCCGAGCCCGGCGAAGAGCCGTTCCATCCCCTCCCCCGCCGCCACCGCGACCACCCCGGTCCGGCCCGTGCTCGCCAGCCGCGCGTCGCGTTCGGCCACCTGCTGGCGCATGTCGGCGACATCGACGTTGGTGACGCTCCCGTGGCCCTCGAAGAGCGCCATCGCCGACTCCGGCTGGTCGGTGTGGACGTGGACCTTCAGCGTCGCTTCGTCGCCGACCACCAGGACCGAGTCACCGAGCGCCTCCAGCCGCGGCAGCACCGCCCGGTCGTCGAGCCCCGCGCCGGAAACGATGAAGTTCGTGCAGTAGCGGTAGCGGCTGTCCTCGTGGTGGGGCCTGGTCAGCTTCGGCGGCTCGCGATGCGGGACCTCCGGCACCTCCGCCCCATCCCCGCGCAGGCCGGCGACGATGCCCGCCATGATCAGCACCAGCCCGTGGCCGCCGGCGTCGACGACGCCCGATTCCCGCAGGACCTCGAGCTGCTCCGGCGTCCGCGCCACCGCCCGCTCGCCGTCGGCGATCGCCCGCTCCAGCACCTCGGCGAGGATCGCGTCCTGCTGCTCTTCGGAGATGTCGGCGGCGAGCCGCTGTTTGTCGGCGGAGAGGTGGGCGAGCTGGCGGGTGAGCGAGTGGGCCATCTCGCGGAAGACGGTCAGCATCGTCCCCTCGGCGGGCTCGCGGACCGAGTCGTAGGCGGCGTCGGCGGCCGAGGCGAAGGCGGCGGCGACCAGCAGCGGGTCGACCAGCTCGCCCGGCCGCGAGGCGAGCTCCTCGGCGGCGCCACGGACGATCTGCGAGAGGATCACGCCGGAGTTGCCGCGCGCGCCCATCAGCGCCGCCCGCGCCAGCGTCTGCACCAGCACCGTGCGGCCGACCTCGTCATCGCCCTGTCCGTCGACCCCCTCGCTGTCGACGCGGTCGAGCTCCTCCAGCACGGCGCGCAGCGTCATCGCCATGTTGTCGCCGGTATCGCCGTCGGCGACCGGGAAGACGTTGAGGTCGTTCACCTCCTGCCGTCGCGCCTCCAGGGAGGCCAACGCGGAGCTGACGACCCGCCTGAAGCGAGCAATCGATGGATCGGGCATTCGGCGTTAAACCTAGTGGGCAGGCGCGACGGCAGCGGCCGGGGACGAATACAGCCGTCTTTATCGGTACCTTCACTCCCTCCACCCACGGGTGGATGAACATCCCGCCACGAATTCCCCCCTGGGGCCGATGAAAGGCCTCTTTGATCGTCGTAGTTTCGTCCCGCGTTTCCGACGATCACGCGCACCAGTCACGGAAGGAGAACGATGCGCCGCTTTGCCACCTGGATTACCGGTCACCGCAAGACGGTGATCTTCGGCTGGTTGTTTGCCCTGATCGCGATGGTGATCATCGCCGGCTCGGCGGGCGCCGACTACTCCGAAGAATTCAAACTTCCAAGCTCCGACTCGACCGACGCCTACGAACTGCTCGAAGACAACTTCCCGCAGCAGTCGGGCAGCACCGCGACGATCGTCTTCAAAGCCGAAGAAGGCGTCGAATCGCCTGCGGTCAAGAAGAAGATGGAAGGCGTCTTCAAAGAGGTCGAAGAACAGCCCCACGTGAGCGAAGTCGCCAGTCCTTACGAGGGCGGCGGCGGCGCCGGGGCGATCTCCGAAAACGGCAAGATCGCCTACGCGACGATCCAATACGACGTCCAGGGCAACAAGCTCGACAAGTCGAACACCGAAAAGATCATCCAAACCGCCCAGGGGGTGAGTGGCAACGGGCTCGAAGTGCAGCTCGGCGGCCAGCCGATCGAAGAAGCCAAAGAAGAAAGCGGCGACGCCTCGTTCGGGATCGGCCTCTTGGCGGCGATCATCATCCTGCTGATCGCCTTCGGCTCGGTGGTGGCGATGGGGCTGCCGATCATCACCGCGCTGTTCTCGCTCGGGATCGGGCTCAGCCTCGTCACCCTGGCGACCTACGTGCTGAAGACGGCGAACTTCGCCCCGGTGCTGGCGGCGATGATCGGGCTCGGCGTCGGGATCGACTACGCGCTCTTCATCCTCACCCGCTTCCGCAACAACCTCGACGAGGGCATGGAGCCGCGCGAGGCGGCGATCCGCGCGGTCGACACCGCCGGGCGCGCCGTCCTCTTCGCCGGCACCACGGTGATCATCGCCCTGATGGGGATGTTCCTGCTCAACATCACCTTCCTCTACGGCGTCGCCGTGGCCGCCGCACTCTCGGTGCTCTTCACCATGATCGGGGCGCTGACCCTGCTGCCGGCGCTGCTCACCTGGGTCGGCCACCGGGTCAACAAGTGGAAGATCCCGGGCCTCGCCGGCGGCCGGAACACGATGCGCGAAGACACCCACTGGTACGCCTGGAGCCGCTGGATCCAGAAGCGACCGTGGACCGCCGCGATCCTCTCGGGTGCCCTCCTCCTGCTCCTCTGCGTCCCCGCCCTCTCGCTGCGCCTGGGCGTCAACGACGCCGGCACCAACCCGAAGGGACAGACGACGCGCGAAGCGTACGACCTGCTTGCCGAAGGTTTCGGGCCCGGATTCAACGGGCCGTTGACGATGGTCGGGAAGCTGCCGCAGAAGGGCGAAGGCGCGGGGCTCGAACAGCTCTGCTCGACGCTCGAAAAAGAAGAAGGCGTCGCCTCGGTCACCACCGTGACCTACAACAAGGCGGAAACCGTGGGCCTCTGCCAGGTCTACCCGACCACCTCGCCGCAGAGCGCCGACACGACCTCGCTGCTCGACCACATCCGCAGCGACGTGATCCCGCCGATCGAAACGAAGACCGGGGCCGTGCTCCACGTGGGCGGTATCACCGCGATCTTCGAGGACTTCGGCGACGCGATCTCGGAAAAGCTGCCGCTCTTCATCGGGGTGGTGATCCTGCTCTCGGCGCTTCTGCTGATGGCGGTCTTCCGCTCGGTGCTGGTGCCGCTGAAGGCGATCGTGATGAACCTGCTCTCGATCGGCGCCGCCTTCGGCATCGTCGTCGCCGTGTTCCAGAACGGCTGGGGGGCGAGCATCATCGGCGTCGACAACACCGGCCCGATCATCGCCTTCTTCCCGATATTCCTGTTCTCGATCGTCTTCGGGCTGTCGATGGACTACGAGGTGTTCCTGATGTCCCGGATGCATGAGGAGTGGGAGGACAAAAAGGACGCCCACGAAGCCGTCACCCGCGGCCTCGCCCTGACCGGGCGGGTGATCACCGCGGCGGCGGCGATCATGATCACCGTGTTCGCCTCCTTCATGCTCACTGAAGAACGGATCACGAAACTGTTCGGCCTCGGGCTCGCCTCGGCGGTCCTGGTCGACGCGGTGATCATCCGCTCGGTGCTGGTCCCGGCGATCATGCACCTGTTTGGCAAACGCGCCTGGTGGATGCCCGAGTGGCTCGGCAAGATCCTGCCGAACCTGGCGGTCGAGCCGCACGAGACCCCCCACGACAGCGCCGTGAAACCGGACGTCGCGACCGAGAGCGAGTAAGTCGGCACACCGCGTCTGCATTTACCCCTCAGATTCGTGGGGTGAATGCAGACGGTCCGCATTTACCCCACGAGGGCGGGGGTAAATGCGGACGTAGGCGGCGACCTGAGGCGGCGTGGGCCAGCCTCGCAAGGACGCAGGAAGCGAGCTGAGGGGAGCGCACTAAAAGTGCGTGACCCGAAGCGAGCGACCGAGGACGCCGCGAGGCGCCCCCACGCCGCCTCAGGTCAGGCGGCCTTGGTGACCTTGTTCGACTTCAGGCAACGGGTGCAGACGTAGGCGCGGAGCGGGCGGCCGTTCTCCTGGATCCGAACCTTCTGCAGGTTCGGCTCGAAGCGGCGCTTCGTCGCGACCATCGAATGGCTGCGGGACTGGCCGAAGGCCGGCTTCTTGCCGCAGCTGTGACATACCTTTGCCATGGGACGCGAGATGGTACCGAGTCAGGCGACTCGGCGCTTCAGCAGCGCCATCCGCGCAACGGTAAGCGCGGCGTTGCGGCCCTGATCGCGCTTGTCGCCGCCCGCCCGCGCCAGTGCCTGCTCCATCGTGTCGCAGGTGATCACGCCGAAGGCGCAGGGCACGCCGGTCTGCAACTGGACGTCCTGGATCCCCCGCGCCGACTCGCCGCAGACGAAGTCGAAGTGGGCGGTCTCGCCGCGGATCACCACGCCGAGGCAGGCGACGCCGGCGAATTTGCCGGTCTCGGCGAGGTACTTCGCCGAGAGCGGCAGCTCGTAGGCGCCGGGCACCGAGTGGTGCTCGACCTGGCCCGCCTGCACGCCGGCGAGCTCGAAGCCCCCGCGCGCCCCGGCCTCGAGCCGCTGCGCCAGGTCCTCGTAGAAGCGCCCGACCACGGTCGCGAAGCGCAGCGACGCGAGTTCGGAGCGATCGGTCACGTCGAACTCCTCGAGAAAGGCGCCGTCGCCCTCAGCCATTGCCGTCGGCGCCCTCGCGGCCGCGCTGCTCGTCCCGTTCCTCCTCTTCGTGGAGCATTTCCTCGTCGAGGTCGAGCCCTTGGTGGTGGAGGATGTGGCCCATCTTGTCGCGCTTCGTGCGCAGGTAGGCCTCGTTGTGGATGTTGGGCTGGGACTCGATCGGCACCTGCTCGGTGACCGACAGCCCGTAGCCCTCCATACCGACGATCTTTTTCGGGTTGTTGGTGATGATCCGGATGCTGGTCAGCCCCAGGTCGCCGAGGATCTGGGCGCCGATGCCGTAGTCGCGCAGGTCGGCGGGCAGGCCCAGCTTGAGGTTCGCCTCGACCGTATCGGCGCCCTCCTCCTGCAGTTTGTAGGCGCGCAGCTTGTTCAAGAGGCCGATCCCCCGCCCCTCCTGGGAGAGGTAGAGGAGGACGCCGCGGCCCTCGTTCTCGATCATCGCCAGCGAGGCCTCCAGCTGCTCGCCGCAGTCGCAGCGCATGCTGTGGAAGACGTCGCCGGTGAGGCACTCGCTGTGCACGCGGACGAGCACGTCCTCGACCCCGTCGACGTCGCCTTTGACCATCGCCACGTGGTGTTTGTCGTCGACCAGCGAGCGGTAGCCGACCGCGGTGAAGTCGCCGAAGGCGGTCGGCAGCGCCGTCGCCACCACCCGTTCGACCAGCTTCTCGGTGCGCCGCCGGTAGGCGATCAGGTCGGCGACGGTGACCATCTTCAGGTCGTGCTTCTCGCAGTAGGGGATCAGGTCGGGGACGCGGGCCATCGAGCCGTCGTCGTTCATCACCTCGCAGATCACCCCGGCCGGGATCAGCCCGGCGAGGCGGGCCAGATCGACGCTCGCCTCGGTGTGGCCGGTGCGCTCCAGGACGCCGCCCTCTTTCGCCTGCAGGGGGAACATGTGGCCGGGGACGACGAGGTCGCGGGGGCCAGACTCGGGATCGATCGCGACCTGGATCGTGTGGGCGCGGTCGTGGGCCGAGATCCCGGTGCTGACCCCGCCGGCCGCCTCGATCGTGACCGTGAAGGCGGTCTGCAGCGGCGCCTCGTTCTTCGCCGCCATCAGGTTGAGGCCGAGCTTGCGGCAGCGCTCCGGAGTCAGCGCCAGGCAGATCAGCCCGCGCGCCTCCTTGGCCATGAAGTTGACCGCCTCGGGCGTCGCGAACTGCGCCGCCATCACCAGGTCGCCCTCGTTCTCGCGGTCTTCGCCGTCGCAGACGACGACCATCTTGCCGCGGCGGATGTCTTCGATCGCTTCCTCGATCGTCGCGAAGGCGGTGTCGGTGGTGGTGTTGCCGGTCTTGTTGGTGCCGGTCCTGTTGGTTCCGGTCTTGTTGGTTATCTCGGTCTCCTGGCTCACGCGTTCTCCTTTCCAGCAAATGGTGACAGCAGCCGCTCCACATACTTGGCGATCACGTCGACCTCGACGTTCCAGGCGTCGCCGGGGGCGGCGTCGCCGAGGTTCGTGCGCTCCAAGGTCTCGGGGATCAGCGAAACCTCTGCCCAGCCGTCACCGA
Source organism: uncultured Solirubrobacterales bacterium (assembly GCA_963795675.1). GTDB lineage: Bacteria > Actinomycetota > Thermoleophilia > Solirubrobacterales > 70-9 > VAYN01. The sequence continues at coordinate 155,472 of CAWCJB010000004.1, forward strand.
GCGCGGCGACGGTGAGGCTGACGCCGTTGAGGGCTACCGATCCCTTGTCGACGACGTAGCGCAGCAGCTCGGGCGGGAGCTCGACCCGGATGCGGCGGGCGAAGCCGTCCTCGGTGACCTCGACCACGCGACCGGAGCCGTCGGCGTGGCCTTGGACGATGTGGCCGCCGAGGCGCTCGTCGGCGCGGGTGGCAAGCTCCAGGTTGACCCGGGCGCCGGGGACCAGCGCGCCGATCACGGTCACCTCGAGCGTCTGGTTCATCGCCTCGGTGGCGAAGCCGGTCGCGTCGGCCTCGGTGGCGGTGAGGCAGACGCCGTTGACGGCGATCGAGTCGCCGAGGCCGACCTCGGCGCCGAGCCGGGTCGCGATCCGCAGGCGCGCGCCCTCGGCGCCGCCCTCGACGCTCTCGACGCTGCCGATGTCCTGCACCAGTCCGGTGAACATCACCACTCCTTGAATCGGGTTCGGATCAAAGTGTCCTCTCCCACGGTCTCCGCCTCCGTGGGAGAGCCTTGAAGTGCCGCAACGGGTACGTCGGGGGCGGGGCCGCCGAGCAGGAGCGGGGCGACGAAGACACGTGCCTCGTCGATCTGGCCGGCGGCGGCGAAGCCAGCGGCGAGCGTCGCGCCGCCCTCCAGCAGCAGGCTGGTGAGGCCGCGACGGCCGAGCTCGGCAAGCGCCGCGCCGATCCGCTCGGCGGGCGTCGAGCCGGCGGCGAGAATCGTCTCGGCGCCCGCGGCGAGGAGGGCTTCGAGCCGGTGCGGGTCGGCCTCGGGGCCGTGGACGACGGTCAGCGGCGCCTCATCGAGCGTCGCCAGGAGTCGACAGTCGAGCGGCAGGCGGGCGGTCGAGTCGAAGACGACGCGGACCGGCTGGCGCGCTTCGCCGAGCCGGGCGGTGAGCAGCGGGTCGTCGGCGAGGACGGTGCCGATGCCGACCGCGATCGCGTCGCATTCGCCGCGCCAGACGTGGACCAGCTGGCGGCTCTCCTCGCCGGAGATCCAGGGCGAGGCGCCCGCGGGCGTGGCGGTGCGGCCGTCGAGCGACATCGCCGTCTTCAGCACGACGAGGGGCAGGCCGGTGATGCCGTGTTTGCGGAAGGGCTGGTTGAGGAGACGACCCTCGCTTGCGACCTCGCTCTCGGACGGGAGAGCCTCGACCTCGATCCCGGCCGCGTGCAGCTGGGAGATCCCGAGACCCGACGCCTTCGCGGTCGGGTCATGGGAGGCAAGTACGACGCGGCTGATGTCGGCCTCGATGATCGCGTCCGAGCAGGGCGGCTGGCGGCCCTGGTGGGCGCACGGCTCGAGCGTCACGTACATCGTCGCCCCGGCCACGTCCTCACCGCGGCGTGCCGCGTCGGCGAGCGCCGCCCGCTCGGCGTGCAGACCCCCGAGCTCGGCGTGGAAGCCCTCCCCGATAATCTCCCCGGCGCGGACGACCACCGCGCCCACCAACGGGTTCGGGCTGACCCGCCCGCGGCCGCCCGCGGCCAGCGCGAGCGCCTTTCGCAGGAATTTAAGGTCGTCTGATGTCGTTGACTGACCAGTCAATCAGTCGATTCTAGTGCCTCCCGAGTCCACGCTTCGACCCCCGCCCCCCGTACTCTGTGGCCCGCCTTTGAAGTTGATCATCCAGATCCCCTGCCTGAACGAGGAAGAGACGCTGCCGGCGACGATCGCCGACCTGCCGCGCTCCCTCGACGGTTTCGACACCGTCGAGCTGCTCGTGATAGACGACGGCTCCAGCGATCGCACGGTCGCGGTGGCGCGCGAATGCGGGGTCGAGCACATCGTCCGGCTGACCAACAACAAGGGGCTGGCGGCCGGGTTCCAGGCCGGGCTCGACGCCTGCCTGAAGCTCGGCGCCGACGTCGTCGTCAACACCGACGCCGACAACCAGTACGCGGGGGCCGACGTCGCCAAGCTGGTCGCGCCGATCCTCGCCGGCGAGGCCGACATGGTGGTCGGCAACCGGCAGGTCGACGGGATCGAGCACTTCTCCGACGCCAAGAAACAGCTTCAGCACTGGGGCAGCTGGGTGGTCCGGCGGGTGTCGAACACCGAGGTCACCGACACCACCTCCGGCTTCCGCGCCTACAACCGCGAGGCGGCCCTGCAGCTCTCGGTCGTCGACAACTTCACCTACACGCTGGAGAGCCTCGTGCAGGCGGGCAAGATGCTGGTCGCCGTCGACGAGGTCCCGGTCTCGACCAACCCGCAGACGCGCGAGTCGCGGCTGGCGGGGTCGACCGGCGACTACGTTCGCCGCAACACCCCGGCGATCCTGCGGATCTACGCGCGATACGAGCCACTGCGGGCTTTCGTCACCGCGGCGATCGTGGTCGGCGCGCTGGCGTTCGTCGCCTGGCTGCCGTTCCTGATCGACGCGATCTTCAACGGCAACTCGAGCGGCCACATCCAGTCGCTGATCCTCGGCGCGGTGCTGATGATCGCCGCGGTGCAGCTCTTCGCGCTCGGGGTGATCGGTGACCTGCTGGCCGGGCAGCGGGTGATGACCCAGCGGATCTTCGAGCGGGTGCGACGGGTCGAGCTGGCGCTCGGCGTGCCGCCGTCGCACTACGAGAGGCGCGGCGACAAGCCCGCCGCCTCGGAGCAGGAGACGAAGGTGCACGGGACGCCGGAGACGGAGGCCCCCACCGAGGTGGTCGACCCGTGAGCTCGCAGAACGGAAGCGCCGGCAACGGCAAGGCGCCCGCCTCCTCCGCCGACTACGGCAAAACCGCGAGCTTCCTCGCGGTCGGGGTCGGGCTGACCGGGGTCATCACCTACGCCTACTTCCTGATCGCCTCGCACACGCTCTCGAAAAACGACTACGGGCAGATCACGGTGCTCTGGTCGGCGGTCTTCATCACCATCTCCACGCTCTACCGGCCGATCGAACAGCTGCTCAGCCGCCACATCTCCGAGCGGGTCGTCAAAGGCCAGTCGCTGAGTGAGCCGATGCGGGTCGCCTCGACGATCCAGTTCGGCCTCTCGCTGCTCTTCACCGTGCTGGCCCTGGCCCTGCGCGGGCCGATCCAGGACACCCTCCTGGAGGGGAACGAAACCCTCTACTGGGTCTTCTTCACCTCGGTGCTCTTCTACGCGGCGAGCTACTTCGCCCGTGGCTTTCTCGCCGGCAGCCAGCGGTTCGGGCTCTTCGTCGCCCTGATCCTCAGCGAATCGTGCTTCCGCACGATCTTCGCCGTCCTGGTCGTGGTCGGCATCCTCAGCGGCCAGGGCTGGGTCGCGATCGGGATCACCGCGGCCCCGGCGCTGAGCCTCCTGGTCGTCCCGTTCGCGTTCGCGCGGAAAGCGCAGAAAGACAAAGCGACGGCGGCCCCAGTCCAGCCCGCGGCCGAGGAGGCGGAGCCTTTTTCGTTTAGACACGGCGGTGGCTTCGCCGCGGCCGTCCTCCTGATCATGTTCTCCGAACAGGCCTTCCTCAACGCCGGGCCGCTGATCATGCGCGGCCTCCAGGGCGCCGCCGAGGCGGGCTTCATCTTCAACGTGCTGATGATCGCGCGGGCGCCGCTGCAGCTCTTCCAGTCGGTCTCGACCTCGATCCTCCCCCACCTCACCAGCCTCCACACCTCCGACGACCCCGACAGCGACCGCGAATTCGGCCACACCGTGAAAATGGTGCTGCTGGGGATCGTCGCCTTCACCGGGGTCGCTCTGGTGTTCATGGCCCTGGTCGGCCCGAAAGCGATGCAGATCGCCTTCGGCGACAAGTTCACCTACGACCGCCTCGGCCTTCTGCTCGTCACCCTCGGAATGGGCCTCTACCTCGCCTCGGTGACGCTGAACCAGGCCTGCGTCGCCCAGGGCCAGGTCCGCCGCGCCGCCGCCCGCTGGATCACCTGCGCCGCCGTCTTCATCGCCTGGAACTTCGTCCCGCTGGTCTCCAACGAGCAGCGCCGGGTCGAGATCGGCTTCCTGCTCGCCGCCGGGGTCCTCTTCGGGCTCCTCTACTGGGTCTACCGCCGCCCCCACGCGCACAAAGGCGACACGCCGCTGCCCGGCTCCCCGGAGGAGCTCGAGGCACGCCTGGCGATCATCGACGAGAACGTCTGAGCGGAGCCCTCCCCTAGGGTCCCCGGATGGGCCATCACGACGCCGTCTTGATCCTGATCGCCGGCGTCCTGCTCGCCGCCGGGATCGCCGGAGCGCTGCTGGCCGATCGCGTGCGGGTCCCGGCGCTGCTGCTCTTCCTCGCCCTCGGGATGCTGGCCGGGTCGGAAGGCATCGGCGACATCCACTTCGCCAACTACGACCTGGCGCGGACCCTGGGCACGATCGCGCTGGTCCTGATCCTCTTCGAGGGCGGGCTCACCTCGGGCTGGTCGGAGATCCGCCCGGTGCTCGGCACGGCGGCCTCGCTGGCGACCCTGGGGACGCTGGCGACGGCGCTCCTGGCCGGCGTGGCGGCGAAATGGATCTTCGGGCTCTCCTGGCTGGAAGGGATGATCGTCGGCGCCGCGATCGCCGCCACCGACTCGGCCGCGATCTTCGCCGTGCTGCGCAATTCGACCCTGGAGAAGCGGCTGGCGCGCTCGCTCGAGGGCGAGTCCGGGATGAACGACCCGGTCGCCCTGCTGCTGGTGATCGGCTTCATCGAATGGATCCAACAGCCGAACTACGGCGCCGCCGACATGATCGGGCTGATCGCGCTGAAGATCGCGGTCGGGATCGTCGTCGGGCTGGCCCTGGGAAAGCTCGCGGTCTGGGTGATCGAACGGATCGAGCTGCCCTCGGACGGGATCTATCCGGTGGCGACGATCGCCGCCGCGGCGCTCGCCTACGGCGTCTCCGAGGTCGCCCAGGGCTCCGGGCTCCTCGCCGTCTACCTGACCGCGCTGGCACTCGGCTCGGCCCGGATCCCGGCCAAGCGCAGCGTCATCTCCTTCCACGAGGGGCTCGGCTGGGTCTCGCAGATCGGCCTCTTCATCCTGCTCGGGGTGCTGGTCTTCCCGGGCGACCTGGGGAGCGTCGCGGTCAAGGGGTTGGCGCTCTCGGCGGTGCTGATCTTCATTGCCCGCCCGCTCGCCACCTTCCTGGCGACGGCGTTCACGTCGTTCAACTTCCGCGAGAAGGTGATGCTCGGCTGGGCCGGGCTGCGCGGCGCGACGCCGATCTGGCTGGCGACCTTCCCGGTCGTTGCCGGGGTGCGCAGCGGCGAGGAAGAGTTCGCGATCGTCTTCTTCGTCGTCGTCACCTCGACCCTGGTCCAGGGGGCGAGTTTCGAGCCGCTGGCGAAGCGCCTGCGGCTGACCACCGACGAGCCGGCGCTGCCGCGGCGACTCTTCGAGTCGGGACGGATCCGCGAGATGGGCGGCGACGTGGTCGCCTTCCGATTGCCGCCGGGGGCCGTCGCGGCCGGACACCGGGTGCGCGACCTCGAACTGCCGCGCGAGGCGCTGGTCAACGTGATCGTCCGCGATGGACACGCGATCCCGCCGCGCGGGGCGACCGAGCTGCACGAGGGCGACGAGCTCCACGTGCTGGTCCGCGGTGAGCTGCGTGACCAGGTCGAGAAGCTGACCGAGCGTTGGGTCAAGGGCCCGCTCGGCAAACCGGCGCCGCCGCCGCTGCCCCGTCGGGCCGCCTCGCAGGTCTTCTCGGTGCGGCCGCTGCGGGCGGGCGAGAACGCCGAGACGCCGACCGAGATCGACGGCATCCCGGTGGTCGCGGTCCTGCGCACCCGCAGCGACGACACCGGAGCGATGGCGGCGATGGCCGACGGACGTTACGCGGTGACGAGCGAGAAACTGGTCGCGATCGGTGGCCGGCGGGCGTTGGCCGGATGGTGCGAGGGCCGCGCCGAGCTCGAGGGCGTCGAAGGCGAGGAAAAGGCCTGGCTGCAAGAGATCACCGGCGCGCTGATCGCCCGGGGGCGCAGGCGTTAGGCACTACAGCCCGAGATCTCTCACGCCTTCCTCGTTCCAGCCCAGGTGATGGGCGACCTCGTGGCGGACGGTGCGGGTGATCTGGGCGCGCAGCAGGTCCGGGTCCCAGCCGAAGTCGCGCTCGAGCGTGTCCTGGTAGATCACGATGTGGTCGCGGAAGTCGTCACGGGCGACCGTGTCGCCGATGTAGTGGCCGTAGGCGTGGAACTGGTGGCCGAGGTCGGAGATCACGATCGGGACGTCGGCAAGCACTTCCTGGAATTCGACCGGCAGCTCGTCGATCGCCTCGACCACCGCTTCTTCGAATTCGCTCGGCTGCAGCTGGCCGGGCGGCAGCGTGGCCAGCAGTTCGCTGCGTTTCGAGATTCGCTGGAACTCCTCCTCCGGCATCTCGCCGCGGCCCAGGAACATCGCCACCAAGGCTGCCACGAGGACGACGGCAAGCGCTCCAGCCAACAGCTGGACGACGCCACTCACCCGACCCCAGGTGAACGGATCGAGCACGAGGATCGCCAGCCCGATCAGAAAGCAGACCGTGACGATGATCCGCGCCGTCGAAGACAACCGCTCAGACATGTTTACGAGGGTAAACCTCGGGCGCCGGCGGGCGACTGGCGTCAGGACGCGCCGGCCGCAGTGGCGATCGCCTGGTAGGCAGCTGCGGGGTCGTCGGCGCCGAAGATCGCGCTGCCCGCGACGAAGAGGGAGGCGCCGGCGGCGGCGATCGGGCCGGCGGTCTCGGTGTCGATGCCGCCGTCCACCTCGATCCTCGCCGTTCCCACCAGCGGCCGGAGGCGTTCGACCTTGTCGGGGGAGGAGGCGATGAACGACTGGCCGCCCCAGCCCGGGTTGACGGTCATGCAGAGGACGACGTCGGCGAGGTTGCGCAGCTCGCTGACCGCCTCGACCGGAGTTCCTGGGTTGAGCGCGATGCCGGCGCAGCAGCCGAGCTCGCGGATCGCCGTCAGGGTGCGGTTGGCGTGCGGGGTGGCCTCGGCGTGGAAGGTGATCGAGTCGGCGCCCGCCTTGGCGAACTCCTCGATCTGGCGCTCCGGCGTCTCGATCATCATGTGAACGTCGATCGCCCCGCCCGCCGCATGGACGACGTCGGCGACCGCGCCCGCGACCAGCGGCCCGATCGTGATCGGCGGGACGAAATGCCCGTCCATCACGTCGACGTGGATCACCCGCGCCCCGGCCGCCATCACCTCCTCGACCTGCGCGCCGAGCTTGGCGAAGTCGGCGGAGAGGATCGACGGCGCCACCCGCGGGGCGGCTCCAAGATCTAAAAATCTTTGACTCACGTCGCGGACGCTAGACGATGGCGGCGGTGGGAGTCGCGGCTCAGGTGAGTTTCAACATGCTGGCGCCGCAGGTCTGACATTGCATGTCGGCGGTGTGGGTCATCCGGGCGATCGTCTGGTGTTCGCCGCACTCGGGGCACTGGGAGACCAGTTCGAAGCGGCTCAGGCAGTTGACGCAGCGCAGCCGCCCCGGCAGCTGGGTCGGGCGCAGCCAGGGCTCGCCGCAGTTCGGACAGGGGGCCCGGTCCAGGACGCTGCTGGTGCTTCCGGCGTCGGACATCCACCTAATCATTGCGGGTCAGTCGGCTGATGAAAAACCCCGTGGTCTGGTCGCGGTCGGGACGAAGCTGCAGCGCGCGGGGCTCGTGTGCGGAGGCGAGGCCGGGAGCGAGCGCTCCGAGGTCGTCCAATTCGAGTGCCGGGACCTGCCCGGCGGCGCTCGCTGCGAGCAGCGCCGCGATCCGGTCCTCGTTCTCGCGCCGGGAGATCGTGCAGGTCGAGTAGACCAGGGTCCCACCCGGCTTCAGCAACTTCGCCGCGGCGAGGAGCGCCTTCTCCTGCACCGCCGCGACCCGCTCGATCGTGCGCGGGGATTTGCGCCAGCGCGCGTCGGGGCGCGAGGAGAGCGTGCCAAGGTCCGAGCAGGGTGCGTCGAGGAGGATCCGGTCGAAGCCCTCGGGCAGCGGCAGCGCGGTCACGTCGCCCTCGAAGACGGTGACCCCGTGGAGATCGAGCCGCAGCGCCTGGGCGGAGACTTCGGCGGCGCGGGCTTCGTCGAGCTCGACCGAGATCACCTCGCCGCGGTCCTCCATCCGGGTGGCGATCTGGCCGGTCTTGATCCCCGGCCCGGCACAGAGGTCGAGCACCGTCTCCCCCGCCTGCGGCGCCAGCACCTCGACCACCGCCGCCGAGCCACGGCTCTGCGGGGTGAGCGCGCCCTCGGCGACGAGCCGCGGCACCGAATCGCCGGTCCGGCCCGCGAAGACCATCTCCTCGGCGACGTCGAGCGGCCAGGCGCCCGCGGCGGGCGAGACATCGATGCCCTCGCCGCGCAGCCGCGCGACCAGGTCGGCGCGGGCCTCCGCGTCCGCCGCCCGCATCGCCACCTCGGCGGGTTCGTTGCAGGCGGCGAGCAAAGAGCGCGCCGCCTCCGCCCCGAGCTCCTCCCACCACATCCGCGCCAGCCAGAGCGGCGCCGAGTGGGCGACCGCGGCGGCCTCGGGGGTCGAGTCGTCCTCCAGCAGCGCCGCCGTCAGCTCCTCGCGCTCGCGCGTGGCGCGGCGCAGGATCGCGTTGACGAAGCCGCTCGCATGGGCCGCCTTGGCGATCTTCACCAGCTCCACCGCCTGGTCGACGGCGGCGTGGTCGGGAGTCCCGTCGGCGAACAGCAGCTCGTAAAGGCCGAGCCGCAGCGCCGCCGCGACCGGCGGGTCGAGCAGCCGCATCGCCCGTCCGGAGAGCCGTTCGATCGCCGCGTCGGAGGTGCCGCGCCGCTGCACCGAGCCGTAGGAGAGCCGCTGCGCCTGCGCCCGGTCCCGTCCGTCCAGCCCGAGCCGCTCGGCCCCGGCCCGGAAGGCGAGCTCGGTGTGGCCCTCGCGCTCAAAGGTCTCGCGCAGGACCTCGAAGGCGAGCGCGCGCGGCGCCGCTACGGGCACGGGGTCCTCACGCGAGCTTCGGCGGCTCGTGGCCGCGCAGGTAGGCCTCGACCGGCATCGCCTTGCCGCCCGCCGGCTGGACGACGTCGAGCCGCAGCGTCCCCCTCCCGCAGCCCAGCAGGAGCACGCCCCACTCGGCCTTCACCTTGCCCGCGGCGACCGCGACATCGACCGTGCGGGCGGAGCGCACCCCCAGCCGCTCGCCGCCCTCCAATTCCAGATACGCCCCGATATGCGGCGTGAGCGCCCGCACCTTCGCCGCCAGGTCCTCGGCGCTCGCCGTCGGATCCAGCCGCCGGTCCTCCGCCCCGATCTTCTCCGCATAGGTCACCTCCGCCTCGTCCTGCTCGGTGAAGGTGAGGCTCCCGTCAGCGAGCAGATCGAGCGCTTCGACCAGCAGGTCGCCGCCGAGCTCCGCCAGCTTCGGCGCCAACGTCCCGTAGTCCTCGCCTTCCCCCAGCGGGACCTCGGCGCGCAGCGCCACCGGCCCCGAGTCGAGCCCGGCGGTGAGCCGCATCACGCAGACGCCGGTCTGCGGGTCGCGGGCCATGATCGCCCGCTCGATCGGCGCCGCCCCGCGCCAGCGCGGCAGCAGCGAGGGATGGACGTTGAGGATCTCCGTAAGGCTGAGGAGCGGCTCGCGGATCAGCTGGCCGAAGGCGCAGACGAGGACCGCCGCGGGCTCCGCCACCCGGATCCGCTCCAACGCCGCCTCGTCGTTGACGTTCGCGGCCTGCAGCAACTCGGTCCCCAGCTCGCCCGCCAGCAAGGCGACCGGCGGCGGCGAGACCTTGCGACCGCGGCCCTGGCGGCTGTCCGGCGGCGTGACGACGAGGGCGGGCTTGTGGGGCGAGCGGGCCAGCCGACCGAGGACGGTCGCGGCGAAGTCCGAGGTGCCGAGGTAGACGGTCCTCACGCGTCGGTGCGCGGCTCGCGCAGCTCCTCGCCGGGATCGTCCTCGTCTTCGGCGGGCGGGTGGTAGCTCTCGCCCGCGCGCAGCGCCCGCAGCGCGGCCTTGCGCTGCTGGCGTTCGGTGCGGTCGAGGATCAGCACCCCGTCGAGGTGGTCGATCTCGTGCTGGAGGACGCGCGCCTCGAGACCGGAGGCCTCGATCGTGACCGGGTCGCCGTCGACGTCGCGGCCGGTGAAGCGGGCGTGGAGAGGGCGCTCGACGTCCATCGTCACCCGCGGCAGGCTGAGGCAGCCCTCCTCGGCGATCGCCAGTTCTTCCGATGTCCACTCGATCTTCGGGTTGATCAGGGCCGAGGGCTCGCTGTCGGCCGCGGCCTGGAAGACGAGGAGGCGGCGCAGGACGCCGAGCTGGGTGGCGGCGAGGCCGACGCCCATCCCCTCCTGCATGATCTGGATCATCCGCTCGACCTCGGCGCGCAGCTCGGGGCCGAAGTCCTCGACCGGGGACGCGCGGCTTTTCAACACCGGGTCGCCGAACTTGACCACGTGGGCGAGCGCCGCTTCGCGGCGTTCGATGAGCTTCTGGTGGAGCTCCTCCTCCTCGTTTTCTTCGGCGTCGATCGCCTGCTCGTCGCTCATAGGTCAATTCTAAGCGGGGGTGCCGGAGCGAACAATCCGCAGAGCGGACGCCGAGGGCGTCCGCTCTGCTTACGTCGGGTCGACGTCGACGCCGATCGAGACGTCCTTCAGGGCGCGGTCGGCGGCGCGGCGCTCGACCGTGGCGCGGGCGGCGGCCACGGTCCCCGCCCGGTCCTGGGCCTTGACCAGGATCCGGCGCCGGTGCCGTCCCCGCACCCGGAACATCGGCGCCGGCCCCAGCAGGTCCGATTCGGCCGGGAGGCGGGAGCGCAGTTCGGCGGCGATCGCAGTGGCGGCAGCGTCGACCTTCCCCTCGCTCTCCGAGCTGAGGTTGACCCGCAGGAGGTGCGAGTAGGGCGGGTAGAGGAGCATGCGGCGGCGCTCCAGCTCGCCCTTCAGGAATCCCGCCGAGTCGTGGGCGGCGGCGTGCTCGATCGAGGAGGCGTTCGGCGCCAGCGTCTGCACCATCACCTCTCCCCCCGCCTCGCCGCGCCCCGAGCGCCCGGCCAGCTGGGCGACCATCGCGAAGGTCCGCTCCTCGGCGCGGAAGTCGGGGAAGCGCAGGGTCGCGTCGGCGTCGAGGATCGCGCTCAGCGTCACCTCGGGGAAGTCGTGGCCCTTGGCGACCATCTGGGTGCCGACCAGGACGGCGCTTGCCGCCTCGCCGAATTCGGCCAGGATGCGGGCGTGGGCACCGCGCGGCGCGGTGGTGTCGGAGTCGAGCCGGAAGACCGGCATCGGGGCGAGCCGCTCCCGCACCAGCTCCTCGATGTGCTCGGTGCCCGCGCCCGCTCGCGCCAGCGTGGTCGAGGCGCAGACCGGGCAGGCCCGCGGCGCCGGTTCCTGGTGGGCGCAGTGGTGACAGACGAGCCGGCCCGACTCGCGGTGGACGATCAGCGAGACGTCGCAGTTGGGACAGCCCCAGTGGTGGCCGCAGGAGCGGCAGGTGAGCCAGGGCGCGAAGCCGCGTCGGTTGACCATCACGATCGCCTTGCGGCCGGCGGCGCGGACCTCCTCCAGCGCGGTCCAGGTCTCGGCGTGGAGCGGGCCCGAGCGCGGGTCGACCTCGCGCATGTCGACGATGTTGACCGGCGGCATGCGGAGGCCGTCGACGCGGCGGGGCAGCTCCAGGCGGGGCAGCTCGAGCCAGGTCTCCGGGCGCGGCGTGGCGGTCCCGGCGACGAGGACGGCGCCGCGCTCGCGCGCCCGGTAGCGGGCGACGGCGCGGGCGTCGTAGGTCGGGTCGCCCTCCTGCTTGTAAGAGGCGTCGTGCTCCTCGTCGATCACGATCAGGCCGAGATCGCGGACCGGGGCGAAGACGGCGGACCGCGGCCCCACGCAGACGTTCGCCTCGCCGCTCCGCAGCCTTTGCCACTCGTCAAAGCGCTCGCCCTCGGAGAGGGCGCTGTGGAGGACGGCGAAGCGGTCGCCGAGGCGGGCGCGGAAGCGGGCGACGGCCTGCGGGGCGAGGCCGATCTCGGGGACGAGGACGATCGCCCCGCGGCCGCGGGCGAGCGCCGCCTCCACCGCCGCCAGGTAGACCTCGGTCTTGCCCGAGCCGGTGACCCCGTGGAGAAGCTGCTCGCGGGGCGAGTCGGCCTCGCCGTCGAGCGCCGCGACCAGGGCGTCGACGGCGGCCTGCTGCTCCGGGAGGAGCTGAGGCGGCTCGACCGCGGCGGTGAGGCGGGACGCGGCGGGGGCGCGGCGCACGCTCGAATCGCGGGTGGCGACGAGGCTGCGCTCGGCGAGCCGGCGGATGATCGCGCTCGATGCGCCGACCGTCGCGCTCAGCTGCGGCGCCGACATCTCGCCGCCCTCGACGAGCGCCTCGAGCACCGCCCGCTGCTTCACCCCGAGCCGCTCGCCGCCCTCCAGCGCCGCCTCGCCGGCGGGCAGGATCTCGACCCGCAGCTCGGTCTTCGCCCGCACCGTGCGGCCGGAGCGGCCGGTCCCGGTCCCCGGCGGCAGCACCAGCGAGAGCCCGCGCGAGGGCGTCGAGCAGTACTCGCGCGCCACCCACAGGCCGAGCTCGACCAGCTCCGCGGAGGCGCCCGCCTCGAGCGCCTCGATCGGCTCCGCCAGCCTCTCCGGAGCAAGCTCCGAGGACTCGGCAAGCTCGACCACCACGCCGAGCAGCCGGCGCGGCCCGAACGGCACCCGCACGAGGCTGCCGACCTCGAGCCACTCCATCGCCTCCGGCCGGCGGTAGTCGAACGGGCCGCGCAGCGCACGGGCGGTCGTCAGCGGCTCGACCTTGAGGATCGCCATCGCGTCCGAGGTTATGGAAACCGGGGGACGCGGCGCTTATGCTGCCCGCGTGAACATGAATCTCAGCGAGGGCGAGACGATCATCTTCCAGGGACATCCCTCCTGGCGCGCGATCCTCGGCTTCTACCTCAAAGGCATCCTCGTCGCGATCGTCCTCGGGGTCATCGCCAAGCTGGTCTCGAGCACCACGTCCGTCTTCGTCGTCGTCCTCGTGGTCCTGGCCCTGACCCTGCTGATCGGCTTCATCAAACGGTGGGCGACGACCTACTCGATCACCACCCGCCGCCTCAACATCAAACGCGGGATCATCTCGCGGGAGATCCAGGAGACGCGGCTGGAGCGGGTCCAGAATGTGAACTACAACCAGTCGGTCTACCAGCGGGTGATGCACATCGGCGACGTCGACTTCGACACGGCGGCAAGCGGCGACTACGACTTCATCTTCTACGGCGTCGCCGACCCAGGAAGCGTGGTCGAACGGGTCGACCGGGCGACCGGCGCGGACACGGCCGGGAGTCACGGGCTGGGCGAGCCGCAGTCGCCTGGGGTTTAGCTAGGGACGGTCAGGGACGAGAGCCATTCCGTATGCGGCTCGGGCAGGCTGAAGCCGCATACGGAATGGCTCTGAGGCGGCGGAGGGTGTCGGTCACTTCGTCGGGGGCATAGGCGATCTGCCAGTGGGTGAAGCGGAGGACGCGGAGGCCGGATGAGGTGTGGACCTGGTCTCGTTTCGCGGCGCGGGCCTGCTGCGCGGGCGTTCGGTGATATCTGAGCCCGTCGGTCTCGACGACCAGGTCGTGGTCGGGGAAATGGAAGTCGACTTCGTAGCCGAGGACCCACTGCTTCGTGAGAGGCACCGGGAAGTGGGCGGCGAGGGCGAGAGGCCGGAAGAGGATCTCGAGGTCGGAGTCGGAGAGCCGGAAGGTGTGACGGTCGAGGAGGGTGGCGAGCTTCTTCACGCCCGGCTCCCCCTTGTGGGCGTCGAGTGAGGCGCGGAGCGTCTCCGGGTCGACGAGGTCGAGCTTGTCCGCCTCGTTGACGGCGCGCTCGAGGCGTAGGGGCTTCAGTTCCGTCGCCAGGTCGATCAGCGTCTGCACCGGCGTGGTCACCGGAATCCCGTGGCGCCTCGTGAGGCAGCGGGCATCGAGGGAAGGCCTGCACCGCACCTTGAGCCCTCGGCGCTCCAGCCTGCTGCGCCTTCTTATGGTGACATCGATGCGTCGTTCCCACTCGCGGCCGATCCCCCAGAGCTCCGCCGCACTCCTGTGGCTCAGCACCGCCCCGCCCCCGCAGGCGAGCACCGCCGCCATCCAGCGCCCGTAGGGGGTGAGCTCCCGCCGTCCCACGGCATATACCCCGTGCGAGATGTGGTGCAGCCGCCCGTTGTGGAGCCGCTGTTCGAGCTCGCGCCGCGTGTATCCGAGGGCCAAGAGCTGGCTTCGCGCCACGACCCCGTGCTGGGCGCGGACCGCCGCCCACGCCGCCGCGTCACGCGCTGAGTGACTTTTCCACGCCATACGGTGGAAAAGTCATGCAGCGCGGGATTCTCACCCCTCCCGGGACCGCCCCGACCCCGGAACTGCCGCTACCTCCGAGTTAGGCCGCCGCGACCTCGGCGCCGGCGGCGGCCTTCAGGGCCTCGGCGCGGTCGGTGCGCTCCCAGGTGAACTCGGGCTCCTCGCGGCCGAAGTGGCCGTAGGCCGCGGTCTTCTGGAAGATCGGGCGGTGCAGGTCGAGGTACTGGCGGAAGGCGCCGGGGCGCATGTCGAACTCTGCTTGGACGAGCTCGGCGATGCGGTGGTCGGCGAGCTTGCCGGTGCCGAAGGTCTCGACCATGAGGGAGACCGGGTGGGCGACGCCGATCGCGTAGGCGACCTGGACCTCGCAGCGGTCGGCGAGGCCGGCCGCGACGACGTTCTTGGCCACGTAGCGGGCCGCGTAGGCGGCCGAGCGGTCGACCTTGGACGGGTCCTTGCCGGAGAAGGCGCCGCCGCCGTGGCGGGCCATGCCGCCGTAGGTGTCGACGATGATCTTGCGGCCGGTGAGGCCGGCGTCGCCGACCGGGCCGCCGATCACGAACTTGCCGGTCGGGTTGACGAGGAAGTCGCCGCGGAGCTCGGCCTCGTCGTACATCCCGGGGACCTCGCTCGCCAGCACCGGCATCACGACGTGCTCCCAGAGGTCGGGCCGAATCGTCCCCTGCGAGTCGACACCCTCGTCGTGCTGGGTGGAGATCAGGAGTTTCTCGACCGCGATCGGCCGGCCGTCCGCGTAGCGGACGCTGACCTGGGTCTTGCCGTCGGGGCCGAGATAGCCGAGCGTTCCGTCCTTGCGGACCGCCGCCAGCCGTTCGGCGAAGCGATGCGCGAGGTGGATCGGCATCGGCATCAGCGCCTCGGTCTCGTTCGAGGCGTAGCCGAACATCATTCCCTGGTCACCGGCGCCGGCGATGTCGAGCTCGTCGTCATCACCCGGGTCCTCACGGGTCTCCAGCGCGTGGTCGACGCCCTGGGCGATGTCGGGGCTCTGTTTGTCGAGCGAGACCAGCACCGAGATGTGGTCGCAGTCGTAGCCGTAGTTGGCGTCGTAGCCGATCCCCCGCACCGTTTCGCGGACGATTTCCGGGATGTCGACGTAGACATCGGTCGAGATCTCGCCGGAGACCACCGCCATCCCGGTGTTGACCAGGGTCTCGCAGGCGACGCGGCCGCCCGGGTCCTCGGCCAGGATCGCGTCGAGGACGCCGTCGGAGATCTGGTCCGCGACCTTGTCGGGGTGACCCTCGGTGACGGACTCGGACGTGAAGAGGTGCTCGCCCTCGGCGAGTGGCTTGGAAGTCGGCATCGTGGAAGCGTAAAGGAAAGCGAAGCGGTGTAAGCCGAGGCCTACTGCGGTCGCCCCCGCCCGCCCGAGTGGGGGACGAAATCGATCACCAGCGGTACGCCCTCGAGCGCGTAGGCCTCGCGCATCCGGTTCTCCAGGTGGTAGGCCCAGGCACGGCTGATCAGCTTGCGGTCATTGACCTGGATCGCGATCCGCGGCGGGCTCTCGCCGATCTGCGCCGCGTAGTAGAGCCGCAGCCGGCGACCGCGTTTGGCGGGCGGCGGCGTTTTGCCGACGACTTCGGCGACGAACTTGTTCAGCTCCGGCGTGGGGATGCGCGATGCGGCGCGGTCGGCCAGCTCGAGCGCCTTCGGCAGCAGGGTGCCGACGTTGCGGCCGCGGGTGGCGCTGGCGGTGATCACGGCCGGGCGCAGGCGCGACTTGCGGCTGACCCGGATGCGCGCGTCGTCGATGTCGGTCTCGCCGATGTCCCATTTGTTCAGCACCAGCAGGGTCGCGCAGCCCGCCACCATCGACATCTCCGCGACCCGCAGATCCTCCGAGGTGACCCCCTCGGCGGCGTCGCAGACGACGATCGCCACGTCGGCGCGCTCGACCGCCCGTTCGGAGCGCAGCTGGGCGTAGTAGTCGACGGTCCCGGCGACCTTGGCGCGGCGGCGGAGGCCCGCGGTGTCGACCAGGATCACGCGGCGGCCTTCCACCTCGAGCTCGGTGTCGATCGCGTCGCGGGTGGTGCCCGCGATGTCGGAGACGATCACCCGGTCGGAGCCGAGGAAGGCGTTCACCATCGAGGACTTGCCGACGTTGGGGCGGCCGATGATCGCGACCCGGACCGCGTCGTCGGGCTCGTCCTCGCCGGCGCGCTCGCCGAGGGCGACCACGATCGCGTCGAGCAGGTCACCGGTGCCGAGCCCGTGGGAGGCGGAGACGGCGAGCGGGTCGCCGAGCCCGAGCGCGTGGAACTCGGCGGTGGCGGCGTAGTCGTTCGGGCGGTCGGCTTTGTTGACGACGACGATCACCGGGACAGCGGAGGCGCGCAGGGTGCGGGCGAGCTCCGCGTCCCCGGCGCGGAGGCCGGCGCGGGCGTCGACGACGAGGAGGATCACGTCGGCTTCGGCCATCGCCACGCGCGCCTGCGCCTGCACGTCGCGGGCGAGCTCGGCCTCGTCCTCGAGGTCGATGCCACCGGTGTCGATCAGCTCGAGCCGCACCCCGTTCCATTCGGTGGCGAGCCGCTTACGGTCGCGGGTGACGCCGGGCTCGGGCGAGGTGACCGCCTCGGTGCCGCCGACCAGGCGGTTGACCAGGGTGCTCTTACCGACGTTGGGGAAGCCGACGACGGCGACCGTGGCGCTCATCGGTCGCCCTCCGACGGAGGGCCGGCCGCCGGTCGCTCACCGACCAGGCCCCGCTTGCGAGCCAAGGCGACGACGCGACCGACGACCTCTTCGAGACTGAAGCCCGTCGTATCGAGCTCGACCGCGTCCTCGGCGGCCCGCAGCGCTCCGTGCTCGCGCTCGGTGTCGCGGGCGTCCCGGCGGCGCTGGGCCTCCAGCACCGAGGCGACGTCCTCCCCGCTCTCTGCTGCGCGGCGGCGCGCCCGCTCCTCGTCGCTCGCGGTGAGGAAGACCTTCAGCGGCGATTCAGGGCTGACCACGGTGCCGATGTCGCGGCCCTCGGCGACGTAGTCGCCAGCCTCGATCAACTCCCGCTGGCGGGCGACCATCGCCTCGCGCACGGCCGGATGCACCGAGACGCGAGAGGCGTCGGCGGTGACCTCGGGGCGACGGATCGCGTCGGACACGTCGCGCCCGCCGAGCAGCACGCGGCGGCCGTCGAAGTCGATCGCGAGGCCCGCGACGAGCGGCCCGAGCGCGGCGCCGTCGTCGGCGTCCACCCCGGCCTCATGCGCGACCAGCGCGACGCTCCGGTACATCGCCCCCGAATCGAGGTAGGTGAAGCCGAGCTCGGCCGCGACGGCGCGGGCCACGGTTGACTTGCCGGCCCCGGCGGGGCCGTCGATCGCGATCACCATGGCGGCAGCCTACGGGCCGGTGGACCTGGTCAGTGGACCGGGTCGTGGAGCGGCGGGCCCTGTTGCAGCGAGCCGAGGTCGGACTCGAACCCCGGGTAGCTGACCGCGGCGGCGGCCATGTCGGTGACCTCGACCCCATCGCGGGAGGCAGCTCCGGCGACCGCGCCGAGCATCGCGATGCGGTGGTCGCCGTGCGAGTCGATCGCCCCGCCGTGCAGGCCGCCGCTGCCCTCGATGACCATCCCGTCCTCGGTCGCCTCGACCTGCCCGCCGAGCGTCCGCAGGGCGTCGGTGACGGTGGCGATCCGGTCGGACTCCTTGCGGCGCAGCTCGCCCGCGTCGCGAATCGTCGTCGTCCCCTCGGCGAAGCAGGCGGCGAGCGCCACCAGCGGCAGCTCGTCGATCGCCAGCGGCACGTCGGCACCGTCGACCTCGCAGCCGTGCAGCTCGGAGTGGCCGACGCGGATGTCGCCGATCGGCTCGCCGCCGTCCTCACCAAGCTCGGTGATCTCGATCGAATCGGCGCCCATCCGCCGGAGGATCTCCAACAGCCCGGTGCGGGTCGGGTTGAGCCCGACCTTATGCAGGAGCACGTCGCTGCTGGGAATGAGCGTCGCGGCGACGATGAAGAAGGCGGCCGAGGAGAAGTCGGCGGGGACGACGATGCGGCCCGGTTCGAGGCGCTCGGCGGGGGCGATCACGACGGTGTCGCCCTCGCGGCGGACCGCGGCACCGGCAGCGGCAAGCATGCGCTCGGAGTGGTCGCGGGTCGGCAGCGGCTCGACCACGCGGGTCTCGCCCTCGGCGAGGAGCCCGGCGAAGAGCAGGCAGGACTTGATCTGGGCGCTGGCGACGGGGAGCTCGTAGGTGATGCCGTGGAGCGGCGCGCCCTCGACCTCGAACGGCGGCAGGCGGTCCTCGCGGGCGGCGAGGCGCGCGCCCATCAGCCGGAGCGGATCGGCCACGCGGTCGACCGGACGCTTGCGGATCGACTCGTCGCCGTCGAACGTCCACTTACCCTCCGGCTGCCCGGCGAGCCAGCCCGGCAAGAGGCGCAGCAGCGTCCCCGCGTTGCCCACGTCGATCGCCGCCGGGCGCGCCCCGCGCAGCCCGACCCCAGCAATCCGCAGCCGGGCGGCGCCGAGCCCGTCGTCCCGTTCCAGCGCTTCTGTGGCGACCTCGTCGACCAGCCGCGCGCCGAGCGCCTCCACGGCGGCGAGCGTCGAGCGGGTGTCGGCGGCGTTGAGATAACCGACGATGTCGGTCTGGCCCGCGCCCATCGCGGCGATCATCGCCGCCCGGTGAGAGATCGACTTGTCGGCGGGCGGGCGCAGTGCCCCGCGCAGCGCGCCGAGCGGATTGAAGTGAGTTCGGTCGCTCATCGCCGCGACGCTATCCGCCCGCGCCGACGACGGTGACGGAATGGCCCAATTGCCTAACCAGGGCGGCGCCGCGCTCGGCCTGCTCCTCCCCCGCGACCCAGAGCGAGACGGCGCCGGAGGTCATGTCCGGGGCCGGGTAGAGCGCCATGTCCTCGATGTTCACCCCGGCCTCGCCCAGCGCCAGCGCCAGGGTCGCCATCGTCCCCGGCTTGTTGACGACGATCAGGCGGAGCTCGTGCAGGGGGCCGCCGGGGCGCTCGGCTTCCAACAGGCGGCGGCGGTCCTCGCCGGCGGCGGCGTGCCAGGCGGCGATCGCCTCGGTGTCGGCGGAGCGAATCAGCGCCGCGGCCTCGGCGAGGCGCCGCGCCACCGCATCGACCGAGTCGGCGACCGCCTCCGAGTTGGCGACGAAGATGTCGGCCCAGATCGCCGGGTTGGAGCCGGCCACGCGGGTCGCGTCACGGAAGCTCGGCCCGACCTCGGGGACGCGCTCGCCGCTCGCCAGATCGGCGGCGGCCTCGGCGACCAGGGCGTTGGCGACCGCGTGGGGCATCCCGCTGACCGTCGCCATCAGCCGGTCGTGGCCCGCGGCGTCGATCGCCTGGGGACGGGCGCCGAGCCCGGCGACGGCGCGCTGCAGACGGTCGTAGAGGACCCCGTCGGAGCCCGCTGTCGGGGTCAGGTACCAGGTGGCCCCCTCGAAGAGGTCGGCGCGCGCGTTGGCGACGCCGGCGGTCTCGGCGCCCGCCAGCGGGTGGCCGCCGATGAAGCGCTCGTCGGCGCCGACCGCGGCGACGATCCCGCGCTTGGTCGAGCCGACGTCGCTGATCGCGGTGTCCGGGCCGGCGACCGCGAGGGCCGCCGCGGCGAGCTCCGGCAGGCGCCCGACCGGCGCTGCGCAGAAGACCACTTCGGCGCCCTCGCAGGCGGCAGCCACCGAGTCGGTGGCGGTGTCGGTGGCGCCGGTCGCGAGTGCCGCCTCGCGCGTCGCCGGGTCAGGGTCGAAGCCCGCCACCACGGCGCCGAGGCGCGCGCGCGCCGCGAGCCCGATCGAACCACCGATCAGGCCGACGCCGAGGACGGCGACCCGCGGCGCCGAGCGATCGTCCATCTGGTGAGTTACTCCCTCAGGCGCGCCGGGCCTGGACCGCGGAGGCGAGTCGATCGAGCGCCTGGACCGTGTCCTCCCAGTCGAGGCAGGGGTCGGTGATCGACTGCCCGTAGACGAGCGGCTCGCCCGGCCGCAGGTCCTGGCGCCCCTCGACGAGGAAGGACTCCAGCATCACCCCGGTGATCGCCTTGTTGCCGTCGGCGATCTGGTCGGCGATTTCGCCCGCGGCGAAGAACTGTTTCTCCGGGTCCTTGCCGCTGTTGTCGTGGGAGGCGTCGATGACGAGGCGCTCCGGCAGCCCGGCGACGCCGAGCGTGACCAGCGCGTCCTCGACCTCGGGCACGTGGTAGTTCGGCATCCCGTGACCGCCGCGCAGAATGATGTGACAGTCGGGGTTGCCGGTGGTGTGGAGGATCGCCGGGGCCCCGGTGTCGTCGATCCCGGCGAAGGCGTGCTGGGCGGCGGCGGCGCGGACCGCGTCGACCGCGACCTGGACGTTGCCGTCGGTGCGGTTCTTGAAGCCGATCGGCATCGAGAGGCCGGAGCCGAGCTGGCGGTGGGTCTGGCTCTCCGAGGTGCGGGCCCCGATCGCGCCCCAGGCCACCGCGTCGGCGATGTACTGCGGAGTGATCGGATCGAGGAACTCGCAGCCGACCGGGAGGCCGAGCTCGACCACCTCGAGCAGCAGCTTGCGGGCGATCCGCAGGCCGGCGTTGACGTCGGCGGAGCCGTCCAGGTGCGGATCGTTGATCAGGCCCTTCCAGCCGGTGGTCGTCCGCGGCTTCTCGAAGTAGACGCGCATCACGATCAGCAGGTCCTCTTTGAGCAGGCGCGCCTGCGCGGCGAGCCGGTTGGCGTAGTCGAGCGCCGCTTTCGGGTCGTGCACGCTGCACGGGCCGACCACGACCATCAGCCGCGGGTCGCGGCCGTGGAGGACGTCGACGACTTCCTGGCGGCCGCGGATGACGGCCTTGGTGCGCGCCTCGCCCAGGGGCAGCTCCTCGATGACCTTGCCCGGTGGGGTCAGCTCGACCACTTTTGCGATCCGCTGTTCACGGACGCCGTCTCGTTTGGCGCCCTGCTGTCCGATGATCATTTTCCCTTCGCCTTTCTCCAAAACGCAGCAATCGTAACTTCCCCTGGTCCAAGTACGGACTCGGATGTGCGCGTCGTCGCGCAACCGCATGGGCGGCGCCCGGCCGAAGACTGTCTCGGGGCGGCTACGGGCCGCCGGGCCGGACGCCTAAGTAAATCGCCAGTAATACGCGGTGAAGGTGCCACGGCCGAGGGTCGCGCCGAGGGCGCGATTGGGTTCAGAGACGGGAGTGGCAGTCCGCTTCACAGCCAGGGGGTTGTACCACTCAACCCAGCAGCTGCGCAAGTGCCGACAAGAACCGGCCGTCCTCGTCTTCGGTGCCGTAGCTGACCCGGATGTGACCGGGGTCGCCGAGCGGGGCGCCGGCGCGCACCGCGATGTCGGCGGCGGAGAAGCCGGCAAGCACCTCCGCTTCGTCGTTCTCGCCGAGGTCGACCCAGGAGAAGTTCGCCTGCGACTCCGACGCCCAGAGCCCCAGCTCGCGCACGCCTTCTTGCACGCGGATCCGCTCCACCACCGTCGATTCGATCCGCACCAGCACGTCGTCCTGGTGCAGGATCGCCTCCGCCCCCGCCGCCTGGGCGAGCGCGTTGACGCTGAACGGCTGGCGCACCGCGTCGACCGCGGCGCGGAAGTTGGAGGAGCCGATCGCGTAGCCGACCCGCAGCCCGGCCAGCCCGTAGATCTTGCTGAAGGTCCTCAGCACGACCAGGTTCGGGAAGTCCTTCAGGAGATCGAGCGAGGCATCCGGATCGTCGTTGGTCTGGAACTCGACATAGGCCTCGTCGAGGATCACCGTCACCCGCGCGGGCACCTTCTCGAGGAAGGCGGCGATCTCGGCGACCGGGTGGTGCGTCGCGGTCGGATTGTTCGGATTGCAGACGATCAGCAGCTGGGTCGCCGCGGTCACCTCGGTCGCCATCGCGTCGAGGTCGAGTGCGTCCCCCTCGCCGAGCGGCACGCGGATCTCCCGCGCCCCGGTCAGCGCCGGCAGGTACGGGTACATCGAGAAGCTCGGCCAGGCGTAGAGGATCTCGTCGCCGGGCTCGCAGAGCGCCGACGCGGCGGCGAGCAGCAGGTCGCAGGAGCCGTTGCCGACCGCGATCCTTCCCGGCTGCTCGTCGTAGCGGTCGGCGAGCCGGCGGCGCAGCAGCGTCGCGTCGGGATCCGGGTAACGATTCATCGACGTCGCGGCGCGCGTGATCGCCTCGACCACCTTCGGGTGCGGCGGCCGCGGCGACTCGTTCGAAGCGAGCTGGGCGATCGTCCCGGCGGCGATCGCCTCCGGGGCCTGCCCGGTGGGCACGCCGGCCTGGTAGCCCGGCATCCGCGACAGCTTCTCAGCGTAGGTGACCGTCATTGGAGAAATTGTGGCGGGTCGTCCTACTGCGCGGCGTTCAGATCGGCGCGCAGCTTCTGCGTCTCGCCGATGTAGACGTGCTCGGGGACCGCATCCTCGGGGGCGTAGTAGTGGAGCATCACCCGGATCACCCGCTCCATCGAGCCCGGCACCGGGATCTCGCAGCAGCAGAGCAGCGGCACCGTGTCCAGCCCGAGCTGCCGCGCCGCGACCGCGGGGAACTCCGCATCGAGGTCGGCTGTGGTGGTGAAGATGCAGCTGACCATCGCCTCCGCCTCGAGCGCGTTGCGCTCGATCAGCGTCCGCATCAGCTCGGCGGTTGCCGCGAGGATCGCCTCCCGCTCGTTCGCCTCGGCCTGGACCGCGCCGCGGAGCGCGAAGAGCCGCCGCTGAGGGCCTTGGTAGCTGCCGACGTCCATGGGCCGCGCATCATCCCAAAGCGGAGTTTGCGCCGGCTTAAGCCGGGCGCCGGGGCGAGATCCCTTGCGCGGTTCCTTTTACTCGTATGCCGGGCATTTCGAACCACGCAAGGGTCGCGGCGGCGGTCGGATCCTTCGCCGCGCGGCAGGACGGGGTGATTTCCAGGCGACAACTCGAAGCACACGGAGTAACGCGCGGTCAGATTGAGCGCTGGCTCCGAGACGCTCACCTGCTTCCCGTCTACCACGGGGTGTTTGTCGTAGGGCACGCGGCCATTGGATCGAGGGCGCGTATGCGAGCGGCGGCACTCGCCTGTCCGGGGGCGGTGATCTCGCACCGCAGTGCGGCGGCGCTGTTGGGGTTCGGCAAGGCGGCGCCCGTTGTCGTCGACCTGATCCCGGCCACTGAGCGGGGGCGGCGAATCGACGGGATCAAGGCGCACCGGGTTCCGTTCCCCGGACGATCCGAATGGGGCTACGTGCGTGGGATACCGGTCACGGGCGTGGCGCGGACGATCGTCGACCTGGCGGGAATCTACGGGTTGACGAAGCTGCGCGAATCGATCGAGCGGGCGGCGACGGAGCGGCTGCTCGATGTCGCCCGGATCGACGCGGTCCTGGCGAACGGCCCGAAACGGCGCGGGGCTCCTTGTCTGCGCCGAGTCATCGACGACTGGCGGCCGGTCGCCGAGACGGCAAAGTACACGACGTTCCGCAGCCTCTTCGAGGCGAAGCTCCTGCCGCTGGTCGCAGCCGCCGGCCTGCCGCTGCCGCGTTTCAACGTCCCGGTGCGTACCGCGGAGCGCGTCCTCGAGGTCGACCTCCTCTGGGAGCACGCCCGCTTCGTCGTCGAAGCCGACAGCCGCAAGCACCACGGCATCGAGGTCGCCTTCGAGCGCGACCATCGCCGCACTCGTGAACTGATCTCCGCCGGCTACGAGGTCCTCGGCGTCACCTGGCGCGAAGTCGAACACGAAGCCCCCGCGGTCTTCGCCGTCATCCGCCAAGAGCTCACCCAACGCACCCCCGTCCCCCTAGCCAGCGCGGCGAAGCGCGGCCCCACTTTGCCCACCTAAATGCCAGTGAGGTGGGCAAAGTGGGGCCGCTCAGGTGCCGGCGCCGGTCCCTTCTCCCCCGCCGAGCGCCTAATCCTGCGCCGCCGCGCGCAACCTCTCCACCTCCGCATCGCTCAGCCGCCGCGCCTGTCCCTCGCGAAGCTTCCCGAGCTCCAACGGCCCGAAGCCGATCCGCTGCAGCGCCACGACCCCGTTCCCGACCGCCTCGACCATCCGCCGCACCTGCCGGTTGCGGCCTTCCCGCAGCACGATCTCGATCTCCCGCTCGCCGACCGGGCGAACCTGAGCGGGCGCCGTCGGCCCGTCCTCGAGCTCGACCCCCTCGCGAAGCCGGGCGAGTTCGCGCTTGCCCGGCGCCTTCTCCAGCCGCGCCCGATAGACCTTCGCGACTTCGTAGCGTGGGTGGGTCAGGCGGTTGGCGAGCGCGCCGTCGTTGGTCAGCAGCAGGAGGCCGGTGGAGTCGGCGTCGAGGCGGCCCACCGGGTAGAGCCGAGCTTCGGAGTCGACCAGCTCCACCACCGCCCGCCGCTCGCCCGGCTCGCGCGCCGTCGAGACCACCCCGGCGGGCTTGTTGACGGCCCAGACCTCGCGCGCCTCGGCGCCGACCGGAGCTCCGTTCACCCGCACGTCGTCGCCATCACCGACGTCGCGCGCCGGGTCGGTCACCACCTCGCCGCCGACCGTCACCACCCCCTTCGCGATGATCTCCTCCGCTTTGCGCCGCGACGCGACCCCGCCGTGGGCGAGGTATTTGGCCAGCCTCACGGGCGGCGACGCCTCACTCGGCGCGCTGTTCGCCGGCTTTCAGCAGCCGCTCGCGCAGCTCGCGTTCGTCCTCGGGGGTCGGGTCGAACTGCGAGGGATCGGGCAGCTGCTCGACGCCGGCGAGGCCGAAGAGGCGTTCGAAGAGGTCGGAGGTCTTGAAGATCGCGGCACCGAACTGGGAGCGTCCCGACTCCTCGATCAGTCCCCGGTCAGCCAGCGTCTGCACCGCCGACTCGGAGCTGACGCCGCGGATCCGGGCGATCTCCGGCCGCGAAACCGGCTGCAGGTAGGCGACGATCGCCAGCGTCTCGGCCTGGGCCGGGGTCAGCGGCGGGGTGCGCGGTTTGGCCAGCAGGCGGCGCGCGGCGCCCTCGGCGGCCGGGTCGCTGGCAAGCGCGAAGCCGCCGCCGATCACCCGCAGGACGATCCCCCGCCGGCCCTCGCCGAGGTCTTCGCTCAGCAGCTCGATCGCCTCGGCGATCTGGCCCTCGGTCGCTTCCGTCGCCTCGGCGAGGTCGGCGATGCTGACCGGGTCCGGCGAGAGGAAGAGCAGCGCTTCGATGGTGCGCGAGAGGTCGTTCACGCCGTCAACCTGCGCCGCTGCTGCGCAGCACCCGGATCGGCCCGAAGTTCTCCTTCTGCTCCCAGGTCACCTCGCCGCGGCTGTAGAGGTCGAGCAGGGCGAAGATCGTCACCGCCTGGGTCAGCCGGTCCTCCTTGCCGAACTCCTCGTCGAAGTCGAAGCTGGGGCGGGCGAGGAGCGCATCGCGGACGATGCGGAGGCGGCGCTGCAGGGAGACGGTCGGGCGGATGTGGGAGACGTCGACGTCCTCGGGCTCGCGCAGGAGGTCGCCGATGGCCGCGCCGAGGCGGTCGGGGTCATATACGGCGACGGCGGCGTCGACGGCGACCCGGCGCAGGTTGGCCGGCAGGGGCGCCGAGCGGTAGAGGTAGCCGCGCTCGGCCTCGAAGCGGTCGACCAGGACGGCGGAGGCGTCGCGGTAGCGGCGGTACTCGAGCATGCGGGCGAGCAGCTCCTCGACCGCCTCCTCGGGTTTCAGCGGCTCCAGGCCCTCCTCCTCGCGCGGCAGCATGAGGCGCGACTTGAGCTCCAGCAGGGAGGCGATCAGGACGAGGAATTCGGTCGCCACCTCGAGGTCGAGCTCGCCCGCCTCCTCGAGGTGGTCGACGTAGGCGACGACGACCTCGCCGAGCTGCAGCTCGAGCAGGCTGACCTCCTCGCGCAGGACGACGGCGAGGAGAAGGTCGAAGGGGCCCGCGAAGACGTCGAGGTCCAGATCCAGATCGGCGACCGGCATCACGCCAGACTAGACGCGCCCCTAGACGACCCTGGGGCGTTTCGCCGCTATTTACGGCCTAACCGAACCCCATCCGGGCCCGCACGTCGGTCAGCGTCACCGCCGCGATCTCCCGCGCCTTCTCCGCCCCGGCCGCCAGCGTCGCCTCGAGCGCCGCCTCGTCCGGCCGCAGCTCCTCGTAGCGCGCCCGCACCGGCCCGAGCAGCTCGACCACCCCGTCGGCCACCGCCTGCTTGAAGTCGCCGTAGCCGGCACCGTCGAAGTCGGCCTCGATCTGCGCCCGCCCGGTCCCCCGCGCCACCGCGAGGATGTCGATCAGGTTCGTCACCCCCGGCTTGTCGGGCGCGGCGCGCACCTCGCGCCCCGAATCGGTCACCGCCGAACCGACCTTCTTGCGGATCGTCTTCTCGTCGTCGAGCACCAGCACCGTCCCCTGCTCGGTGCCGCCGGTAGTCGACATCTTCGTCTCCGGCTCCTGCAGGTCCATGATCCGCGCACCGACCTCGGGCACCACCAACTCCGGCACCACCAGGGTGTCGCCGAAGCGCGCGTTGAAGCGCCGCGCGATCTCCCGCATCAGCTCGACGTGCTGACGCTGATCGTCGCCGACCGGTACTTCGGTCGCCCGGTAGGCGAGCACGTCGGCGGCCATCAGCACCGGGTAGTAGAAGAGTGCCGCCGAGGCCAGCTCGCGCGCTTTGCCGACCTTCTCCTTGAACTGGGTCATGCGGTCGAGGTCGCCGTGGGACGTCACCGCCGAGAGCAGCCAGGTCAGCTCGGTGTGCTCGCGCACGTCGGACTGGCGGAAGAAGATGCAGCGCTCCGGGTCGAGCCCGGAGGCGAGCAGGATCGCCGCGGTGTCGAGCACCCGCTCGCGCAGGTCGGCCGGGTCGTAGGGGACCGAGATCGAGTGCAGGTCGACTACGCAGTAGATCGCCGGATCGCCGCGGTCCTGCCCCTCGACGTACTGGCGGATCGCGCCGATGTAGTTGCCGAGGTGCTTGCGGCCGGTCGGCTGGATGCCGGAGAAGATGATCGGGCGCTGGTCAGTCATCGATCGCCAAATCTAGCCGGCGCGGGTTCTCGATGCCGATCGCCGACGCGATCCCGCCGAGGATCATCAGCAGGCCGGCGAGCAGGGTGCCGAGGTGGAAGGCCGAGGTCGAGGCGTCGGTGGAAGCCTGCTCGATCGACCGCGCCTCATCCGCCGGCACCTTTTCGGTGTCCGGGACGCCGAGCGGCTGTTCCTTGGCTTCGACGACCGCGGCGCTCGCCGCGGAGCCGAGCGGCCGCGCGCCGAGCTCGGAATCGAGCCGGCCGGCGAAATGGGCCGAGATCACCGCGCCGAGCACCGCGATCGCCAGCAGTCCCGCCACCCGCGAGACCCCGTTGTTGATCCCGGAAGCGATCCCGACGCGGCGCGCGGAGACCGAGTCGAGCACGGTCGCGGTCAGCGGCGCCACCGTCGCCGACAGCCCGAGACCGAAGACGAGCACCGCGGGCAGCACGTCGGTCAGATAATCGGCCCCGGAATCGACCCGGATGAAGAGGAGCGTCCCGGCCCCGGCGACGATCGGCCCGAAGGTCATCGGCAGCCGCGGCCCGACCCCGGAGGCGAGCTTGCCGAAGCGCGGCGAGAGCAGGAAGAGGCAGAGCGAGATCGGCGTCGTCGCCAGCCCCGCCTCGAGCGCCGTGTAGCCGACCACCTGCTGCATATAGAGGCCGACGAAGAGGAGCCCGGCGGCGAGCCCGGCGTAGACGGTCAGCGTGGTCACGTTGGCCATTGCGAAGTTGCGGATCCGGAAGAGCGAGAGGTCGAGCATCGGCCGCTTCGCCGCCGCCTCCCAGGTGACGAAGGCGATGAAGCAACCGACCCCGGCGACCAGCGGCAGCCAGACCAGCGGGTCGTTCCAGCCATGGGTCGGCTGCTCGATCAGGGCGAAGACCGGGCCCGCCAGACCCGCCGCCGAAAGCAGCACGCCTGGAACGTCGATGCCGGGCGAGGCGTCCGGGTCGCTCGACTCCTCGATCACCCGCAGCGCCAGCACCACCGTCACCGCGATCAGCGGGATGTTCACCCAGAAGATCGCCCGCCAGGAGATCAGCCCGACCAGCGCGCCGCCGCCCGCCGGGCCGAACACGGTGGCGATCCCGGTCCACGCGGTCCAGGTCCCGACCGCCTTGCCGCGTTCGGAGCCGGCGAAGGTGGCGGCGACGATCGCCAGCGACCCCGGGACGAGCAGCGCTCCGGCGATCCCCTGCAGCGCCCGCGCCCCGACCAGGAACTCCTCGCTCGGGGCCAGCGCGCAGAGGATCGAGGTGCCCCCGAACGCCACCAGTCCGATCACGAACAGACGCTTGCGCCCGAACTGATCGCCGAGGCTGCCGCCGACCAGGAGCAGCGAGACCATCGTCAGCATGTAGGCCTCGACCACCCACTGCTGGCCGGCGAGGCCGGCGTCCAGCTCGCGGCCGAGCGAGGGCAGCGCGACGTTGACGATCGTCCCGTCGAGGAAGACGACGGTCGAGCCGAGGATCGTCGCGATCAGGGTGAGGCGCTGCTGCCGGGTCACGCAGCGAGTGTAAGAACCGCAAATTCTCGGCCGATCGTCGGCGGGACCTGCGTCGGCGCGCGTTGTACGCGGCACTTCCGCCCCTACACTCGCCGAACGTAATACGAAGCTGTATCAATTGAGTCTTCTTGAGGTACCCTTGCCCGCCTTAGGTGGCGGCGGAAGACGAGATGACCCAGACCGAGGAGCAGTCGCAGGAGGTGGGCGCCCGCGGACCGCGCGCCGGGGAGGCGCGCGAACCCGACGCACTCCCCAGCGCCGTGCGGCACGAGTTCGATCAGGTGCTGCCTCACATCGTCACCGCGCTCAAACGGGAGGACGGGGTCGCCGAGCTGCGCCGGCGTCTCGACCTCGCCGAGAAGCGGCTCGCCGACCGCAACCAACGACCCCTGATCCGCGGCCTGCGCCAGGTGCTGATGCTCGTCCGCTCCTTGGACTTCGAGCCCGACCCCAAGGAGGCGATCACGATGGAACTGGAGCGCGTGCTGGTCGGCGCCGGCTACGAGGAGTTTGGCGAGGTAGGCGAAGGCTTTGACCCGGCCCGTCATGAGGCTCTCTCCGGCGAGGCGCCGATCGGCACGCCGATCGTCACCGACCTGCTCGAGCCCGGCCTCGAAACGCTTGGCGAAGTGGTGGTCCGGGCGAAGGTCGAGGTTGCCTCGGAGGGAGAGTCGCGATGAGCGTGCCGGTGATCGGGATCGATCTCGGTACGACCAACAGCGTCGTCGCATACGCCGACGAATCCGGCACGGTGACCGTGATCGCCGACGAGAACGGTGATCGGATCATCCCCAGCGTCGTCCACTTCGAGCCGAGCGGCAACATCGTCGTCGGTCGCTACGCGCGGGATTACCTGAAGATCGAACCGCAGCGGGTGGCGCGGATCTTCAAGCGCGGGATGGGCACCCCGACTTTCCTCCCGGGCGGCCAGCCATTCGTCGTCGACGGGAAAACGTTGGCGCCGGAGGAGCTTTCCGCCCTGGTCCTATTGAAACTCCGCAAAATGGCCGAAGCGCACTTCGGCGAGCCGGTCACCGACGCGGTGATCACTGTCCCGTACTACTTCGGCGAGCCGGAGCGTGCCGCCACCCGCAGCGCCGGCGAGCTCATCGGCCTCAACGTCCTCCAGATCGTCAACGAGCCGACCGCGGCGGCGATCGCCCACGGCCACGCCGGCGAGGCCGAAGAGGGAACGCTGCTCGTCTTCGACCTTGGCGGCGGCACCTTCGACGTGACCCTGATGCGGAACGGCGCCGGCGGCGAGATGGAGGTGATCGCGACCGGCGGCGACCGCGAACTCGGCGGCACCGACTTCGACGAGGCGATCATCTCGTGGATGGCGGAGCAGGCACGCGGGATCGGCGCCGAGTTGGGGAACCGCGCCGAGGTGGCCGAGCCCGCGGAGCAGATGAAGATGGAGGTCTCGGCAAGGGACGAGTCGAAACGCAGCCTCAGCTTCGACGGGAAGCCGTTGATCGCCACCCTCAGCCGCGCCGAATTCGAGCGCCTGATCGCCGACCAGAGCCGACTCGTCGAAGACGCGGTCCTCGCCACCCTCGACAAGCTCGACCTCGAGGGGCCCGAGGTGACGACCGCCTTGATGGTCGGCGGCTCGAGCCGGGTCCCGCTGTTCCAGGCCATGGTCGAGAAGATCATCGGAAAGAAGCCGGAGCTGACCAAAAATCTCGACGAGGACGTGGCCCGCGGCGCTGCGCTGCTCGGCGCGAAGCTCGGCGACACCCTCGACCCTCGCTCGGAGCTCGCCTTGCGGCCCGACCCGGTCGACGCTGCCTCCCATGCGCTCGGGGTGACCCTCGTCCACCCCGAAGACCACAGTCGCCTGATCAACCAGGTGGTGATCCCGGAGGGAACGCCGATCCCCAACGCCTCCTCCCACGACCTGATGACGGTCGAGAACGGCCAGACCACGGTCAAGCTCGAGTTGAACGAGGGCGCCGACGAAGACCTCGACTTCACTCGTCGGCTCGACGAGTCGGTCGGCCACTTCGGTCGGCCGGTCCCCGCCGAACACCCGCTGCGCTGCGCGATCGAATACAACGCCGACCAGCTGATCAAGGTCCATCTCTACGACGGGCTGAGCGGCCAGCTCCTCACCGAGCTCGAAGTCGCCCATAAGGGGATGCTCTCCGAGGAAGAGCGGGACGCCGCCCGCGAGTATCTCCGGCGCACCGGCGTCGAATAGGCCGCGATGCCGCAGCCCTGGTTGGAGTCGATGAACGTGCCGGCGCAGCCCCGGCCGGCCGACCTCCGTGCCTTCTTCGGCGTCCCGCCGGACCCCGAGGAGAAGCTCGACGCCAACATCGCCAAGAAGCGCCGCCACTGGAGCACCAAGGTGCGAGCCCAGGCCGCCCCGACCGCGAACGGCAAGCGGAAGGTGGAAGAGGCGACGCGGATCATCGACGAGCTCGAGAAGGTCCTGAAGCGCGGCGTCGTCGATCCGGACTTCGACCTCGAGCGCCTGCGCCAGGAATTCGCGGCCGAACCCGAGACCCGTGTCGACGAGCTCGGTGACCTCTGGCGCATCCTCGAAGAACTGGTGGCGGGCGGGCGCCTCGACGAGGCACTTCGCGTCGCCTATGACGCCCGCGACCGCTTCCGCGGGGCTGCGGTCGCCGATGCCGCCTTCGGCTGGCTGGCGGTGCTCTCCTCCCGCGGTGACGACGGCGCGGACAAAGTCCTGCTCCGCGAGGGTCTCGCCGCGCTGACGACGGCGATCGCGGCGGGCGAGGCCAATATCGACACCTTTACCTGGAAGGCGGTACTGGAGCTCGACCTTGGCCGCCCGGAAGCCGCGCTCGAGACCTTCGCCGGGTCCGAACGCACCCTTGGCTCGGGGCTCACGCCGTGGATGCACTCGCACCGCTGCGAGGCCTACGCCGTGCTGGGCAAGCCGGAGGCGGCGCTGGAGGACGCGAAAGCGGCGGTCGACGCCGGGACCGACGACCTCGCGCTGCGGTCGAACACGGTGACGGCGCTGATCGAGGCCGCCCGCGTGGACCTCCTGCCGATCGGAACCGATCGTGACCTGCGCCGCTACCAGGACCTGATCGAGTGGGCCGCGTGGTTCGCGGTCGGCGTGCCAGAGGCCGAGGACCGGATCCGCCCCTACCGCCTCTGGGCCGTCGAAGCCGAGAGCCGCGCCTACACGGGCCGCCCGGAGCTGCGGACGATCGGCGCCGTCGCCACCGGCTTCCTCGCCCTCCCCCTCCTCAATCGATGGAAGATGAAGCCCCACTGGCAGGTCCTGCAAGACGGGCCGACGGCAAACAACGCCGAAATGTTCGAGATCGTGACGCTGGCCGGGATCCCGCTCTCCGTCCATCAGGGTCTGCTGCACAGGCTGCCCTGGTTCGCCGAGTTCAACGCCGAGGCGGCGAACCAGTGAACCCGATCCTGGCGGCGCTGGTCGTCATCGTGATCCTGCAGATGATCGCCTTGGTGGTCGCTGTCGTCGCCCGCATCTGGGTGCTGAAGACGGCGACCTTCGAGATGCACGGGATCGACGTCGCCCGCGCCACCGACCTGGTCGCCTTCTACGTGCAGGGCGTCCACGATCACCGCTTCGGCTTCCCGACCGGGATCTTTGTCGTCGACCCCGCCAAGACCGTGCCCGGGCAGGTCTTCGCCCGCGAGGTGGACGTCAAAGGGAGCGCCGGGTACGGCCCGATCAAGGCCGGGCTGATGTTGCCGATCGCCGGGCTGATGGGCGGACTGGCGATGGGAGATGACGGCGACGGCTGTGGAATCGCCCTGGTCGCCGGAATGATGGGCTTCGCCTTAGGTTGCGCAGCGGCGGTGGTGGTGATCGTCCCCTGCGCTTTCGTCACCATCGTCGAGCTACTCCTGCGAGTGCTGATGCGGGCCGAGATCCGGGGCCTCATCGAGCCCGTGCCAGGCGACGCACAGTCAGTCCAGGTCCACTTCGAGTTGCGCGGCCCCAGCGCCTTCGGCATCGAGGGACAGCTACGGCGCGGAATGCAGGCGCCGCACCCTCCGAACGCCCCTCCGGCGCCGCCGGATCCGGCGAGCGCCGGGGAACCGGCCGGTCGCCTCGATCGCCTCGGCGCGCTCTACCTCTCGGCGGCCTCGGTGGCGCTGGTCTGCAGTGTCGTCGCCATAGTCGCGATCGGCAACGCCGAGCGCTCCCCGTCGAGCGCCGTCGC
Organism: uncultured Solirubrobacterales bacterium; assembly: GCA_963795675.1. Taxonomy (GTDB): domain Bacteria; phylum Actinomycetota; class Thermoleophilia; order Solirubrobacterales; family 70-9; genus VAYN01. The sequence goes on from CAWCJB010000004.1 coordinate 188,326, forward strand.
CGCCGCCTATCCGGACCACGAACCGGCGTCCGAACCCTACGGATCTGCCGAAGAAGAACCGTACGAAACCTTCGAGGAAGAACCGACCCAGGAAGCCGTGCAGGAAAGCGAAGGTGGCTACGGAGAAAATGGCGGGGCGTCAACCTTGACCCGTTACGACGCGGCGCGGCGGGAGCTCCGGCGTTACTGGACCGCGATCGACCGCGGAGAATACGCCGCCGCCTACGACGTCTACTACCCCACCTACGCGACCCAGGAGCAAGTCTCGAAGTCCGACTTCGTCGATTCCGAGCACGAATACCTGCCGGAAATCGGCCTCGGCCGGATGACGGTCTCGCGCAGCGGCCGGAACCCGAGCTCGCCGCACGAAATGTGGCTCTACGTCGAAGTCCCGATCCGCGACACGGTCGGAGAATTCGCGGGCGAGTGCCGCCTCTTCTACGGCGACATCCGCATGTTCCACGCCGACGGCCGTTGGTACTACCGCCCCGGCCTGGCCTTCGGCCGCAAGCCCAGCTTCGGCCAGGAGGGCGGCGGCATCCGCGTCCTGCCCGACCACAGCAACCGTTGCTCGTAGGAAGTGACCTTCTCTCGATCGATGAATCTGAGCCGACGGAGCCAGGCATTGTTGGTCGCCCTCGGTTTCGTCGCCGGCGCGAATGGCCTCCTGCTGGGGATATCGCTCTACGGAGTGCTCGTCGCCGCCCTCCACGTCCTCGCCGACCGTGCCCCTGGGATCGGCTGGGCGATCCTCGCCGGAGCGATCGGCTCGATCGCCCTCATCGGCCGGTCCTTCCATCGCGCCGACCAGACCCGTAAGCGCCTCTACGGGGCGTCCCTGCTCGACTACGAAGTGCCGGAGCACGCCCGGCTTCTCGACCGGGTCGCCCAGCTGACCAGGAACTCCTCCTTGTCGAAGGCGCCGAGCCTGCGATTGATCGGCGGCGATTTGCCGAACGCCTACACGGTCAGCCGCTCTCGGGACGAGGCCGCGATCGTCCTCACCGATGGGCTGCTCGAGCTCCTCACGCCCGCCGAACGGGACGCGGTGATCGCCCACGAGCTTGGCAACGTCGAGAACGAAGATGTCGCCACCGTCGCGTTCGCCGACGCGATCGCCGTCTCGATCGAAGAGCTGGCCCGCCTGAAGGGCCGCATTTTCTGGGGGCCACGGGAGATCCTCATCGACTTGCTCCCGTTCATCGGGGCGATCGCCGGCCTCGCGATCCTCGATGCGATGCTGCAAGAGGGCAGCGGCAACGGCGTCGTCGCCGTCATCGTCCTCCTCTCGATCGTGGGGGTGCTCCGCGCCCTCTACCGAGCCGCGCTGCTCTCCTGGCGCGGACTCGCCCAGCTGTTCCTCTTCGTCTCCTTCTTCGGCCCGCTCACCGTGGTCGAGTGGCTTTTGGCGCCGCCCACCGCCTTCGTCCTGTCGCGGCTGATCGCCCGCGAACGGGTCTTCGCTGCGGATCGGCGCGCCGTCCAGCTGACCAGGGAACCCGGTGCAGCCCTCGCCGCCCTGCACCGGCTCGAAGGCGTCGAGTACTCGACGGGCGAACCGTTCTGGCTCGACCTCCGCTTCTCACTCTTCGTCACGCCCCGCGCGCAGACCGGCCTCGGCCCGTGGCGGGAACGGGTCTTCGGCACCCATCCACCGGTCGCCGCCCGCATCGAGCAACTGAGCCAGCTCGCGCAAGACGGCTCCCGCCGACACTCGATTCCAGACGGCGCGGGGGATCCACTGGAACAATCCGGGTAGGTGAAGGCTTAATGGCAAGAGCAATCTGGTCCGGCTCGATCAGCTTCGGGCTGCTGAACGTCCCGGTGCGCATGTACAGCGCCGTCGCGCGGCGCAACATCGCCCTGCGCGAGATCCGTGAGTCCGACTCCTCGCGGATCAAACACCGCCGCGTCGCCGAGGGCACCGACGAAGAGGTCCCCTACGACGAGATCATCAAAGCCTACGAGCTGACCCCGGGCCAGTACGTGCCGCTGACCAAGGAAGAGATGGAAGCGCTGGCGCCGGAAAAAACGCGCGCGATCGACGTCTCCGACTTCGTCGACCTCGACGAGATCGACCCGATGTACTTCGACAGCCCCTACTACCTGGGCCCCGCCGACGGCGCCGAGAAGGCCTACTCGCTGCTGGCGAAGGCGATGGCGGCCTCAGGCAAGGTGGCGATCGCCCGCTTCGTCCTGCGCAACAAAGAGCACCTGGCGGCGATCCGCAGCAACGGCGAAGTGCTGACGCTGACGACGATGCGCTTCGCCGACGAGGTCGTGCCGGCAAAGGAGCTCGAAATCGTCCCCGAGAAAGCCGTGAAACCGGCGAAACGCGAGCAGGAGATGGCCGAGCAGCTGATCGACTCGCTCTCCACCGACTTCGATCCCGACGCTTACCACGACGAGTACCGCGAGCAGCTGCTGAAGCTGATCGAACAGAAGGCCGAAGGGAAAGAGATCGTCGCCTCCGAGGCGGAGTCGCCGAAGGCGACCAAAGCCCCCGACCTGATGGCGGCGCTGGAAGAGTCGATCGCCGCCGCCCAGGGCAAAGGCGGCGGGAAATCGAGATCCAAAGCCAAATCGTCGCGCAAGAAACCGGCTGCCAAAGCCAAAAAAGCCACCGCCAAGAAATCGTCCGCAGCGGCCAAAAAAGGCTCGCGGGCGAAAGCCAAATCGAAATAGGCCCTCCCGGTGCCGACCAGCCGCCAGGTCGAGGTCGACGGTCGTGAGCTGAAGCTCACCAACCTCGACAAGGTGCTCTACCCGCAGAGCGGGTTCACCAAGGGCGAGATGATCGACTACTACGCCAAGGTGGCGCCGGTGATGATCCCCCACCTGAGCGGCCGCGCCGTGACCCTGCGTCGCTTCCCGGAAGGGGTCGAGGACACCAATGCCGCCTTCTTCGAGAAGCGCTGCCCCAAACACCGTCCCAAATGGGTGAAGACGGCCCGGGTCGAAGCCGGGCCTGACGCGGGGAAAATCGACTTCTGCGTCTGCGACGGGCTGCCGACGCTGATCTGGATGGCCCAGCTGGCGACGGTCGAGTTCCACCCCTCGCTCTCCAGAGCGCGGGCGCCGAAACGGCCGACCGTGCTCGCCTTCGACCTCGACCCCGGCCCGCCCGCCGACATCGTCGACTGCTGCCGCGTCGCGCTCCGTCTGCGTGACCTCTTCGGTCACTTCGGGGTCGAGTGCTTCCCCAAGACCTCGGGCTCGAAGGGGATGCAGGTCTACGTCCCCCTGAACTCCAAAAAAGTGAACTACGAGCTGACCAAACCGTTTGCCAAAGCGATCGCCCAGCTGCTCGAGAAACAGACCCCGGACGAGGTCCTCTCGAAAATGAAAAAGGTCGAACGCGAGGGCAAGGTCTTCGTCGACTGGTCGCAGAACCACCAGAGCAAAACGACGGTCGCCGTCTACAGCCTGCGCGCCCGCGAACACCAGACCGCCTCGACCCCCGTGACCTGGGACGAGGTCGCCGAGACCGCCGACTCGGGCGACCACACGAAGTTGGTCTTCGAAGCCGACGCGGTGATCGACCGGATCGAGAAGCACGGCGACCTCTTCGCGCCGGTGCTCGAGCTGGAGCAGGACGTGCCGGAGCTCTAGGGCCCGGGGTCGAAGCGCCCGTGCGCGGCGGGCGGGGCACTACCGCCGGGGCCGCGCCACATCTGCGTGCCGCCGAGGCCGGCGATCAGCTCGACCTCTCGCGTCGGGCGGAAGCCGAGCCGTTCGTAGCGCGGCACGTTGGCCGGGTTGGAGGACTCGAGGAAGGCCGCCGCGGGCGGGTCGCCGGCGTCGATCTCCGCCAGGCACTCGGCGACCAGGCCGAGCCCGTGGCCGTGACCGGCGTGGTCGGGGTGGGTGCCGAGCAGGCTGAGGTAGAAGTGCGGAGGCTCGTGCGGGTGGTTGCCTTCGAAGGCCCGGAGCAGGTCGAGCACCCGCGTCGCCGACTCCGGCCCACAGGCGCCCGTCACGATGCCCGGCATCCGCTCCTCGTCGGCAGGTGACATCTCCGGTGCCCCCGGGGGAATCCAGAGCGCCACCGCCTCCACCCCGTCCGTCACCCGCACCCAGCCGAGGTCGAGGGCCGCGGCGGCGAAGAAGCCGAACACCTCGGCCAGCGCCGCCAACTTGCGCTCCCGCTCGGCTTCTTCGAAGGCCCAGCCCCAGAGCGGGTCGTGCTCGAAGGCTCCGGCCAGCGTCTGGCCGATCGCCTCCAGGTCCGCCTCCTCGGCGACACGCATCCTCACCGCGCCCACCTTCTCACGCGTCAGTCAGAGAGGCTGACGCACCACTGGCTTGCGCGTCGCCCGCACCTCGTCCAGCCGGCGCACCGGGGTCGAGTAGGGAGCGTTCTTGGCGAGCTCGGGGTCGGTCTCCGCCTCGGTGAGGATCTCCTCGATCGCGTCGGCGAAGGCGTCGAGGCTCTCCATCGTCTCGGTCTCGGTCGGCTCGACCATCAGCGCCTCGTCGACCAGCAACGGGAAGTACACCGTCGGCGGGTGGAAGCCGAAGTCGAGCAGCCGCTTCGCCAGGTCGAGGGTGGCGAGCCCGAGCTCTTTTTTCATCGGCCGGCCGGAGAGGACGAACTCATGCATGCAGTGACGATCGAAGGCGACCGGGAGTTTCTCCCCCGCCCGCCCGGCGGCGAGCCGCGCCTTCAGGTAGTTGGCGTTCAGCACCGCAGTCTCGGAGGCCTCCGTGAGCCCGTCGGCGCCGAGGCTGAGGATGTAGGCGTAGGAGCGCACGAAGACGCCGAAATTGCCCTGGAAGCCGCGCAGGCGCCCGATCGACTTGGGCCGCTCGAAATCGAGGTCGAAGCTCGGGCCATGCCCGTTGGTGCCCTCACGGCGGACCACCTGGGGCCGCGGCAGGAAGGGCTCGATCCGCGAGCTGACCGCGATCGGCCCGGCCCCCGGGCCGCCGCCGCCGTGCGGCTGGCTGAAGGACTTGTGCAGGTTCAGGTGGACGATGTCGAAGCCCATGTCGCCAGGCCGCGTCCTTCCCATGATCGCGTTCAGGTTCGCCCCGTCGTAGTAGAGCGTCCCTCCCGCCTCGTGGATCAGCGCCGCGATCTCCTCGATGTTCTCGTCGAAGAGCCCGAGCGTGTTCGGGTTGGTCAGCATCAGGCAGGCGATCTGGTCGGGACCCTCCGCCGCGATCCTGGCGCGGAGGTCGTCCATGTCGACGCCGCCGCGCTCGTTCGTCGCGACCTTGACGACCTCGTAGCCGGCCATCGTCACCGACGCCGGGTTGGTCCCGTGCGAGGTGTCGGGGGCCAGGACCTTGGTCCGCGTTTCGCCGCGATCTGCGTGGTAGGCACGGGTCAGCAGCAGGCCGGCGAGCTCGCCGTGGGACCCGGCGGAGGGCTGCAGGCTGACGCTGGGCAGGCCGCAGATCTCCGACAGGCTCTCCTGCAGCAGGTACATCAGCTCCAGCGCGCCCTGGGCGCGGCGCGGGTCCTGGGCCGGGTGCAGCCGGGCGTGGCCGGGCAGCGCCGCGACCCGCTCGTTCAGGCGCGGGTTGTGCTTCATCGTGCAGGAGCCGAGCGGGTAGAAGCCCGAGTCGAGGTCGAAGTTGCGGCGGCTGAGGCGGTTGTAGTGGCGGACGATCTCCGGCTCGGCGACCTCGGGCAGGTGCGGCGGCTCGGCGCGCAGGAGATTCGACGGGATCAGGTCCTCGATCGGCGTCTCCGGGACCCCGGGGTCGGGCATGATGGCCGCGCGCCGACCGGTCTTCGACTTCTCGTAGATCGTCGTCGCGCGTTCGCGCTGCATCGGCGCCTCGGCGAGCGGGGTCACGCGACCGCCCCCTGTGGAGCTTTACTCCCGCTATCCGGGAGCTTCGCTCCACGCTCGGCGGCGATCGCGGCGCCGAGTGCCTCGGCGAGCGCGTCGATCTGCTCCGGTGTGCGCCGCTCGGTGATCGCGACGAGGAGACCGTCCTCGTACTCGGGGTACTCGCGGCCGAGCGGATAACCGGCGGCGATCCCGCGCTCGGCGACCCGGTCGAGGACCGCGCCGACCGGGGCACCGAGCTTCACCGCGAACTCGCGGACGACCGGGGCGTCGTGCAGCAGCTCGACCCCCTCGACCGCGGCGAGACGCTCACGCGCGTAGGCGGTGCGCCGAACCAGCAGTTCGCCCAGCTCGCGGAAGCCCTCGCGCCCGAGCCAGGCCAGGTGGACCATCGCGCCGAGCGCGTTCAACGCCTGCGCGGTGCAGATGTTGTTGGTCGCTTTCTCGCGGCGGATGTGCTGCTCGCGCGTCTGCAGGGCGAGCACGAAGCCGCGCCGCCCGTCGACGTCCTCGGTTTCGCCGGCGATCCGTCCCGGCATCCGCCTGATCTGGGCCTCGGTCGCGCAGAAGAAGCCAAAGGAGGGCCCGCCGAAGTCGAGCCGGTTGCCGAGCGGCTGGCCCTCGCCGAGGGCGATGTCGGCGCCGCTCTCACCCGGGGGTTTCAGGATCCCCAGCGTCATCGGATCGCAGGCGACGACCAGCAGCGCGCCGTGCTCCTTCGCCGCGGCGCCGAGCGCCTCGACGTCCTCGACCGCGCCGAGGAAGTTGGGGCTCTGCAGGAAGACCGCCGCGGTCTCGTCATCGACCGCCGCCGCCAGCGCCGCCGCGTCGGTGACGCCGCCCTCGAGCCCGACCTCGACCACCTCGGCGCCATAGCCGACCGAGTAGGTGACGAGGGTCTCGCGGCTGTGCGGATGAAGCCCGCGGGAGACGATGAACTTGGCGCGTTTGGTTGCGCCCATCGCCAGGTAGCCCGCCGAGGCGACCGAGGACGGCCCCTCGTACAGCCCGGCGTTCGACACCGGCAGCCCGGTCAGCTCCGACATCGCGGTCTGGAACTCGAACATCACCTGCAGCCCGCCCTGCGAGATCTCCGGCTGGTAGGGCGTGTACGGGGTGAGGAACTCGGAGCGCGAGGTGATCGCGTCGACGATCGCGGGCACGTAGTGGTCGTACATGCCGGCGCCGACGAAGCAGACCTGCGCTTCGGCGTCGGCGTTGCGTCCGGCCAGCGCCGCGAGGCGCTCGTAGACCTCGGCCTCGCTCATCCCGGCGGGCAACTCGAGCGGCCGGCCGAGCCGCAGCGGGCCGGGAATCTGCTCGAACAGCTCGTCGACCGAGTCGACGCCGATCGCGGCGAGCATCTCGGCGCGGTCGTCGGGGGTGGCTGAGGTGTAGCGACTCACTCTCGTTACAGGCTAGGGAAGGCGGTGGTTGGGCTTACGGAGCCGGCCAGCCGCAAATTGCAGCATCTAGCGGTCGAGCAGTTTCTCGTACTCGACAGCGGTGAGGAGCGCTTCGTACTCCTCGGAACTCGACAGCTTCACTTTCACCAGCCAGCCCTCACCGTAGGGGTCCTCGTTGATCTGCTCGGGGCTATCGGAGAGGGCGTCGTTGACCGCGGTCACCTCGCCCGACATCGGCGCGATCACGTCGGAGACCGCCTTCACCGACTCGACCTCCGCGTAAGGCTGGTCCTTGGTCAGCGCCGTCCCCACCTCGGGCGGCTCGAAGAAGACGACCTCGCCGAGCGTGTCCTGGGCGTACCAGGTGATCCCGAAGATGGCCCCGTCGTCGCCGTCGAGGCGCACCCAGTCGTGCTGGTCGTGGTAGCGCAGGTCGTCGGGGTAGTTGGCCTCGGCCAAAGTCAGCTCCTTATCCGGTTGGTCGTGATCCTGTTGATCTTCATCCTGTTGGTGGTCTTGGGTAGAGGGGTTTGGAAGCTATCCGCGCCGGACGATGCTTGCCGCGGACGTCGATCTCGACCTCCGTACCCGGCTCGGCGAGCGTGCTCTCGACGTAGGCCATCCCGGCGCCGATCTCGAGCGAGGGCGCGAAGGTGCCGCTGGTCACGGTGCCGACGACCACGCCTGCGGCCCCCAACACCGGATTGCCGTCGCGGGGGATCCCGGCGCCCTCGATCGTGAACGGGACCAGCCGTTCGGCGATGCCCTCGGCACGCGCGGCGGCGATCGTCGGCGAGCCGAGGAAGCCCGTCGCCTCCTTGCAGCACCAGCCGAGGTCGGCCTCGATCGGGTTGCGCTCGGTGCTCAGCTCGTTGCCGTGCAGCGGGTAACAGACCTCCAGCCGCAGGGTGTCACGGGCACCGAGCCCGCAGGGGACGACGCCGGCGTCGCGCAGCTCTTTGAAGACCGGGATCGCGACCTCGGGGTCGATCAGCATCTCGACCCCGTCCTCGCCGGTGTAGCCGGTGCCGCAGATCAGGGCGGGCCGGCGGCCGACGTTGTGGGCGGCGACGTGGAAGCGCTCCGGCAGGTCGATCCCGAGGGTGCGGGTGAGGACGGCGCGGGCGTGCGGGCCCTGCACAGCGAGCATCGCGTAGCGGTCGGCGACGTCGCGCACGGCGACGTCGTGATCGCGTGACCAGCGGCCGAGCCAGGCGAGGTCGGTCTCGTGGTTGGACGCGTTGGTGACGATCAGGTACCGGTCGCTGCCGAGGCGGTAACAGAAGAGGTCATCGATCACGCCCCCTGCCTCGTTGCAGAGGCAGGAATACTGGGCGCCGCCCACGGCGATCTTGGCGACGTCGTTGGAGAGCACCAGCTGTAGGAAGGCGAGCGCGCCCGGGCCCTCGACCTCGACCTCGCCCATGTGGGAGACGTCGAACATCCCGGCGTGGGTGCGGACCGCGGAGTGCTCCTCCTTGATCCCCTCGTAGAGGACCGGCATCTCCCAGCCCGCGAACGGCACGATTTTGGCGCCCAGCTCTACATGTTGCTCAAAGAGAGGAGTACGTCTCATCGCGCCCAGCGTATTGACTGCGGCGCTTCGTTGGGACCCTTCGGGAGTCCCTCACCAGGAACTCCCGCGAACGCGGCCTGGAGAGGGACTCCCGAAGGGTCCCTCACCGAGCCGACCTACTCTTTAAGAAACCCCGGCACGTCGATGTCGTCATCCGACACGCGCAGTTTGCGGATGTCGGTGTCCTCGGCGGAGACCCGCGGCCGCGACTCATAGCGACGCCGCACGCGCTGGGGCGAGCGGGCCAGGAGCTCGAAGCCCTCGAAGCCGGTGGCGATCACGGTGACCCGGATCTCGTCGTGCATCGATTGGTCGACGACCGAGCCGAAGATGATGTTGGCGTTGTCGTCGGCCTCGGCCTGGACCAGCTGGGCGGCCTCGTTGACCTCGAACAGGCCGAGGTCCTCGGGGCCGGTGATGTTCAGCAGCATCCCGGTCGCGCCTTTGATCGACTCCTCGATCAGCGGCGAGGTGATCGCCGCTTTCGCCGCTTCGAGGGCGCGTTTCTCGCCCGAGGCCGAACCGACGCCCATCAGCGCCGAGCCGGCGTCGCGCATGATCGTGCGCACGTCGGCGAAGTCGAGGTTGATCAGGCCGGGGATCGTGATCAGGTCGGTGATGCCCTGGACGCCCTGGCGCAGGATGTCGTCGGCCTGACGGAAAGCGTCGAGGACGCTGGTCCGCCGCTCGACCGCCTGCAGCAGCTTCTCGTTCGGGACGATGATCAGGGTGTCGACGTTGTTGCGCAGTTTCTCGATGCCCTCGAGCGCCTGCTGCATCCGTCGTTTGCCCTCGAACTCGAACGGTTTGGTGACCGCGCCGACGGTGAGGGCGCCGATCTCCTCCTTGGCGATCTCGGCGATGACCGGGGCCGAGCCGGTGCCGGTGCCGCCGCCCTCGCCCGCGGTGACGAAGACCATGTCGGCGCCCTTCAGCGCCTCCTTGATCTCGTCGCGGGACTCGGCCGCCGCGCCCGCGCCGACCTCGGGGTTACCGCCCGCGCCGAGACCGCGGGTCAGCTCCTGGCCGATCGAAAGCTTGATGTCGGCGTCACAGGCCTGCAGCGCCTGCGCGTCAGTGTTGACGGCGACGAACTCGACGCCACGGATGCCCGCGTCGATCATGCGGCTGACCGCGTTGGTGCCACCGCCGCCGGCGCCAACGACCTTGATCACCGCTAGGTAAGTCGATTCCATCTCCCGATTTCTTTCTGGTTGGTGGGGCTGCCGCGCCTCCTCCAACAATTCGGCGTCGAGGCTTAGCCACCTGTATGTGAGTTGAGGCTTTGTTCTGTCCGAGGCTGTAGCGATGCTCCAGGGTTTGCGGAGTGCGCCCTAACCGCGGAAATTGCGCTCAACGTAGGGCATTGTGAAGGGTCTGTCAAACGCCCGGCAGGGGTCCTGCAAGGCAAATTTCTCAAGTCCAGCTTGAGGGTTTCGGGACTCTCACCCTATGGTCGAGGGTTGGCCTCCGGCCCGCATTCCGCCCCAGGATGCGGGCGGCTCGTACTTAATTGCCTGGAGGAAGTTCGTGATCTTCGCCCCCCACCGCCGGGTGGGTCGGTGCGGTCACGTCTACATAACTGAGCAACGTCACAGACGGATCGGCCAGTACCCCGGCCGCCGCTTCCCACTTGCGTCCCGCTTCGCGATCGTCGCCGAAGCGGATTTCGATCCCGGTGGTGGTCTCCAGGGCCACCCCGGTCTTGCCGTACTCGGCGGTGGCGATGTAGCGGCGCAGCGCGGCCGGCGCGGCGGCGATCAGGTGGACCTCTTCCAGCGCATGACCCTTCACCCGGTCCCCCTTCGGCCGCTGCTTCAGCGGCAGCACGACGAGGTGCTTCTGGGTCTTCTTGTCGCTCTTCGAATTCTTCTCGTCGCCCTTCGGTTCCTCGCTGCGGGTGCCGAGCAGCCTGCCGTCGTCGCCGACCAGGATCACGGTCTTCCCTTCGCCGATCTGGGCGACGGGCGTCGTCGGCTTCGCCTCGGCGGTCGGGGTCGAGGAGCCGCGCAGGGCGAACCAGTAGATGCCGACGGCGGCGATCGCCGCGACCGCGAGGAAGAGCAGCGCGCGCCTCATGACTCCAACCCCGGCACGTCGACGTCGCCAAGGACCTGGACCTCCGGCTCGAGCGCGACGCCGAATTTCTCCTTCACCCGGCGACGGCCCTCGGCCATCAGCGCAAGCACGTCGGCGGTCGTCGCCTCGCCGGTGTTCTCGACGAAGTTCGCGTGCTTCTCGGAGAAGCGGGCGCCGCCGTGGGTGAGGCCGCGGCAACCCGCCGCCTCCAGCAGCTGCCCGGCCGAGCGGCCCTCGGCGCGCTCGTCGTCAGGGTTCTTGAAGGTCGAGCCGAAGGTCTTGATCCCGGAGGGCTGGGCCTCGCGCCGACGGCCGCGCATCGAGGCGAGCGTCGCGCGAACCTCATCGGGGTCGCTCGGGGTGAGCGCGAAGGAGGCCCGCGTGACCACTTCGGTCGGGCCGAGGTTGGAGTTGCGGTAGACGAAGCCGAAGCTTGCCGGGTCGCGCCGCTCGGTGCCTGCCGCGGTCGTCACCTCGACCCACTCCAGCACCTCGGCCAGCTGCCCGCCGTAGGCGTTCGCGTTCATCCGCACGGCGCCACCCGCGGTGCCGGGGATGTTGATCCCGAACTCGAGGCCGGACAGACCCCAGCCCGCCGCTTTCGCTGCCGCCGAGGGCAGCCGCGCGCCGCCGCCACAGAGCAGGCGCGAGCCATCCCGCTCGACTTCGGTCAGCGCGCCGCCCAACTTCATCGCCAGTCCTCGGAATCCGTCATCCGCTACCAGGAGGTTCGAGCCCGAGCCGACCACTCCTACCGGAACAGAAGCCTTTTCCGCCCAGGCGAGCAGGGCGACAAGGTCGTCCTGGCTCTCTGGGCGAGCGAAAAAGTCGGCGGGGCCGCCGGTGCGGACCGTGGTGAGGCGGGCCAGGGGGTAGTCCTTCTCAACCCCGGCGGGGGGAGCGGGTGACCCTTCTCTCACGAACTGCGGGGAGGTTCGTTCAGGGTCACCCGCTCCCCCCGCTGCCAGCAAGGACTCGCCCAACTTGAAGATGTCGCCGGCGCCGATGGTGACCAAGATCGAGCCGGGCGGGAGGTTCGCCAGGAGACGGTCGAGGAAAGCTTTTGCACGCTCCGCAGTTGGCAGCCAGGCGACCGGTTTGCCGCCGGAGCTGTCGGCGGCGGCGCGGGCTACGTCTAGGCCGCTGACGCCGGCGAGGGGGCCGATTGGTTCCTCGCGGGCGGGATAGACGTCGAGCACCGCGATCTCGTCGGCGAGGGACAGGGCGGCGCCGAACTCGGTGGCGAACACCTTGGTCCGCGAGTAGAGGTGGGGCTGGAAGACGGCGACCAGCCGTGGCGGCGCCAGCCCGCGCAAGGCCGAGAGGGCGGCGCGGACCTCGGTCGGGTGGTGGGCGTAGTCGTCATATATGCGGACCCCGCCGCGCTCGCCCTTCACCTCGAGCCGGCGCCGAACGCCACGGAAGTCGGCGAGCGACGCGGCGGCTGCGTCGAGGTCGAACCCGGCGGCGCCGAGCGCGGCCAGCGCCGCACGCGCGTTGAGCACGTTGTGGGCGCCGGGGACCGCGAGGTCGAGCGAGGGCGTCGCGGGATCTGCGGCCGAAAACTCGGCGAGGGTGGTTGCGGCGGTGGTGGCCAGCTGGTCGCGGACCTCCTCGACGGCGCCGCCCTCGCGGGTCGGGGCCGGGAGCACCGCCACTCGGGACTTGTCGGCGAAACCGGAGAAGGCCTCGATCAGCGGCTCGAGCGAGCCCCATTTCGAGTGATGGTCCATCTCCACGTTGGTGATCACGGCGATCTCGGGGTCGAGGCGGAGGAAGCTGCCGTCGGACTCGTCGGCCTCGGCGACCACCCACTCCCCCGTCCCCCAGCCGGCGTTGGCCGGGGCGCCCTCGGGGCCGAGCCCGGGGACCTCTCCGCCGACGAAGAAGGCCGGGTCCTCGCCCAGCCCGCGCAGCGCCCAGACCGCCATCGCGGTGGTGGTCGTCTTGCCGTGGGTGCCGGCGATCGCGATCAGCCGCTTCTCGGCGCACAGCTCGGCAAGAAGCTCGCCACGGTGGACGACGGTGAGGCCGCGCTCGCGTGCCAGCGCCAGCTCCGGGTTCTCGGCGGCGATCGCAGTCGAGACGACCACTTCGGCGCCGTCGGGCAGGTTGGCGGCGTCGTGGCCGATCGTCGGCTCGAGGCCCGCTGACCGCAGTCGCTCCATATAAGAGGACTCGCTGCGGTCGCTGCCGGTGACTGCGGCGCCAAGCCCGGCGCAGACCACCGCGAGCCCGCTCATCCCGGCCCCACCGATGCCGATGAAGTGCAGGCGGCGGCCGCTCCAGTCGCTCATCGAACTGCCGCCTCCAGCACCTGGTCGGCGATCGTGCGGGCGGCGTGGGGCTTCGCCAGGCCGCGCGCAGCCGCCGACATCTTCTCCAGACGCGCGTCGTCCCTGAGGATCCCGCCGACCTCGCTCAGCAGGGCCGCCGGGTCGAGGGCATCGTCTTCGACGATCGTCGCCGCACCCGCGGCCTTCATCCACCTGGCGTTCGCCCGCTGGTGGTCGGCAGTCGCGTAGGGATAGGGCACCAGGACCGCCGGGCGCCCGGCGGCGGTGAACTCGAAGATCGAGCCGCCCGAGCGTCCTAGCACTAGGTCGCTGGCGGCCAGCACATCGCCGAGGTTCGGCTCGTACTCGATCAGCTCGTAGTCCTCCTTGTATGGAGCGCTGTCGAGACGCTCGCGCAGGGCGGCGTAGTCGCGCGACCCGGCCAGGTGGAGCACGCGGAAATCGCGGCCCTCGCGCTCGGCGAACGCCTCGACCGCGGCGAAGTTGACCGACCTGGCTCCCTGGCTGCCGCCGACCACCAGCACGGTCCGCTCTTCGGTGCCGATCCCGAAACGCTCGCGCGCCGCACCCCGATCCGCCGCCAGGACCGCCTCGGGCACCGGCCGTCCGGTCACCAGGTACCGGTCCCCCTCGCGCCCTTCGATCGGGAACGCCAGGCATACCCGCCGTGCGCGCCCGGCCAGCAGCCGGTTCGCCAGGCCCAGGTGGCTATCGGCCTCGGTCAACACCAAAGGAGTGCGGGTCAGGGTCGCCGCCAGCCCCGCCGGGCCCGCCACGTAGCCACCGCCGCCCAGCACCACATCGGCGCGCCTTCGGCGCAGCACCGCCCGCGCCGCCCCGACCGCGCCGATCGCCTCCGCCCCGGCGCGCGCCGCCCGCAGCGGGTTGCGGCGGTCGATCCCGCGCACCCGCAGGAAGTCGATCTCATAGCCGGCGGCGGGCACCAGGTCCGCCTCCATCCTGTCGCGGGTGCCGAGGAAGCTGACCTCGGCGCCGCTCTTACGTAGCTCGGCGGCGACCGCCATGGCGGGCACCACGTGCCCCGCGGTTCCCCCCGCCGCCACCACCACTCTTGGCCCTTCTGGCACCGCTCGAACCGTTCCTTTCACGCGCGGGTTTGCGCCCGCCTTCGACTACGCGCAGTCTCCCGGACGAGCTGGACGAGCCCCGCCCGCCGGTCGTCCGTGCGGCGCTCGCGGTCCCCCCGCGGGCGACGTTCAAGATCAGGCCGACCGCGAAGAGGCACGACAGGAGCGCGGAGTTCCCGTAGGAGATGAAGGGCAGCGGCACGCCGGTCAGCGGCGCCAGCCCCATCACCGCGAAGAGGTTGATCATCGCCGTCACCAGCACCATCGAGGTCAGCCCGGCGACGAGGATCTTGCCGTAGTTGTCCTTCGCCTTCTGGGCGATCCGCAGCCCGGCGAAGCCGAACATGCCGAAGAGGCCGACGACGCCGAGGATCCCGACCAGACCGAGCTCCTCGCCGATCACCGCCGAGATCATGTCGGTGTGGGCCTCGGGCAGGTAGAAGGCCTTCTGCACCCCGTTGCCGATGCCGACCCCGAAGAGGCCGCCGGAGCCGAGCGCGATCTTCGCCTGGGCGGCCTGGAAGCCAGCGCCTTCGGTGTCGCCGCTTGGGTGCAGGAAGCTGGTCAGGCGGGCCATCCGGTAGGGCTCGACGATCGTCAGCAGGAGCACCCCGATACCGATCACCAGGGCGATCTTGCCGAGGTCCCGCGGAGCGACCCCGGCCGCGATCAGGGTGGCGCCGACGGCGAAGGCGACGACCATCGTCGTCCCCATGTCGGGCTGCAGCATGATCAGCAGGGCGGCCGCCCCGGTGACCAGGAGGATCGGCATGAAGCCCTGGATCGAGCGCACCCGCTTCGGTTCGCGGGCGAGCATGTCGGCGGCGTAGAGGACGAGCGCCACCTTGGCCAGCTCGGAGGGCTGGATCTGGAAGGAGCCGCTGCCGATCCAGCGGGTCGCGCCATTGACGCTCTGCCCGGCGCCGAGCACGACGACCAGCAGGAAGATCGAGCCCGCGAGCAGGATCGGCGTCGCGCGGCGGATCGCGACCAGCCCGTGGCGGGCGGTGAAGTGCATGATCACCAGCCCGAACGCGCCGACGATCAGCGTGCGCTGCAGGTAGTAGGCCGAGTCGGCGAGGCCGCCGTTCTGCAGGACCTGGGTGGTCGAGGAGGCGGAGAAGACCATCACCGCGCCGAAGGCGAGCAGGCAGAGCGTCGCCGTCAGCAGCAGGCTGTACTCGGTCGAGACCGCGGCGGCGCGCGACTTCGCCTTGCGCTTTTTCTTCGCCTTCGCCGGGCGCCCGCGGCCGAGCGCCACCGAGAGCCCGCTCATCCGGCCCTCGTCTCGAGCTCGGCGACGACCTGGCGGAAGCGCTCACCGCGCGCTTCGAAGTCCGAGAAGGCGTCGAAGCTGGCGCAGGCGGGGCTGAGCAGGACGACCTCGCCCGGGGTGGCGGCGGCGGTCGCGGTGCGGACCGCGTCCTCGAGATCGGCAACGCGGCGCAGCGGCACCCCGGCCGCGGTGAGCGGCGCCAGCTCGGCCTCCATCCGCTCGGCGGTGTCGCCGAGCAGGTAGGCGGCGACGGCGCGCTCGCGCAGCGGCACGACCAGGGCCGTGAACGGCTCCCCCTTGTCGCTGCCGCCGAGGATCGCGTGGACGCCGCCGTCGAAGCTGCCGATGCCGACCGCGGCGGAGGCGACGTTGGTCGCCTTCGAGTCGTTGACGAAGCGGACGCCGTCGATCTCGGCGACCGGCTCGAGCCGGTGCGGGACACCGGCGAAGCTGCGCAGACCGGCGCGGACCGCGTCGCGGTCGATGCCGAAGGTGAGCGCCGCCGCGGCGGCGGCCATCGCGTTCTCGACGTTGTGGTCGCCCGGGATGCCGAGCTCCTCCACCTCGACCAGCGGTTCGCCGTCCCAGAAGATCGTCCCCTCGGCGCTCGCCACCTCGCAGTCGGGCGAGGCGCCGCGGCAGAACTCGATCCGCCGCGCGCAGCCGCCGAGGTCGACGCCCGCCAGCTCGGGGTCGTCGCCGTTCCAGACCGCGACGTCGTCGTTGCCCTGGTTGGCGAAGACGCGCAGCTTCGCGTCGCGGTAGGCGGGGAGGTCGCCGTGGCGGTCGAGGTGGTCGGGCGCCAGGTTCAGGAAGATCGCGCCCTCGGGGCTGAAGAGGCTGGTGTCTTCGAGTTGGAAGCTGGAGGCCTCGGCGACGACGGTCGCGTCGGGCTCGAGCTCGCCGACCAGCCCGGCGAGCGGGACGCCGACGTTGCCCGCCACCGCGACCGGCTCGCCGGCGCCGCGGAAGATGTGCCCGAGCAGCTCCACCGTGGTGGTCTTGCCGTTGGTGCCGGTGACGGCGAGGAAGCGGTTGGGCAGGGCGCGCCAGGCGAGCTCGAGCTCACCGGTCACCTCGATACCCCGCTCCAGAGCGGCCGCGATCACCGCCGCCTCCCGGGGAACTCCCGGGCTCTTGACGACCGTGTGCGTGCCCTCGAGCTGTGCCAGTCCATCCGTATCCAGGACAACTTCGACGCCGTACTTGGAAAGCCTTTCGGCGCCCTCGGGATGCCCGGAATCGACCGCCCGGACCTGCTCGCCACGGCCGGCGAGGAGATGAGCGGCGGCCTGGCCGGAGCGGGCGAGGCCGACGACCAAGAACGGCCCGCGCGGCAGCGGTGGCCGCACTTCCTTGGCGGGGATCAAAGCCATCGCTCGCATCTTCGCGACGCCTGGCCGCGCACCTGCGGGCAAAGGTGGGCCGCCGCCGGATTCCCGCCATCCTTGTCGAGATCCCGGCAGCGGCGCTTGCCACCTTCGGATATGCGCTTTCGGCCCCCTTGCCTTGCGCGCTCCCCCCTTGCGGGAGCTCCTGCAACGTAGTTCGACAGGGCCGTACCGGTCAAGGACCCCTAATCGGATGCCCTACGTACTTTTGGGGTCAACGACCGATCGATTGCTGGTAGAGCGTGAAGCCGATTCCGGAGCAGACCGCGGCGATGATCCAGAAGCGAAGCATGATCTTCGTCTCCGACCAGGCCATCATCTCGAAGTGGTGGTGCAACGGGGCCATCAGGAAGATGCGCCGGCGGAAGGTCCGGAAGGAGAAGACCTGGAGCAGGACCGAAAGGGCCTCGATCACGAAGATGCCGCCGATGATGATCAGCAGGACCTCGGTCTGGGTCATCACCGCCATCGCCCCGATCGCCCCGCCGAGGCCTAAGGACCCGGTGTCCCCCATGAAAATCGAGGCCGGGAAGGCGTTGTACCAGAGGAATCCGATGCAGGCGCCGACCAGGCAGCAGCAGAGCAGCGCCAGGTCCTTCTGGCCGTTGGCGACGAAGGCGATCGCGGTGAAGGTGAGGAGGACGATCGCGCAGGAGCCGGCGGCGAGGCCGTCGAGGCCGTCGGTGAGGTTGACCCCGTTCGAGGTGCCGGCGATGACCAGGAAGACGAGCACGAAGTAGAGAATCGGCCCGAGATAGATGCTGCCGCCGCCGATGCGGATGTAGAGGCGCGGTTCGAGTCCGACCGAGTGGCGGGCGACCCACCAGAGCCCGAGCGCCAGGATCAGCTGGCCGAGCAGCTTGTAGCGGCCCGAGAGGCCGAGCGAACGGCGTTTGATGATCTTGATGTAGTCGTCGGCGAAGCCGAGCGCTGCGCATCCGATCGCGACGCCGAAGACCGCGAGGCTGGAGGCGTCGCGTTCGGAGAGCACCAGGTAGGGGACGCAGATCGCGGCGAAGATGATCAGCCCGCCCATCGTCGGCGTGCCCGCCTTGGCGTGGTGCTCCTGCGGGCCGTCCTCGCGGATGTGCTGGCCGAACTCGCGCACCCGCAGGTATTCGATGAATTTCGGCCCGAGGAAGATCGTGATCAGCATCGAGGCCATCCCGGCGATGAGGATTTCGCCCATGGTTAAGCGGCCCCCTCGGTGCGCTCGGCGATCCCGCGGGTGGCGACCAGTTCCTCGGCGATCGTCTCCATCCCGACCGCGCGCGAGCCCTTGATCAGGACCGCGTCGCCGACTTCAAGGTGCGCGTCGAGCCACTCGGCCGCCTCGCCCGGATCGGCGACGAGTTCGTCGGGATCGTATTCACGGGCGGGCGCACCGACGCCGACGACGACGTCGATCCCGGTCGTCCGGGCGTGGGCGCCGAGGTCGCGGTGAAACTCCGGCCCGTCGGGGCCGAGCTCGCCCATGTAGCCGAGCACCGCCACCCTGCGCGGCGCCTCCAGGGTCGCGAGATGGTCGAGCGCCGCGCGCATCGACACCGGGTTGGCGTTGTAACAATCGTTCACGAGGAGGATTCCGTCACCGAGTTGGACACGCTCGCCACGGAATCGGGAGAAGCCTATGTCCGCAGCGCGGACGGCCATCTCCTCGGGGTCGCCGCCGAGCGCGACGCCGCCCGCGATCGCCGCCAGGGCGTTGGCGAGGTTGTAGTCCTCGGCGAAGGGGAAGGCGAAGCGTGCCGCGCCCACCGGGGTGCGGACCAGCGCCTCGGTGACCCCATCGGTGACCCGCACCTCGAGTGCCTCGACGTCGCCCCCGGGGCCGAAGCGCAAGAGGCGCGGCGCCCGTTCCAGGTGCGACTCGAGATCCCCCGCCCGGGCCGGGACGATCGCGGTTCCGTCGGCCGGGAGGAAGTCGATCACCGTTGCCTTCTCGGCGGCGATCGCGGCGATCGAGCCCAGCTGCTCGACGTGGACCGGGCCGACGTTGGTGATGATCGCCGCGTCCGGTTCGGCGATCCCGGCCAGCTCGGCGATCTGGCCGGGCCCACGCATCGCCATCTCCAGCACCAGGATCTCGGTTTCGTCGGGCGCCTCGAGAATGGTGAGCGGCAGCCCAATCTCGGTGTTGAAATTCTGCGCATTGGCGTGGACCCGGCCCGGGAGCAGGGTGCGGGCGATGTCCTTGACCGAGGTCTTGCCGACCGAGCCGGTGACCCCGAGCACCTTGGCGCCGAGGGCGCGACGGTTGGCGGTGGCCAGGGCCTGGAGCGCGGCGAGCGGGTCGGCGGCGGCGAAGACCCAGGGCGAACCAGTGGGCGGTACTGGTCCCGAACCAGTGACCGAACCCAGTTGCGGGGCGAAATCAGGCCCCACGACCACCCCCCACGCCCCGGCCTCGATCGCACCGGCGGCGAACTCGCCGCCGTCCCGGCTCTCTCCGCGCAGGCCGAAGAAAACGTCACCCGGCCTGACGGCCGCCGAATCTATGACCGCTCGCGTCGGCGGCTCCGGCGAGCCCTCGGCGAGCACCCGCGCGCCGGTCGCCCTCGCGATCTCCGCGCCGCCAAGCCTCACGCCGGGCTGCCCAGCTTGCGCAGCTCCTCGCGGGCGACCTCGCGGTCGTCGAAGGGGATCTTCCGGCCGCCCTCGAACTCCTGCCCCTGCTCGTGCCCCTTGCCGGCGATCACCACCGTGTCGCCCGGCCTGGCCCGACCCAGCGCCAGCGCGATCGCGGCGTGGCGGTCGACCTCGACGATCAGCTCGGCCTCGCCCTCGCGCGCCCCGGCGGCGACTTCGGCGACGATCGCCTCGGGGTCCTCGGAGCGCGGGTTGTCGGAGGTGACGATGGCGAGGTCGGAGAGCACTCCCCCGGCCCGCCCCATCAGCGGCCGCTTCGCCTTGTCGCGGTCGCCGCCGGCTCCGAACACGGAGATCACCTTGCCGTCGGTGAGCCGCCGCGCCGCCCGCAGCACGTTCTCGATCGAGTCGGGGGTGTGGGCGTAGTCGATGAGGACGGCGAAGCCCTGGCCCTCGTCGATCGGCTCGAAGCGCCCCGGCACCCGCGCCGCGTCGGCCAATCCGGCGGCAGCGGTCTCCGCCTCGACGCCGAGCGCGGTCGCCGCCGCAAACGCCCCGAGCGCGTTGGCCACGTTGAAATGCCCCGGCATCCCCGTCGCCACTCGCACCTCGGTGTTGATGGGCCGAAAACCCGCCATATGGTCCGGTTTTCGGCCCATCAACACCGTGAACTGGGCGCCGCCGGCGTCGAACTCGACGTCGATGGCGCGGTAGTCGGCGTCGGCGCCCTCGGCGGAGAAGGTCAGGCAGTCGAATTCCTCGGCCAGGCGGCGCCCATAGGGGTCGTCGACGTTGACGATCCGCACCCCAGGCTCGGCTTCGAACAACTTGCGCTTGGCGGCGAAGTAGTCCTCCATGTCGGCGTGGAAGTCGAGGTGGTCCTGGGTCAGGTTGGTGAAGAGGGCGGCGTCGAAGTGGATCGCGTCGGCGCGGTGCAGCACCATCGCGTGAGAGGAGACCTCCATCGCGCAGGCCTGATCGCCGCCCTCGATCATGCGGCGGAACGTCTCCTGCAGGTCGATCCCCTCCGGGGTGGTCCGTTCGACCGGCTCCTCCGCACCGCCGACCACCTGCTTCACCGTGCCCATCAGCCCGGTCTGGATCCCCGCCGCTTCGAGGATCTCGCGCGCCAGATAGGCCGTCGTGGTCTTGCCGTTGGTCCCGGTCACCCCGACCACCTTCAGCGCCGCCGTCGGGTCCCCCCAGAACGCCGCCGCGAACGGGGCCATCGCCGCCCGCGCGCTCGGCACCACGACCTGGGGCACCGCGACCTCCAGCTCGCGCTCGACCACCAGCGCCACCGCCCCGGCCTCGACCACCTGCGCCGCGAACTCATGCCCGTCGCGCTTTTCCCCGACCACGCAGAAGAAAAGCGTCCCGGGACCGGCTTTTCGCGAGTCGTAGGCGAGGTTCGCCACTTCTACGCTTCCGTTCCCGAGGACGCGCGCCCCCTCAGCTACGGCTGCAAGCTCCGCCAGTCTCATTACCGCGATTCTAGGTAGGGCGCCGGGCGCCCCTTGCGGGAGGCTTTGGGAGCACGCGACGGCTTGAGCCCTTTCGCACAAAGACGCGGACGGCCTCCCGCGAGGGGTGCCCGGCGCCCGTCCACACTATTCCTGCGGCACGCCCAAATAAGGAAGAGAGAAGGCCGCGATTTCACCGAACGCCGGCGCCGCGACCGAGCCACCGTAGATTTCGCCTTCCGGCTGGTCGACGATCACCGCGGCGAGGAACTTCGGGTGCATCGCGGGCGCGAAGCCGATGAAGGACGCCACGTATTTCGTTTCCGAGTAGCCGCCGTTTTCGGCCACCTGGGCGGTACCGGTCTTGCCCGCCAGGCTGTAGCCGGGGACGTTCACCTCGGAGGCGGTCCCTTCCGGGCCGAGCACACCCTCGAGCATTTCGCGCACCTCTTCGGCGGTTTTCGAGCTGATCACGCGGTGTCCCTTCGGCTCGTGCACGGGTTCTTCGCCGATCCGCTTGACCAGCTGTGGCGGCCGCTCGATCCCGTCGTGGGCGATCGCCGCGTATCCCTGGACCATCTGCATCGGCGTCACCGCGGCGCCCTGGCCCATCGGCAGGTTGCCCATCGTCGCGCCGGAGTATTGGTCGAGCTTCGGCACGATGCCCTGTTCCTCGCCCGGGAACTGGACCCCGGTCGGCTTGCCGAAGCCGAATTTTTCGATCCACTTGCTGAACTGCGTCGCCCCGACGCGGAGGCCGATTTCGACCGCACCGACGTTCGAGGAGCGGGCCAGGATCTGCGAGACCGTGAGCGTCTCGGTGCCGCGTTCCTCGGCGTCGTGGATCCACCGTTCGCCGACTTCGATTTCCGGCGGCAGGGTGAATTCGGTCGACGGAGTGACAAGACCTTCTTCCAAGGCAGCCGAGACCGTGAACGCCTTGAAGGTCGAGCCCGGTTCGTAGTTGAAGCTGGTCGCCCGGTTGGTCAAGTCTTCGTTGGAGACTTCTTCGAGCTCGCCCGGATTGACCGGCGGCCAGTTCGCCATCGCCAGGATTTCCGAGGTTTCCGGGTCCATCACGATCGCCGTCGCGCCCTGCGGCGAGTACGTTTCGCCGACCCGCGCCAGCACCTGTTCGGTCTCCTGCTGGATCACCGGATCGAGCGTCAACTGCACGTCTTCGCCGTTGCGCGCTTCCTTCACCGTTTCCAGCTTGATCGGGTCACCGAGCGCGTCGGTGACCACGCGGCGTTCGCCTTCTTCGCCCGCCAACGCTTCTTCCTCGCCCGCCTCGATCCCGGTCAGGCCCCCTTCTTCGCCGACCGCGCCGATCACCTGACCCGCCATTTCCCCCTGCGGATAGGTGCGGCGGCTGGCCGGCAGCTGGCCGATGCCTTCGATTCCAAGCTTTTCGACCTTCGCCGCGGTGGCCAGGTCGATGTCCTTGGCGAGGTAGGAGAAGCCCGATTCGACCGTCAGCTCTTCCAGCACCTTGCCCTTCTTCTGCTTCAGCAGCGGAGCGAGGCGTGCGGCCGCCTGGGGCGGATTTTTCACCTGGTAGGGCGTTGCGTAGATCGTCGCCGCGTCTTCGGAGGAGGCGAGGCGGGTGCCATTGCGGTCGAGGATCGAGCCGCGCAGCCCGGGCACCATCACCGTCTGGGTCTGCTGGTCGAGCGCCTGCGAGGAGAGCTGCGAGGCCTCCACCCCCTGCAGCCAGAAGGCGCGGCAGATGATCAACAGGAACGCGAAGAGGAAGCCGGCGAAGAGAAGGCCGATGCGTCGCTCGATCAGGCGCTTCATCCCGGCTATTCCGTCGGGACTTCGGTCACGGATTCTTCGTAGACCGGTTCTTCGTAGGAGACGTTTTCGCCGCCTGCCGCTCCTTCGGCTTCAGCGGCTTCGCGGGCGAGCGTTTCTTCGTAGATCGCGTTTTTTTCTTCCTGGGAGAGTCCTTCCAGGTCGACCGCGGCCGCTTCTTCGGCGCTCATCGCTTCTTCGCCGGACGTCGTCGTTTCGCTCGCCGTGGCTTCCCCTTCCGAGGTCACCGCAGCGGTTCCGGCGGCGGCGAGACGCGCGGCGGCGGTCGCGACGTTGCCGTCGCCGGCGGCCACCATCGTCGGCTCGGCCGCCAGCGAGGCCGAGAGGCCCAGTTTCTTCGCCTCGCCGTCGATCCGCGACTGGCCGTACTTCTTCGCCTGCAGGCTCCCCAGCACCGAGTTCTCACGGCTCAGTTCCAGGTTGCGCTCTTCGACCTTGCCCGCCGAGGCGGTGAAGCTGAGCGTCACCACGTTCAGCGCGACGATCCCGATCAGCAGTACGCCGAGCACGCCGATCCAGGCGCGGCCGCGGGTGAGGCGATGGATCAGGCCGGACTCGGGAA
This sequence comes from uncultured Solirubrobacterales bacterium, assembly GCA_963795675.1. Taxonomy (GTDB): domain Bacteria; phylum Actinomycetota; class Thermoleophilia; order Solirubrobacterales; family 70-9; genus VAYN01. Next base: position 211,675 of record CAWCJB010000004.1, read on the forward strand.
GCTGGGTGACGGCGACGGCGGTGCGACCGACGGTGCCGGCGGCGATCGGGATCACGCCGGCGCGGCGGTTCGGCACAGCTTTGCGGCGCGCGGGGGCAGTCTTGCGCACGGGCGCGGCGGCGCCCGCCTTAGCGCCCGCAGCGGCTTTGCGCCGTTTCGGCGCGGCGGTTTTCCGTTTCGGCGCCGTCGCCGGGGCGGTCGCCGCCGAACGGCCCGAGCCTCCCGGGCGGGGACGGTCGCGGGGACGTTTCTTCGGCTCCGGCGGTGCCGTGCGCGAGGGCACCGGGGCGGTCAGGGGCTGCGAGCGGCGGGCGGGGGCGGCGACGGCCATCAGTCGTCCTCCCCGATCCGCGTGTCAAAGGCGATCTTGGTCGCGGCCCTCAGGTGGGCGGAGCGCGAGCGCGGGTTCGCCTCGACCTCTACCGGCCCGGGCGCGATCGCGCGCCGGGTCAGGAGCTCGGCCTCCGGCTCGTGGCCGCAGACGCAGACCGGCAGCTCCGGCGGGCAGACGCAGCCGGTCGCCTTCGCGGCCAGGAACTGCTTCACCGGCCGGTCCTCGAGCGAGTGGAAGGAGATCGCGGCGAAGCGGCCGCCGAGCGGCAGCGCGTCCCAGGCCAGCGGGAGCGCCTCGTTCAGGAGGTCGAGCTCGCCGTTGACGGCGATCCGCAGCGCCTGGAAGGTCCGCTTGGCCGGGTGGCCGCCGCCGAAGCGGGCCGCGGCCGGCATCCCCGCCTGGATCGCGCCGACAAGTTCAGAAGTGGTGCGCAGCGGCCGGCGCCTGATGATCTCCTTGGCGATGCCGCGGGCGTAGCGCTCCTCGCCGAGGCGGCTCAGCACCTGCTCGATCCGCGACTCCGGCCACTCGTTGACCAGGTCGGCGGCGGTGAAGCCCTGGCGCGGGTCCATCCGCATGTCGAGCGGCGCGTCGTAGGAGTAGGAGAACCCGCGCTCCCAGGCGTCGACCTGCATCGATGACATTCCCAGATCCATGTAGACCATGTCTGGGCGGATTCCTTCGCCCCGCAGCGCACGAAGTCCTGCAACGAAGTCGGCGCCGACGAACAGCGCCTTACACGGAGCCTCCGCGGCGAAACGGTTGAAGCGCTCCTGCGCGGTCGGGTCGCGGTCGATCCCGATCAGCGTCCCCTCCGGGCCGAGGCGCTCGGCGACGAGCCGCGCGTGGCCGCCCGCACCGAAGGTGCAGTCGATCGCGGTCTGGCCCGGCTCGGGGGCGAGCAGGTCGACCAGCTCGGGGGCGAGGACGGGATCGTGTTCGCGGGTCACAAGGCTCAGCGGGTTCGGCCCGGCGGGCGCGTGGGAGAAGGTGGGGGTGCGGGCGGCATGGAGTCTCATGGTTACGCGACGCCGGCCCCGGCCAGGCCCTCGGCGATCTCGGGCGCGGCGGCGTCGAGCTCTTCCTCCTGCTTGGCCCAGGCGTCGGCGTTCCAGATCTCGAGGTACTCGCCCGCGCCGATCACGACGCAGTTGCCGTCGAGGCCGGCGTGCTCGATCAGGGGCTTGGGGATGCGGATCCGCCCCGCCGAATCGAGCTTCTCGTCGAAGGAGCCGCCGTGGAAACGGCGGCGCAGCGCCCGGGCGTCTTTGCCGAAGGGGCTGTGCGGCGAGAGGAAGCGGTCGGAGAGTTCCTCGAACTCCGCGGTCGTGTGCATCCAGACGCAGGGGTCGAAGCCCTTGGAGAGAACTATTCCGTCGGCTAGAGAGCTGCGAAAGCGCGACGGCACGGTCAGTCGGTCCTTGCTGTCCAGGCTGTGCTCGTAGAGGCCCCGAAATGCCAACTCGGTGTCCTTTCTGAGCGGTGGTTCGAGGTCGGAAAAGAGTTGGGACCGGAGTGATGAGGTGGGAGGAGCCTCACCACCCCGGTCCTGGGCTTCAACTCGAGCGCCACTTTGACACACACTCCCCCACTTTGCAACACCACCTCCCTCTGCAACCCCATTTGCAGATCCGCCCCCGCCTTCAGGCCGGCGGGGTAGGTTGGGGCGCATGAGCACTGACGAGCAAGACGAGGCACGCCGGTCGGACGTTGGCGCGAGCGGCGCGGCGGCCACCTCGGCGGCGCCCGACGACGCCGACGACCTGCGCGGCTACCACTTCCGCGAACTGCTCCACAAGCCCCTGACCTGGGTCCTGGTCGGCGGCGGCTCCCTGCTGCTCGGGGTGATCCTGGCCCTCGCCTTCAGTCCCGTGGTCGGAGCGATCGCCTTCGTCGTCGCCTTCCTCTTCGGGATCTGGCTGACCTTCAACGTCGCCGACTCGCGCGCCGCCGACGACTTCTTCCACGTCTACGCGAAACAGCGCGCCCTGACCCTCGGCGGCAAGACCTCGCTGGGGGCGGCGACGCCGCTGCTGCGCAAGGGCGACGAGCAGTACGCGGAGCGGACGCTGACCGGCGATCTGGCGCCCGGCGTCGGCGGCATCCTCGCGATCTACACCTACGTCACCGAATCGACCGACAGCAACGGCAACCGCGAGAAGACTTACCACCCGTTCACGCTGGGGATGACCGACGTCCCCGAGTGCGTGAGCCACGTGCCGGAGCTCTACTGCCAGCGCAAGAGCGGGCTGCGCTCGCTGGAGAAGTTCGAGGATGTCTTCCGCAGCTCCAAAGAACGGGTCGAGCTGGAGAGCGAAGCGATGCTCGACCGCTACGAGGTCTTCTCCGCCAAAGGTCAGGACGCGGTCTGGCTGCGCCGGCTCTTCTCGCCGAGCTTCATCGTCTGGCTGACCGAATCGGCGCCGGACAAGTTCGCCTTCGAGCTGGTCGGCGGCACCCTCGTCGCCTACGTCCGCGGGCATAAGGAGGACACCGCCGATCTCGACAAGGTCGCCGCGGCGACCGCGATGGTGGCCTCGCGCCTCCGCCAAGAGTCGAGCGAAGGCGCCGGCCCGCCCGCGACCCCTGCCGGCTAGCGCGCTCAGAACCCCGAGAGCAGCGAGCCCGCGTTGGCGATCAGGCCGGCGGCGATCATCAGCATCACCGAGGGGACGAGGACCAGGGCGACGACCAGCTGGATCTTCGGCGCGGCCCGGGCGGCCTGCTCTTCGACCGCGCGGCGACTGTCGCGGCGCAGGGCACTCGCCTGCCGACGCAGCTGATCGGCAAGCGGCGAGCCGAAGCGGCGCGACCGCTCGATCGACGCGACCAGCGTCGCCAGCTCGCTGCCGGGGACGCGGGTGCGCAGGGCGGCGAGCGCCACCGATAGCGAGCTGCCGCAGGAGAGCTCGGCGACCGCGATCCGCATCTCCTCGGCCAGCGGTCCCTCCCCCGTCCGCGCCAGCTGAGCCAGCCCCTCGGCGGGGCCGCGGCCGGAGGCGACGCTGACCGCGAGCAGGTCGAGCGCGTCGGGGAGCGCGGCGACGAGGCGGCGGCGCCGGCGCCGCGCCTCGCGCTCCAGCAGTGCGTCGGGGATGAAGAACCCGGCTGCCGGCAGCCCGAGCGCCACCGCGATCCCGAGTCGCCCCGGCGCCGCGGGCGCCGCCCCGAGCGCAAGGATCGCCCCGAAGCAGAGCCCGACGAATTTGCCGAGGAGTACCGCCGGGAGCGGGAAACGCGCCTGGAGCCCGGAGCGCCGAAGCCGCTCCGGGAGGTTGAGCCAGAGCGCCGCGCGCGTCCAACGCGCGCCGAGCGTCGGCGCACCCGATCCGCCATCGCCCGTTGCGCGGTTCGAAAACCGTCCTCTGGACGGATAAGGAACCACGCGACGAGCGGCCCTGGCGACCAGGACCTCGCGGCCGGCGGCGAGGGCGAGCAGGGTCGCGATCGCGAAGAGGAGGCCCGCGGGACTCACTCGACCACCCGCGAGAGGCGCCGGATCGCGACGAACCCCACCACCTGTAGGCCGGCGGCGAGGGCGAGGAGGATCGCCGCGGCGGGCGAGCCGAGCAGCTTGGCGAGAAACCCGGGCTGGACCAGCTCGGCGAAGAGCGCGCCGCCGGTCGGCATCGCCACCACAAGCAGCCCGGTGAAGCGGGCCTGCGCCGTCGCCGACTTGGCGTCCTCGGCGACCCGGTCGCGCTCCGCCGCCCCGGCGGCGAAGCGGCGCAGGAGGCCGGCTAGGTCGCCGCCGGCGAGGCGCTGGCTGAGCAACGCCGCGGCGAAAGCGTCGACGCGCGCGGAGCGCATCCGCCCCCGCCAGGCCGCGACCGCCTCGGCGGTGCCGGCGCCGAGGTCAAGCTCCGCCCCGAGCCGCGCCAGCTCCGCCGCGGGCGGCCCGTCCAGGTACGCGGCCGCGGCCGGCAGCGAGGCGCGCAGTGAGCGACCGGCGGCAAGCGAGTCGGCGACCGCGGTCGCCACTTCGGGAAGCGAGCGCTCGACCGCCGCCCGGTAGCGGCGGCGCCGGCTGGAGATCGCCCAGGCGGCGATGCCGGGACCGGCGACCGAGAGCGGCAGCGCCACCTCTACCCCACCGACAAGCCAGCCCGTGACGATCGCCGCCGCCGCGCCAAGCGCCGCCAGCCGACGCCGCTCCCGGGTCGAGGGCGCGTAGCCCTCCCGACCCGCCCGCCGCAGTGGGTCGAGCGCCTGCCGCACCCAGGCCACCGCGGCCGGGCTGGCGAGCACCGTCTCCCGCGCCGCCAGCGCCAGGAGCGCGCCGGCGAGGGCGCCGATCAAGACGGTCGAGCCACTTCCGCTCATCGCTCGACCTCGACGATCTCGGTCACCCGCCGCGACCCGTCGGGCAGCCGCCGCAGGTGCACCAGGAGATCAATGCCACGGCGGACCTGCTCGGCGATCGCCTCGTGCGGCAACCCCACCCCCGCCATCAGCGCCAGCGTCTCCAGCCTGCCGATCGCGTCGCGGGGCGAGTTGGCGTGGACGGTCGAGAGCGCCCCGTCGTGACCGGTGTTGAGCGCGGTCAGCAGGTCGAGTGCCTCCGGCCCACGCACCTCGCCGATCACGATCCGGTCGGGGCGCATCCGCAGGGCGTTGCGAAGCAGATCGCGGATCGTCACCTCGCCGCGGCCCTCGACCCCGGCGGGCCGGCTCTCCAGTCGCACCACGTGAGGCTGCTGGAGGCGGAGCTCGGCGGCATCCTCGATCGTCACCACCCGCTCGTCCGGGGCGAGGAAGCTGGAGAGGGCGTTGAGGAGCGTCGTCTTGCCCGAGCCGGTGCCACCGCTGACGAGGATGCTGCGACGCTCCCGCACCGCCTGCTCCAGTCGCGCCCGCTGCGCCGGGTCGAGGGTGCCCAGCTCGACCAACCGGTCCGGCCCCGGACGCTCGGCGCCGAAGCGGCGGATCGAGACCGCCGGGCCGTCGATCGCCAGCGGCGGGATCACCACGTTGACCCGCGAGCCGTCGGCGAGGCGGGCGTCGACCATCGGGCTGAGCTCGTCGACGCGGCGGCCGAGTGGCGCCAGGATGCGCTCGATCGCGTTGCGCAGCTCCTCCTCGTCGGCGAAGGCGATCGGGGTCGGCTCGATCCGCCCGGCCCGCTCGACGAACACCCGGTCGGGCCCGTTGACCATCACCTCCTCGACCAGCGGGTCGGCGAGCAGGATCTCGAGCGGCCCGAGCCCGACGCTGTCGCGGACGACCCGGGCGGCGATCTCGGCCCGGTCGGCGGCGGCGAGGATCGCCGCCTCTTCGTCGACCAGCCCACGCACCGTTGCCTCGAGGTCGCCGCTGCCGGGCTGACCCGCCGCCGCCTCGGCGCGGCGGCGCTCGACCAGCCGTCCGCGCAGGGTCGCGGCGACTTCGGCGATATGCCGCTCACGGGCGCTCATCGTCCGCCGCGTGGCATCACGGTGACCTGACGGGCGAAGCTCTCGGCGGCGATCAGGCGCAGGGCCTGCGGCCGAGTCAGTCCCAAGGTCGCCTCGGCGATGCCTCCCGCCTCGCCTTCGGGCCCGGCGCCGAGCCCGAGCAGCGGCACGCTCGCCGCCGCCACATAGGTATGACCGGCTCCGCCACCGGTCGGTTCGGTGGTGATGACCACATCGACGCGAGAGCCGACCGGATCGCCGCCGCCCAACGCAAGCGCTTCGGCACCGCTGACCGCGATCTGGACCGGACGCCGCCCCCCGGGGAGTCGCGGCCCAGGCGCGTCGGAGCGCGGCCGGCGCAACTGGGCGGCGAGCAGGTAGGCGCCGCTGGGGATCACCGCCGCCGGGGCCAGCCCGAGCGCTTCGGCCGGGTCGCGCAGGGCGCCGATCGGGACGAACCGGGTCGGCACCTGGCGCACCTCGAGGTCGGCTTCCGCCGCGGTCGGGTCGAGCATCTTTCCGGCCGACAGCTGGGCCGAGGCGACGACGACCGGCCGCAGCTCCCCGTAGCCCCGGGCGACGCTGTCGCCGTAGCCGTCGGCGATCGTCCCCGCCACCGCGGCCGCGAGCAGCGCCGCCATCCCAAATGCGATCGCCCGGGCGCGCCTGCTCATTGGTTGCCTCGCAGGCGGGGCGATCGGGATGACCCTTCTCTCACGAACAGCGGGGAGGTTCGTTCAGGGTCATCCCGATCCCCCTTCACTGCTCCGCTGCCGAGCGGCAGTTCAAGGACGGCGCTGGTTCCGTGCTCGCCCTGATGGAGAGCGAAGGTGCCGCCATGGCGCTCGGCGGTGCGGCGCACGAGGCGCAGGCCGTGGCCGTGTCGGGCCTTGCCGGCGAGGCGACCGAGCGGAACGCGTCGCCGACGCGCCTCGCGGCCGCGGAGCAGCGCCTCGCGCTCGCGCGCCCGCCGTCCCGCGCCATTCCCCGAGTCGACCACCGCCAGGCAGAGCCGCCCGCCGACCAGGTCGGCGGCCAGCTCGATCCGCGGGCCGCCGTGCTCGAGGGCGTTCGAGACCAGGTTGTCGAGGGCGGCGGCGAGATCGGTGCGGTCACCGTCGACCGCCGCCTCGCCGGCGTCCCAGCGCACCTCGATCGTCGCCCCGCACAGAGCCGCCTGCCCGCGCCAGCGCCGCCGCGCCGCTTCCAACAGCGGCCGCACCGCCACGGGCGAGCGCACCTCCTCCTCGTCCTCGCCGTTGATCTCACGGTCGAGCCGGGCCAGCGCCGCGGCGGCCATCTCCAACGCCCCGTCCCCGGTCCCGGTCACGCCCGCCCCGGGCGTCATCAGCGCCAGCGCCTGCAGCGGCCGGCGCAGCTCATGGAGGCACTCGTTCAGCGCGGTTCGCCGCCGCCCGTCGCGGACCGCGGCCGCCAGCGTCACACCCGCGCCGCCGAGCGCGGGCCAGACGGCGACCCGGGCTTGGGTGAGGGCGAAGAGGAAAGCGGGTAGGTCGTCGATCCACACGCCTCTCCAAGTCCAGAGCGGCCACCGGCTCTCCCCCCGCCGCAATGGATGTAGATCGCTCAGCGCGACAAAAGCGGGGTTTGTTTCCGTGTGACGGATTCCCGACCGTTCTCAGGTAATCCGCAGGCTGTTTTGAAATACTTAACGAACGGACCGCCGCTCCCCCCGGACGTCACAGCACGGCCCGCCACGTTTCACTCCCGCCCCCCGCATCGAAAGGAAGTCCGATCTTGCCGCAGACCCGAACGACCCCCGAGGGGATCACCCAACAACTGGCCAAGGCGCTCGCCCACCCGTTGCGGGTTCGCATCCTGACCTCGCTGCACCGAGGGATCTCCAGCCCCAACCAGCTCGCCCAGGAGCTTGACGAGCCGCTCGGCAACGTCAGCTACCACGTCAAGACGCTGCTCGAATACGACTGCGTCGAACTGGTCAAAACGGAGCCCCGCCGCGGTGCTGTCGAGCACTTCTACCGGGCTACCGAGCGCGCCTTCTTCAGCGACGCCGACTGGGCCAAGATCCCGGCCTCGGCGCGCAAGGGCATCGACGGCGTGATCCTCGAGGCGATCGGTCAGGACGCCACCGCGGCGCTGACCGAGGGCACGATCGACTCGCGCATCGACACGCACATCTCGCGCACCCCGCTGGTCCTCGACGAGACCGGCTGGACCGAGCTGAGCAAGCTGCTGGGCGAAACCCTCGAGCAGGCGATGAAGATCGGCGAGGAGTCGACCAACCGCCTCGCCAAGGAGAAGGGCGACGGCATCCCCGCCAGCCTCTCCCTCCTCCACTTCGAGGTCCCGCCCAGGCAGGCGAAGTAACCCGCCGCCCGTGCACCTGAGCCGGCCCTGACCGGCTCAGGTGCGCGCTCGCGGCGCCGGCCTCATCCCTCGACGAGGCGGTAGCCGATCCCCCAGCAGTTGACCACGTACTTCTGGTGGTCCGGATCGAGTTTGCGCCGCAGCCGGCTGGCGTGACTGTCCAGGGTCCGGGTCTTGTTCGCCGGCGCGGTGAAGCCCCAGACGTCGCGCAGGAGTTCATCCTTGCTGAACACCCGGGTCGGGTCGGAGGCGAGGACGCGCAGGAGCGTGAACTCTTTCTTCGACAGGTGAACCTGGCGGTCGCCGACCTTGACCTGGCGCCGCGCCGGGTCGACGAGCAGCTCGCCTACCCGCACCGGGCCGTCGTGGCGGCTGTGGCCGCGGCTCGGTTCACGGTCGAGTTGTGGGGCGGCCAGGGCACGCTCATCGAGAAGAACGCCCGCGGCGAAGTCATAAGCGCCTGAAAGCGCCGGACATACGGCCCTGAACTACGTGCCCGGTTCGACCGTCCTGCTGGACCGCCACCACCATCTCGTGGGGCGACTGCCGGAACTCGAAGTCGGGATCTCTCGCGCGCGGAGGTGCGAATGTTGGCCGCCGGGATCGTGCGGCGATGCCGATCATCGGGCCAGCCTGACCGCTGAGGCCGCGCGAAGAAACGGCAAGGTTTCGATAGCCATGCATGCAATAGTCAAGACGTGAGAGTTCGAATTAGTCGTCGGACACTTCTCCTGCTGGCGCTAGTCGGGTGCACCGGATCCATCTACGCCGGACAGGCGTCTGCCGGGCAACCACCGCCCGGCGCCTTCAACACTCCCTTGACCGTGTTCCGTGGCCGGACGGCAGATCTGAAGATGTCCATGAGCCTGGCCGAAGAATCGCTCCTGTGGGACGCCCACGCCCAGGTCAGCTGCGCCGACGGCTCGCACCACTGGCAATTGCTGATCGAAGGCGGCCGGGCCGGAGGTGTCGATACGGCAGGCCGCTTCCACTTCCACGAATTCGAACCCGCCGAACCGGGACGCGAATCCCGCTCAAAGCGACGGAGCGTGACGATCGAACAGGAAGAAGAAGGCATCCGCTACGGGACGCCTGCGGAATTCAGGGCAATCAAGGGTCGCGTGCTCGCCAATCGAGTGGTCGGCTGGGTCCGCTTTTGGAGCGGACCAAGTCGTACGCCCGACAGTCTGCACTCTAGGTGCGGAACCGGCTCCGCCACCGGTGCCTGGCTTAAGTTCTCCTTGCCGCGGATCAACGGACCCGCACAGCCCGGCGGACACTGGTCGCCGCGCTCCGGGGCTTCGAGTTGAGCTCCTAGCTCGTCCCTCCCCCTCCGCAGCCGCCGATGGCGAGGACCACCAGCATGCCGGGCAGCAATGCCTTCGCCCCCTTGCGCTCTCCTGTCCACGCTTCTCCGTTTCCCTCCAGCGAGCCCGCGCATTCAGGCCGACAGACGGACGGTCGCGGGCCGCGACGACCGGACCCCCTCGTCCCCGCTGTCCGCGATGCCGCCAAATCCACCGAGGACCCTCCTGGCGTCCTCGCGTCGCCTCCGCCCCGTGCCGACAAAAGGGCTGAAACGCTCCCCGGGTACCGGTAGCGTTCCTAATCATGGGGATGGGATCTTCTCGTCTGAATGGCGCACTTCTCGGAGCGCTCGTCGCGCTGATCGCCGTCCCGACGGCCGCCATAGCCGGCGAGGCCACATCGCCGCAGACCGCCGGCTCCCGCTGCGACCATCGCTACAGCAGCACCCTGCTCGCGACGGGCAAGGTCCGGATCTACGCGATGCCGGCGGAAGCCGAAGAAGATGCGGAACATCGCAACCCGGCCATCTCCGGCCGCCCGGTGTTCGCCTGTCTCGAGGCGACCGGGAAATCACGCCTCCTCAACCTTCCGGAAGTGGGAGGTGAAATACACGCCTATTGGGTGAAGGTGGATGAACGGGTCTTCGCCGTGAACGACCCGCTGGTCGCCTACGCCTATTCCCAGTACCACCTGGATACCCACCAGACTTGGATCCGGGTCCGCAACCTTCTCACCGGCAAGGTGATCCGCACGTGCCTGGTCGGCGGCGCGATCGCCCCGAGGCCCGGCCCGCAGGTCACCGACATCGTGCTCAGCCGAGGTGGCGAAGTCGGTTGGAACGCCCAGGGAGAATCGCAGCCGAGTAGCGAAGAACATGAACCCGGGTGCAATCCCACGGCCTGACCGGAACGTCCTTGGCAGGGGACGGACCCCAGCTTCGCGCCTCCTCGATTCCCGACTTCGGGAGATGCGTGGGCGGCCGAATCCTTCGTCACGGCCTCGTTTGGGCCCAAACCGCATGGGTATGCGCCTCTGTATCGGTAATTAGGGTCGCCCTACTGTTACTTATTCGGACCTATCCCGGCGGGTTCGGACGCTTCGGACAGCCGCCGCGCCCAGCAGGAGCGGCGGGTCACCGAGTAGGGCGGTTTCGAGGTTCCTGCTCAGCGCCGCCCGCGAACGCGCGAGAAGTGCCTCGGTCCTGGCGATCGAGACAGTCGACCTGCCGGCGAAGTAGCTCGGCGGCCCCTCGCGGGCCGCTGACCCGGATCGGCTGCAGCCTCATCCCTCGACGAGGCGGTAGCCGATCCCCCAGCAGTTGACCACGTACTTCTGGTGGTCAGGATCGAGTTTGCGCCGCAGCCGGCTGGCGTGACTGTCCAGGGTCCGGGTCTTGTTGGCCGGGGCGGTGAAGCCCCAGACGTCGCGCAGGAGTTCATCCTTGCTGAACACCCGGGTCGGGTCGGAGGCGAGGACGCGCAGGAGCGTGAACTCTTTCTTCGACAGGTGAACCTGGCGGTCGCCGACCTTGACCTGGCGCCGCGCCGGGTCGACGAGCAGCTCGCCGACCCGCACCGGGCCGTCGTGGCGGCTGTGGCCGCGGCGCAGGACCGCGGTGATCCGGGCGCGCAGCTCCTCGTAGAGGAAGGGCTTCTGCACGTAGTCATCTGCGCCCAGGTCGAGGCCGCGGACCCGGTCGGTGGCGCCGCCGCGGCCGGTGAGGACGATGATCGGCAGGCGCGGGTCGAAGCGGGAGTCGACCCCGTCGGCCTCGCGGATCGTGCGCAGCACGTCGAGGCCGGAGGCGTCGGGCAGCGCCAGGTCGAGCAGCAGCAGGTCGGGGTGGTTGTAGCGGCAGAGGCGCAGCGCGTCGGCGGCGCTGGGCGCCGGCAGGACCTCGAAGCGGTCCGCCGTCAGGTGGTCGCACAGCAGGTCGAGGGTGGCATCGTCGTCCTCGCAGACGACGATCGTGGCGATCTCTTCTCGTTGGGGCAGCATGGACAAGACAAGGGCCCGGAGGGGTACGACTCTCCCCCCACCGGTTCACGGAAGACGCGGGGAAGTCGGGCGAATCTGCCCCGAAGAGGGGATCTCCAGCACCGCGACGGCCCCACGGCAGGCGACGAGACGGCGCGGCGGTACCGCCCGCCGCACGGCCAGGATCCTGCCGTCGCGTCCCAGGAAGTACACGTCGAGGGCGAACCTCATGCCGAAGGTGTGGACCGAGGAGCACCGCGGGAACAGCAACCCAGGCCCCGCGTCGACCCGATCGCGCAGCGCCAGCCCGACCAGCCGCGCCCGGAATCCGACCGCGACCGGCACCGCGTGACCGAGGACGACGCGGGACGGCTCCTCACGCCCCAATCGCGCGAAACGGCGGTGGATTCGGAGGGGGCGACGGACCGACATCGTCCGTTTAAGGCCCTGAGCAGGGAATTCTCTCCCCACCCGCGCACCCGGGATCGACCAATTTCCGACACGACCCCGACCCCGGAATCCCTCCTCGGTGCAACCCCGCGTTCAGGTGGGTGCCCAGCAGGGCACGGAACTAGGATGATCGGCAAGATCCACCCCCTGCGACGCCGGGCTTGCGTCGCGGCTCGGCTTCAACTCATGGAAAAGAAAACGACCCGCAGAGGGAATTACGAGTCTGGCTCCGATTACGTATTGGAGTACGGAGAGCTCCGCTTCGCGTTCAACGAGGAGGACTTCGCCCAGCGCGTCGAGCAGGCCGCGGTGAAGCTGGCCTTCGTCAACCAGGGGCTGAGCCAGGAGGAGATCGACGACCTGCTCGACCTCGCGGTAAGTGGCGAGATCGCCGAGCCCAGCTCCCCCCTCGGCGAGCACATCAACGAGAACTGGGAGGACCTGGTCGGGCCCTCCAACCGCAGCCTCGTCCACTGGATCCGCCGCCTCGTCTTCCGCGGCGCCTGGCTCGACCAACGGGTCAAGGAGGGAGAGCTCGACGTCGTCTTCGACGAGCGCACCCAGACCTTCGGCTACGTCCAGCCCGACCGCAGCGCCGAGCTGATCGAGCTCTCCAAGGAGCCGAGTTGGCGCCGCATCGCGTACAGACGCTAAGAGCGCTCTAGCGCCACCACGACCGTAAGCGAGCCCTTGCCTTTGGTCGCGTCCCCGCGGCCGGCGTCGAAGAGCTCCTTGGCGCCGTCGGTGTCGCCGAACGACTCGGCGAAGCGGGTCAGCGAGTCGACCAGGAGGATCACGTCTTCGCCGTCTCCGGCGCGACGCTGGGCCGTCGTCAGGGCATCACTCGTGTGCCGCGCCTGTGCGGCGGAGACGAGCTCGGCCTGGGGCGCCTCGCGCTTCCAGTCGGCGAGCTCCTCGGGGCTGGGGTCGATCAAGAGGGCGACCGGGTCGGGGCCGTCGGATGCGGCGGCAAGATCGGCCGCGACGCCGCGCAGCAGCTCGGTCGCGGCCTCGCGGCTGTCGGCGAGCAGCACCGCCTGGCGACCTGACTCGGCAGGCAGCAGCAGATCCTGGATCGAGATCCCCTCACGGCGACGACCGAAGCGACGGCGGCGGCGGCGCGGGCGACGGGAACGAGAACTCTCCTCCTCCTCCTCGCCGGAGTCGCCGGCGGCGTCCTCGTCGGCCGGGGCGGAGCTCCGGGGGCGCGGGGCGCGGGGCGGTTTGGCCGGCGGCTGCTCCTCCTCTTCCTCCTCGACGTCGATCCGCTTCTCGCGTTCGCGACCGCCGGCAGAGCCGGATCCCGAACCGGAGCCAGCGCCCGAACCGGAGCCGGAGCGCCGCCGGCGCCGACGCGGTCGCTCGCGCTCCTCGTCGCCGCCGGACGCGGCGGAGCCGCGCCCACGCGAAGGGGCTCCCGAGGAGCCGGAGTCGTCGCCGTCACTCAACCGCTCGATCAGCTCGGCGCGGCTGAGCATCCGGTAGCGCTCGACGCCGGCGTCGGCGGCAAGCTGGTGAAGGTCAGAAAGATGTTTGGATTCGAGCTCGGTCTTGGTCATCGGACGGCCACCTTAGTCAACGCGCGGGGTCGACCCCTTCCTCGGCGGCGACCTCGTCCCAGACCGCCACCTCAGCCTCCACCCGCGCCTCCGACCAGCCGAGCTCCGACCCGATCGCCCTGGCGATCGGCCGCCGTACCTCCGGGTCGCGCAGGGCCGGCGCCGCGAGGATCCCCAGCCGGGTCCGGCGCAGCAGCACGTCGGCGAGCGAGCGCGCCTGCTCGCTGCGCGCCGCCAACACCGCCTCGGCGAGCAGGTCGGGACGGTCGGGGACCATCGGCGCCGCCAGCTCCGGCCGCTCCCGCGCCAGGTCGAGCACCCGCCGCGCCGCGTGCCCATAGCGGAAGGCGAGCTGGGAGAGCGCCTCCTCCCCGACCCCGTCGGGCGCCTCCAGGTCGGCCGGGCGCGCCTCCATCCCGAGCGAGATCTCGGCCGTCCGGCAGGGCGCCGCGCGCCCTTCGCGCTCGACCAGCCGGTCGACGGTCAGCTTCGCCATCCGTCGGTAGGTCGTCAGCTTCCCGCCGGTGATCGTCAACATTCCCGACGACGTCTCGTACAGCTCCTCCTTGCGCGAGATGTCGACCGACTTGCGTGGGTCGCCGCTTGAGATCAGCGGCCGCACCCCGGCGTAGGCGCCAACCAGGTCGCCTGGCCCGAGCTCCGTCCCGAAGAACGCGTTCGCCGCCTTGAGCAGGTACTCGACTTCGTCCTCACCTGGCCGCGGGTGGCGGGTGTCGCCCTCGAAGTCGTTGTCGGTGGTGCCGATCAGCGTGCGCCCGTACCAGGGCAGGGCGAAGATCATCCGCCCCGAGCCCGCCGGGACGATGCAGGCGGCCTTCCCCATCGGCAGGTCGCGCGCGTCGAGCACCAGGTGGGTGCCGCGGCTGGGGGCGATCCGCGGCACGTCCTCCTCCTCCACCACCTCGGGGCGGATCGAGTCGGCCCAGACGCCGGTCGCATTGACCACGTGGTCGGCGACGACCTCGACCCGCTCGCCCGAGTCGGCCTCGACGAAGGCGACCCCGGCGCGGCGGCCCGGCCCGCCTGTGACCTCGACCACCTCGGCCCCGTTCAGCATCACCGCGCCGTAGCGCTCCGCCTCGCCGAGCACGGTCAGCACCAGCCGCACGTCGTCGGTCTGGCAGTCGTAGAAGAGGTAGGCGTCGTGGGGGTCGCGCGCGGCGAGCGCCGGAACCAGCTCCAGCACCTCGTCGTGGTCGATCGTGCGATGGCGGTCGGGCGACCAGTAGAAGTCCTCGTCGGCGGCGTGGGAGGAGCGCATCTCGCGCCGACCGCGACCGACCCGCGTGGTCGCCATCACGTCGTACATGTTGAGCCCGATCCCGAGTTTGCGGTCGCGCCTCTCCTCGCCGAGCGCGGCGACCAGGAACGGGGTCGGGTAGACCAGGTGCGGGGCGAGCTGGACCAGGAGCTGGCGCTCCAGCAGCGCCTCGCGGACCAGGCCGAGGTCGAAGTTCTGCAGGTAGCGGAGGCCGCCGTGGACCATCTTCGAGGAGCGGCTCGAGGTGCCGACGGCGAAGTCGTCGCGCTCCAACAGGGCGACCGAGTAGCCGCGCGAGGCGGCGTCGAGGGCGACCCCGGCGCCGGTGATGCCGCCGCCGATCACGACCACCTCGAAGTGGCCGCCGGCGATCGACTCGAGCGCCGCGGCGCGGGTCAGCATCGATGCCCCCTGCCGAGGTCCATGGTTCGAGGGTATACGGCCCGCGGCGGCGTCAGGGGGTGCGGGGCGGTCCGCTCGGGGGTGCCGCGTTGATCGGCGCCGGGGTCGGTGCGTTGACCGGCGGCGGGGTCGCCATGCCGTAGGAGCGCGGCGGGGTCGGCACGGGCGGCTCGGTTGCCGGCGGGACCGCGCCTGGCTGAGCGGGCGGCACCGCGCCGGGCGCAGGCGTGGGACCGCCGGGGGGCACGGTGCCCGCCGCCGGCGGTCCAGCAGGGCCATCGGGGGCGCCGCGGCTCATCTGCCAGCGTTTGTAAGGCCCGTAGCCGATCGCGAAGAGGATGCCGCCCGCGATCAGGCCGGCGATGATCGAGCCGAGAACCGAGCCGCCCCCGTCGGACTCGGATTCGTCGGCGGGTACGCCGGTGGAGAACGCTTCGCCGTTTTCAGGTTCGATCGGCGAGCCGCCTTCCGGGATCGCCTCTCCGGCTTCTGCGGGCGGCGCGCCCGCTCCGGCGCCCGGGCCGATTCCGCCGGTCCCGCCCTCGCTCCCCTGCTTGCCGTTGCCCTTCTTTCCCTGCTGCACCTTTGCCGAGGAGCCGCTTTCTTCCGGGAACACCGGGGTCGGGTTGGGCGCCGGGGCCACGCCGCCGACTTCGGGCAGCGGCAGCGGTTCGGTGGTCACTTCCGGCGCCGGGGTCGGCGTCGGGGTGACCTGCTGGGGCTGCGGCGCCCGCGGCACGGCGGCCAGCGGCAGGTACCGCTTCGCCGCCGCGACCAGCACGTCGCCGGTCACCCAGATCGGCGTCTGGTCGCTCTTCGCGGAGTAGCGGTAGTGGCCGTCGCCCGCCTGATTGGCTTCGAGGTATTCGTAGGCCGACTTGCCGCCGCGCTTGAAGTCGGCCGGGTTGGCCCCGGCGGCGAGCAGGCCCTCGATCGCCCGACCGGTCGACTGCGTGTTGAGGGCGCCGTTGCCGCCGAGCCGGAAGCCGCCGCCCTTCTGCTGCACCTGGCGCAGGTAGCCGATCCCACGCTGCGAGGCCTTCGAGGACGGCGAGAAGACCTGCAACACCGCGCCGGTCCCGTCGGCGTTGCTCGGCGAGCCCGCGACGTCGCCCCAGCCGCCGTCTTCGTTCTGCACTTCGCGCAGCCATTCGATCGAGTCGCTGACATTGGCGATCCCGGCCGAGCGCAGCGCCAGCACCGCGTAGGCGGTCGAGTTCGGCCAGCCCTCGTAGGAGCCGTCCTGGCGCCGCTTCGCCAGCAGCGCCGCGACCAGGTTGCGGCCGGCGAATTCGCGCGGTTCGATCCCGGCGCCCTCGAGGGCGAGGATCGTGCGGGCGAGGTCGCCGGGGCTCTGGATCGCGGCGATTTCCGACTGCAGGTAGTCGACCGGCGAGATGCCGGCACTGGTCACGTCCTGCGGGTTGACCCCGGCGGCCTCGAGCCCGAGCATCACCCAGCCGGTCATCTGCTGGCTCGAGCCCGAGCCCTTGCTTTCGCCCCAGCCGCCGTCTTGGTTCTGCACCGATTCGAGCCAGGCGACCGCCGCGTCGGGGCCTGACTTGGCGGCGGCCTGGGCGTGGGCGGAGCCGAAGGCGCCGAACAGGAGGACGGCGGCGAGGAGGACGGCGATCCCGCCGCTCGGCAGGGCGGTCCGCCGGCCGTCGGGCGCCCCGGCCGCGGGTGGCCGTGGCGCCCCGACTTCCGCGCGCTTCCATTCGAAGCGTTCACGGAAGCGGACCAGCATCCGCACCATCGCCGGGCCGGCGATCAGGGCGAAGGCGATGTTGCCCGCCGCGTGGGCGATTTCGAAGGGGACGGCGCGTCCCTCGAAGATCCAGAAGCGCTGCCAGGAGAGTTCGCCGCCGTAGGTCGCGATCAGGGAGAAGTTGAGGATCGCCCCGTAGCCGACCGCGGCGAGCCCGCAGACCGCGGCGAGCGTCAGCCGTCCCACGTTGCGCGACCCCAACGCGAGCGCCGCGCCGAGGATCCCGCAGAGCCCCCAGGCGGCCATCTGCCACGGCGTCCACGGTCCCTGCCCGAACCAGAAGTTGGAGACCAGCGCGGCGAGCGCGCCGACCGCGAAGCCCGCCGCCGGGCCCAGCGCGTAGCCCGCGAAGATGACGATGTCGGTCGTCGGCTTGACGTTGGGGAAGGCGGCAAAGGCGATCCGCCCGGCGATCGCCAGCGCCGCCAGCGCGGCGACCAGGGCGACGACCTGGGCGGGCGGGCGCGAGCGCTCATACCAGGCGAAGCCGCCGATCAGGACGGCGGCGAGGATCAGGAAGCTGACCAGCTGCCAGCTCATCGTGGCCCTCCGAGGAGGGCGGCGCCGTGCTCCGGGGTGACGACGCCGGGGACGTCGAGGACGCGGGCGACCTCGGTGGCGAAGTACCAGCCACCGGAGAGGATGTCGGCGCCGGCGCCGGCGGCGATCACGACCCCGTCGCCGAGGAGGACGACCCGCTCGGCGAACTCGGCGGCGAACTCGACGTCGTGGGTGGCGATCAGGACGGCGGCGCCCTGGTCGGCGAGGCGGTCGGCGAGTGCGTGGAGGTCGTCCTTGCGGCCGCGGTCCATGCCGCGGGTCGGCTCGTCGAGGGCGACCAGGCCGGGGACGCCGTCGCCGTCGAGGCGGCCGGCGAGGGTGATCGCGAGGGCGAGGCGCTGGCGCTCGCCGCCGGAGAGGTCGCGCGGATCGGCGTCGATCGCGTGCTCCATGCCGACGGCGCGCAGCGCGGCGCGGCCGGGGGCGCCGGGCAGCTCATCGCCGACCCGCTCGCGGACCAGGTAGTCGCCGGGGTTCTGCGTGAGCAGCGCCATCCGCTCTGCCGCCACCCGGCCCGCGGCGGGAGCGACCAGTCCGGCGGCGGCACGCAGAAGCGTGCTCTTGCCGGCGCCGTTGCGGCCCATCAGCGCGATCCGCTCACCGGGGGCGACCGTGAGGTCGATGCCGCGGAGGACGTCGCGGGGACCGTTGCCGTCGTCGAGCTCGACCCAGAGGCCCTTTGCCTCGAGTGCCCAAGGACCCTTCCGTCGTTTGCTGACTTGACCCCGCTCTGGTCGGGCCAACTCAGCAAATGAACGATCGCCGAGGGTCCGCCGCGCGTCGCGCACGCCGACCGGCAGCGGCTCGATCTCGGCCAGGGAGAAGAGGCGCGCCGCGGGCGTGGTCAGGGTCGGGTCCGCGCGCCGCGTCCAGCCGAGGAACTCGCGCGGCTCGCCGTCGAAGCCGATCCGGCCCGACTCCACCGCCACCACCCGATCTGCCGCTGCCAGACACCGCTCCAATCGGTGTTCGGCCAGAACCACAGCCACCCCCCACTCCTCGTTCAGCCGCCGCAACAACCATATGAGCTCATCCCCGGACACCGGGTCGAGCTGCGAGGTCGGCTCGTCGAGCAGCACCAGACGCGGCCGCGTCACAAGCGCCGCCGCCAGCGCCACCCGCTGCAGCTCGCCCCCCGACAGGGTGTCGACGGCGCGCTCGAGCAGGTGCGGGATCGCCAGCGCCAGCGCCACCTCCTCGACCGCCCGCGCCCGGTCGCCCGGGGCGTCGCCGCGCATCTCCAGCGGCAGCTCGATCTCCGCCGCGACCGTGGTCGAGACCACCTGCGTCTCCGGGTCCTGAGCGACGTAGCCGACCGCCGCCGCCAACTCCCCCGGCCCGGCCCGGGTCGCGTCGAGCCCGGCGACCGTCACCCGCCCCTCGACCTCGCCGCCGTGGAAGTGCGGGACCAGCCCGCAGGCCGCCCGCAGCAGCGTCGACTTGCCGGAGGCCGAACGCCCGGCGAGCAGCACGAACTCCCCCGGGGCGACCTCGAAGGAGACCTCGGCCAGCGCCGGGACCGCGGCGCGCGGGTAGGAGTAGGTGAGTCCCTCGACCGCGAGCGCGGGCGCGGCGCCGCGGCGGATCGCCAGCTCAGACATGGCGCGCCTCCTGCGCCGCCGGGTGGGAAGTCGCCTGGCGGCGCACCGCCTGCGGCCGGACTGCGCGCCGCGACCCTCGCCAAGGCGCGAGGCCACTCACGAGCGTCACCGCGCAGACGACCAGCGTCGCCGGGCCGAGTTCGATCTGGATCGTCGGGTAGGTGCGGAAATCGTCGGCGCCGGTCACCTTGCCGACGATCGCCACCGCCAGGACAACCGCCGCCACCGCGTAGAAGCGGGCGTCGAAGCGGCTCGGCTCCCGGCGTCGCGCCCCCCGCGGCCCACCGAGGCTGTAACCGCGGAGCTCGAGCGTCGCCGCCACGTCGACCGCCCGGTCGAGCGACCCGGCCAGGAGCCGGCGCGCCAGCGGCCCCCGCCCCACCGCGGCCGCCCCCGGCCCGCGCAGCTGCGCCGCGTCCCGCAGCCGCCCGGCATCAGCGGCGGCGACCGGGACCAACCGCGAGACCAGGGTCGCGGTCAGCGCCGAACGCGCCGCCACCGGGCGCAGCGCCCGCAGGACCCTGTCGGGGTCGACGCAGGCCGAGTAGACGGCGAAGGCGACCATCGTCACCGCCGCCCGCAGCCCGATCGAGACCCCGGCGACGATCGCCTCCAGGGTGATGTCGACCTGGCCGAAGATCGGCCAGTGGCCGAGCCGCGCCAGCACCGTCTCGCCGCGGTCGACCACCAGGGCGTTGACGACGATGATCAGCAGCGCCAGCCCGAGGCCCATCCGCAGCGCCGCGCGCACCGCGCTCCGGGCCCCGGCCAGCCGCCCGGCCAGGCAGGCCGCAGCGCCCGCCGCCAGCAGGACCAGCGGGCTCGAGTAGAGGAAGGCGACCACCACTAGCGCCCCGAGATAGGCCACGGCCGCGCCCGGTCGCGCCGACTGGAGCGGCCCGCGCCGGGGGATGTAGGCGTATGGCGATCTCATCTAAGGCCCCGAGCGGAGCGGCAGCGGCGTCACCGCCCCCGCTTCACTCGCCACCGCGTAATGGTCGCGCAGGTCGGCGGTGTCGAGGGCCCCGGCCGCGGTCCGCACGGCCGCACCCGTCCCCCCGGTGACCAGCCAGACCGGCGGCCCTTCGTAATGCCGCGTCGCCGCGACCAGCCCCGCATCCGCGCCGAAGGTGCGCGCCGGCTGGCCATTTTCGTCAAGCCCGACCAGCCGCCAGTCGGCGCCCGACCCTTCGAAGTCCGCGTAGATCCCGCTTTCCGCCGGCCCCTTCTCCAGCAGCCCTGCCGCCGGATCGGAGCGCAGCCGCGCCCACGGCCCGACCAGCACCCGGATCGCGCCATTGGGCGCCTTGCCACCGGGCGCGCCCCCCACCTTCACGCCTTCGCCTTCGAGCGCCTTCGCCGCCTCGCCGCACGCCGCGCCACCGCCGAGGCATTCGACGAAAACCACCGGTTCGTGCCCTTCCCACCCGGTGGTGAACGGCGCCGGCCACGACCCCACCACCGCCGGCACGTGCTCGCTCGCCGACCAGTCGTGGATGTCCCACCAGATCTTCTCGCCGCCCTCGAGCGACACCTCGGCCGCCCCGACCGGCGACTCGATCCCGTTCACGTAGAAGAACCAGTCGTAGGGGTGGCCACCGCGTTCGTCTTCCGACACGCCGTCGATCGACTTCACGTAGCCGCCGCCGTAGCGCGTCTCGATTTCGTCCTCGCCTTCGAGGAAGCGCATCACCGTGTCGGATTCGTTCGCTTCTCCTGACGCTTCCGACATCTTCACCGCGCCGAATTCGCGCGTCACGGCCAGGTCGACCGTGCCGACCCCGGAGCCGGGGCCGAGCCCGCAGCCGGCGGCCACGAGCGCCACTCCGAGAAGGAGCGGCGCGATCGTGACCGCCGAGCCGCGGCGACCCACGCTCAGCTACCGGCGGGGCACTGCCCGGCGAGGCAGACCGGAACCGCCGCCGACGGAATGTCTTCGCCGAGCCCGGCGAGCAGGGCCGTCGGCTTGGTCAGCGTCACCGAGACCTTGCCCTGCTTGTCGGTCGGGCCGATCGCCCCGGTCACCGCCGCGCCCTGGACCGGCTTGCGCTTGCCCTTTTCGTTGTAGGCGTAGACGTGGACCGTGAACGGCACTCCGGCGGTCGCTTCTTCCGGCGCCACGACGACCAGCTCGTCCGGGTAGGGGTAGCTCGGCGCCAGGTCGAAGAGGACTTCGTCACCCGACTTGATCTTCGCCTTGTTGGCGCTGGTGCTCGTCCCTTTGTGGTTGATCTTCACGTACCAGGACGATTCGCCCTTGGCCTTGCTCTTGCCGACCCCGCAGAGGCCCAGCCCGAAGCTGAAGTGGTCGGTGAGCGAGAGCGGCGCGATCTTCGGGGTCGACTTGGCGCCGACGGCGAGCAGCCCCAGCGCGGTGTTGCCCGGCACGGCGACGGACTTGCCGCTGCCCCCGGTCCCGGAACCGAAGCAGGTGGCCTGCTTGCTGGTCTTGACCGAGATGTCGGCGGTCTTGACTTCCCCTTCGGCGAGCACCACTTTGCCCGCGCCTACCACCCGCAGGGTGGCGGTGAATCCCTTGGCCGAAGCGCTCGCGGCGAACGCCGCCGTCAGGCAGAGGGCCAGCACGCACACGGCGGCAGTACGGAGTTGCATCGGTCTTGGCATATGAGCCACCCTTTCCTCGAGGGTCGTATTGGCTGGCCGGGGACAGGTCTCCTGGCTTCCGGGGCTGGGGTGGGCCGCGCCTTCCCGGGGAACGATTGCGCCCCCAGTGGCCGACGCCGGCAAGCGGCGTCCGCGACCTCCTCGACCCGGTCACAGTGGCGGGACCACGCCGGTTTCGCACCGGACTTCCCTTGACCACCGACCGTATGTGACGGCGAGTCTATTAGGCTGCCGCCGCCCAGACCATCTCTGAGCAATGGGAAGTCCTCGTCCGATGGAGGTGTCAGATGAAGCGCCGGCGACCGTCTCTACCCTCGCCCGCCCTGGTGATCGCGTGCCTTGCCCTCTTCGTCGCGCTCGGCGGCACCGTGCTCGCGGCGACCAAGATCGACGGCCGCACGATCCGGGTGAAATCACTCCCCGGCAACCGGCTCACGGTCGGCTCGCTGCCGGGCAACCGACTTCAGAACGGGACGATCCCCGGCAGTCGCCTGGCGCCCGGCTCGGTGAAGGCGAAGCAGATCGACGTCGACTCGCTCGGCCCGGTCCCGAGTGCCCAGCACGCCGACGCCGCCGACACGGCCCGCCGCGCCCAGACCGCGATCGCGGCCGAACACGCCGCCGACGCGAGCACCGTCAACGGCCGTAGCGTGGGATGCCGGTCCGGGACCCGCGAATTCGCCGGGGCGTGTTGGGACGTGAGCCCGAGCGGGGCCACCTTGACGGCGCCGGAAGCGGCCGCGGCCTGCGCGGCAGCTGGTGGTGAATTGCCGGATCCGCTGTCGCTGATGGCATTCGTCTTGCTGCCCGACGTCCACCCGGAGGTCGGTCGGGAGTGGACCGGCAGCGTGAAACTCGATACGCCCACGTTCTGGGACGTTCTCGTCCTCGACGGCGGGGAAGTGCTTGAACTCGGCAATCCGGAAACTCCATATCACTACCGCTGTGTGACGCCACTCCTGAACTGACGCTCACCCGGCGGCACTAACGTGCCGGTCGTGCTCGCTGTACTCGCGCTGATCCTCATCGCACTCGCCGCGACCGCCGGCCCGGCGTCCGCGGCATGGCCGTCCTCCCCCACCCCGCGCCAGGTCGAACGGTTCTGGACCCCGCAGCGGAGGGCGGCGGCGCGGCCGCTCGAGATGTCGGTCGGCCGGGAGGGCCGCGCCGATGTCCACCTCGGCCCGCTTCCGCGCGCTGCCCGGGCCAGCTACTCGGTGGTCGAAACGCCGGAAGTGCCGCCCTACGCCTGGAACGGACGGCTCTTCGTCGTCCAGGACGGCAAGGAAGGCTCCTGCTCGGCGACCGCGATCGACTCGCCGACCCGCAGCCTCGTCCTCACCGCCGGCCACTGCGTCAACACCGGCCCTGAACACGGCCGCGCCGGCACCTGGTCGAGCTACCTCGAGTTCGTCCCCGGCTTCAACCTCGGCACCGCGCCGTACGGAGCCTTCGTCCTCTCCGGCCGGCCGCGCGCCCTCTCCGGCTGGACCGGCGAAGGCAACCCCGACTTCGACCTCGGCGCCTTCCTCGTCGCCCCCAACGCCGAAGGCGTCGGGCTCGAGGACGCGCTCGGCGGCGCCGCCCGGATCGTCACCGACCTCGGCCACCAGCAGCGCTTCGAATCCTTCGGCTATCCCGGCGGCACCGAACGGATGCGCAACTGCGTCTCCGGCTACGCCGGTCAGGACCCGGTCACGATCACCCTCCCCGGGCCGCCGACGGTCGGCATCCGCTGCCGCTGGGCACCCGGATCGAGCGGCGGCGGCTGGCTGATCGACGGCGGCCAGGAGATCGACGGGATCACCACCTACCTGCACACCGACGAGAAGGCGCTCAGCTTCGGCCCCTACTTCTCCGCCGCGACTGTCGGCCGGCTCGTCGCCGGCCTCTAACTCGTCCGGCGGCCTGCTCAGGCGTCGAGCAGGCGCCGATAAAAACGGTAGTCGCGGCGGTCGGGTCGCAGGTTCGAGGCCAGCGCCAGGTGGTGGCGGGCGCCCCGTTTGTCGCCGGTCATGCTCAGCGCCCGACCGAGGCAGAAGTGTGCGTAATCGTCGACGGGGTGGCTTTCGACCACCGCGTCGAACTCGCGCGCGGCGAGCCGGAAGCGCCCGGCGCGGAAGTAGGCGCGTCCAAGCGCCTCGCGCACCGAGGTCTTCTCCGGTTCACGGCGGGCGGCCTCGGCGAGCGGCTCGGCGGCGTGTTCGAAGTCACCGTCCTCGAGCAGCTCCATGCCGCGCCGGTACAGCGTGTAAGTGGGCTCGGCAGCAGGTTCGGGCATCGCCCGATTGTAGGAGCCCGGGGAAGCGGGAATTCTGACTACAGCTGGCGGGCGCGCACGGCGGTGCCGTAGGCGCAAACCTCGGTCCAGGTGGTGCCGAGCTCGGAGGTGTCGTAACGGAAGGCGACGATCGCGTTGCCGCCTTTCGCTTCGACCTCCTCGACCAGCCGTTCGGTCGCGTGCTCGCGGCCTTCTTTCAGCATCTTCGTCATGCCCTTGAGCTCGCCACCGGCGAGGGACTTGAGCGAGGCGCCGATCTGCGAGCCGACGTTGCGCGAACGGACGGTGAGGCCGAAGACCTCGCCGAGGACCTCTTCGATCTCGTAACCCGGAAGGTCATTCATCGTCGAGATGATCACGGCGGGCAGCCTACCCGTCGCGCCGGGGGCGCGGGGGCGCGGGGGCGGATCGGTCAAAGGTCGAGCGGGAAGACCCGGCGGCGCCCGTCGCGATCCGCACCTAGTCGACGTCGGTCGCCGCCGCCAGGTACTCGAGCACGGCCGGGATGCCGCCCGCCTCGAACGCCCTCCGCTGCCGTTCGGCCCCGTTGCCCGCGGCGAGGATCCGCTCGATCTCGACCAGCGCCTCGACGCCGCCGAGGGCGGCGGCGTAGGGCCGCGCTTCCGCCAGCGCCCGGGCCGCCACCTCACGCGCCGGGATCGCCTCACCGCCGTCGACCATCAGCCGCGCCTCCATCCCGTAGCGGCCCGCCTGGTAGTAGGACTCCTCCAGCGCCTCGCGCTGCAGGTCGCTCAGCGAGGGCAGCTCGACCTCGCGCGCCGCCAGCGCCTGGATCAGGGCCGCGAAGCCCGCGTTGGCCGCCGCCGAGGGCTGCACGTCCATCCCCCGCACCTCGACCGTGCCGAGTTTCGGATGCGGGCGCACGTCCCACCAGATGTAGGTGTAGTCGCTGACCCCGGCGGCGGCGATCAGCTGGTCGGCGACGGCGCGGAACTCCTCGTAGTCGCGGAAGGCGCGGGGGATTTCGAAGCGCGGGTAGGCGCCGACCTCGGCCGCCCGGGCGCTCGCCATGCCGCTGTCGGCGCCGCCGCGATAGGGCGAGTTGGCGGCCAACGCGGCGAGGACCGGAAGCCGCAGCCGCATCGCGTTGGCGACCCGCACCGCGGTCTCCGGGTCGGGCATGCCGATGTGCACGTGGAGGCCCGAGGGCGGGGTCGAGAGCAGGCTCGCCAGGTCCTCCTTGACGACGTCGTAGCGCGGCTTCTCGATCAGCTGCGCCTGGCCGCCGTCGTCGGGGTGGATGCCCGCGCCCAGCAGCCCGACCCCGGTCGCCCGCACCGCCGCGCGCAGGTCGCGAAGCTCGGTCGCCGCCGCCGTCGAGTCGCCGCAGATGCCCGTCTTCAACTCGATCTGGGCCGCGAATATCTCCGTGCTCACGGCCTCCCGCGAGGCCTCGTCGAGCCCCTCGATGACCCGCTCCGCGGCAGGGACCAGCCGCCGCACGTCGTCGACGAGAAGCAACTCTTCCTCGACGCCGATGGTCAGCGGCGCCGAGGCCCCGAAACGATGCTCGGGCTCTACGGCTTGTCTCCCCATTCGATCGCCTGACACGAGGGTCAGGCGAGGGTACCCCGACTCCCCGATCCGAACCCGGAGCGCCATATCAGGCCGGAAATATGGACGCAACTGTTTGTCTGCGCGATACTGCCGAGAGGCTGTTCGGGATTTCCTCACGAAACGGTGATTAGTGGCGTCCGCCCCGGGGAGTGATTTCCACGGAAATGCCTGCAAATCGCGACATTCCTCAACGAACTGTGACAAAAACTTTAAGCCTGGATGGAGACCCGGCAAGGACGGCCAAGTTTGCAGACAAAACATTTCAATTGCTCTATGCTGCCGACCCGATGGCGGGGGAAGACCACACCGACGACAACGAGCTGCTGATCGCGCTGCGGCACCCGCTGCGCCGGCGGATCCTCCGCACGATGGCCGCGCAGGACCCGATCAGCCCGCGTGAGATCTCCGACGAGCTGCGCCAGCCGCTCTCCAACGTCAGCTACCACGTCCGCGTGCTCGCCGACTGCGGCGCCGTCACCCTGGTCGACACGGCGCCGGTGCGCGGCTCGATGCAGCACTTCTACTCGACCGCGATCGAGGAGCCCTGGGCGCTCGCGGTCCTCGGACTGAGCGAGGACGGCGAGGCGGACGCGGGGGGAGAAGACGAGGAGCCCGCAGCTTAGGTTGATGACGATGGCGGGCGAGGAAGACAACCGGACCAACGAGGGCGAGGACGCCCGGGTCGAATCGGCACTGATGCAGCGGGTGCTCGACCTCCACCCCACCCAGGTCACCGCCGCCGAGCTGGTTCGCGACCTGGCCGGCGAGGACGCCGACTTCGGTGCCCGCGACGGGGTCGAACGGGCGATCCGCGAACTGACCGGCGCCGGCCTCCTGCACCGCACCGACGACGGCCTGATCACGCCGACCCGCGCCGCGATCCACTTCGGCCAACTGCTCGAGCCCTAGCCCGAGCCGACCACCAGTCGCCGGAACCCGGTCCGCAGCCGGCCTGCCAGCTCGCCCGCCGCGCGGGCCGCGTCCGGGTCGTCCTCGTCGGACGCGGTGACCAGGATCACCTCGGTCGCCGCATAACTGCCAACCTGGTCTTCGACCGCCTGCACGATGTCCTCGTCGCCGACCCGCGCCTCGGCCACCACCCCCACCCGGGCCAGCGAGGCGACCGAGATCACCAAGGTCTCCTGCGCCTTCTCGCGCGCCGGCTCGAGGTCGGAGGCCCAGCGGTCGAAGAAACCGATCCGCAGCGGCGCCAGGACCATCACCTCGGCCAGGTCACGGCTGCCGTCGATGCCCGCCTCGGCGGCGATCGCCGTCGTCGTCGCCTCGTCCTCCACCGCCCGGCTCACCACCACCAGGAGCCGGCGACGCTCCAGCCCGTCGGGGGCCTCGCCGATGCCCCCGCGGGGGCGCATCTGCACCGCCCAGTAGACGATCGCCACCGCCACCAGGGCGGCCAGGGCGAGGCCGACCCCGGGGCCGCCGAGCAGCGTGCCGACGACGATCGGGACGGCGATCGCGAAGACGACCAGCGGCAGCTTCCAAGGTGCCACCGGTCAAGCCTTCCACGGCGATCGCCGTCCCGTACTCCTGGTCAGGATCCCTTCGTGATTGCAGCAGGCGCCATCCGCCCCTGCGAAGTGCCCATCCGCACTATCGCCACCTCCGTATATCGGAACTGCATTTCCCTATCCGCCCCCTTTCCGGCGGAGAAAAACCTTTTACTCCATCTGTTTACAGCAATCAAGTTCAAACCGGTAAAACCGAACAAATAAACGAGACTTTAAGATCAATTCTGGATTTCTTGACCCTTACTGGTTAAGGTCTTGTGATCGGCGTGCCACCCCTTGCAAACGACCGAAGGAAGCCCCCTTGCCGAAAACTAAAAAGAAGGACGGCGTCGAACAAATCGTCGCCAAAGCCTTCGCACATCCACTGCGCGTACAAATCCTGATCATTCTGAACGAGCGGGTCGCCAGCCCCAATCTGTTGGCCCAAGAGCTCGATCAGAGCCTCAATCTGGTCGCCTACCACGTCCGTGTGCTCGAGAAATACGACTGCATCGAGCTCGTCGACACGAAGCAGCGACGGGGCGCCACGGAGCACTTCTACCGTGCGACCCGCCGCCAGTTCCTCAGCGACAGCGAATGGTCGCGGATGCCGCAGAGCCTCCGCCCCGGTCTCTCCGGAGCGATGCTCAAATCGGTGTTCGACGACATCGAGGAGGCCGTCAAGAGCGGCACCCTGGACGAGAAAGACGATCGGCACCTGAGCCGCACCCCGATGGTCGTCGACCAACAGGGGTGGGACGAGGTGTCGAAGCTCCTCTCGGAGACGCTCGACCGCGTCCTCGAGATCCAGAGCGAGTCATCGGAGCGACTGACCAAGTCCGACGAGGACGGGATGCTCTCGAAGGTCGAGATGCTCCACTTTCGCTCCCCCGACCCCGCCTGATCTAGGCCCCAAGTCTCGAACTCTTGTCGCCCTGTGGGCGACAAGAGTTCGCGCGCCCACTACGGGGTAAGGGGCGCCGCGGCCTCCGGGGTCGCGACCACGAAGGAGAAGCTCTCCTCCAGGTAGAGGTGCACCTCGTCGGCGTCGTGATGGTCGTAGCCGAGCGAGAGGTCCTGGCCCGATTCGAGCAGGAAGTCGCCGCCGCGCAGGCTCATCGCCACCGCGCCGGAGAGCCCCGGCGCCCAGACGATCGGCCCGCCGCCGAGGATTTTCGCCAGGTGGTCGAGCAGCGGGTAGCCACCGTGCTCGGCGGTCTCGATCACCTTGATGTACTCGTCGGGACCGAGCGCCAGGCCGTAGGGGCCCTCGACGCCGGCCTCACGCAGGGCCTCGACCGCCCGCGCCACGGCGCGGGGATAGCCGTCGGCTTTCGGCCCCAGCGGCTCGGGCTCGAACGGCGAGGCCGCGATCACCCCGGTGATCCCGGCTTTCTCCCAGCCGTTGAAGACGGCGCTGTTCTCGGCGATCGCGATCTGGTGCGCGGCGTTGTCGAGCGACTCGAGGTCGACGTCGACGGCGCCGCGGTCGTCATCCCGCATCTCCGCCCGCAGGACGGCGAAGTCGACCCGCACCTCGACCAGCGGCAGGACCCGTCGCTGCAGCGCGCTGACGCCCTCCTCGTTGCCGGGCACCGCCTCGACCCGGCCCAGGTTGGTGGCCGAGTGCTCCCAGCCCTGCGGGCCGACGAAGTCGACCAGCCGGCGCGCCGCCAGCGGCCCTTCGAGGCGCTCGACCGCCTCCTCGTCGAGCAGCTTCCAGTTCGAGTCGGTCAGCGGCGCGTGGCCGCGCAGCAGGTGATTCATCGTCCTTGTCCCTTCAGGCTGCCGATCCCGAGCGAGCCTTCGCCGCCCGCCATCGGGGCAACCAGCTCGTCGCCGTCGTCGTCCTCTGATGCCGCCTCGGCCGCCTCGCCGTGGGCGACGATGTCGCCTTCCTGGAAGAGCACCCCCTGCGCGATCTCACGCCAGCGAGGAACGCGCCGCAGGAGGAACTCGAGGTCCATCGAGAAATGCTTGAACTCCTCCCCCTGGGCGTCCTCCATGATCGCCCGCGCGTCCGCGTCCGGCTCGACCGCGAGGCGCTGCTGATACCAGCCGATCGCCTGGCACTCCTCTTCGAGCGAGGCGCAGAGGCGGGCGAACGTCCGCGTCTCGGCCGGCAGCTCCTCCGGTGGCTCGTGGTACTGGTCGAATCCCATGGGGCGAGGTTATCCAGTCGGTTCCGGCGCCGGGTGACACGGTTCCCACGGCTGCGGGAACAGTTCGAGGCCCTTGCGGATCGCGGCGAAGTCGAGCGCTTCCGCCTGCGCGCAGAATTTCGACGTCGGCAGTTCGTACTCGGCCTCGAAGACCGCCTTGCCGGCTTCGACGAAGGGCTTGTAGAGGTCGCATTCTTCGTACTGGAAGCACTCCTCGACCACCGCGAAGTCGAAGCTCCCGACCAGCTGGCGGACCTGCCGCGAGTCGTTCTTCAGCGCCACCGCCATCCCCCGCTTGTGGGCCTGGCGGGCGATCCAGCGGTTGTAGCGCAGCTGGTCGGCACGGGTGAGCGGGAAGCCGGTCTTGTTTTCCCAGCCGTTGATGTTGTCGGGCTCGACCGCGTCGAAGCCCCTGCGCGCGCACATCGCGATCCGCTTTTCGATGATCGGGGCGAACTTCTCGAAGTGGGCGATGTCGAGCCAGCGCTCGTCGGGAAAGCCTTCGTAGCGCCTGCCGATCACCGATTTCGGGAACGCTTCCTTGTCCGGCCGGTATTCCTCCCAGCTGCCGACGTCGAGGTAACAGATCGCCTTCGCGCCCTGCCCGTGGATCGCCTTCACGTCGCCGGCCGGGTATTCGAAGCCGTCGATCTCGTAGACCGAGGCGCCCGGGGTGAGTTCGAACTTGCCCTGCAGCTCCCATTGCCAGGCGTCCGTCGTCGGCGCCGGCGCCCAGCGCGCCGCGGCCGCCGAGGGCAGTGCGAGGAGGGCGACACAGACGAGCAGCAGCAGGGACTTCTTCATCCCCGCCACGCTACCCGCGGCATTGGTCGATCAACCTAGAGGCCGCATATGGGACCCTGCGGGCGGCGCCGCCTTCTGCGGCGGCCGACCTCATGGCATCAGACAGCGAAGAGAAACATAAGGTTTCAGGCCAGGTCCCCGACGGCGCGCCGACCGGGGCCGGCGAGGGCCTGGCGGGCGAGAACCTGCTCTGGCGGCGGCTGCGCGACCAGCGCGACCCGGCCGCCCGCGAGGAGCTCGTCCGTCGCTACCTGCCCTTCGCCAAGAACCTGGCGCTGCGCTACCGCGGCGCCAGCGAGTCCTTCGACGACCTCCTGCAGGTGGCGAACCTCGGCCTGGTCAACGCGGTCGACCGCTTCGACCCGGTTCGCGGCACCCCTTTCGCCGCCTTCGCCTCCCCCACCATCCTGGGCGAACTGAAGCGCCACTTCCGCGACCGCGTCTGGACCGTGCGGGTGCCGCGCGGCCTCCACGACCGGATGGCCGAGGTGGAGAAAGCGACCACCGCGCTGACGGTCGAGCTGCAGCGCTCGCCCTCGGTCTCCGAGATCGCGACGAAACTGGAGATCGAACCGGCCGAAGTGCTGGAGGTGCTGGAGGCCAACCACAACCGCCGGCCGCTCTCGCTCGACCGCCCGGTGGGCGGCGAAGACGACGAATCGCCCGCCTCCGAGTGGGTCGGCGACGATGACGAGGGCTACGAGCTGATCGACGACAAACTGGCACTCGAGGGGGTGCTGCCGCAGCTCGACGACCGCGAACGGCTGATCCTCCGGCTGCGCTTCGTCGAGGACATGACCCAGTCCCAGATCGCCGAGCAGATCGGCCACTCCCAGATGCACGTCTCGCGCATCCTGCGGCGCACGCTCGAGCGGATCCGCGAAGAGGTGGCCGAACAGGACGAAGGCCCCTAGACGATTGATTCCACCCCCTTCGCGCGGGTCGGGCCGGCGCCCGGGGAAGGGACGCGGCCGTCTCGGCCACGGCCCTGGCACGGATCTTCGGGAGTGAGGCGGGCCGGATCGCTCAGAAACGTGTGAGGAACATTGTGGGCGCCATGCGCCCACAATGTTCCTCACGTCTTTTTGTGTGTTGAGAGCTGCGCCCGTCTCCGTGACGAAGCACCCATCCCTGCGCGCTTCCCGCCGAACCCCTCACGTCCCGGGCGTCTCGTGGCGGCCACAGCCTGCCCGGGCCGCCACGAGACGCCCGGGACGCATCTCGGACGGCCGCCCCGGCCGCGGACCCCGCCGTCCCGTTCCGTGGGATCGATCGGCTAGGACGCCGTCGCGGCGATGCCGACCACGAGGTACTCGCCGTCGCCGTCGGCCTCGGTGCGCACCTCGTCGGCCAGCGTTTCCAGTGAACCACCGACGTCGGGCAGCGAGAGGCTCGAGCGCAGCCCGGCGGCGGCGCCCGACTCCATCGGGCCGATCTTCAGCTCTACCCCCTCCGGCCGGTCGGCGATGCTGAGCTTCACGTGGCCATCGGCGAACCCGCGCGGGGCGGCCGCCGAGATCGCGTCGGCAAGGAGCATCGCGTCGGAGATCCGGTCGACGGTGATCGCCTGGCGGGCGGCGAGCGCGGTCAGCGCCCGGCTCAGCACCGGGCCGAGCAGCTCGGCGGCACCGACCTGAATCTCGGTCGCGTCGGGAACGGCCGGCGCCGCCGGGCGCACAGCCTCCCCGTCACTCGGGATCGGCCGCGAGCGCAGCGGCAGGTGCATACGTATTTCGGTCCCCCGCTCGACCCCGCCGCTGATCTCGAAGCTGGACGAGAGCGCCGCGATCAGCGCCAGGCCGATCCGCAGGCTGGGCCGGTCGACGCCGGGCCGCGGGCTGATCCCCCGGCCGAAGTCCCGCACCGACACCGTCAGCCCGTCGAGATCGGGGACCGCCTCGAGTTCCAGCAGGCCGGTCTCCTCCTCCGGGTAGGCGTGGACGACGACGTTCATGCAGGCCTCGGTGACCACCGTTTTCAGGTCGGCGATCGCCGGATCGTCCATGCCGATCCGCTCCGCCAGCCCGGCGATCGCGTGTCGGACCACCGTCACGTTCTCCGCCTTCGCGGGAAGCGACATCTGCAGCCCTGCTGAATCGACTTTGGTCGTGCTCAAATTTGGTCTCTGGCGATCGGGCCGCTCAGTGCCGTTTATCGGGTCAGGTGCGTCGCGGGCAACGCTACCGGCCTGACCTTCGCCCTGATACCCAGACGTACCCCCCGCAAACTGGTCCACCCCGTACGACGGCTCGCTGCGCTAGCATCGCGAGCAGTGGGTCCAGCGCCGTTCCAAGCAACCGCCTCCGACCTGGAGGGCGGCGTCCGACTTCTGGAGGTACGCGGGGAGCTGGACCTCTCGACCGCCTTGCAGCTTGAAGAGCCGCTCGAGGAAGCCGTCCAGGCGGCAGATGCCGCGGTGCTGATCGACCTGGCCGGTTGTGAGTTCATCGACTCGACCGGGATCGCCCTGATCGTCCGCGCCTGGCAGCGGGTCGACGCCGCCGCCGGCAACGGCGGCAAGGGGGGGCTCGTCCTCTGCTGCCAGAACGAACAGGTGCGTCGGGTCCTCGAGGTCACCGGGCTGGAGCACTCCCTGCGCGTCTTCGAGACGCGCGACGAAGCCGCCGCCGCGCTGCGCGGGTGACACTCGTCACCCAGGCGTCCCCCGGCGATTAGCGCGGGGAGGCCATCGGGTAGCCGCTTCTGATGCCCGCTCCGAGACGACCCAAACTGCCGCGCGAGCTGTTCGAGACGCGCACCCACGCCTGGACCTCGCTCGGCCTGGGCGAGGAGATCGAGACCCGCAAGGTCTCGAGGCGCTCCCTGGTCGGCCTCGTGGTCGCGATCCTGGTCCTGATCGCGACCCTGATCGTCTACTCGCACCGCCGCCAGATCGCCCCCGGCTACGGCGAATGGTTCCGGGTCGGCACCGTGATCGTGCTGATCCTGGTCGGCGCCGCCGCGGTCCATTGGTTCTCCCGCTCGCTCTCGCCGCGCCTCTACCGCCGGCTCGACCCGGCCACCGCGGGGACCGTGGGCTTCGTCTTCCGCCTGCTGGCGATGCTCGTCGTGGTGGTGGTCGCCCTGCGGATCGCCGGCGTCCAGGCCTCCACCCTCGCCGTCGGCGGTGCCTTCACCGCGGTGCTGCTCGGGCTCGCCGCGCAGCAGACTCTCGGCGCGATCTTCGCCGGGGTCGTCCTGCAGACCACCCGGCCCTTCCGGGTCGGCGAACGGGTGCGCCTCGTCGGCGGCGCCCTGGCCGGTTCGCTGGAGGGGACGGTGACCTCCCTCGGGCTCTTCTACACCACCCTCAGCCAGGGCGCCGACCGGCTGCAGATCCCCAACAACGTGCTGCTGATGCTGGCGGTGGTGCCGCTGCGCGAGCCGGAGAAAGTCGACGTCAAGGTGCGCTTCTCGCGCCAGGCGAGCCCACGCGAGATCGAGCAGCAGCTGCTGCGCACGATCACCGTGCCGACCCGCTACCGGCCGAGCGTCTCGCTCGAGGAGATCGAGCCCGACAGCGTCATCTTCCGGATCAGCGCGACGCCGCTGCGCTCCGAGGACGGCTCGCAGCTCGCCGATGAGGTGCTCGAGGCGCTGCGCCGCCACGACACCGCCGAACACGAAACGGCCGGCGCCACCCCGTTGCCCGGCTGAGCCGGGCGGGCGCGCTCAGGCGAGGATCACGATCAGCGCGTTGATCAGCACCACCAGCGGCGTGCCGACCAGGGCCAGGGTGCGGAACATCCGCGCGAACCCGCCGCGGTAGCGGACGCTCTCCATCAGCAGGACGCCGACGACGTTCGACATGTTGACCAGCGCGGTGGCGATCGCAAGGCCGATCGCGACGGCACGCCAGCCGGTCGCCGTGCCGCCGCTGGTCGCGACCGCGGCGAGGACGACGGCGACGATCGTGCCGACGATGCCGACCGTGATCCCGGCGAGGTCGCCGCGGGTCAATTTCGGGCCATAAGAGGAATCGACCTCGTGGTCGGCGTCGCTGTCGGCAAGGCCGGCCGCCGCCGTCTCGGTGTCGACCACGTGTTCCTTGGAGTCCGGTCCGCCGTCGACCACGACCAGCTTCAACGGCGGCTCGAGCGAGTCCGCGGCGTGCTTCCAGAGGTCGCCCTCGTACCAGTCCTTGGCGTCGTCGGCGTGGGTGAAGATCAGGATCTCGTCGGCCGGCTTTTCCAGCAGCGCGTCCTTGGCGGCCTGGACCGGGTCGGGGTCGCCGATCTCCGCCGTGGCGATCTGCACCCCTCCCGCTCGCGCCGCCGCCAGCGCCTCCTCAAGCCGCTTTTTCGCTTTCACCCGCGGCTCGTCGATGTCGCCGAGGGTGTGGTGGAGCGGGTTGATCTCGACGGCCGGGGCGACGAGGCGAACCTCCGCCCCATCCCCCTCCGCAGCCTCGCGCCTCAGCGCCTCGACCGACTCCCGCGACCCGAATGCCGGGGTGACGATCGCGATCAGGCTGCGATCGGCCATCTCATCTCACTCGTTCTCGTCCGGGTGTATCGCCTGGTCGGCCTCGCCGTACTCGTCCGGGTCCTGCGCCTCTTCCGGCTGGGTGAGTCCGTCCGGGAAGTGTTTTTCGTCGCCGTGCTCGGCGATGGTCTCGAGGTCCTTCTCGGCCAGCTCGAACCCCTCGGCCTCGCCCTCTCCCCCCTCGATCAGCGGCTGCTGCGCGGGATCGTCGGTATCGGGAGGGACGGTGCCGCCGACCCCGGCGGCTTCGCGGGCGGCTTCCGCCTCTTCCTCCTCGACGAACTCCTCGTCGCGCTCATCGTCAGGCGCTGCGTTCACGAAACGGCTCCAGTCTCCGAGGATTTCTCGGTCGAGTTGCTGTTGGCGAGCAACCAGCCTACGACCAGGCCGATCAAGGCACCGGCGGTCAGCAGGGTGACCGAGCGGAACGGTTTGCGCGTGATTTTCGACGCGGTTCCGAAGGCGGTGTGCTTCGCGGTCTGCTTGACCGCCTGACGGGCGAGTTTGGTCTTGACTGACATAGCGACAACTTACCCGTGCACCATCCCACCTAACAGCGCCCGCCCGACGCTTGTCCTCGATACGCGGACAAGCGTCGAGGGGCTGTCGGATCAGGCGCCCGAGGTACCGCGGAAGAGGACGGCGAGGTCATCGTCGGGGTGCTCGGCGGCGACGGCGGCCATCTGCGCGGCGATCGCCTCGATCACCGGGATCTCGGCACCCGCCTCGGCG
The DNA here is from genome assembly GCA_963795675.1 of uncultured Solirubrobacterales bacterium. Lineage (GTDB taxonomy): Bacteria > Actinomycetota > Thermoleophilia > Solirubrobacterales > 70-9 > VAYN01. The sequence goes on from CAWCJB010000004.1 coordinate 246,834, forward strand.
CCGGCCTCGGCGGCAAGGCGGGCGTCCTTGGCGGCGAGAGCGAGGCGGAACGAGGGCGTGTAGTCGCCCTTCAGCATCATCTCGCCCTTCATCCGCTGGTAGGGAGCTTCGAGCGGGCCGTCCTCGATCGCGTCGAGGGCGAGGCGCGGTTCGAGGCCGAGCGCCGCGGCCAGGCGGAGCATCTCCGCCGTCCCCTCGGTGATCGTGCAGATCCAGCTGTTGACGACGACCTTCAGCCGGCTCCCCTGGCCCGCCTCGCCGAGCCAGATCGTCCGTTTGCCGATCGCGTCGAAGAACGGTTCGAGGCGCTCCCGATGGCCCTCCGGACCGGAGGCGAGGACGACAAGCTGGCCCTCTTCCGCCGGCACCTTGGTGCCCATGACTGGTGCGTCGACATAGAGGAGGCCGCGGTCGCGGGCGAGCTCGGCGCAGCGGTCCGAGCCGGCGACGCCGATCGTCCCCATCTGCACCCAGATCGAGCCCTCGGAGCCGGCGGCGCCACCGTCGGGCCCTGACATCGCGGCGATCGTCGCGTCGGCGTCGGTCAGCATCGTCACCACCAGGTCGGCGTCGAGCACCGCCTCGCGTGCGGTCCCGAACGACTCGATCCCGGCGGTGCCGGCGAGGTCGTCCAGCTTCGCCGCGGTGCGGTTCCAGGCGTGCACCGGAATCTGCGCGGCGGCCGCGTTGCGGGCCATCCCCTTGCCCATCGTGCCACCCGCGCCGAGCACCGCAACGGACCTGATCGTCACGCTTTTGTGTGAGTCATTCATAGGACTGGTATATATCGATACGCCTTTGCCGGCACTCACAAAACGCGTATCACCGGTGTGAGAACTTGGCTCTAAAAGTCAGGTTGCGCGGCGGTCGGCGGGTCGCTGGGATGGCGAGCCTATGCCACCGGAGACCAACTCCCACGAACGGGAGACCATCGATCCGAACCTAGTCCGGGCGCTCGCCCACCCGATGCGGGTGCGCGTCCTCGAAGCGCTGCAAGGAAGGACGGCAAGCCCCACCGAGTTGGCGCGCGAATTCCACGAGAGCCTCGGGGTCGTCTCGTACCACACCAACGCGCTGCTCGAGGTCGACTGCATCGAGCAGGTCAGCACCCGGCCCAAACGCGGCACGATCGAGCACTTCTACACCGCTCGACCGCGCTCGTTCATCGGCCACCAGGACTGGCGCCGGGTGCCGCTCTCGGTCCGCGCCGGGGTGACCGGCGAAGCGCTGCGCACCTTCGCCGCCAAGATCGGCACGGCGATCGACGCCGACACGATCGACCGCCGCGAGGACACCACCCTCAACTGGATGCCGATCACCGTCGACGAGCAGGGCTGGCGGGAGACCGCCGAGATCCTCGACCGGGCGCTGCGCGAGCTGATGACCGTCGCCGCCGCCAGTCGCGAGCGGCTCGGGGGCGAGCCGGGCATCCCGGTGGTCACCGGCCTGGCGGCCTTCGAGACCCCGGCCGGCGGCGACTGAGGATCCAGATCGCGGTGGCGGGTGCTCAACTGGCCCCCGCCACCGCCTTCTGCAGCTGGTCCTTGGTCATCTTCGAGCGCCCTTCGATACCGAGCTTCTTGGCGTCGTTATAGAGCTGTTCGCGGGTGCGACCGCCCGGTCCGTGGCCGGACTGTTTGCCGCCACGACTGCTCGCCGAGGCGCCTCGTCGAGAGCTGCGCGAGGAGGATTTCGACTCTCCCGCGCGGGCTCTTTCCTTGTTCACGGTTCGCGCCGCAATCTCCTCGGCGCGCTTGGTCGACCGCCCCTCCCGTTCCTCCGATTTTTTGACCTCTTGGTATTGGCGATCGCGTTTGCTGCCTTTTTTAACCCCTCTGGGCGGCATGCTTCCCCTCCTCGAACTCCTCGACGATCTTCGCGTTGAACGCTTCCAGATCGTCCGGCTTGCGACTGGTCACCAGGCCCTGGTCGACGACCACTTCCTCGTCGACCCACTCGGTGCCGGCATTACGCAGGTCGGTCCGCAGGCTGGGCCACGAGGTCAGCTTGCGGCCTTTGACCACGTCGGCCTCGACCAGCGTCCACGGCCCGTGACAGATCACCCCGACCGGCTTCCCCGCCTCGAAGAAGTCACGCACGAACCGCACCGCCTCCGGGTGGGTCCGCAGATTGTCCGGGTTGGCGACGCCGCCAGGCAGGACGAGGCCGTCGAATTCCTCGACCTTGGCATCGCCGACGGCGCGGCCCGCCGCGTAGGTCTCGGCCTTGTCGAGGTGGTTGAAGGCCTGCACGTCGCCCGCCTCCGGGGCGAGCAGCTCGGTCTCCGCGCCGGCCGCCTCCACCGCCTTGCGCGGCTCGGTCAACTCGACTTCCTCGACCCCCTCGTTGGCGGTCAGGAAGGCGATCTTCTTGCCGTTCAACTCGTCTGCCATCTGGTCTGGCACCCCTTTCCGTTCGCGGGTATTCGGTTCCTTTCAGGTACCCGCGTCGGGCGCGCTCAACATCGCCCGCGGCCAGAGTTTGCGAGTTCGGACCACATTGGTCTCGGCGCCGAGGACGACGAACATCGCGCCCAGGTGGATCCAGGCGAGCAGTCCGATCACCAGGGCGAAGGTGCCGTAGACGGCGGAGGCGTTCTTCACCTCGTGCGAGATGTACCAGCCGCCGGCGACCTGCAGGATCTCCCAGCCGACCGTGGCGACGATGACGCCGGGGATCAGCGCGCGCGTCTCCACCGTGTCGGTGGTGAGCAGGCGGAAGACCGCACCGAAGACGACGAGGTTGAGCGCCGTCGCGATCGCCAGCCCGGCGACCTCGCCGCCGGCGCCGAGGAAGTCGGCACCGCCTGCGGCGAGCCCGGAGATCACGGTGGAGACGACCGCGAGGCCGCCGAGGATGACCAGCAGGCCGATCGCCCGCACCCGCGAGCCGACGAAGCCACGTTCGCCCGCCTTGGGGACGCCCCAGCACCGGTTGAAGGTCTGCTCGGTCTCCAGCACCACGCCGAGCCCGGCGAGGACCGAGCCGACGATGCCGACCGCGAGCGCGATGCCGCTGCCGCTCAGGGTGCCGCCCTTCAGCTGATTGCCGATGATCGGGAATTGCGACAGGGTCGAGTTGACGACTTCCTTGCGCAGTTCTTCGTCGCCCGCGAGGACATAGCCGAGGATCGTCGTCATCAGGAGCAGCAGCGGGAAGAGCGAGAAGAAGGCCCGGTAGGCGATCAACGAGACCATGCTGCCCCCTTCGTCCTCGCTGAACTTCTTGACTACGCCCAGGGGCAGCGCCAGTGCCGGCTTGCGCTGCTGGTAGTCGTCGAAGCGCCGCAGGGGGGCTTTCACGTCCATGGCCGAGCCCTTACCCCTTGGGACGCCGGACTCAATCGATCAGGTCGAGCACCTGGCGCTCGATCCGCTGCCGCGTCCGTTCCGACATCGTGCCCGCCTCGGCGGCGCGGCGGCCGAGGTCGATCGTCTCGCCGTCGCGATAGCGGTCGAACACGCGCGGGTCGATGTAGGAGCGGCGACAGACCGCGGGGGTGTTGCCGAGCGCGGTGGCGACAGTTTTGACGGCGCGGTTGATCGTCCGCTTGGCGGCCGATTCCGAGGCCGGCTCGTCCTCGCCGGCCAGCGCCGCGGCGGCGAGCACGGTGCCGCTCCAGGTGCGGAAATCCTTGGCCGAGAATTCGGTCCCGATCACGTCCTTGATGTACTCGTTGATGTCGTCCGAGCGCACGTCGCGCCACCTCCTCCCCTCTTTCCAGGCGAGCAGGTCATCCGGCCCCCCGCGCCGCCGGCGCATCGCTTCCAGCGCCGCGATCGCCGCCGCGTCGCCGATCGCCTGGATCCGCCGCTGGTTCGACTTCGCCGGGAAGTCGAAGACGATCTCCTCGCCGTCGCGGTGGACGTGCTCGCGGCGGATCGTCGCCAGCCCGTAGCTCTCGTTCGTCTGCGCATATTCCTCGCTGCCGATGCGGAAGAAGCCGAGGTCAAGCAGCCGGACCGCGGTGGCCAGGGCACGCTCGCGCGGCATCCCTTCGAGCTCGATGTCGCGGCGCACGGCGCGCCGCAGCTTCGGCAGTACGGCGGCGAACTCGCGCATCGCCGCGTACTTACGGTTGGCGCGCCGCTGGTCCCAGCGGTCGTGGTAGCGGTACTGCTTGCGGCCTGCTTCGTCGTACCCGGTCGCCTGGATGTGACCGTTCGGGTCGGGGCAGATCCAGACGTCCTTCCAGGCGGGCGGGATCGCCAGGTCGCGGATCCGGCGCAGCGTCTCCTCGTCGGTGATCGTGGTCCCGGCGCCATCCTCGAAGGAGAAGCCCTGCCCGCGCTTGCGGCGGCGGATGCCGGCGCCAGAGCTGTCGGAGCGGTGGAGACGGTTGGTCACCGGCGCGAGGTACCCAAGCGCGAACGGCGACTAAACGGCGGCGAAGACGGGCTCGAAGCCCTCGATCCGCACCGCGAGGAACCCGTGGCCGCAATCGCAGGCGACCGCTTCGACCTCGCCGAGCTCGTCGACCCAGAGGGTCAACTCCGCGTCGCAGCGCGGGTCCGAGCAGATGACTTCGACCTGAAACACGACCATCGACGGTCGCAGGGCGGTCAGACGGAAAGTTCCGGCAGCTCCTGCTTCTGGCTCAGGAGCGGCGCGTATAGGTCGCCCTTGGCGGCGATACGGCGGCGCAGGTCGTCGATCGTGAAGATCAACGCCGCCGCGTCGCCTGCCTCGGCCGCGGCCTCGACCTCCTCCCACTCGAGCGGCGTCGAGGCGGTCGGCCGTTCCTTGGCGCGCAGGCTGTAGACCGAGGCGGTCGTCTTGTGCGCGTCGTTCTGGCTCCAGTCGATCAGCACCCGGCCCGCGCGCCGTGCCTTCGCCTGGCGCGAGACGACCTCGTCGGGGAAGCGCGCCTCCATCGCCTCGGCGACGGCCTTGGCGAAGGGCCGGGTCTCGGCGAAGGTCGCGGTGCCGTTCAGCGGCGCGTGCAGGTGGAGGCCCTTCGAGCCGGAGGTCTTCGCGTAGCAATCGAGCCCGAGCTGGGCGAAGAGGCCGCGCAGACGCAGGGCGACGCGGGCGCAGTCGATCACGTCGGCGGGGGCGCCGGGGTCAAGGTCGAAGACGAGCGAGTCGGGGCGGTCGAGGTCGTCGGCCCGGGCAAGCGAGGTGTGCAGCTCGATGTTCGCCAGGTTGGCGGTCCAGATCAGGCTGGGCAGGTCTTCGATCAGGGTGTAGTCGATCTCGGCCCTGTGGCTCTCGGACCAGATCCGCGCCGTCGCCACCCAGTCGGGCCGGTGTTTCGGCGAGCGCTTCTCGTAGAAGAATTTGCCCTCGACCCCGTCGGGGTAGCGTTTCAGCGTCACCGGGCGGCCGCGCAGGTGCGGCAAGAGGGCCTCGGCGAGGTCGGCGTAGGCGTCGATCAGGTCGCCCTTGGTGAAGCCGGTCCGCGGATAGAGCACCTTGCCCAGGTTGGAGACGGTCAGCTCGCGCTCGCCGACGGCGAGTCCGAATTTGTTCTTCGCGATCGGCTCGGCGCCGTCGGTGAGCTTGGCTGCGGGGGCGCCCGGCGCCCCCTTCCCGCCGTCGGCGCGGACCAGCACCCAGTCCCCGGTCCGACGTCCCGGCAGATACGGGCTCGACCGCTTCTTCAGCACCAGTCCCTCGACGCCCTGCGCGCCGGCAGCCGCGAGCAGCTCCTTGATCTTGGTCGTCGCCGCGCGCGGGGTGCGCCAGGCCTCCCCCTCCAGCCCGAGGCCTTCGAGCAGCTCGCGCCGGCGTCGGTAGGGAGCGTCGGTCAGGTCCTCACCGTCGAGATGGAGCAGGTCGAAGATCACGTAGGTGGCGGGGTTCTCGCGGGCGCGCCGGCGCAGGGCACTGTCGGAGCCCGGCTTGTCGCGGCGGGCGAGCCGCTCGCGGTCGGGCCGGCCCGCGGCGTCGAAGACGACCAGCTCGCCGTCGAGCACGAGGTCGCGGGCGCCGACCTGACGGGTCAGCCGGTGCACCTCGGGCCAACGGGGGCCGATGTCGGCGAGCTCGGCGTCGTGGAGGTCGAGCCGCCCCGGCCGGCAGCGGGCCAGCGCCCGCACCCCTCCCCAGGCCAGCTCGGCCGCCCAGCCGCGGGTCGAGCGCGGCAGCGCGCCCGCGTTCGCCAGCATCGGCCGGAAGGGCTCCGGGAATGGATCCGGGTCGCCTTCGGCCGGGTCCATCCGGTGGATCATCCAATCCTTCGGGCCGCCCGCGCGAAAGAGCACGTAGCGCCCATGCAGCCGCTTGCCTTCGAAGCGGAAGATGATCTCCCCGTCCCGCCACTTCTCCAGCTCGTAGGTGCCGCTGTCCCAGATCTCGACCGTGCCGGCGCCGTACTCGCCCTTCGGGATCTCACCTGCGAAGGACATGTACTCGAGCGGGTGGTCCTCGGTGTGGACGGCCTTGCGGTTTTCCGCCGGGTCGCGGGGGATCCCGTTGGGGACCGCCCAGGAGACGCCGACGCCCTCGTGCTCCAGGCGCAGGTCCCAGTGCAGGCGGGTGGCACTGTGTTCCTGGACGACGAAGCGCGGCTTGCCTTCGCGCTTCGCTCTGCCCTTCGGCGGGGCCGGCTCGGCGGTCTTGCCGAAATCCCGTTTGCGTTCGTACTCACTGAGCTTCTTCGCCATCGGCGCTCCCGACCGTACCCTGCCGCGGCGCCGGGTAACTTCGCCCCGTGATCCCTTCCGACGAGGAGATCCTGCGCGCGATCGTCGCCCTCGGCGACGACGGCTTCGTGCCGCGCTATCGGCTGGTCGCCCGCTTCCGCGGCCAGGGCGAGCCCGAGATGCGGCGGGCGATCGGCCGCAGCGCCCGCCGCGGCCTGGTGCTGGAGCGCAAGGACCCCGAGGGCCGCAGCTTCGTCGCGGTGTCGACGGAGGGCTGGCAGGCGCTGCGCAGCGGCAACTTCGAGCCCCGCCGCCTCCGCGCCCGGGAGGACTAGTCCGGGGCGGCCGCGGTCGGCAGCTCGCGCACGACTTCGCTCGCGTTCTTGTCGTCGCGCAGACCGAGGTAGCGCGGGTGGCGCAGCTTGCCGTCGCGGGTCCACTCGCTGAAGCCGAACTCGCCGACCAGCTCGGGGCGGATCCAGGTCGCGTCACGGGGCAGCCCGGACCCCGCCGTGAACGGGGTCGTCTGCTGGCGCAGCGCCTCCATCTTGTCGCCGAGCGTGTCCAGCGTGTGGTGGCCGAAACCGGTCCCGACCTTGCCCGCGTAGCGAAGGTCCCCGCCCTCGTTGTAGCCGACCAAGAGGGCGCCGAAGCGCTCGCGCGAGCCTTTCGGCGGGGTGAAGCCGCCGATCACCAGCTCCTGGCCGTAGCTGCATTTGATCTTCAGCCAGTCGTTGGAGCGAGTGTGGGTGTAGGTGCTCTCAACCCGCTTGGCGACCAGTCCCTCCCAGCCCTTCTGGCAGGCTTCCAGGAAGTACTTGCGGCCTTTCGCGTTGCGGTGTTGCGTGTAGCGGACGGGCCCATGAAATTCGAGGTGGTTGCGCAGCAGCAACTTGCGCTCGCGCAGGGGCAGGCCGGTGAGGTCATGGCCCTCGAGCTCGAGCAGGTCGAACAGGTAGATGAAGACCTTGATCCCGGTCAGTCGCGCCAGGCGCCCGTCGACGATCCCGATCCGCCCTTGCAGCTTCTCGAAGCTGGTGCGGGAGCCCTCGAAGGCGACGATCTCACCGTCGGCGATGAAGTCCTGGGCTGACTCGGCCTCGAACGCCTCAGTCAGCTCCGGGTAGTTGTCCATCCGCCGACCGGTACGGGAAAGGAGCTTCGCCCCCGCCGCGGTGCGCTGGACGATCGCCCGCTCGCCGTCGAGCTTGCGCTCGAAGATCCAGGCGGGATCGTCGAACGCCTGCGCCGTCAGCTTTGCCTTCATCGGCTCGCCCTGGACGACCATGGCCGCAGCGTACCCGGCTATGCTCGCGCCCATGGGAGACATGAGAGACGACCCGCGCGAGACCGAAGCCGCCGAAGCCGAAGTGAACGCCGGGCCCGGCTTCAAGGACGGCGACCAGGTCTGGGTCGAGGACGCCGACGGCAATCGCCACGCCGGCGTCTTCGTCGGGATGAACGAAGCATCGGGATGGTTCGGCGGCGGGCCGAGTGCCTACGTCGTCCACGCCGAAGGCCACCAGCCGGAGGTCGTCTCGCTCGCCCGCATCGTCGAGCGCGGCTGAACGACTCAGTTCGCTGACCCCACCGGTCTGCCGTTCGTCTTCACCAGGCGCGGCCGGTAGCGGTAGCCGACCCCACGCACCGTCTCCACCGGGTCGACGTCGGCGGCGGCGGCCAGCTTGCGGCGCAGGTAGCTGACGTAGAGCTTTACCTCGTCGCGCTCGCGGATCCGGTCTCCCCACACCAGCTCCAGCAGCTGCCCGTGGCCGAGCACCTGTCCCGGGTTTTCGGCGAAGGTCGCCAGCATGCGGAACTCGATCGGGGTCAGCGAGACCTCGTTGCCGAGCACCGAGACACGGTGACGCACCCGGTCGATCTCGACGAACTCGTCGGTGAGCACGACCGGGCGCATGTCACCCTGGCGCGGGCGGCGCAGCAGCGCTTCCAGCCGGGCCTGCAGTTCGGCTTCCGGCGGCGGTTTGCTGATGCAGTCGTCGGCGCCGCCGCGCAGAGCAGCGATCCGCTGCTCTTCGTCGATTCCGGTGAGGGCGATCACCCGTACGTCGCTCAGCGCCCGAATCGTCGCGAGGATCTCGAGACCGTCGACGTCGGGCAACTCGACATCGATCACAACGAGATCTGGCTGGCGCTCGTAAAAGGCGCGCAGCCCATCGTTCCCGTTTTCGGCACGGACCAGCTCAGTCCTGGCTCCATCCGAGAGCCCTCGCAGTGCACCACGCTCCCCGAGGTCTCGCCCGATCGCCAGTACCTTGCGCCTTCCGTCGCCAGGTCCTCTCGATAGCGATTCCAATTTGTAACGTGATCTTCACGCTAATCAGACCCAACTGTCAAGGCTCTGCAAACGGTGTCGTTTTTGAAGCAGGTCATTCGTCGCCCTTGATGACAGGGCCGAACGGACTAGTTCGGCTCCATACGTTCAGGAGGTACATCCGATGAGATTCATGATGTTCATGTATCCGGAAATTTCCGAAGCTGAGTGGAACCCGACGGCCGAGGACGTGGAAGAGATGGGCCGCTACAACGAGGAGCTGCGCAAGGCCGGGATGCTGCTCGCCCTCGATGGTCTCCACCCGCCCGGCGAAGGTGCCTCGGTCAGCTTCGACGGCGAGGGTGTGAAGGCGGTCACCGACGGGCCCTTCACCGAGGCCAAGGAGGTCGTCGGCGGCTACTGGATCATCCAGGCGCGCTCCAAGGACGAGGCGGTCGAGTGGGCCAAGCGCTGCCCGGGACGGAACTGCCGGATCGAGGTGCGCCGCGTCTTCGAGATGGAGGACTTCCCCGCGGACGTGCAGGCGGCGGTCGCGGGCGGCTGAACGATGGCGGCATCCGATGCCAGGGCGGCGGTCGAGACGGTCTGGCGGATCGAGTCCGCCCGGCTGATCGCCGGCCTGGCGCGGATGGTCCGCGATGTCGGGCTGGCCGAGGACCTGGCCCAGGACGCGCTGGTCGCGGCGCTCGAGCGCTGGCCGCGCGACGGCGTCCCCGACAACCCCGGAGCGTGGCTGATGGCGACGGCGAAGAATCGCGCGATCGACCTCGCCCGCCGCGCCCAGGCCTACGAGCGCAAGCGCGAAGAGGTCGCCCACGAGCTGGGGATCCTGATGGCGATGGACGGCGTCGACCTGGCCGCTGCGGCCGACGACCAGATCGGCGACGACCTGCTGGCGCTGATGTTCACCTGCTGCCATCCCTCGCTCGCGACCGAGGCGCGGGTGGCGCTGACCCTGCGGCTGCTCGGCGGGCTCACCACCGCCGAGATCGCCCGCGCCTTCCTCGTCGGCGAGCCGACCGTGGCGCAGCGGCTGACCCGGGCCAAGCGGACCCTGCGCGAGGCGCGCGCCGACTTCGAGGTGCCCACCGGGGCGGCCCTGCGGGCGCGGCTCCCCGACGTGCTCGAGGTCGTCTATCTGGTCTTCAACGAGGGCTACGCGGCGAGCTCCGGCGAGCGCTGGGTACGCAGCGAGCTCTGCCAGGAAGCGCTGCGGCTCGGCCGCATCCTCGCCGAGCTGGCCCCGGCCGAGCCGGAGGCCCACGGGCTGATCGCCCTGCTCGAGATCCAGGCCTCGCGGCTCGACGCCCGGCGCGGGCCGGAAGGCGAGCCGATCCTGCTGCTCGACCAGAACCGCCTGCGCTGGGACCCGTTGCTGATCGCGCGCGGGCTGACGGCGCTGAAGCGGGCAGAAGAGCTGCCCGCGCCGCTCGGCCCCTACGGTCTGCAGGCCGCGATCGCCGCCTGTCACGCGCGGGCGGTCGAGGCCGAGGACACCGACTGGGTGCGGATCGCGGCGCTGTATGAGGCGCTCGGCGCCGTCTCCCCCTCGCCGGTGGTGGAGCTGAACCGGGCGGTCGCGGTCGGGATGGCGTTCGGCCCGGAGACCGGCCTGGCACTGCTCGAACGGATCGCCGCCGAGCCCGCCCTGCGCGACTACCACCTGCTGCCGAGCGTCCGCGGCGACCTGCTCGCCCGCCTCGGCCGGACCGAGGAGGCCGCCGCCGAGTTCCGCCGCGCCGCCGAGCTCACCGAGAACGCCGCCGAGCGCACCCTCCTCCTCCGCCGCGCGGTCGAGGCGGGCGGCTAGATGATGGATCCCACGGAAAGGGACGGCGGCGTTCGCGGCCGGGGCGGCCGTCCGAGATGCGTCCCGGGCGTCTCGTGGCGGCCCGGGCAGGCTGTGGCCGCCACGAGACGCCCGGGACGTGAGGGGTCCGTGGGGAAGAGGGCACAGGTCGTGACGAAGTCCCCACTTCCGTGACCGGTTCGCGCGGAAGAGACGCCCCGGTCACCCGATCGTCGACGAAGATGCCGGGAACGTCACACCTTCCGGCCCTCCGGGGGCAGAGATCGAGGCCCCAGGACGCGCTGTCGACTTTTGGTCCCCTATAGGGGACCAAAACCAGGGTCAGGTGTCTGCGACGCCTGAAGAAGACGGGAGGAAGAGCGATGTTCTCGGCGTCTCTGTGACGAGGCCGACATCGGTGACGGATCCGGCGCGCCCTCGTGACGGATCCTCCGCCCCCCGCACCCCCGGCCGTCTCGGCCACGGCCACAGCCTGCCCGGGCCGTGGCCGAGACGGCGGCGTCCCTTTCCCGGGTCGAGGCGCTCGTGAAGTCAACCAGCTAAGGGGCGGTGGCCTTGCGGGCGCCGCGGGCAACGAATAGGAGGGCGGCAACGAAGGTGAGGCGATGGGCGACCCCGAGCCAGGCCTCGACGCCTACCCAGGTCGATGCCCCGTGGGAGGTGTAGCCGATCCCGACCAGCACTTCTCCGGCGGTGGTGCAGACGGCGGCCGCGGCGGCCCCCATCGCGGCAGCGAAGAGGGCGGCTTCACGCCTTCTGAGTGGGCGCCTGGCGCCAAGGGTGAAGACCAGCGCCGCCAGCGCGGTGCCAAAGACCCCGATCGCCTCGACCATCGTCCCGATGGTCAATTCGTGCACGTAGCCCACGGCGGAATAGAGCGACTGCAGGTAGAGCTGGCCCACCGTGGCCGCTAGATAGCCGACAGTGGCGACGATCATCCCGATCCAGAGCCGCGAGGCTCGGGCCGTCCCGCGCCGCGACTCGAGGAAGCCGGACACGATCACGCAGACCGCCACTGCGGCCAGCAGCGTCCCGGCCGTGGTCCAGATGTGGAACGCGCGGTAGTCGTCGTCGTGCGAGTTCGCCAAGGTCGCGATCAGGCGGAATATCCAGGCGCCGAATTCGGCGATCGCGGTCGCGGCGAGGATCGTCCCGCCGGAACGCAGCCGCCGCCAATCGACCTCCTCGCCGAAGGCGGCGGCGATCACGAGGAGGCCGCAGGCGCCGAATAGGTGCACGCCGACCGAGAGCGCGGCGCCGGCGACGTACCCGCCCGGCACCAGCTCCTCGGCGCCGAGGCGATCGGCTTCGATCGAGAACCGCGCGGTCAGCATCAGGTACGCCGCCGCCGCGAGCAGGGCAGCGATACGGAAGCGATGATTGCGGGCGGCGAGCATGTGGGTGGCTGACTAGACGGGGGTGTCGCCGGCGGCGAGGGTCTGCATGCCGGGGACCTCGAGGCGGTGGATCAGCCAGTCGTCGAGGCGGGCGGCGTCGAGCTTCTCGTAGAAGTTCAGCGCCGGTTCGTTCCAGTCGAGGGCGACCCACTCGAGGCGGACGTGGCCGCGCTCCAGGGCGAGGCCGGCGAGGTGCTCCATGACCCGCAGGCCGATGCCGCCCTGGCGGTGCTCGGGGCGCACGTAGAGGTCCTCGAGCCAGATGCCAGAACGGCACTCGAAGGTCGAGAAGGTGGTGTAGAAGATCGCGTAGCCGACCGCCTCGCCGGCGTCGTCCTCGACGATCAGCGCCTCGGCATCGCCGCGGTCGAAGAGCGAGGCGCGCAGGATCTCCGGCGTCCCGACCACCTCGTCGCGGAGTTTCTCGTAGGTGGCGAGCTCGCAGATCAGGTCGAAGACCAGCTGGACGTCGGCTTCGGTGGCGGGGCGGATCGTCGGCATCGTGAGGAATCTAGGCGACCGGCTCGAAGCGCGGGTTGGGGCGCAGCGCACGGCCCACGTTGGCCGTCGGCCCTTGGCCGGTAGGGTCGGGCGCGATGGGCGTCATCGACAGCTTGCTCGCCAACAACGAGGCCTTCGCGGCGCGGGTCGAGGAGGCCCACCTGCCGGTCGAACCGAGCCGCCACCTGGCGATCGTCACCTGCATGGACTCGCGGCTCGACGTCTTCGCCGCGCTCGGGCTCGGCGACGGCGAGGCGCACGTGCTGCGCAACGCGGGCGGGGTGATCACCGACGATGTGATCCGCTCGCTGGCCCTCTCCCAACGAAAGCTGGGGACGCGCGAGGTGATGCTGATCCACCACGACGACTGCGGGCTGCAGACGATCACCGAGGCCGGCTTCCGCGCCGAGCTGCAGGAAGCCTCCGGGGTGACGCCCTCGTTCGCGATCGAGTCGTTCACCGACGTCGAGGCCGACGTGCGGCAGTCGATCCTGCGCGTGCGCCGCTCGGAGTTCCTCCCTCACCGCGACGCGGTCCGCGGCTTCGTCTACGACGTCGACTCGCACGCGCTGCGCGAGGTCGTCGCCGAGGAGCCGGGCGCCGGCCCCGAGTCGGAGCGCGACTGAGCGTGGCCGAGGTCGCGCCCTACGGGTCCTGGCGTTCGCCGATCGCCCCGACGGTGGTCGCGAGCGGCGGCCGCCGGCTGGGCGGCGCCAAGCTGGCCGCCGACGGCGCCGTCTGGTGGGCCGAGGGCAGGCCCGAGGAGGGCGGCCGCAGCGCCCTGATGCGGCGGCCCGAGGGCGGCGAGCCGCAGGAGGTCACTCCACCCGGCGCCAACGTCCGCACCCGCGTCCACGAGTACGGCGGCGGCGCCTGGAAACTGCTCGGCCCGGAGCTGGCCGTCTACGTCGACTTCGCCGACCAACGGCTCTACCGGTTGGAGCTCGGCGGCGAGCCGGTCGCGATCACCCCCGAGCCGGAAGAGGCGGCGGGCCTGCGTTACGCCGACTTCGAGCTGACCCCGGACGGCAAGACACTGTTCTGCGTGCGCGAGGTGCACGACGGCGGGCCCGAACCGGAGAACCAGATTGTGATGCTGCCCCTAGACGGCGGCAAGGCGCCCGAGGTGGTCGCCGCGGGCCGCGACTTCTACTCCTACCCGCGGGTTTCGCCGGACGGGCTGTGGCTCGCCTACACCTGCTGGGATCACCCGAACATGCCCTGGGATGAGACCGAGCTGTGGGTGACGCCTGCGCACGATCCCGGCCCGGCACGGCCGCTGGCCGCCGGGAAGGGCGAGTCGGTCTTCGCCCCGGCCTGGGACTCACAGGACCGCCTGCGCTTCGTCTCCGACCGCGACGGCTGGTGGAACCTCTACCGCACGGTCGCCGACCTCGGCGCGCCGGATGCCGACCGCGACCTGCCGCCGGTCGAGCAGCTGAGCGCCGAGCACGCCGACCTCGGCCACCCGCAGTGGGTCTTCGGCATGCAGACCCATGCCGAGCTCGCCGACGGGACGCTGGTCGTGATCCGCACTGCCAACGCCACCGAACAGCTCTTCGCGCTGGATGCCAGCGGCGGCGCGCTGCGCGACCTCGGCCTCCCCTTCACCTCGTTCGGCGCCCCATCGCTCTCGGCGCGCGGTGGCAAGGTCGCTTTCGCCGCGGCCTCGCCGGTGAGCGAGCCGCAGATCGTCGTCCTCGACGTCGCCACCGGCGAGACCGAGACGGTCCGCGCCGCCGCCGAGGAGATGGTCGACCTCGGCTTCGTCTCGGCGCCGCGGGCGATCGAGTTCCCGACGTCGATGGGCGACGGCGACACCGCGCACGCCTTCTATTACCCGCCGGCCAATGCCGACTTCGTCGGGCCGGAGGACGAACGGCCGCCGCTGATCGTGGTCAGCCACGGCGGCCCGACCGCGCACGAGACCCCGGCGCTCGACCGCGAGTTCCTCTTCTGGACCAGCCGCGGGTTCGGCGTCGTCGACGTCAACTACCGCGGCTCGAGCGGCTACGGGCGCGCCTACCGCGAGAAGCTGAAAGGGACCTGGGGCGTCGTCGACACCGAGGACTGCGTGCGGGCGGCCACCTACCTGGCCGAGACCGGCGAGGTCGACGGCGGGCGGCTGGCGATCCGCGGCGGCTCGGCGGGTGGTTACGCGACCCTCTGCGCGCTGGTCTTCCACGACGAGTTCGCCGCCGGCGCCAGCTACTACGGCGTCGCCGACACCGAGACGCTGGCCCGCGACACCCACAAGTTCGAGGCGCGCTACCTCGACGGACTGATCGGCCCCTATCCGGAGAAGGCCGACCTCTACCGCGAGCGCTCGCCGATCCACTTCGTCGAGCGGCTGAGCGCCCCGGTGATCCTCTTCCAAGGGCTCGAGGACGCGATCGTGCCGCCCAACCAAGCGGAGACCATGGTCGCCGCGATGGTCGCCAATGGCATCCCCCACGCCTACCTCGCGTTCGAGGGCGAGCAGCACGGGTTCCGCAAGTCGGAGACCGAGATCCGCTGCCTCGAAGCCGAGCTCTACTTCTACGGCAAGATCCTCGGCTTCGAGCCCGCCGACGAGCTGCAGCCGGTCGAGATCGAGAGCTAACGGGCCGAGTGGCGACTTGACCCCCCCGAGGGTGTGGTCAAGTCGCCAATCGAGGTCGCGGCTAGCGTTTGGCTTTCGATTTGGCTTTTTTCGCCGGCCGTTTTTTCGTCGTGCGTTTTTTTGCCGACGCTTTGCGGCGCTGCCCGGCCGGGACCTCCTCGAGCGCCGTCGCGCCAGCCAGCCGGCGGATCTGGGTCTCGAGGAATTTCGCCATCCGCTCCTCCTCTTTGCGGATGTCGCGGGCGAGCTTCGCCGTCTCGGAGTCACCGACCTTGGTCGCGAAGACCTCGAGCGCCAGGTAGGTGGAGATCTCCTCCTGCTCGGCGGTGAACTGCGTCTTGGCGTTCTTCAGCAGCTTCTCCTGCTCGCCGCTGCCGCGGATCATGTGCAGCGGGCCTTTCGCCAGCGCGGTCGCTTTGCCGACCAGGCTCTGCACGGTCTGGCCACCGCCGCCGAGTTTCTTGATCCGCCGATCTAGTGCTTTGGCGTGCGCTTTGGTCTCTTTGAGGTGCTGCTGCAGTCTTTTCTTGTACGGCTGTTTGGTGGTCATCGCGATGTCGGTCTGCAGGGCCACCTCGAGCTCGCGCTCTTTGCCGTAGGCCTCGCTCATGTACTGGATCAGCTTCGCGTCGCGCTGATTCGGGTCGGGCATCGTGTCTCCTCGCATTGCTGGACGAGGAGCAGCTACCCGGTGCTCAGCTGACGACGCATTTGGCGCCGCTCGGCGAGGTGCCTTTGGCGGGGAAGGCGTGCGCAAGGGCGTGGGCGATCAGGGCCGCGCGGGCGGCGTAGCCGGGCGAGGTGAAGTGGATCCCGTCGGAGATGAACCAGGCGTCTTTGACGTCACCGGCCCAGTTGTAGATGCGCATGTTGGGATAGCGAAGGCAGGCGGTTTCGAGTTCTTCGTCCCATTTTTTCATCCCTTCCTCGGCGTAGAATTCGGTCGCCTCAGGGAGGGTTTTGACGTTGACCCAGAGCACCGGTTCGTCGCCGATGATGTTCATCATTTTTTCGATCCGTTCGGCCAGGCCGACGTTGGAGCCGGCGGCGACGTCGGCAGCCTCGTTGGTCCCCAAGGCCAGCACCCAGCACCCTTTGTAGCCTTCGGCCTTCCACGCCTCGGCGACTTCCTGGGCGTTCGGTTCGCCTTCGAAGCGCTCTTCGATCGAGCGCGCCCCCTGCACCTCCATGTGGGTTTCTTTGACCCCGACTTCGGAGTAGCGATTTTCGATCCGCTCTTTCGGGTTCGGCAGGTATTCGGCCGAGTCGAGCCCCTCCGAAGTCGAGTCGCCGATGTGGACGACGTCTTTGCAGGCGGTTTTCTGCGAGTCGGCGGCCTGGGCCTTGGTCAGCGGCACCGGGCCTTTGGTCCCGCCGGCGACGGCTTCCTTGACCCGGATCTGTTCGCCTTCGGCCTGGGCCGCGTTCAGGCCCGCCATGCCGGCGATCGCGACGATGAAGAGGACGCCGAGGCTGACCAGCACGATCCGGCCCTCGGGGGAGAAGGTCGCCCAACTCCAGCCGACCCGGCGGCGGCGCGCCAGCAGCCTGCCGATCGCCCCGTGGCGGATCGGCTCCTCGACGAATTTCCAGGAGAGCGCGGCGATGACGAAGATCGCGGCGACCTGGAGGACGTCGCGGACCAGACTGTGCCCGTGCGGATGCTGGGGCGAGGTGAGGACGATCACCGGCGTCTGCCAGAGGTAGATGCCGTAGGAGCGGACGCCGATCCAGCGGAGCGGTTTGGCGCCGACGATGCTGCCCAGCCGGCAGGCCGGGTGGGCGAGCGGCATCAGCACCATCACCGTCGCCAGCGAGAGGACGACGAAGCCGCCGCGGTAGAGGAACTGGGAGAACTCGCCGGTCTGCCAGATCATGATCGCGATGATCAGCAGGCCGAGGCAGCCGACCCCGTCGAGCGTTTTGCGCGCCTGCGGGGTGATCCTTTTGCTGAGCATGCGGCTCGGCCAGACCATCGCCAGGGCGGCGCCGAAGAGGAGCCCGGCGGCGCGGGTGTCGGTCCCGTAGTAGACCCGCGAGGGGTCGAGGCTCGGGTGGTACAGCACCGCCATCAGGATCGAGGAGAAGATCGCCAGGATCAGCGTGGCGATGGCGAGGTTCGGCCGCAGCCCGTTGCCCTGGCGGTCGCGGATGAGCTTCAGCCCGATCAGCAGGATGAAGGGCCAGATGATGTAGAACTGCTCCTCGACCGACAGCGACCAGAGATGGTTCAGTGGCTGTTCCGGCGCGAACCGGGCGAAGTACGACACGTTGGCGGCGATCTGCTGCCAGTTGTTGATGTAGAAGATCGCCGAGACGACCGACTTGCGGAACTGGTCCGGCTGGGCGGGGCCGAAGATCGTCACCCAGGCGATCACGACCAGCAACATCAGGAAGAGCGCCGGCAGGAGGCGCCGGGCGCGGCCGAGCCAGAAGCGACCGAGGTGGATCATCCCCCGGCGGTTGAACTGGCCGAGCAGGATGTCGGTGATCAGGTAGCCGGAGAGGGTGAAGAAGATGCCGACGCCGAGCAGCCCACCGGGCGCCCAGCCGAAGCCGAGGTGGAAGAAGATGACCGCCAGGACCGCAATCGCGCGCAGGCCGTCCAGCCCTGGCATATAGCGCTCGCCGCGCGTAATCGGTTCGGGCATCGGACCCGTGCATGGTACGGACGGGCGAGGCTGATAGTTTGGCCGCCCGATGCAGGTGCTTTCCCGATCCGAACCACGCCGAGGCCGCATCGCGGTCCTGGCCTTGGTCGGACTGCTCGTCGCCGCGGCCCTGGCGCTCGTCGCCCGCCCCGCCAGCGCCGCAGCCATCAGAGCGAATCCGACGACCTGCCCCGGTTTTCGGGTCCTGCATAACGACCGCATCGGCGCCGCCACCTTCCCGGCCGGCAGCTACACGCTGACGCTGCAGGACGCGAGCCTCAACTGCAAATCGAGCGCGACGCTCTTCGCCCGCTTCCTCGAGGACTACGACGGCGTCCTGCCGAAACCGTGGGTGGTCTCCAACGAAGGCCCGGGCAAGTCCTCCTTCCTGCGCGCTTTCAGCGGCGGCACGACCCCTGGCTTCGCGGTCGAACTGACCGCGAAGAGCGAAGGCGAAGGCGGCAGCAGCCCGACCCTCGGCAAACTCTGTCCCGGCACCTTCACCGTCAACTCGAGCACCGTGGTCGGGGCGCTGCGCTTCACCAAAGGCGCCTTCCTGATCTACCTGCCCGCCGGCTCGGGGATCACCTGCAACCGCGCCTCGGTCCTCTTCACCAGATTCCTCGGCGCCGGCGGTGCCCTGCCTGCCCCGTGGAAACTGCTGAATCAGACGGCGACGTTCTACAAGCCGTCGAACCCGAAACGCTCGGCGTTCCGGATCGAACCGCTGAACGGCTCCGGCCGGCGCTAGCGCCGGCCCGCCGGGCGCGCCTCCCACGCTCGCCCCAGACTTCCGCGAACCGTTTGCCCGCGATCGGGCAACTAAGGGTGTGAGCGCAAACCGGACCGATGGCGAGGCGATCGCCACCTCCCTCTCAGAACCGCGGGCCTTCGGCGTGATCTTCGAGCGCCACTTCGGCACGATCCTTCGTTACCTGAGACGCCGCCTCGACGACCGGCGGGCCGAGGAAGCCGCCGCGCAGACCTTCTTCGTCGCCTTCGACGAGCGGCGGCGCTTCGAGCGTGAGCGGGCCGACGCCCGTCCCTGGCTCCTCGGGATCGCCACCAACATCGCCCGTCGTCACCGCCGGGTCGAGGTTCGGGAACTGCGGGCGATCGCGGCGCTCGGCGCCGAAGCGAGCACAGCGGAGGACGGCGCCGAGGCCAGGCTCGACGCCGAGCGGCTGCGCGCCCCGCTCGCCCGCTGCCTGGCCGAGCTTCCTGCCGAGGAGTCCGACGTCCTCTACCTGCTGGTCTGGGCCGAACTGGACCAGCCCGAGATCGCCGCCGCGCTCGACATCCCCCTCGGCACCGTCAAGTCCCGACTTTCCCGCACCCGCGGTCGACTGCGCGAGGCGCTCGACCTTCCACAATCCGATTCGACCGTCGCCGCCAAGTGGGCGGCGACCAGGAGGTGAACCCGATGGACGACCTGACCGCGATGAAGAGCTTCCGCGCCGAGCGCGACAGCGTGCCACCCGAGGCCCGCGAGGCGATCTGGCGCGCGCTCGAGGCCAGGATCGAGGCTGCCGCCGAGGAGTCGCGCACGTTCGCCGCGGCGGTCGCGAGCACGGCGCCGCGGCCTGCCACCGTACGCCGCCGACGAGGCCTTGGCGCGGTGCGACCCCGCCGCGTCCTCATCTTCGCCGCCGCCGCGCTGCTCGCCGCGATCGCGACCAGCGTCCTCGTCCTGCGCACCGGCCCGACCGCCGAACCCGCCTCGGCCGCGGAAATCCTCCACGAAGCGGCGACGGCCGCTGCTGCTGCCGATGCGCCGACGACCTTGATCCCGGGCCCGGGCCAGTTCCACTACAGCAAGGTGAACCGCCTCGAGGTCATGGGTTGGGTCTCCCCCGTGCCGCACCTGAGCGACGATGTCCCGACCGCGACCGGGGGCGGGACGATGAACCGTCCCGACGCTTACAACGCAGTGGTGGCGACGCAGTCCGAGTCGTGGCTCGGCGAAGAAGGCGAAGGCCGGCGGCGCGAAGTCCTCGGTGATCTCAACTTCTGGAGCACGGCCGAAGAAGACCGCTGGAAGGCGGCCGGCTCGCCCCTCCCGCCGCCTTGGAATCCCGAATACCAGCAGATCTACAAGTCCGCCTTCGATGGCGCGCTTGAACTGAACACCCACGTCGTCGACCAGACGAGCAAAGGCTTCGGCAGCACGTTCCACTTCCCTGACACCTCGAAGCTGCCGACCGAACCGGAAGCGCTCCGCCAGGCGGTCGAAGCGAACACGATCGAAGTGAGCGGCTTCAACCTGATGTATCCGCAGGCGGAACGGCTCGACCCCGAACAGACGAAAGAAGAGCTGGTCAACGTGATGTTCGAAGGCACGCCGTCGCCGCAACTGCAGGCGGCGATCTTCAATGCGCTCGCCGAACTGCCGGGGATCACTATCCAGACCGGCGCGACGGACAGCCTCGGGCGCGAAGGAGACGCGATCGTGCTGCGGACCGAAGAAGGCATCCGCTCGGAAGCGATCTTCGACCCGGCGTCCGGCGAAGTGCTCGCCACCCGCTCGGTGCTCGTCGATCCGGCGGCCAGCCGTACCCTCGGGGAACTGCCCGCCGGGACGACGGTCAGCGAGAACGATCTGATCGAATCGGGGGTCGTCGACTCGACCGACGAAACCGGCGGGACCGTCGGCGGCTAGCGCTGCTCGAGGGCGAAGGGGGTGCCCTCGGAGTCGCGACAGATCGCCCAATGCTCGCCCGGGTGGACGATCTGCCCGCCGAGGTCCTCGACCTTGCGCAGCGCGCTCGTCATGTCGGCGACCGGGAAGTAGGGCAGCGAGCCGGTGTCGCCGGGACCGCGGCCGCGTTCGTGGACGCCGACGCGGACGCCGTCGGACTCGGCGACCCAGCCGGCCCCCTCGCCTTCGCGGCGCGGTGCCAGATCGACCGCCAGCAGTTCGCGCCAGAAGCGCAGCGCGCGCTCGGGGTCGTCGGCCGGGAACTCGATCAGCGCCGCCAACTTCGCCACCTCGAGGCGCGCCCGGAGTCGCCCTGGCCCGGCAGGGTTTCGCCGTTGCCGAGCAAGGAGGTTTCGCGGCCCAGCAGCTGCTCGAACTCACCGCGATCGAGGAAGATGCCGTGGCATTTGCGGCACTGCTCGATCGTGACGCCGTTGCGCCCGACCGTCTGCATCTCGCCGCCGCACTTAGGACATTTCATCGGGCTCCCTCCTCGACCAGGCTCGCATAGGCGTCCGGCCGGCGGGTGGTGAGGAACGGGAAGAGCTCGAGCCAGTCGGTGCGCTGGTCGAGGTCGAGGTCGGCGACCAAGACGGCCGGTTCGTCGCGCGGCGCCTGCACCAGCACCCGCCCGTAGGGATCGGAGATGAACGAAGACCCGTAGAAGCGCAGCGGCGCCTCCTCCCCGGTCCGGTTCACCGCCACCATGAAGGTGCCGTTGGCGATCCCGTTGGCGACGATCACCCGCTCCCAGAGCGGCTGGGTGTCGAAGTCGGGGTGGTCGGGCTCGGAGCCGATCGCGGTCGGGTAGATCAGGACGTCGGCGCCGGCCAGGCTGTAGGCACGGGCGAGCTCCGGGAACCACTGGTCCCAGCAGGTCGGCAGGCCGAGCTGCGCCTCGCCGAGGGCGACCAGTGGAAACGGCGCCCCGTCGGCCGGCCCGGGCCGGAAGTACTGGTCCTCGTAATAGCCCGCGGTGATCGGGATGTGGAGCTTGCGGGTCTTGCCGATCAGGGTGCCGTCGGGGGCAACGACGATCGCGGTGTTGAAGCCGAGCCCGTCGTCCTCGGCCTTCTCGTAGAGGGAGGCGTGGACGTGGACGCCGGTCTCCGCCGCCATCGAGGCGGCGAACTGGTAGGTCGGCCCGCCCGGCAATTCCTCCGGCTCGGCGCCGACCTCTTCCGGGCCGGCCGGGTCGACGGCGAAGTAGGGCGAGAGGGTCAGCTCCTGCAGGCAGACGAGGCGGGCGCCCTGGGCGGCGGCGATCCGAATTCCGGCGGCGAGCCCCTCGCGATGCTCGTCTGGATCGGGGTGCCAGGCCTGCTGTACGACGCCGATCCGGAGCGGCTCGCGGCCCGGCTCGCGGGTGCGTGCGGGAGAGGCCTCGACCCCGGACTTCTCGATCAGCTGCAGCTCAGCCATCCACCCCGACTGTAGGCGGTCGGGCGGGTCGGCGACAATCCCCTCATGCCGCGCCCGCTCGACTCGACCCCCGCCGCCGACGGCTTCCATATGCCCGCCGAGTGGGAGCCGCACGCGGGCTGCTGGATGGCCTGGCCTGAGCGCCCCGACAACTGGCGCGCCGGGGCCGGCCCGGCGCAGGAGGCCTACGCCGCGGTGGCGAGCGCGATCGCCACCTCCGAGCCGGTGACGATGGCGGTCTCCGACGGCCAGTTCGAGGCGGCGCGGGCGGCACTCCCGGACGCGGTCCGGGTGGTCGAGGTCTCGACCGACGACGCTTGGCTGCGCGACACCGGCCCGACCTTCGTCGTCGACGGCCGCGGCGGGCGGCGCGGCGTCGACTGGCGCTTCAACGCCTGGGGCGGCCATGACGGCGGCCTCTACTCGCCCTGGGACCGCGACGACCGCGTCGCCGCCAAGGTGCTCGAGGTCGAACGGGACCCCCGCTACCGGGCGCCGTTCGTGCTCGAGGGTGGGGCGATCCACGTCGATGGTGAGGGCACGGTGCTGACCACCGAGCAGTGCCTGCTGAATCGGAATCGCAACCCGGAGCTCGACCGGGTCGCGATCGAGGCGGGGCTCCACGCCTACCTCGGCACCGAGAAGGTGGTCTGGCTCGGTGACGGCGTCTGCGAAGACGAGACCGACGGCCACGTCGACAACCTCGCCGCCTTCGCCCGGCCCGGCGTCGTCCTTCTCACCTGGGTCGAGGATCCGGCCGATCCCCAGCACGCGATCTCCCGCGACGCGCTGGCGCGGCTCGAGGCGGCGAGCGACGCCAAGGGGCGCTCCTTCGAGGTGGTGAAGCTGCCGGCGCCCGGGCCACTGACGACCCAGGCGGAGGAGGCAGCCGGGGTCGAGCCGGTCGAGGGCAGCCGGCCGCGCCGCGCCGGCGATCGCATGGCGGCCAGCTACGTCAACTTCTACCTCGGCAACTCGCGCGTCGTCTTCCCGCTGCTCGACCCGGCCCGCGACGACGAGGCGCACGCGATCCTCGCCGCCGCCTTCCCCGGCCGCGAGGTGGTCGGCGTCCCCGCCCGCGAGATCCTCCTCGGCGGCGGCAACATCCACTGCATCACCCAGCAGGTCCCGGCCTAAAGGTCCCGGCCGTTGCGGCGGGGGACGGGAGGCCCGGGCGTTTCGGAGGCGACCCGGGCAGGCTGAGGCCGCCTCCGAAACGCCCGGGACGGGGAGTTTGCGGGGGGCGTCACAGGGATGGGACGTTCCGAGGAGAGACGGCACAGAGATGCCGCAACCGTCACGGAGACGTCACCCTCGAGAAGCCGCGGTCGGGCCCAGATCGGCGCTGTGGCGCTTTAGTGCCGCATAGAGCCACTTTCTTTCCACAGCAAACCGCTGACCAATGGGGCGCATGTGACGTCTCATGAAGAGACGTGGAGTTCCACTCGTCTCCCGCGCGTCTCCCGCGCACTCCCCGTCGAGACCCGCACAGGATCCGCACCCCATCTCCCCCGAAGACCCGGCCATCTCGGCGGCGACCTCAGCCTGCCCGGGTTGCCGCCGAGATGGCCCCGTCCCTTCCGCGTCCCTTTCCCCGTCCCTTCCGTGCCGCCCGCCCTACCCGTCCCTCAGGCCAGGGTCTTCGGCGCCTGTTCGTCGCCGGAGACGATCACCGTTTTCTGCAGCAGCACACCCTGTGGATCGCTGAAGCAGAGGCGCACGAGGTGCCCGGGAGCGTCGCTCAGGGTCCAGTAGCTGCAGGTCGAGTGGGGCGGGCGGGCCGGGAAGAGGCCGGGAAGTTCGGAGCTTTCGACCTGGTCTTCCTGCAGCCCGACGCTCTGCAGGCGGAGCAGCACCGTGCTCTCGCCTTCGCCCTTATGGATCGCCTCGTACTGTTCCAAGGTCATTTCCGAGGAGAAGAGGTGGATCGGCCGCCCGAGGGTCGTCGTGGTCGACTCTTCGGTGCCGCCGAAGATCGCCCCCGAGGCGATCGCCGCGATCACCAGACCGGCGACCGACCAGGCGATGATCGCCCGGCGCCGCTGCCGGCGCCGATAGAGGTCGCGGTCCACCAGCGGAGGATCGCAGACAGCCGGCGCTCGCTTTCGCTAGCTTCCAACCCATGAGTGGAGACACGGATTTTCGACGCGAACTTGGCCAACAGCTGCGGGTCGACTCGATCCGCTCCTCCGATGCCGCGGGGTCGGGGCACCCGACGTCCTCGATGTCGGCGGCGGACCTCCTGGCGGTGCTGCTCGACGGGCACCTGAAGCTCGACTTCGGCGAGCCGACGGACCCGCGTAACGACCACCTGATCTTCTCCAAGGGCCACGCGTCGCCGCTCTATTACTCGGTGCTGAAAGCGGTCGGGGCGATCGAGGACGACGAGCTCCTCACCTTCCGCAAGCTCGGCTCGCGGCTCGAAGGCCACCCCACCCCGGTGCTGCCCTGGGTCGACGTCGCCACCGGCTCACTCGGCCAGGGCCTGCCGATCGGCGTCGGCGTCGCCACCGCGGCGCGGATGGAGCGCATGCCCTCGCGCGTCTGGGTCCTCTGCGGCGACTCGGAGATGGCCGAGGGATCGATCTGGGAGGCCGTCGAGCACGCCGGTAAGCAGAGCCTCGCCAACCTGACCGCGCTGATCGACGTCAACCGGCTCGGCCAGACCGGCGAAACGATGCACGGCTGGGACCTCAACTCCTACGGCGGCCGCGCCGCCGCGGCTGGCTGGAACACGCTCGAGATCGACGGTCACGACGTGCAGGAGATCGAGGACGCCTACGCCAACGCCGAAGCAAGCGACCGGCCGACGATGATCGTCGCCCGGACGAAGAAGGGCAAGGGCGCCAAAGAGGTCGAGGATCTGCCCGGCAAGCACGGCAAACCGCTCGCCGACCCGGCGACCGCGATCGAGGAACTGGGTGGCGAACGCAACCTCCACGTCGACGTCGCGAAGCCCGCGGGCGACGCCACCATCCACCGTTTCGAGACCCCCGGCGGCGAGATGCCGACCTGGGAAAAGGGCGAGGAGGTCGCGACCCGAAAAGCCTACGGCGAAGCGCTGGCGGCGCTCGGCGCCCGCCGTGACGACATCGTCGCCCTCGACGGCGAGGTCGGCAACTCGACCCACTCCGAAGATTTCAAAAACGCCTTCCCGGACCGCTTCATCGAGGTCTACATCGCCGAGCAGCAGATGGTCGCCTCGGCGGTCGGCTTCCAGGTGCGGCGCCACTGGACGCCGTTTGCCTCGACCTTCGCGGCGTTCCTCAGCCGCGCCTACGACTTCGTCCGCATGGCGGCGATCAGTCGCGCCGACATCCGCCTCTGCGGCTCCCACGCGGGCGTCTCGATCGGCGAGGACGGGCCGTCACAGATGGCGCTCGAGGACATCGCCAGCCTGCGCGCGGTGCACGGCTCGACCGTGCTCTACCCGAGCGACGCGACCTCGACCTCGGCCCTGGTCGAGATCATGGCCGACACCAAAGGGATCTCCTACATGCGCACCACCCGCGCCGCGACGCCCGTGCTCTACGACGCCGGCGAGGAATTCCAGGCGGGCGGCTCGAAGACCGTGCTCGACGGCGACGACGTCACCCTGGTCGGCGCCGGGATCACCCTGCACGAGGCCCTCACCGCGGCCGAGCGGCTCGCAGGCGAGGGCATCTCGGCGCGGGTAATCGACCTCTACTCGGTGAAGCCGATCGACCACGAGACGCTGGTCAAGGCAGCCCAGGAGACGGGCGCGATCGTCACCGTCGAGGACCACTGGAAAGAGGGCGGGATCGGCGAGGCGGTGCTCGCCGCGCTGGCCGAGCACAGCGCGAGCGCCGCGGTCCGCGTCCTCGCGGTCGAGGACATGCCCTCCTCGGCGACGCCGGGCGAGCTGCTCCGCGCCGCCGAGATCGACGCCGAGGCGATCTATGCCGCGGCCACGGAGATCGTCCAGACGAAGGTCGAGTCCTAACCCGGGTCTGGAACGTCCTCGCCGAGGACGAAGACATCGACGGCGACGTCGGGATCGACGTTGATCGAGCTCAGGTGCGCTTCGACCTGCCGGCCCAGCACCGCTTCCATGCGCTCTTTGTAGATCGAGTCGGTGGCGGCGCGGTGGACTGCCCGGGTCTCGCGCACCCGGTCCTCCTGCCCCGCGTGGATCAGCGTCCGCTCAACCGGGGTGAACACGTCGGTGAGAACGCAGACGACGAGGTTGTCGGAAACATGAGATTTCGCCGCCCCCGGGCCACGCCCGAAGTGCTCACGGTGCAGGGCTACCGCGGTGTTCGAGATCTCGGTGAGCGCCGGGCGCGCGGTGCCCTGGCCATCGACGGCTGAAGGGTTCAAGTCTGGATTTCCTTTGACGAGATCAAAACATCACGCTCGTCCAAGAAAAGTACTACGAGGGTAGGCACAACCTCCGCAAATACATTTGAGTGGGTCGATGTCGATCCAGGCGCTCCCCGTTCGTCCAATCCGGGACCATCCCCACCAAGGAGGAACCGATGCGCTACATCATGCTGATCAACCAAGGCGACTCGCCGACCCCGGCCGACCCGGAGCGCTGGGCGACCGTCAGCGAGGCCGAACAAGAGCAGATCGCGGCCGACTACCAGGCCCTGAACCAGACCCCCGGGGTCGAGCCCGGCCCCTGGATGCAGCCCCCCGAGGCGGCGACCACGGTGCGGGTGGAAGACGGCCGGACGCTGACCACCGATGGGCCGTTCGTGGAGACGAAGGAGGCGCTCGGCGGCTTCTTCTTCTTCGAGGCCGATGACCTCGACGCGGCGATCGAGCTGGCCTCGCGGGTGCCCGCGGCGCGGCTCGGCGGGGCGATCGAGGTGCGGCCGCTCAAAGAAGGGTGGTAACCGACGCCGCAGAGGCGTTCCGCCAGGAGTGGGGACGCGTCCTCGCCGCCCTGATCGGAATCCTCGGCGACTTCGAGCTCGCCGAGGAGGCCGCCCAGGAGGCGTTCGCGACCGCCGCCGAGCGCTGGCCGCGCGAGGGCGTCCCGTCGAACCCGGCCAACTGGCTGGTGACGACGGGGCGCAATCGCGCGATCGACGCGCTGCGCCGGCGCCGCACCCTGGCCGAGAAGACGCGCCTGCTGGAGGCGGAAGCCGAGAAGGCGACCGAGATGGACGAAGACCGGGCGATCCCCGACGAACGGCTGGAGCTGCTCTTCACCTGCTGCCATCCGGCGCTGTCGACGGAGGCCCAGGTGGCGCTCACCCTGCGCACCCTGGGCGGCCTGGAGACCACGGAGATCGCCCGTGCGTTCCTCGTCGCCGAGCCGACGATGGCTCAGCGGCTGGTGCGGGCGAAGGCGAAGATCAAGGCGGCCGGGATCCCGTTTCGGGTACCGCCGGATCACCTTCTGCCCGACCGGCTCGCGGCGGTGACGGCGACGATCTACCTGATCTTCAACGAGGGCTACGGGGGCCGCGGTGCGCTGGCCGGCGAGGCGATCCGGCTCGGCGGCGCGCTGGCCGAGCTGATGCCCGACGAGCCCGAGGCACAGGGCCTCGTGGCGCTGATGCTGTTGCTCGAGGCGCGGCGGGCGGCGCGCTTCTCCCCGACCGGGGAGATCGTCCTGCTCGCCGACCAGGACCGCGAGCTCTACGACGCCGCGGCCGTGGTGGCGGGACGGGCGGCGCTCGACCGGGCGCTCGCCCTGCGCGGCCGCGGGCCCTACGTGGTGCAGGCGGCGATCGCCTCGCTCCACGCCGAGGAGCCGCGCGACTGGGAGCAGATCGCCGCCCTCTACGCGGAGCTCGCCCGGCTCACCGACTCGCCGGTGGTCGAGCTGAACCGGGCGGTCGCGATCGCCGAGGCCTATGGCCCGGCGACGGGGCTGGCCCTGGTCGAGCGGATCGAGGGGCTCGACTCCTACCGCTACCTGCACTCGGCCCGCGGCGAGCTGCTGGCGCGGAGCGGCCGCACCGAAGAGGCGCGGGCCGCCTTCGAACGGGCGCTTGTCCTGATCGACGACGAGGCGGAGCATCGCCTGATCACCCGTAAGCTGAGGGACCTGAGCCCATGAGCACCGCGCCCTTCCTTCTCCTGCAGATCTCCGACACCCATCTCGGGGCGGATTGGCACGGCCTCGATCCGGACGAGTGCCTGCTGCGCGCGGTCGAGGCGATCCTCGATCTGTCGCAGCGGCCCGACGCGCTGGTCGTCTCCGGAGACCTCACCCAGAACGGCACGCCGGAGGAATACCAGCGGGTGCGCGAGCTGCTGGCGCCGCTCGACCTCGAGCCCCACGTGCTGCCCGGCAATCACGACCTGCGCAGACCGCTGCGCGAGGCGTTCGGGCTGCCGGGCAAGGGCCAGGAGCACGCCTCCCATGCGGTCGACCTCGGGCCGCTGCGACTCCTCTGCCTCGACTCGACGATCCCCGGCGCCGAAGCGGGGGCACTCGACGAAGGGCGGATCGAGTGGCTCGACCGGGCGCTCGGCGAAGAGCGCGAGAAGCCGACCGTGTTGGCGATGCACCACCCGCCACTCACCACCGCGATCCCGAGTTTCGACGCGATCGGGCTGGCGCCCGAGTGGCGGGCAGCGCTTGCCGAGGTGCTGGCGCGCCACCCGCAGGTGGCCCGGGTGATCGCCGGGCACGTGCACCGGGTGATCGTCGCCGAGCTGGCCGGGCGTGGCGTCCTCTCGATCCCCAGCACCTACCTGCAGGCGAAGCTCGAATTCTCCCCGGCGCCGATCGAGATGGCTCCCGACCCGCCCGGCTTCGCGATCCACGCGCTGCGCGACGGCACCCTCACCTCACACGTGCAGACGTACTAGGAGGGACTAGGCGAGCGCCCTCGCCAGCGCCTCGTGGCCCTCGCCGAGGGTCGGCGCGCCGTGCGCCGTGAGGACCAGCTCGACCGGCAGCTCGAGCACCGGAGCCAGCCCGGCGCGCAGCGTGTCGAGGCTCGCCCCGTCGAGCCAGGGCTCCGGACAGAGGCCGAGCCCCTCCCCCTCCGCTCCGTCGCCGAGCAGAACGTCGCCGGCGAAGAGGGCGGCGCGGGCGGCGTCCCAGAAGACGACCTCTTCCCGGGGCAGCGGCCCCAGCGCGATCAGCCCGCCCGGCAACTCCTCGCCGATGGCGAAAGATCGGTCGACGGAAGCGCGCTCGGCGATCTCGTCGCGGTCGCCCTCGAAAGCCCAGACCTGCGCGTCGGGATGGCGCTCGCGCACCTCCGCCCCGGAACGGACGTGGTAGTGGATCGTCGCCAGCACGTCGAGCGCCCGCTCACCGCGGGTCGCCGCCAACTCCTCCCACTGCCCGCCGACCAGGAGCGGGTCGACGAGGATCAGGCGCTCGTCCTCGACGATCGCGAACCCGCGGACCTCCTGCCCCCACTCCTCGTGGTGGGCGGTCCAGGTGCGCAGGCCCGGCCGCAGCTCCTCGCACAGCACGCCGGCTCCTCAGTAACGCAGGATCGCGGCGGCGCCTTCGGCCGAGGCCAGCGCTTCCGCGGCGGCCCCGTGGACGACGGTGATCTTGGTGCTGCCCGCAAGCGCGCCGCGGACCAGCGACTCGGCCGCGGCGCCGAGCTTGGCGTCCATCACCAGCCGCTCGACCCGGCCTTCGGCCACCGCCTCGCCGACGTCCTGCAGCCCGGTCGCCCCGCGGCTGCCGCCCCGCGCCTCTTCCAGCGTCGCCGCGACGACGCGCGACTCGCGCTCGGCGTCGGCGTTCTCGACCGCGGCGGCGACGGTCTCGCGCAGCTTGCCGGTCGGGGTCGAGATCAGGTCAGCCTCGCCTGCCGGCGTCAGCGTCACCTTCGGCGCGTTGCTCCCGGACTGAAAGCTCTCCAGGTCGGCGGTCGGCCCGAAGGTGAGCGCCCGGCCGATCCCGCGATCTTCGAGTGCCCGGCCGACCAGCGCCCCGGCTTCACCGAGGAACTTGTGGCGGTTGTGGTCGAGCCGATCGCCGTATTCGTCCTTGCCCGAGGGGCCGGCATGGCCGCTGCCGTCGGTGCGCACCTTGCGCTCGCGCCAGTCGAGGCTCGTCACCTCCAGCTCCCAGTCCTCCAGCTCGCTCAGTTCGCCTTCGGCGAAGAGCAGCAGGCGGACGCGCTCGAGCGAGACGATCGCGATCCCGCGCTGCTCGCCGCGGCAGGCGAGGTCGACCAGCGGGGCCAGCGAGGGGCGCTCGCCAAGCTCGACACAGGCGCTCGCCTGGGGGGCCGCGCCGGTCCCCCACCAGTGCTCGGTGCCGTTCTTCTCAGCGACCTCGACGAAGCCCGCGGCGCCGCGCGGCGGCGGCCGGTGGTCGCCGTCTTCGAAGCGTTCGGTGATCCGTTTGGCGACCGCGCGGAGGGCGAGGCGCCGCTCGTGGTCGGCGTCCTTGGCCGCCTCCAGAAGTTGGTCGAGCCCGTTGCGCAACTCGGTGCGCCAGGCGCCGCCGCGATCGGCGGGATCGAAGGCGAGATAGACGGAGACGACTCCCAGCGGCGGTTCCCAGTCGCTGAGCCCGCGGGCATTCGCAAAGGTCGGGTGGGCCATCGGCGCTCCTCCTCGTCGGTCGTGGTCGGGGTCCTCTACCCCGGCTCGGTGGAGGGAACCTATCGGGCAGGCGGGCATCCGCGACAGCGGCGCCGACGCATGGTGGGTCCGCCCTATCCGTCGCGGGCGAGGCGGAAGCCCATGTTGCCGGTCGAGCTGTCCGGGGTGTTGAAGCTGCGCGCCGCCACCCGATAACGGTTGCAGTAGGAGGCGTGGCAGAGGTAGGAGCCGCCGCGGATCGTCCGCGTCTGACGATCGAAGCGGTCGGCGCACCATTCCCAGACGTTGCCCGAGGTGTTCATCAGGCCGTGGCCGTTGGGCTCGTATTCGTCGACCGGACAGGTGCCGAACCAGCCGTCGTCGACCGTGTTGTGGTTGGGGAAGGTGCCCTGCCAGACGTTCATCGCGTAGGCGCCGCCGGGTTCGAGTTCGTCGCCCCAGGGGAAGCGCGCCTGCTCGAGCCCGCCGCGGGCCGCCATCTCCCACTCGGCCTCGTGCGGAAGGCGGCCGCCGGCCCAGGCGCAGAAGGCTTTGGCATCGTTCCAGGAGACGTGGACGACCGGGTGGTCGAGGCGCCCCTCGAGGTCGGAGTGCGGGCCCTCCGGGTGGCGCCAGTCGCCGCCGAGGACCTGGCGCCACCAGGGCGCGTTGGCGATCCCGCGGGTCGGTTCGAAGTCGTCCGGGAGGAGCCCGGCGAAGACGAAGGTCCAGCCGGCCTGCTCGGCCTCGGTGCGGTAGCCGGTGGCCTCGGTGAACTCGGCCCAGCGGACGTTGGTGACGGCGAGCCGGTCGATCCAGAAGGGCGGCAGGTCGACCTCGCGGATCGGGCCCTCGCGGTCCTGGGGGAAGCCGTCGGCGTCTTCGGACCCCATCAGGAAGCTGCCGCCGAGGCGGACCATGCCGTCGGTGGGGCCGTCGTTGGCGCTCTCCGGAACCCCGCGCTCTCCCTCCCCGGTCGGGGCGCGGCCGGGGGCACAGCAGGCGTGATCGTGCTCATCCATCCCCTACAAGTCTGCACTACCGATTTGCCGCCGACGCAACTGGGATGGTCAAGCCGTTTCCGCAGTCCCCCGGACCCCCAGACAAAGGAGATAGACGTGGAAGTGAGAGGCGAAGCACGCGCGATGTTCGCCGCGATCCTGTTGCTCATCGCCGGAGTGCTGAACGTGATCTACGGCATCGCCGCGATCAGCAACGGCGACTTTTTCAGCCATACCTCGTACGTCGTCTTCGGCCTCGGCTTCTGGGGCTGGGTGACGCTGATCATCGGGCTGGTCCAGCTGACCGGCGGCTACTCGCTGTTCAGCGGCAGCCTCTACGGCCGCACGGTCGGGATCATCGGCGCGACGATCGGGGCGATCGAGTCCCTGCTCTCGGTCGGCGGCAGCTACCCGTTCTGGTCGCTGGGCATCTTCGCCCTCTGCCTGATCGTCCTCCACGGGCTGATCGTCTACGGCGAGCCGGTCCAGCAGCGCTGAGTCCGCTCCGGCGCGGTCGTCCTTTGGCCCGCCAGGCGGGCCTTAGGTCGACCGCTTGGTGACCGTGTAGACGAAGTAGATGTCGAGGAGAGCCGGTTCGCTGACGACCTCGCCAAGCCGGGCGAGGTCGTCGACGGGGTTGGTTTCGGGATGGCCGGGGCCGAGCTTGGTCAGCTGACGGACAATCGGGGCGAGGATCGGGCGCAGCCGGGTGCGGGCGATGCCCCCGTCGAAGACGACCAGTCGCCCGCCCGGCCGCAACCGCTCCCAGGCGCGGTCGAGCGCCGCCGGGCGCACGTCGGCCGGGATCACCGAGTAGCTGAGGCTGAAGAGGACGGCGTCGAAGTCACGGTCGAGCTCGACCGTGGCGGCGCTCGCCTCGATCAGCTCGACATTCGCGGCCTCCCGCCGGTCGACCAGCTTGCGCGCCTCGGCCAGCATCCCGGCGGAGAGGTCGACCCCGGTCACCGAGCCCCGCGGCCCGACCGCATCGAGCAGGTAGGGAAGGTTGCGCCCGCTGCCGACCCCCACCTCGAGCACGTCGTCCCCGGCCCGCAGCGCCATCGCCGCGACCGCCTTGCGCCGCATCTGCGGGTTTATCAGGAAAAGCGGCGAGAGCGCCCGGTACCAGGGCGCGACCCGGTCGTACTGCGACGTGATCGCGTCCTGATCCAGACTCGTCGCCTCTGCCATCCCGCGAGCGTACGCCGCCAGGCTAAATGACTTGAGACTTATATAACTATTTGCTTATATAGGGCACATGAGCGCGAGAGCGGATCAGGTGCCGAAGGACCAGGTGTTCGACGCGATCGGCGACGCCTCCCGGCGGCAGATCCTCGATCTGCTTATGACCGGGCCGCGGCCGGTCGGGGAGATCGCCACCGCGACCGAGCTCAGCCAGCCGAACGCGTCCCGCCACCTGCGGATCCTGCGCGAGGCGGGCCTGGTCGAGCCGCGGGCCGAAGGGCAGCGGCGGATCTACGAGCTCCGCCCCGCCGGCCTCGCCGAGCTGATCGGCTGGGTCGCCCCCTACCAGCGGCTCTGGCAGAGCAGCCTCGACGCGCTCGAACGGCATCTCGATGCCGAGACCGAGACCGACCCGAAGACGGAGGACTGACCATGCCCGACAAGCACGCAACCCTGGAGGAAATCGACGGCCGACCGGCCCTGCGCTTCGAACGCACCCTCCCCCATTCGCCGGAGCGGGTCTGGCGGGCGCTCACCGACACGCAGGAGATGTTCGCCTGGCATCCCACCCCGGCCGAGTTCGAGCCGCGGGTCGGCGGCCGCGTCACCTGGCATCCGGACGGCCACGTCGCCGACATGCCGGAGAACGAAGTCACGGACTGGGAGCCGCCGCGCCTGCTCGGCTACACCTGGGCCAAGGAGGGCGAGCGGCCCGACCACCTGCGCTGGGAGCTCCGCCCCCACGACGACGGCTGCGTCCTGGTCCTCGTCCACACCTTCGACGATCGCCTCAAGGCCGCCCGCGACGGGGCCGGCTGGCACGTCTGCCTAGACGCGCTGGCGGGCGAGCTCGACGGCGAACCGGACCCGCCCGGGAGCGATCCCGACGCGCCCGGCCCGTGGGTTGGGCTGAACACGGAGTACCAGGAGCGCTTCGGGATCTCCCCCGAGGAGGCGACGCCGCCACCGACCCGCTGACCTCCGGTCGTCGCTTGTCCGCGCATAGCGGTACAAGCGACGACCGGAGCGCGGCTCAGCCCGCCTGGTTCTGGGCGTACATCAGCGAGGCCGGGGTGGTCAGGTCCTCGCCGGTCTCCAGCAGCGTCTTCAGGCCGGAGAGGATCATCGGCCAGCCGCCCCAGAGTTCGCTGTTCGCCTCCGCGCCGAGGTGGTCGTGAGTGACCCGCAGCTGACAGGAGTCGTCGCCGATCGGCTCGATCTCCCAGGTCACCCGCGAGGTGCCTTCGGCCTTCACGTCCTCGCTCCAGAGCGCGGTGAAGGTCTGCACCAGGCGCTTCGGCGGATCGACCTCTACGTTCTCGCCGCTGGCGATGTCGATCACGCCGGGGACGGCGGAGCGGTACTCCGACCCCTCGGTCCAGGCCGACTCGGTGCCGACGCCGAAGCTGTAGCGCTTGCGCATCTCGCCGTCGGTGATCGCCTCCCAGAGGCGCTCGGGGCTGGTCTTGATGTAGATCTCGAACACGGTCAAGGTGCCGCGCCCGCCGACCACGGTGTAGAGCTGCTCATCGTTCATTTGGGATCCTCCCTCTCGAGGTCTCGTTTGAGCTCCGTGAGCGCCGAGGCCCAGGGCTCCGCGTACTTGCTTACCCAGCGGTCGTGGACTTCGCGGATCGGCACGGGATTGAGGAAGTGGAGCTTCTCCCTTCCACGCCGCTGCGTCGTCACCAGACCCGCCTCCTCCAGCACCTTGAGGTGCTTGGCAACGCCGAAGCGGGTCATCGGCAACCGCTGCTCGAGCGCGCTCAGGGTCTGACCGTCCAGCTCGAACAACTCGTCGAGCAGGCGGCGGCGGGTCGGATCCGCCAGGGCCTTGAACACGTCATCGATCATGGGACGGAGAATAGGTGACCAAATGGTCACATGTCAAGTCGGCGAAAGATGGAAGGGACTGACGGGAGGGGACCGGAAAGGGATGCGGCCCTCTCGGCAGCGACCCGGGCAGGCTGAGGTCGCCGCCGAGAGGGCCGGGCCTGTGGGGAGCTGTGAGGGGTTCGGGCTGGGGGTCGGGATGGAGGCGTCACGAAGGCGCGTGATCCGTGAGAGTGCCGCGCGGATCGTCACCGTTACAAACACGCGAGGGCACTTTGACCACACCCTGGTGTGGTCAAACTTGCACAGGCGGATTTGAGCGCCTGTCCCGTGGCGGAAGGCGCACCGATCTGTGTCCTCCCCCGAAAACCTCCCGACCCCGGCGCCAGCCGCGTCAGCGCGAGGGGCGGCGTTTCTGCGGCGCCCGGTGCGGCGGCTGGAAGACCGGCTCGGGCGGCGGGTTGGGCGGCGCGGCGGGACCGAAGCTGAGGCCGTCCGCCCCCAGCTCGACCTCCTCGTCGAAGTGGTGGAAGCGGACCGGGTCGCCGGCGATCAGCGTGTAGCTGGTCCCCTGCCCGGTCACCTCGACCATCAACCGGCTGCCGCGGAAGCCGAGCCGGAAGCAGATCCGGTCGAGCCGTTCCGGCAAGCGCGGCGAGAAGCGCAGCATCCCGTCCATGTCGCGGAGGCCGCCGAAGCCGGCGACGGCGGCGATCCAGGTCCCCGCCAGGGAGGCGATGTGGAGGCCGTCGCGGCTGTTGTGCTCGAGGTCGTCGAGGTCCATCAGCGCCGCCTCGCCGAGGTAGTCGTAGGCGAGCTCGAGGTGCCCGGTCTCCGCCGCCAGCACCGCCTGCACGCAGGCGGAGAGCGAGGAATCCCTCACGGTCAGCGGCTCGTAGTAGGCGAAGTTGCGCGCCTTCTGCTCGGCGGTGAAGGCCTCGCTGCGGACCGCCATCGCCATCACCAGGTCGGCCTGCTTCACCACCTGCTTGCGGTAGAGGTCGAAGTAGGGGTAGTTGAGCAGCAGCGGGTAGTCATCGGCCGTGGTCCCGGCGAAGTCCCAGCGGGCGTGCTTGGTGAAGTTGTCCGCCTGCGGGTGGACTTCGAGCTCCTCGTCGTAGGGGATCGTCATCGCCTTCGCCGCGTCGCGCCAGGAGGCGATCTCCTCGTGGTCGACCCCGAGCGCGTCGGCGGCGTCGGTGTAGGTCTCGGCGAACGAGGCGGCGGCGTCGAGGTTCTTCTGCGCCATCAGGTTGGTGTAGACGTTGTTGTCGGCGATCGCCGAATACTCGTCGGGGCCGGTGACGCCGTCGATGCGGAAGGCGCCGTGGGCGTCGTGATGGCCGAGGCTGCGCCAGAGGCGCGCCGTTTCGACCAGCAGCGGCAGGCCGACGTCGCGTTCGAAGTCCGGGTCGACGTTGGTGTCGCAGTAGCGGCAGACCGCCTGGGCGATGTCGGCGTTGATGTGGAAGGCGGCCGTGCCGGCGGGCCAGTAGGCGCCGGTCTCGGCGCCGCTGATCGTCCGCCAGGGAAAGGCGGCGCCCTCGAGGCAGAGCTCCTTCGCCCGCGCTCGCGCCTTCTCCAGCGTCGCCAGTCGCCACTTGAGCGCCTCGGCCGCCGCCTCGGGGACGGCGTAACAGAGCATCGGCAGCACGTAGGCCTCGGTGTCCCAGAAGGTGTGGCCGTCGTAGCCGGGGCCGGTCAGCCCCTTCGCCGGGATCGCCCGGCCCTCGCCGCGGGCGCTCGCCTGCAGTGCGTGGAAGAGGCCGAAGCGGATCGCCTGCTGCAGCTCGGCGTCGCCGTCGAGCTCGACGTCGGCACGCTCCCAGAAGTCGTCGAGGTAGCTCTTCTGGGCGGCGACCAGCTCGTCCCAGCCCGCGTGGCGGGCCTGCGAGAGCGCCGCGCTGACCTGATCGCGCATCGCCGGCACCGAGCGGCGCGCCGACCAGCCGTAGGTGACGAACTTGGTGATCGTCAGCGGTTCCCCAGGCGCCGGCGTGGCGTTGACGGTGAAGCGGCCGAGGTCCTCCCAGGCGCTGGCGTCGCCGTAGGCGCAGTCGGCCGGCCCGTCGACTTCGTGGCCCATCGCCGCCGCCGCCCGCAAGCGTGACTCCTTGGTGATGTGGACGAGCACGGCGCGCGAGTTGTCGCCCCTCCATTCCTCGGCTTCCAGCGGCGCTTCGAGGGCGGCGGCGGCGCGCGGATCCTTTGACATCGCCGGGCGCGGCTCGTTGGCGACCAGCTCCGACTGGACGACGACGCGGGTCGGGGCGGCGGTCGGCTCGACCGTGTAGCGGATCGCCATCACCGCCCGCTGGACGAAGGACACCAGCCGTTCCGAGCTGACCCGCACGGTCTTCCCGGTCGGCGAGCGCCAAAGCGCCTCGCGGTGGAGGATGCCGGTGCGGAAGTCGATCCGGCGTTCGTGCTCGAGCAGTTCGCCGTAGCGGATGTCGAAGGGCGAGTCGTCGACCAGCAGACGGATCACCTTGCCGTTGGTCATGTTGACCACGGTCTCCCCCGCCTCCGGGTAGCCGTAGCCGGCCTCGGCGTAAGGCAGCGGCCGCGCCTCCCAGAGGGCGTTCAGGTAGGTGCCGGGGAGCGCGTAGGGCTCGCCCTCGTCGAGCGTCCCGCGGACCCCGATGTGCCCGTTGGACTGGGCGAAGACCGACTCCGACTGGGCGAGGTTCTCAAGATTGAGGTGGGTTTCGCGGATCCCCCAGGGTTCGACCGTGTAGGCGGGGTCTTCGATCATGCGGCGCCCCCCGGCCCTGGGTCCTTGATCAGTTCAGCGAGGTCGTCGACGACGACGTCGGCGCCGTGCTCGCGCAGGGCGGCGGCGTGGTTGACGCGGTCGACGCCGACCACGTGGCCGAAGTTCCCGGCCCGCCCGGCCTCGACCCCGGAGTCGGCGTCCTCGAAGACGCAGGCGGCGGCGGGCTCGACCCCGAGCGCCTCGGCGCCGGCGAGGTAGGTGTCCGGCGCGGGCTTCCCCTTCAGGTGCCGTTCGTCGGTGACGATGCCGTCGATCCGCGCCTCGAAGAGATCGGCGATCCCGGCCGCCTCGAGCACGTCTTTGCAGTTGGCGCTGGCGGAGACGACGGCGCGCCGCAGGCCGCCGGCGCGGGCCGCTTCGACGAAGGCGACCGAGCCCGCGTAGGGCTCCACCCCGTCGCGTTCGATCAGTTCGAGGACCATCTCGTTCTTGCGGTTGCCGAGCCCGCAGACGGTTTCCGCGTCCGGCGCGTCGCCGGGGTCGCCCTCGGGCAGTTCGATCCCGCGCGACTGGAGGAACGAGCGGACGCCGTCGTAGCGCGGCTTGCCGTCGACGTATTCGTTGTAGTCGGATCCGGAGTCGAAGGGCTTGAAGTCTTCGCCCTTCGCCTCGGCGCGCTGCTTCAAAAACGCGTCGAAGGTCTGCTTCCAGGCCCGGTCGTGGACAACGGCGGTCTTGGTCAGCACCCCGTCGAGGTCGAAGAGGAGCGCCGTGATCGCCTCCGGCAGATCGAGCTTGGAAGCTGCCACGTGACGACCCTAACGGTCAGCGAGGCCGGGCCCCGACGCTTGTCCACGTATGGCGGACAAGCGTCGGGGTGGCCCGGACCTAGTGGAGGTCCACCGAGTCCTTGCCCGGCAGCACCACGCCCTGCGAGAGGGCGTCGACGCTGTCGGTGCGGGACACCGTCGCCACCAGGGTGTACTCGCCCGTCAGAGCGCCCTGGGTGGTGACGGAGCTGGTCGCCTCGTTGCTCTTCAGCGAGGCGCGCGAGGTTCCGAGCACCTTGCTCCCGCGCTCGATCCGGAACCGCACGGCACCGCGGCCACTGCCGCCGCTGACCTTGCAGCTGACGTCGACGTGGTGACCGTGGCCATGCACCTTGCAGTGCACCTTTTCGTGGTGCTTGTGGCCGCCACCGGAGCCACCGCCCGAGCCGCCTTTACCG
The DNA here is from genome assembly GCA_963795675.1 of uncultured Solirubrobacterales bacterium. Lineage (GTDB taxonomy): Bacteria > Actinomycetota > Thermoleophilia > Solirubrobacterales > 70-9 > VAYN01. Next base: position 285,245 of record CAWCJB010000004.1, read on the forward strand.
CCGCCCCCGGAGTCGCCTTCTTCTTCTTCTTCGGCTTCCGAGCCGCCTTCGGTGCTCGTGACTTCACCGGTGGACGGATCGAGGAACACCTTCGGGGCCTTTGCTGCGCCCGGGGTGAAGTCGAACATGTTGTTCAACGAGCCCGCGCGATAGTCGGCCGAGTTGGTGTTCGGGGTCGATTCGTGTTCGCCGATCCGCCCCAGCTGCCAGTTTTCCTCGATGAAGCGGAGGACGGAGGACTGGTCGGTCTGAGTGTTGTCGACGTAGTTGCGCTTCGCGTACGGCGAGATCACCAGCAGCGGCAGCCGCGGACCGTAGCCACAGCGATCAGCCGGGGCTTTTTCGTTGGTCACGTTGCCGCAGGCACCCGCCCCGCTGAGGAAGTCGGAGGCGGATTTCGACGGCGTGACGATCGGCGACATGACGTGGTCGTACCAACCGTCGGAGTCGTCGTAGGCGATCACGACAGCGGTGCTTTCCCACTGGCCGGAGTGCTCCAGCTCGTTGATCTTTTCGGCGATGAATGCCTGTTCGTCGAGCGGATCGCTGTAGCCGGGGTGGCCGTCCTGGTACTCGGGCGCCTTCAGGTAGGTGACCGAGGGCAGGTTTTCGTGTTTGACCGCTTCGTCGAAGGCGGCCATGTCGTACTGGTGGTTGGCGCCGCCTTCAGGCTGGCTGGTTTCGTTGTGACCGATCATCGCCTCCGACACCGGCGCGCGATGCAGCGGGTTGGCGGTCGATTTGTAGTACTCGAACGGGTTGTGGTGCGGCGAGTAGTCGACCACGGTCGCGTTGCCGACGTTTTTGTGCGTGGCGCCGCAGACCGGTTTGCCTTCTTTCATTTCGGTCGGCGCGAAGCCACCCTGGAACCAGCCCCAGCTGATGCCCCGTTCGGACATGATCGTGCCGATGTTCTTGCCCTTCATCGCGATGCCGCCCGCCTTGCCACAGCCGTCGTAGGCCGGTTCGGGATCACCGATGACGGTTTCGTTTTCCACCGCGCCGGCGACGTTGGCCGATTCGGCGCCGTGGGTTTCGCCGGAGATCAGGTTGATCGCGCCGACGGTCGAGGGGCCGAACTGGGTGTCGAAGGAATCGTCGCTCATCGAGAAGTTCTGGGCGAGGTTCCAGAGACCGGTGACGGTGTTGCCGTCGTAGTAGTCCATGACGATGGACTTGTCCGCGCAACCGCCACCGGCGGTGAACTGGACGAATTTGTCCATCAGGCCGTTGTCGGCCGCTTTCTGCTCGTCGGCGTACCCGTGGTCCATGTCGCAGGTGAGTGCTTCACCGCGGTCGAGCCGTTTCGGGTTGGCCGAGTTGGGGTTGGCGTTCAGCAGCGCGGTGCCGAGGCCGTTGACGCTGGGGGTGCCGGACTTCGCCAGGAAGGTCGGCTCGCCGGCGGGGTTGGTGGCGTTGGGGTAGGTACCGAAGTAGTGATCGAACGACTCGTTCTCCTGGAAGATCACCACCAGGTGCTTGATCGGGGTGGTCGACGGTTCGGTGCTCGGCGAGCTCGACGAGGAGCTCGCGAACGCGCTGGCGAAGCCGAACACGGCGACAGCCAGACCGACCGCGAGACCGCCGGCGATCCACCGCCGACGTTTCTTGCGGGACACGCCTTCTGGACTCAATTGGTTCTCCTGAGACGAACGGGCGGCCGATCCGGTGTCGCGCCACGTGCCGCCCAGTCCGCGACGCGTAGCGGATCCTCGGCCCGCGCGTATCGCCTCATGTGGACAATTTGTTCCCCAATTGTGACGATCTGGTGACTCTTTAATTCGGTAACGATCCTGTAACACCGCCGTGCTGAGAGATTCCTAGCTTGCCGCCGGTGACCCCTCGGCGAGCGCTGAAGAACGCCCGTGCGCGCGCCCTCGCGGCGGCGGCGGTGACGGCGGCCCTGGCGCTTGTGCTTGCCGCCTGCGGCGGGTCGAGCGAACCCGAAGCGCACCCGATCCAGACGATCGGCGCCCGTCCCGACATCCGCGTCAGCAAGGTGGCGGGTGGCAACCGCTCGATCCAGCAGGAAGCGGCGGTGGCGATGGGACGGACCAAGAACCCTGGCCCCGCCTCCGACCTGCAGCCGCTGCACGCCGAAAACTTCGTCAAGCCGGTCGGCGAATACCGGGTCTACTCCGAGCACGAGGCAAAGGCGGTGCAGCGCGAGGTGGCGAAGCTGCAGGGCGCGCTGGCGGCGGGCGACGTCGCCACGGCGAAGGCCGACTGGCTCGATGCCTACGACCACTACCTGCGGCTCGGCGCCGCCTACGGCGCGCTCGGCACCCTCGACGAAGAGATCGACGGCAACCCGGGCCGGCTGCCGGGCGGCGACCACGATCCCCACTTCACCGGCCTGCACCGGATCGAGATGGGCCTCTGGGACGGCGAAGCGCCGGCCAAGCTGGTCGGCCCGGCCGCCTACCTCGCGAAGCGCGTGGACCATCTACAGGTGGCGGTGCGGCGGATCGCGATCTCGCCGTTGGTCTACGCGACCCGCGCCCACGAGATCCTCGAGGACGCCCAGCGCGACATGCTCTCCGGCCTCGACGCGCCCTGGAGCGGCGCCGGGCTGCGCGCCACCGCCGACTCGCTGGCGGCCACCGAATTTGTGGTCGACACCCTGAAGCCGCTGCTGAACGGGCGCGGCTCGACGATCGAGCCGGTGGAAGTCGAACTGGCCCAGTTCCGCGCGGTGCTGGAGCGGGTGCGGCGCGAACACGGCGGCGATTGGCCGCGGCTCGAAGCGATGACCCAGCGCCAGCACGAGCGGGTCGACGGCGCCCTCGGCTCGCTGCTCGAGCGGCTCGACACGATCCCCGGCGCGCTCGAGGTGAAACGGACCAAGCCGCTGCCGACGATCACCGAACAAGCTCACGAACAAGATCGGCAGCGGCAATGAGCGAGATCGACCGTCGCTCCTTCCTCAAGCGCGCCGGCGGCGTCGGCCTCGGCGGGCTGGCCGCCGGGTACGGGCTTGGCGCGGCGAGCGCCGCGGCGGCGAGCGCAAGCGAAACGCCCGCCCAGATGGCCCAGCGGGTCAACGAGACCGAGCTCTCCACCCAGCGCGGCTTCGAGGGCGTCCACCAGGCCGGCATCCTCACCCCCGCCGCCGATTTCTCCGTCCTCGTCGCGCTCGACTCGCTCGCCGCCGGGCAGGCCGAGCTGATGACGGCGCTGCAGGCACTTTCCTCGCGCGCCCGCGAACTCACCCGCGGGGGCCAGACGGTGGTCTCCGAGCTCGATGCGCCGCCGTTCGATTCGGGGACGTTAGGGACGGTGATCGCGCCCGACGGGCTGACCGTGACGATCGGCTTCGGCGCCTCGCTCTTCGACGGCCGCTACGGGCTCGGGTCGCGGCGACCGGCCCACCTGACCGAGATGCGCGCCTTCCCCCACGACGAGCTTGACCCGGCGCGGACCGGCGGCGACGTCCTCCTCCAGCTCGCTGCCGGGCACCAGGACACGGTCGCCCACGCGCTGCGCGAACTGCTCAAATCGGTGCGCGGCCAACTCGCCCCGCGCTGGACGGTGGCCGGCTTCCAGGGCGCTAAGCGCGGCCCCAACCCGCACAGCTCGCGCCGCAATCACTTCGGCTTCCGCGACGGGACCTCCAACCCCGACGTCACCGACCCGAAGGTGATGGACCGGCTGGTCTGGGCAGCGCCGGGCGGCGGCGAGCCGGGTTGGACCGCGAACGGGACCTACCAGGTGGTGCGCGCGATCCGCATGCACGTCGAGTTCTGGGACCGGGTCGGACTGCAGGAGCAGGAGGAAATGATCGGCCGGGAGCGCGACACCGGGGCGCCACTGGGTGGCACCGAGGAGTTCGAAAATCCGCGCTTCGACCTCGACCCGAAAGGCGAACGGATCGGCCTCGAAGCGCACATCCGGCTCGCCAATCCGCGTGAACCGAAGACGATCGACCAACGGATCCTGCGCCGCGGCTGGAACTACTCGGACGGCTTCGACGCCGACGGGCAGCTGAACGTCGGCCTCCTCTTCGTCGCCTTCAACCAGGACATCGGCCGCCAGTTCGTGGCGATCCAGGAACGGCTGAACGAAGAGCCGATGGTCGACTACATCACCCCTGAGGGCGGCGGCTACTTCTTCGCCCCGGCGGCAGCGCGCAACGCCGGCGACTGGGTCGGCTCCGGCCTCTTCGCCTGAACCGGCCGACCGTTGTCGCCCTGTGGGCGACAACGGTCGGGAACCCTGTTACGAAAGTGCGTCGCTGACTGCGGCGAGGGCGGTTTCGATGCCGGCGCGGTCGACGTCGAGGTGGGTGACCATGCGGACGCGGCCTTCGAGCAGGCTGGTTTCGACCCCGGCCGCCTTCAGCTTGTCGTGCAGGGCGGCGGCGTCGCGGACGTCGAAGATGACGATGTTGGTTTCGACCGTCGCCGGGTCGATCTCGACCCCCTCGATCTCGGCCAGGCCCTCGGCGAGGAACCTGGCGTTGGCGTGGTCCTCGGCAAGGCGCTCGACGTTGTGCTGGAGGCCGTAGCGGGCGCCGGCGGCGACGATCCCCGCCTGGCGCATCGAGCCGCCGAGCATCTGCTTGTAGCGCCAGGCTTCGGCGATCATCGCGTCGGGGCCGGCGAGACAGGCGCCGATCGGGGCGCCGAGGCCCTTGGAGAAGTCGATCCAGGCGGTTTCGAAGCCCGCCGCGTAATCGGCCGCGCTGACGCCGGAGGCGACCACCGCGCTCAGCAGGCGGGCGCCGTCGAGATGGGTGCGCAGGCCGAACTCGCTCGCCACCCCGAGCACCTCCTCGATCTTCGCCACCGGCCAGACGCGGCCGCCGCCGAGGTTGGTCGTCTGCTCGACCGTGACCAGGCGCGAGCGCGGTTCGTGGCGATCGTTCGGATCGCGCATGTGGGCGCGCAACGTGGCGCCGGAGAACATCCCGCCCTCGCCCTCCAACGGCATCACCATCGCGCCGCTGATCGCCGCCGCGCCGCCCGCCTCGGCGGTGATTGGGTGAGCGAGGCGGTGCAGGTACATCTCATCGCCGAGCGGGCGGATGTGGAGACGGACCGCGATCTGGTTGCACATCGACCCCGAGGGCAGGAAGACCGCCGCCTCCTTGCCGAGCAGCTCGGCGACTTCCTCGCAGAGGGCGATCACGGTCGGGTCGGTGCCGCGCTGTTCGTCGCCGACCTCGGCGTCAGCCATCCAGCGGCGCATCTCCGCGCTCGGCCGGGTCTGGGTGTCGGAGTAGAGATTGATCAGGGAATCAGGCATAGATCCCGCAACTTAGTGAAAGCCATTCACGGGCCGCGGAAACTCATCACATTTCCCCGCTTTCCGTCTGCAAAAAACCCCCGCTCAGCGGGGGTAAGTGCGGACAGCCAGGCGGCCTAAGGGGTCGGGCCTCAGGAGTAAGGGGTCGGGGCGCAAAAGCATAGGAATTCGCCTGATGTGCGGGCGCTTTCTCAGCCGTAGCTTGGACTTACACACCGAGCGAAAGGCAAGGACCATGAACCCCAACCAGATGATGATCGCCAAGGCGATGGTGGCCCAGACCGCGCTCCGCGAGGAGGCGGCGCAGTCGCGTCGGCGACGGACCAACGCCGGCCGCTCCCGGACCACCCGCAAGGATCACAACTTCCTCGGTTTGCTGCGACGGCGATAATCGCCGGGTGGCGACCCGGGTCAGTGCCAGCCAACTGATCGGGCGGGCCGGCGAGCTCGCCGAGCTGATGGCTGCGTTCGATGAGGCCGCCTCCGGAGCGGCCTCGTTGGCGTTCCTGGCGGGCGAGTCCGGGGTCGGCAAGTCCCGCCTCCTCCACACCTTCATCGAGCGGGCGCGCGAACGGGGCGGCTGCTCGATCGGCGGCGAGTGCGTCGAGCTTGTCCGCGACGAGCTGCCCTACGCACCCCTGGTGGCGGCGCTGCGCGGTCTCCTGCGCGAAGGCGACCCGGTCCTCGACGGCCTCTCCCCCACGATTCGCGCCGGCCTCGCCCAGTTGGTGCCGGAGCTCGACCCGGACGCCGCCGACGACTCCCGGGAGGACCACTCCCGACCATTCGAGGCACTCCTGGCGCTGCTCGAAGCGCTGGCCGAGGACCAGCCGATGGTGCTCTGGCTCGATGACGCCCAGTGGGCCGACAACGCCACCCGCCACTTCCTCGCCTTCCTCGCCGCCAGCCTGCCCGACGAGTGCCGGCTCCTGACCGTGATCGCCTACCGCTCCGACCAGCTGCACCGGCGCCACCCGATGCGCCCGCTGCTGGCCGAGCTGGGACGCGGCCGGCGGGTGCGGCGGCTGGAGCTCGACCCGTTCAACCGCGGCGAGGTGGCGACGCAGCTCTCCGACATCCTCGGCGCCCGCCCCGACACCGACATCGTCGAGCGCTTCTTCGAGCGCGGCGAAGGCAACCCGCTCTTCACCGAGGAGCTGCTCGCGGCGGGATCGGACGGGCGCGGTCGGTTGCCCTCGACCCTGCGCGACGCGCTGCTGCTGCGGATCGAACGCCTGCCGGAGATGACCCGCGGCCTCCTGCGGATCCTCGCGGTCGCCGGGCGGCTGAAGCACGATCACTTCGTCGCCGTCTGCGAGGCGAGCGAGGACGAGCTGGCCGCCGGCCTCCGCGAGGCGGTCGGGGCGCAGGTGGTGACGGTCGGCCGCGACGACCGCTACGGCTTCCGCCACGCGCTCCTGCGCGAGGTGATCTACGACGACCTCCTCCCCGGCGAACGAGCCGAACTGCACCTGCGGCTGGCGCGGGTGCTGGAGGCGACGCTCTCCGACGACGATCACCTGGCGATCCGCGCCGCCGCCGTCGCCCACCACTTCAACGCCGCCGGCGACCAGCCGCAGGCGCTGCGCAGCGCCGTGCAGGCGGCGCGGGCGGTGGAACGGGGCGGCACGCCGGGCGCCGCGGCGGCGCTGCTCGACCGGGCGCTGGCGCTCTGGCCGCGGGTCGCCGAACCGGAGCCGCTGGCGGGGACCGAACACGCGACGCTGGTCTCGCTGGCGGCGCGCGCCCATGGCCTCGACGCCGACGAGTCACACGCGATCAAGCTCTATGAGCAGGCGCTGGGCGAGGTCGACGAGGCGAGCGAGCCGCACCGGGTCGCGGGGCTGCTCGCCGAACTCGCCTCGGCGCGCTGGGCGCTCGGGCAGGCGAACCCGGCACGCGAGGACCTCGACCGGGCGCTGGCCCTGCTGCCCGCTTCCGAACCGACCCCTGAGCGCGCCCGCATCCTGGAAGCCAAAGCACGCTTCCTGCTCTTGCAAGGGCGCTTCGCCGAAAGCCGCGACGCCGCCGACGAGGCGTTGCGCGCCGCCGAGGCGGCCGGGGTCGCGGACACCGAGGCGCTGGTGCTGAACCGTCTTGGCCTCTGCCTCTTCTTCCTCGGCGAAGAAGAGCGCGGCGACGAGGTGATGCGCGAATCGCTGGAGCTGGCGCGGCGCTCGGGGTCGAACGACCAGCTGGCGGCGGCATTCGTCAACTACGCCGACGCCCTGCACCTGGCGGGGCGCGGCGAGGAGGCGGCGGAGCTGGCGGCGCAGGGAGAACGGGAGATCACGCCGGGGGACCGCTCGGCGCTCTGGATCGCCTGCGCGCACTCCGAGATCCTCTTCTTCCTCGGCCGTTGGGACGAGGCCGAAGCGGTCCTCCCCGCCCGCAACCGCGGCGAGGGCTCGGCGACGCTGGCCAACCTGCTCCTCCGGCGCGCCTCGCTGATGCTGGGGCGCGGCGACACCGAGGGGGCGCGCAAGGCGGTCGAACACTCGCGGGCCTTCATCGCCGACTCGGTCGAACCGCAGTACATCGCCCCGGCCGGGGCGCTGATGGTCGAACTGGAGCTGCGCGGCGGCAACGTCGAGGCGGCCCGCGAAGCGGCGGAGAAGGCGATCGACCAGATCGAGTTCTGCAGCGACGACGCCGCGCGGATGGCGCTGATCTCGGCAGCGGCGACCGCGGTCGAGGCCGATGCGGCCGACCGGGCGCGCGACCTCGGCGACCGCGCCGAGCTGGAGGCCTCACAGCTGCGCGCCGAGCTGATGGCGGCGCGGACCGAAGCGGCGGCGGATGAGATCGGCCGCCGACGGCTCGAGTGCGCCTACAGCCTCACCGCCGGGGCGCACCTGGCACGGGCGCGCGGCGACGGCGACGCGGCCGAGCGGGCAGAGGCGGCGGCGGTCGCCTGGGAGGAGCTCTCGCGGCCCTACCAGGCGTCACAGATGCGGCTGCGCCAGGCCGAAGGTTGGGCGGCGGCGGGCGACCGCGAGGCTGCGGGCGCGGCCGCGGCAACCGCGCTGGCGGGTGCAGAGGACCTTGGCTCGGAGTGGCTGGCGGCCGAGGTCGCGGGCCTGATCGCGCGGGCGCGACTGCCGCGGAGCGGCTCCGCGACGGATGGCCCGGGACGCCGGGGCGCCGGCAACGGACGTACCGCCGCGACCGGCGATGGCAGCGGCGATGGCGCCGGTGCGGCCGACGAGAACCCCTTCGACCTCACCCCGCGTGAGCGCCAGGTGCTGGCGGCGCTCGCCGAAGGGGCCACCAACCGCGAGATCGCCGCCTCTCTCTTCATGGCCGAGAAGACCGCCTCGGTCCACGTCTCCCGCATCCTCGCCAAGCTCGGCGTCCGCAGCCGCACCGAGGCCGCCGCCGTCGCCCACCGCCTCGCCCTGGTCGACCGCAGCTAGCCCCCTCGGGTGCGTTCGCACTTAGCCTCAATAGTTGGGGATAACTGCGAACTCACTGCGGGGCGGGTGGCTGGCTAAGAGCCGTCGGTGGCGCGGAGGAAGGCGAGGACGGCGAGGACGCGGCGGTGATCGTCGGCGGCGGCGGGCAGGTTCAACTTGCCGAAGATGTTCGAGACGTGCTTCTCGACCGCGCCGGGGGTGACCACGAGCGCTTCGGCGATCGCGTTGTTGGTGCGGCCCTCGGCCATCAGCGCGAGCACCTCGCGCTCGCGCGGGGAGAGCGAGTCGAGCGGGCCGTCCTCGGTCGCGCGCCGCTCGCCGACCAGCTCGGCGACGACCTCGCGGTCGAGCGCCGTGTCGCCGCCGGCGACACGGCGAACCGCGTCGAGGAAGGCGGGGATGTCGCCGACCCGCTCCTTCAGCAGGTAGCCGACGCCGCCCTCGCCGCCCGCCAGCAGCTCCGCCGTGTAGACCGGCTCGACGTACTGGGAGAGGATCAGGACGCCGAGGTCGGGATGGCGGCGACGGGCCTCGACCGCGGCGCGGATCCCCTCGTCGGTGAAGCTTGGCGGCAGCCGTACGTCGACGATCGCCAGGTCGGGCTTGTGGGCGCCGACGATGCGCAGCAGGCCCTCGCCGTCTTCGGCCTGGGCGACGACCTCGACCTCGTGTTCGCGCAGCAACGCGATCAGTCCTTCGCGCAGCAGCAACTGGTCCTCGGCGATCACGACCCGCATGGCAGCCTCACCTCGATCTGCGTTCCCTCACCGGCGGGCGAGGCTACCTCCAGATCGCCGTCGAGCGCCGCCACCCGGCGCCGCAGCCCGTCGAGCCCACTGCCCGCCGCCAGGTCCGCCCCGCCCGGGCCGTCGTCGGCGACGACCACGTCGAGCTCGTCGTGGTCGAGCCGGATCGTCACCGAGGCGCGTGCCTCCGGCGCGTGCTTGGCCACGTTGGTGAGCGACTCGGCGACGACGAAGTAGGCGGCACTCTCGATCACCGGGGCGGGCCGGCGACCGAGCTGGGCGTCGACGGTGACCGGGACCGGCGAACGGCTGCCGAGCGCCTCGACCGCGGCGGCGAGGCCGCGGTCGGTGAGCACCGGCGGGGCGATCCCGCGGGCGAGGTCGCGCAGCTCGGCGTTGGCGGCGGTCGCCTCGGCCCGCGCCTGGCGCACCAGGGCGGCAATCTCCGGGCGGTCGGCGAGGCCCTCCTCGGCTCGGCCGAGCTGCATCGAGAGGGCGACCAGCCGGGCCTGGGCGCCGTCGTGGAGATCACGCTCGATCCGCCGCAGCTCCGCCGTCTGCACGTCGAGGGCGCCGCGCCGGGTCTCGGTCAGCGTCTCCACCCGCTCGGTCAGCTCGCGCTCGCGGGCCGGCCGCAGGTCGGCGCCGCGGTTGCGCAGGTAGACGAAGTAGACCGAGAAGGCGATGCCGAAGCCGAGGATCACCCAGATCGGCCAGAAGTAGCCGGCGCCGCCGATCGCCCAGTTGAACACGGCGTTGATCGAGAGGACGAGCGAGAACGCGCCCAGGGTCTCGAGCGAGCGGCGCGGCCCGGGCGGAGCCAGGCGCGACCAGCGCCAGGCGACGACCAGCGCCAGCGCCAACCAGACCGCCAGCCAGGTCCAGAGGAACCAGGGGCTGTCGGCGCCGGTCAGCGCCCAGACGATGAAGCTGAGCAGGCTGATGCCGCCCCCGATCTGCGCCGGGACACGCGGCACCAACCGCCACAGCTCTCTGGCCCACGGCGGGGCCATGGCGAGGAGGCGCGTCAAGCGCGCGCCGCCTCTTCCGCGGCCCGCCGCGTAGGGCGCGCGCGACCCTCCTCGGGGCCGGCGCCATTGCCGGCCGCCATCGGCACGTCGTCCCCTGAACCCGCGCCGACCGACGCCCCCTCCAGCCCGACCCGCGGCAGCCACTCCAGCCACCGCGGCAGGTACCAGTTGCGCTCGCCGAGCAGCTTCATCGTCGCCGGCAGGAGCACCCCGCGGATGATCGTCGCGTCGATCAGGATCGCCGCCGCCAACCCCACCCCCATCTCCTTGAAGTCGAGGAAGGAGAGGGTGGCGAAGATCCCGAACACGGCGACCATCACGGCAGCGGCCGAGGTGACGACCCCCGCGGTCGTCCGCAGCCCGTGCGAGACCGCCGCCTCCGTCGACATGCCGCGATCGTACGCCTCCCTGATCCGGGTGAGGATGAAGACGTGGTAGTCCATCGACAGCCCGAAGAGGACGACGAAGAGGAACAGCGGCAGCCAGGCGGTGATCGTGCCGACCGAGTGGAAGCCGAGCAGGCCTTCCAGATGGCCGTCCTGGAAGATCCAGACGACGACGCCGTAGGCGGCCCCGACCGAGAGCAGGTTGAGGCCGATCGCGGTCAGGGGGATGACCAGCGAGCGGAAGCTGACCAGCAGGAGCAGGAACGCCATCCCGAGGACGAAGGCGAAGACCCAGGGAACGCGTTCACCGAGCAGGTCGTTGAAATCGACCGAGCTCGCCGTCGATCCCGCGACCTGCGCCTGCGCCCCGGGGACGGCCCCGACCGTGGCCGGGATCATCTCGTCGCGGAGCTTCGCCAGGGCGTCCTGGGAGCGTGAATCAGTGCCGTCGCCCGCCAGCAGGACCTGGAGTTCGGCGACCTTGCCGTCCTTGGCGACCCGGTAGGGCTGCGGCTGACCGAAGTCGTGAGGGTCGGCGGCGATCCGCTCGCGCAGCGCCTCGACCGCGTGGGTGACCGAGGGCGACTTCACATCGGCCGCCGAGATCGCGACGTGGGCCGGTTCGACCCCACCAGGGAAGGCGGCTTCGACCCGGTCCAGGGTCTGCACGATCGGCATGTCCTTGGGCAGCCCGCTGGTGCCGGAGTTGGCGGTCTTCAGGCCGAACGCGGGCAGGGCACAGATGACCATGCCCGCGACCGCGATCCCGGCGGCCAGCTTCGGCCGGTGCATCACCCGGGTCACCAGGGCGCCCCAGACGCGGGAGCCGTCGGCGCCGCCGCGACGCCGGCCCAGGAACGGGATCCGTCCCCTCTCGATCCGGTCCCCGAGCCAGGCCAGCAGCGCCGGCAGCACCGTCAGAGACCCGACCATCGCGACCGCGACGACGATGATCGTCCCGGTGGCGAAGGAGGCGAAGGTGGGGTCGCCGGCGATGTACATGCCGGCCATCGCGACCATCACGGTGAAGCCGGAGACGAGGATCGCCCGTCCCGAGGTCGCCGCCGCCGCTTCCAGCGAGGCCCGCTCACCGGCCCCCGCGGCGCGCTCCTCGCGCTCGCGGCGCAGGTAGAACAGCGCGTAGTCGACCCCGACCGCGAGGCCGATCAGGAGGATCACCGAGTCGATCTGTTCGGCGACCGAGCCGAACAGGTGGCTGACCGGGCCGAGCAGGCCGATCGTCGCCCCGACGGCGGTCAGCGCCAAGAGCAGCGGCACCCCCGCCGCCAGCAGCGAGCCGAAGACGACGATCAGGATCAGCAGCGTGATCGGCAGCGAGGTGAGCTCGGCCTTGGCGAAATCGTCTTCGAGCGATTCCGAGACGGCCTTTTCGCCGCTCGCGTCGCCGACCTCTTCGACCCGCAGGCCAGGGTGCTGCCTCTGCACGGCGGCGACCTGGGCGAGCGCTTTGCCGACCACTTCGTCGGGTTCGGTGCTGCCCCGTTCGGGGATTTCGAACTTGAGCAAGGCGGAGCGGCCGTCGCCGGAGACCTGACCATCGGCACCCTTCGCAAAGGGGCCCGTCATATTGGCGACGAAGGGCAGACGCCTCAGCCGGGCTTCGACCGCCCCGATCGCTTGCTTGACCTGCGGGCCGTGGACCGATTCGCCGCCGCGCGCCTGGAAGATGACCTGCTCGGTCGCCCCCTGAGGGAAGCCCTTTTCCAGGGCCAGGTCGGCGCTCTTCGACTCACCGACGCCGGTCTGCGAATCGGAGAGGGTCTTCGTCCCCAACGTCCCGCCGAGCGCGATCGCGGCGATGACGAAGGCGATCCACCCCCAGATCGCCGTCTTGCGGTGGGCGGCGCTCCAGCGCCCCGCCCGTCCCGCCAGGCCCAACTTCCCTCTGTATCGCATCGAATCCTCCGTCCGGTTTGGGTCGTTTTGCGCGCGTTTCGGCGCGCTTCTCAACCCTGCGCGAGCAGAGGTCCGCTTCCAATGAGGCTCCCCGGCGGAAGACCCTGAGGGCTCCCGGCGTCCCGACGGTGGGGTTAACCCCACCCAGCCCGGAGAGGAACTTCAGGCTTCTCTCTTGTGCGTGGCGGGCTTGCCGGGTTTGGTCGGACCGGCCGGCTTCTTCGGAGGTCTGGTGACGAGTGGCCGACCCAGAATTTTGACCGGGCCACGGGGACCGGGCTTGCCGGGATTTTTGGGGCCGCTGTCGGGAGCTTTGGGCATAAGGTCAATGGCCGATAGCCAACTGAAGGCACCCTAGTACCACTGAAGTACCGATTGCAACCGCTGCCCAGGTGAACCAGCGGTAGAGGACCTCGAGCTGCTGCTCGTTTTCGTCGTACTGGTCCTCCATGCACTCGGCGAGGAAGAGCCGCATCGATTGACCCCGCTGTTCCTGGACGATCCAGTCGTTCGTCAGAATCTTCGGGCTGTTGACGAACGTCCAGTTTTTCCTTTGCGGGGCCAGGAGGTAGACGCAGAGCGCGACGCCGAGGGCGAAGAGGATCAACGCGGCCCCGCCCGAGAAGCTGATCGCGACCCCAACGTGCGCGGTCGCCGAACCGAGGAACGAGGCGGAGAGCGCCGCCGCCGCGAGCAGCACACCGGTGCGCGAACGCAACTCGTCCAAGGAGGAGCTCTGCATCTGGATTGCCCGCCGCGCCTCCTCGAGGATCACGTCCTCGTAGGGCTGGCCGCCCCCCTTGCGCGCAGATGCACCGACCATTCAGCCAGCCTATCCCGACATCGCAGGATCCCCGAGAACACCGCGTTTTTCTGCGCCCGTAGGATCGGGAGCATGGAGAGGCGGATCGTCGAGCTGGGAGTCGGGGACGTCGACCTGGTCGAGGGGCTCTGGAAGGAGATGGTCGGGCACCACCGGGAGCTGACCGGCCAGACCTACCCGGTGCGCGACACCGAGACGGCCTGGCGACGGCGGCGCGGCCAGTACGTCGAGTGGCTCGAGTCCGGCGAAGGCCACCTCTTCCTCGTCCCCGGCGAGGGCGCCGAGCAGGCACCGCTGGGCTATGCGTTCCTGCGCGTCGGCTCCTCCGGCCCGACCTGGAACCTCGGCGACTCGGTCGGCGACCTGGAGTCGCTGTCGGTCACCGCCGCGGCGCGCGGACTCGGCGTCGGCACCGAGCTGATCGCCCACTGCCGCGACCGCCTGCAAGAGCTCGGCGCGACCTGGTGGACGGTCACCGTGATCGCCGACAACGAGCGCGCGGCGGAGCTGTATGAGCGCGAGGGCTTCCGGCCCTTCTGGCAGAGCATGATCGCCCCGATCTAGACACGGCACCAGTAGGCGCCGCCGACCTGAAAGAGTTGGCGCCCTGATGGCGAGCCTCAACCCGGAACTGACCGAGCTCTCCCTCGAACAGTTGCGCCTGCGCCGCAGCGTCAAGTGGCGATTCTACGACGAGGACGTGCTCCCGGCCTGGGTCGCGGAGATGGACTTCCCGCTGGCCCCGGCGGTGAAGATCGCGCTCGCCGAGGCGGTCGAGCTCGACGACACCGGCTACGGCTACCCGCCCAAGCTCGGCCTCGCCGAGGCGTTCGCCGACTTCGCCCAGGCGCGGCTCGGCTGGACGGTCGACCCGGAGCGCGTCGGGGCGATCCCCGACGTCGTCAACGGGATCACCTCGGTTCTGCGGCTGATCGCCAAGCCCGGCGACCGGATCGTCATCAACACGCCCGTCTACCACCCCTTCTTCGGGATCATCGAGGAGCTCGGCTGCGAGCTGGCCGAAGTGCCGCTGGTCGACGGCGAGCTCGACGTCGACGCGGTCGACGCGGAGTTCCGCCGCGGCGCTGTCGCGATCATCCTCTGCAGCCCCCACAACCCGATCGGGACGGTGCCGACCGAGCATCAGCTGAAGGCGCTCGCTGCCTGCGCCGCCGCCAACGGCGCCTGGGTGCTGAGCGACGAGATCCACTGGCCGCTGACCCTCCCCGGCGCCCGCCACGTCCCCTTCCTCAGCGTCTCCGAGGAGGCGCGCGAGCACGGCATCGCCTTCGTCTCGGCCTCGAAGGCGTTCAACCTCGCCGGACTCACCTGCGCGCAGACGGTGACCGCCTCCGAGCGTGCCACCGAGATCATCGGCAAGCTCCCCTTCGCCGCCTCCCACGCCGGCCACTTCGGCCTGCTGGCGACCGTCGCCGCCTATCGCGACGGAGCACCCTGGCTCGACGACGTGATCGCCGTCCTCGACCACAACCGCGCCCTGCTCGCCGAGCTGCTGGCGGCGACGCTGCCCGAGGTCGCCTACACCCCGCCGCGCGCCGGCTACCTGACCTGGCTCGACCTGCGGGGGTTGGGACTGGGAGACGACCCCTGCGAAGCGCTGCTCGAGCGCGGCCGCATCGCCCTCAACCCGGGGCCGGTCTTCGGCCCCCAGGGGGCCGGCCACGCGCGGCTCAACATCGGCACCTCCCCGGCCCTGGTCGAGGAGGCTGTGAAACGGATCGGAAAGGCGGTGGGACGGTGAGCGAACCGACGGGGGCGCCGCAGGCGGAGGAGTTCGAGATCGAACCGATCGAGGTCGAGGCACGGCGCTGGGTCGACGCGCTCGAAGCGGAGATCGGGCCGCTCGCCCTCTTCGACACCCACACCCACTTCGGCCGCAACGATCCCGACGAATACCGCCAGGAGCCAGAGCACCTGATCGCGACGATGGAGAACGCCGGCGCGCGGGCGATCACCTTCCCGATGCACGAGCCCGACGGCTACGGCGTCGCCAACGACGAGGCGCGCGCGATCGAGGCGAGCGCCGACGGGCGGATCGTCCACTTCTGCCGCGTCAACCCGCACGACGGGGCCCTGGCCGAGGCCGAGCGCTGCCTCGACCTCGGCGCCCACGGGATCAAGCTGCACCCCCGGGCGGAGCAGTTCGCGATGAGCGAGGCGGCGGTCGAGGATCTGACCCGGCTCGCCCAGGAGCGCGGGGTGCCGATCCTGATCCACGCCGGTCGCGGGATCCCGGCGCTCGGCCGCGACACGCTGGAGCTGGCGCAGCGCTACCCGGGGGCGCGCTTCATTCTCGCCCACGCGGCGGTCTCCGACCTCGCCTGGCTGTGGCGGCTGATGCCGGAGCACCCTAACCTTTTCATCGACAGCTCCTGGTGGAACCCGGCGGATTTCGTCGCGATGTTCAGTCTGGTGCCGCCCGGCCAGATCCTCTGGGCCAGCGACAACCCCTACGGCCAGCCGCTCCACGCCGCCGCCTTCCAGCTGCGCTACGCGGTGATGGTCGGATTGCGCGGGGACCAGATCCGCTCGATCGCGGGTGGGCAGATCGAGCGCATCCTGGCCGGCGAGGAGGCCGCCTATTTCGGGCCGCCACCCGGACCGCCGGGGGCGCAGGATCCGGGGATGGAGCGCGTCGTGTCGCACCTGACCACGGCGATCGGCCGGGCGATGGCCGAAGGCGACCCGAGCGAGTCGATCGCCCTGGGGCGGCTGGCGGTCGACGTCGAGGGGCCGGAGGCCGAGTCGGGACGGGCGATCCTGCGCCTGCTCGAGATCGCCGAACGCCACGCCGGCCCGCCGCCTCCCGGGCGCCGCTTCCCCCGCTCCGCCCAGTTCGTGATGTCGGCGCTGGCGGTCGCCCGGACCCCCGGGATCGCCCTGCCGCCCGAAGGTTGATGGGCCGAAAACTCCAGATATAGAGGAGTTTTCGGCCCATCAACATCGGCACCGGCGGGGCTTGACGCCGCGGCGTGGGCGTGATCGGCTCCGAGCCGTGAGACGGATCTGCACGATCGGCGTCTACGGCGCCGACCTCGACTCCTTCCTGGCGACCCTGGCCGCGGCGAAGGTCGACCTGCTGCTCGACCTGCGCCAGCGCCGCGGGGTGCGCGGCCACGAGTACGCCTGGGCGAACGCGAAGCGACTGGAAGCGGAGCTGCGCGGCGCCGGGATCGTCTACCAGCACCTTCCCGAACTGGCCCCGACCACCTCGATGCGCGAAGCCCAGTACGAGGCCGATGCCGAGCGGGGTGAGGGCAAGCGCTCGCGGACCGTCATCTCCACCATCTACGCCGAGCGCTACACCGAGGAGATCCTCGACCCGGCCGACCTCGACCCGATCGTCCGCTTCATCGGCCGCTCGACCGCGGCACTCTTTTGCGTCGAGCGCGATGCGGCCGCCTGCCACCGCTCGCTGGTCGCCGCCCGCCTGGCGCGCGACTACGGCGCCCGGATCGAAAACCTGCGGGCCGGCGACCAGCCGTGAGCTCGGAGGTCCGTTCAGGCGGCGACCTCGTTCAGCAGGCCCGTGTGGACGTCGTAGACGAAGCCGCGCACTTTGTCGGTGTGCGGGATGAACGGGCTCTGGCGGATCCTCCCGATGCCGGCGCGGACGTCAGCCTCGGGGTCGGGGAACGCGTGAGCGGTCCAGTCGGGGCGCTCGCCGGTCTCGCTCTCCAGCTTCGCGGCGAACTCCTCGTCGGTGAAGGTCAACATGCCGCAGTCGGTGTGGTGGATGAGGACGATCTCCTCCGTCCCCAGCAGGTTCTGCGAGATCGCCAGCGAGCGGATCGCGTCGTCGTCGACGACCCCGCCCGCGTTGCGGATCACGTGCGCGTCGCCCTCCTCCAGGCCGAGCAGGCCGTAGGGGTTGAGGCGGGCGTCCATGCAGGCAAGCACCGCTATCCCCTTCCCGGGCGGCAGCGGCAGCGATCCTTTGTCGAAGTCGGCGGCATAGGTATTCGCGTTCTCGACCAGTGTGTCGGTGACGGTCATCGGCTCCTCCTCTTTCTCACTTGTTGAGTAATTCGGTCTACTTATCCGACTTTACTCTCAGGAGGACCTCCGCTTCTAGGGTGGATCGATGAGCGACGAGGACCGCCATGGGCTGCGCCGCTTCGTCGAGGCGCAGGAAGATGCGGCGATCTACTCCCGCGCCCTCGAGGAGCTGCGGGCGGGGCGCAAGCAGAGCCACTGGATCTGGTTCGTCTTCCCCCAGATCGCCGGACTCGGGCAGAGTCCGATGTCCCAGACCTATGCGATCCGCTCGCTCGACGAGGCCCGCGCTTACCTGGAGCACCCGCTGCTCGGCCCGCGCCTGCGGGAGTGCTGCGGGGCGTTGCTGAGCGCCGACCCGGCCGCGAGCGCGGAGTCCATCCTCGGCGGCATCGACGCGATCAAGGTCCGCAGCTCGATGACCCTGTTCCTACGCGCCGATCCCTCGGATCAGCTTTTCCCAGCGGTGCTCGACCGCTTCTACGGCGGCGAACCGGACGGCGAGACGGAGAGCCGGATCTAGTACCCGGCGGGATGCCGCGCGACGTAGCCGGCCGTCGACACCATTTCCGGGTGCCAGCGCGGCCCCGTCCCGGTTTCGTCACCGACGGTGTCCCAACGGATCCCGTCGATCACCGCGAAGGCGTGCCCGGCGTTGGCGTAGATCGTGATCCAGCGGCCTTTGCCCGCCACGCCCCAACCCATCATTTCGCCGGAGTCCATCGGGGTCGTGATCAGCCCGGCGCCATGCAGGGCGTAGCTGACCGCGCCGGAGCAGTCGTAGCCGGGGCTCCACCAACGGGCGTGCCCGCCGCCCCAGATGTAGGGGCGGGTGCGGATCTGGTTGGCGGCGGCGATCGCGGCCTTGACCGCGGGCGGCGCCGTTTCCGGCGGCGCGGCGACGCCGAGCACCAGGGTCGCCGGGGTGACCGGCAGGCAGGTGCGGATGCCTTCAGGGGAGGTCGTGCATTCGAGCGAGCCCGGGGTCGGCGTGGTCGAGGTGGCTGGTTCGCCCGCGTCGGTCGAGGCGCCTGCAGGCGTCAGGCCGCCGCCCGCGCCGAACGCCGTGGCGGGGAGGGCAATCGCCGCGACCACTCCGGTCGCCAGCGCCATACGAACTTTCCACCCGATCCCAAAATGGGATGAACGCAAAACCGATCTCCTTTGTCGGCCTGCGGGGTTAGCTGTCGGGCTGGCGCTGAAGGAGCCTGCGCTCCCACCGTCTTCCGGTGGATTCGCCCCAAAATCGGTTCCCCCGCTCCGGGGTTTTTCGGCCCCCGGATTCGGCTTACCGGTCCTAGATTGCGGGGCAGTGTAACGCCTGAAGAGGCGTCAAGGAGCAAGAAGTTTCCCGCTCTTTGCGGGCGAAACGTGAGCGAGGCGTGAGCGAAACGCAGGGAAGCGCCTCAGAGAAGCGAAGTCTGGCGGGTTTTCCAGGCCGGATCGGGGCGGCCGGAACCCTCCAGCTCGAGCAGCGCCTGCTTGCGGTGCAGGCCGCCCCCGTAGCCGGTCAGCGAGCCGTCGGCGCCGATCACCCGGTGGCAGGGGACGACGATCGAGACCGGGTTGCGCCCGTTGGCGGCGCCGACCGCGCGGGCCCGCTGCCACGGCTCGCAGTCAGTGCCGAAGAGGTCGGGATCGACGCGGGCGGCGAGCTCCCCGTAGCTCTCGGTCTTCCCATAGGGGATGTCGAGGAGGCGGCGCCAGACCTCGCGGTCGAGCGGCGTGCCGCGCATGTCGAGGTCGAGGTCGAAGGCACGCAGCTCGCCCTGGAAGTAAGCCTCCAGCTGCTCGGTCACCGCGGGCAGCGGCCGACGCGCCGCCTCGGCCGGGACCGGCGTCTTGCCCGGGAACCAGAGGCCGCGCAAGCCCGCCTCGCCAGCGATCAGGGTCAGCGGCCCGATCGGGCTCTCGTAGACATCCCAGACGACATCGGACATTCGCTCATCCTCCTGCGCTCGCTTTCATAGTCAAACGGGTGTGGCGGCGAAAACGTGAGATCGGGGCCCGCCATGCGGAGGCGCGGGCCTGCCTAGGATGAAGTCGTGACCGACGTCGAGACCCCCAGCACCGGCCCGGCCGCCGCCCGCCCAACCCCTGCCGTCGCGCTCCGCCCGCCGGAGCCGGAGGACCGGGAGGCGTTCATCGCCGCGATGGTCGACAGCGCCGAGCTGCATCGGCCCTGGGTGACGCCGCCGGTGACCGCGCCCGAGTTCGATGCCTGGATCACCCGCGCCCGCCGCGCCGACTTCGACGCCAATCTCGCCTGCCGCCCTGAGGACGGCGAGATCGTCGGCTACTTCAACATCAGCCAGATCATCCGCGGGCCATTGCAGAGCGCCTTCCTCGGCTACGGCGGGGTCGCCCGTTGGAGCGGCGCCGGCTACATGACCGCGGCCCTCCGCCTGGTGGTGGAGCGCGCCTTCACCGACCTCGCCCTGCATCGGATCGAAGCCAACGTCCAGCCCGGCAACGCGCCCTCGATCGCCCTGGTCGAACGCTGCGGCTTCGTCCGCGAGGGCTTCTCCGAGCGCTACCTGAAGATCGACGGCCGCTGGCGCGACCACGTCCGCTTCGCGATCCGGGCCGAGCAATGGCAGAGCTGACCCGCTGCGCCTGGGCGCAGTCGAACCCGCTGATGGCGGCCTACCACGACGAGGAGTGGGGCGTGCCCGAGCGCGACCCGCGAGCTCTCTGGGAGAAGCTGATGCTGGACGGCTTCCAGGCCGGGCTGGCGTGGATCACGGTGCTGCGCAAGCGCGATGCCTTCCGGGCCGCGTTCAAGGACTTCGACCCGGACAAGGTGGCGAAGTTCAAGCAGCGCGACATCGAGCGGCTGCTCGGCGACGCGGGGATCATCCGCTCGCGGGCAAAGATCGAATCGACGATCGCCGGCGCGCGGATCTTCGGCGAGATGCGCGACTCCGGCGAAGACTTCAGCGACTTCTGCTGGTCCTTCACCGAGGGCGAGGTGCTACGCGGCGACGGGATCGAGCTCCCGGCGAAGACGCCGCTCTCCGAGGAAGTCTCAAAAGAGCTGAAGAAGCGGGGCTTCAAATTCGTCGGCCCGACCATCGTCTACGCCTGGATGCAGGCGGTCGGGATCGTCAATGACCATGCGGAGGACTGCTTTCGGCGGGATCAGGTTTAGCGGAGAGGGTCCGGGGAGGACCCTTCTCTCACAACGGCGGGGAGGTTCGTTCAGGGTCCTCCCCGGACCCTCTTCACGGGAGCTTGCGTCGGAAGCGGTCGACGTTGCTGACGATGTCGTACGGGTTCTCCTCGCGGGTGCCCCCATCAGCCTCCCAGCCTTCGCCTTCGTAGAAAGTGCGAGCCCGCTCGTTCCCTTGCAGCACCCACAGAATCGCTTCCGTAAAGCCGGCGTCGACCAGCCGGTCCCGGGCCTCAGCCATCAGCATCCGTCCCACACCACCCCGATAGCGATCCGGATCGACATACAACGCATAGATCTCCCCCAAGCCTCCCGCGTCGTCATCACGAGACTCACCAAACGTCACGAACCCCAACAGCGCCTCGCCGGGAGACGGGGGTGACCCTGGACGAACCTCCCCTTTTGTGAGGGAAGGGTCACCCCCGTCTCCCCTCTCGGCGATGACCGCGAGCAACGTCGTCGGGGCATCTGCCGCGCCCGACCCGAACGTGTAGCGCCCGATCCGATCCCGCGGATCCAGCGCGGCGAGGAACTCCGCCGGCATCAGCTCGCTGTAGGCCTCCTGCCAGGAGCGCACATGTAGTTCGGCTACCGCAAGCTCGTCGCCGCGACAAGCCTCACGCAGCTCCACCGCCATCACTCCTCCTCGAGCAGGACCGTGTCCTCGTGCGAGTACGGCGGCGAGCAGGCGCAGACGACGACCAGGTCGACCTCACCGTCGTTATGCAGCCGGTGCGGCGTGCCGGGCGGGATCGCCACGCAGTCGCCCGCCGCGACCGCCCGCTCCTCCTCGCCGACCCGCAGCCGCCCCGCTCCCGCCGTGACCAGGTAGAGCTCTTCCGAGCGTCGGTGCAGGTGTTCGATCGTCGTCCCACCCGGAGCGACAGTCGCCTCGGCGAGGCTCAGGTTCGTCGCCTCGGCCGCGTAGCCCGGCCCCGCCCACTCGCGGATCGTCGACCCGTCGCGGGTGACGTAGGCCTCCAGCTGCTGGCGACGGGCGTGCTCCATATCCTCTGCATAGCTTGACCGAGACGAGCGAGAGATTCGGTGAGGGCAGGTGGACGACCTTCGTCCTGATCCCCGGCGCGGGCTCCGACCGCGCGTGTACGAGGCGTCGATCGCGGCGCTCCGCGATCTGGGCCACGACGGGATCGCCCCGCCGCTGCCGCTCGACGACCCCGACGCGGGGCCGAGCGCCCACGCCGACGCGGTGATCGCGGCGCTCCCCGACCCGCGGCCGGAGCCGCTGGTGATCGTCGGCCAGTCGCTCGGCGCCTACACCGCGGCGGTCGTCGCCGACCGGCTCGGCCCGCAGCGGCTGATCCTGCTCGCGCCGATGATCCCGAAGCTGGGCGAGGCGGCGGGCGACTGGTGGAAAGACACCGGCCACGCGGAGGCGATCGCATCGCTGACCGCGCGCCTCGGCCCGCCCGAGGACTGGGACGAGGCGGCGCTCGATGAGGTCTTCTACCACGACGTCGACGCGGCGACGCTGGCCGCGAACGACGAATACGAGGGCCGCCCGGCGCCCGGCATGTTCGCCGAGCCGCTGAGCGTCGAGCGCTGGCCCTACTTGCCGACCACCGTCCTTGCCCCGCATGACGACCGCCTCTTCCCGCTCGAGTTCCAGCGTCGCCTCACCCGCGAGCGCCTCGGCGAGGGGGTCGAGTTCGCGGAGCTGCCCGGCGGCCACCTGCCGATGCTCTCGCGCCCGCGGGAGCTGGCCGCGCGGCTGGTCGAGCTGTCTTCAACTCGGCCTTAGCTTCACCCCATAGCTTGGGCTGTCGTGCAGTCCCCGCTCCGTCGCTCCTTCCTTCGCGTCGCCCCCTTCCTGGCCGCGGCGCTCGCGCTCGGCGTGATCGCCGCCGGCTGCGGTAGCGGCTCCGGCTCGGCGAGCAATGCCGCGGTGACGCTCCCGGCCATCCCCGGCGGCGACGCCGTCCCCGCCAAGAACGCGCCGCCGATCAAGCTCACCGACCAGTACGGCAAGAAGGTCGACCTGGCGAAGCTGAAGGGGCACTCGGTCCTGGTCGCCTTCCTCTACACCCACTGCACCGATCTCTGCCCGATCGTCGCCGGCAAGGTCCACACCGCCTACTCGCACATCCCGCAGGGCAAGCGGCCGCTCTTCCTCGCCGTCTCGGTCGACCCCGCCCACGACACCCCGGCGAGCGCCGCCTACTTCAACAAACGCCACCGCACCAGCGGCGAGATCGACTGGCTGCTCGGCTCCCAGGCCGAACTGGAGAAGGTCTGGCAGGCGTGGGGCGTGAAGCCCGAACACAATGCCAACGATCCCGAGGAAATCGAGCACAACGCGGAAATCTTCGCGATCGACCCGCAGGGACAGATCCGGGCACTCTTCCCGCCGACCTTCAAGCCGGAAAAGCTGGCGCTCGGCACCGAGGCCCTGGCGCAGTTGTGAGGAGGGCCTGGCGGGCGGCGCCGCGGGGCCGCTGGGTGGCGGTCGCGGGGCTCGTCGTCGCCGCGCTCGTGGTCGCCGAGTTGGCCAGCGGCGGCGGCTCCGAGCAGACCGGGCGCGCGGCGCCACCGCTGCCGTCGAAGGCGCTGCGCCCGCCCGCCGTCGATCTCGCCGCCCTGCGCGGCAAGCCCGCCCTGGTGGACTTCTTCGCCAGCTGGTGCGCGCCCTGCGCGGAAGAGGCGCCGACCCTGCGCAAGCTGTCGGCGGCGCTCGGCGACCGCGCCACCGTCGTCGCCGTCGACTGGGACGACGCGGGCGGCCCGGCGCGCGCCTTCGTCCGCAAGCACGGCTGGGACTTCCCGGTGCTCGCCGACACCTCCGGCACGGCGGGCGAAACCTACGGCCTGGTCGGGCTGCCGACCTCCTTCGTGCTCGACCCGCAGGGCCGCATCGTCGCCACCTTCCGCGGCCCGCAGAGCGAGGCGAAGCTGCGCCAGGCGCTGCTCGAAGCCGCCTGAGCGCGCCCTCCCAGGCCGCCTCAGCGCGCCTGAACCCCCTGCAAGCACCCACCCATCGGGCGGATCGACCGGAACAACGGGGAAGGGGTGTGTTGAAGCAGGTACGGACTCATGCAACTACGGAAGGACGACATGATGCACGCCAAATCCCGGCCGGTCGCCCTCCGGATGATCGTCGGGGCAGTGGCCGCAATGGTCGCGCTCCTCGCCTTCGTCCCCGCCGCCTCCGCGGCCCGGGACCCGATCTCCGGCGGCACCACCGATTTCCACCTGAAGAAGGGCTTCCTGAAGAAGCTGACCAACCTTGGCATCGGCCTCGCCGGCGTCGGCACCGGCCAGACCAGCGGCAACAAGATCAGCCTGCCGGTCGCCGAAGGGATGTTCGACCCGACCAACGCCCAGGGCCACATCACCAGCCCCGGCGGCTTCCAGCTGGTCAAGGGCTCGCGCTCGGTGCCGATCAGCGGGGTCGAAGTGAACACCGTGCACAACATCGTCCGCGCGACGATCGCCGGCGCTCACATGCAGCTCGGCACCTTCGGCACGCCGACCGCCGCCCGTGAAGGCTTCGGCGCCCGGATCAAGGCGGGGCAGCTGACGCTGACCCAGAAGGCCGCCACCCGGATCTCGAACAAACTCGGGCTGCAGGGGAGCCAGCGGATCAACCAGCGGGTGATGAGCAACGAGTTCAGCACCACGGTGCCCTCGAGCCTGACCATCCTCGGTCAGAACGAAGCGACGCTGGAAGGCTCCGCCGCGACCTTCAAAAAGTTCGGCGAAAAGGGCGTCAACCTGTCGAGCGGGATCAAACCGATCGCCCCGGCGAAGAACTCGAAAGTCACCAACTTCACCTTCCCGATCGCGGGCGGGACGTTGGCGACCAACTACACGACCGGCCAGATCGTCACCACCGGCGGAGTCGAAATCGTCAAGAACGGCAAAACCCTTTCGCCGACGATGAAAATCACCAACATCTACGTCGAATTCGCCCAGAAAACGGCAACGGTCGAACTCGAAATCACGCCGACTCCGCCCTTCCCCGGGGCGACCGGCCGCTCCTCGATCGTCGACCTCGTCTTCCCGGCGAACGCGATCCAGAGCAACGCGACGACGCGCCAGGTCACGATCAAAGGCGCCGAAGCGAAACTACAGGCGGTGGCCGCGACGACGCTCAACTCGGTGTTCAACCAGGGCGACGAAAAAGCGCCCCCGGCGAGCAGCGAATTCGCCGCGGGCGAACTGTTCGGCACCTTCTCGATGGTGCTGCAGGCTCAGTAGGGACGGGCCGCAGGGGCGGGAACCGGGGAAGACCCTTCACTCACGAACTGCAGGGAGGTTCGTTCAGGGTCTTCCCCGGTTCCCGCTCGTTGCGCCGCCGTGGGCGCATCGAGAGCAGAGCGCCGGCGATCATCACCACGACCGCCGCGTTCAGCGCCAGGTCGGCGAGGTTCATGCTGCCGCCGTGGGCGCTGGGGCTGAGCCAGTCGACCACTCCTCCGTGCAGCGGGCCCGGACCGCGGAGCAGCCGGTCGAGGCCGTTGCCGACCGCGCCGCCGAGGAAGAGGCCGAAGCCGATCGCGGTGAGGCGATCGAGGCGCGAGCGGAAGATGACGACGGCGAGGATGATCGCGGCGGCGACCGTGAAGGCCGAGATCAGGACCGTGTGCCCGGCCCAACTGCCTCCCGGCCCGGCGTAGTTGCGGAAGAGCTGCAGGTGGACGCCGCCGACGAGGTGGACCGGCCCGTCGGCGAGGTAATGGACGGCGAGCAGCTTCGCGATCTGATCCGCTGCGATGACCGTGGCGGCGACGATGAAGGCGAGCCGCCGATAGGTGGTTGAGCCCGTACCGCCATGTCGCCGTCGATCGGGCACACCAAGGAAGGTACTCCGGGCGGGCGACCGCCCCCGGCTCAGGGCTCCGTGTGGACGACGACGTCGACGATCCGCGCCGCGCCCTCCGGCCGGTTGCGGCGGATCTCCTGCTCGAGCCGGCGCGCCATCTCGTGCGCCGCCTCGAGGGTGGCCTCGGGGCTAGCGACGACGTCGACGAAGACGACCAGCCCGACTTCGGTCGCCAGTAGGCGCAGACGCCGTGGCGGTTTGCCGGTCCGTTCCTCGACCAGCGCCGCGATCCGCGGCGCCGCCGGGTCGTCGTCGTCAGTTCGGGCGACGAGCGGCTCCTCCAGCGGCTCCAGGTGAGTCTGCACGTCGTCGACCTCCGCCTCGGCCCGCAGCGCCGCCTCGATCCGCTCGGCCACCTCGTGGGCGGCCGCGAGCGGCGTCGCCGCGTCGAGCTTCAGGTGCATGGAGACGCCGCAGCGGCCGTCGTGGCGGTAGATCGCGATGTCGTGGGCTTCCTGCACGGCGGGTTCGGCGAGGGCGATCGCGAGGGCGCGGGCGCGCAGGTCGAGGCCCTCGCGCAGCGGCTCGACGTGGACGACGACGTCGGCGGTGGGGAGCGCCCGGCGGACCGCCGCCTCGACCCGGTCGGCGGCCTTGTGGCTGGCGACCAGCGCCTGGTCGGGGGCGGCGCCGATCGTCGCGTCGGCGAAATAGTGGCCCCCGGACTCGCGCAGCCGCAGCTGCCGGAGCTCGACCTCGTCCAGCGAGCGGATCGCCGCTTCGGCGGCGGCCTGGGCCTCCAGCGGCGTGGTATCCATCAGCACGCGTGAGTTCTCGTAGATCAGGCGGGCGGCGGCGGTGAAGATGATCGCGGCAACGATCAGCGAGGCGATCGCGTCGCCCTGGTCGAAGCCGAGCGCGACGGCGGTGATGCCGCAGAGGACGGCGATCGAGCCCGCCATGTCGCCGGCGAAGTGGAAGGCGTTGGAGCGGAGCGCCGCGGACTTGTACTCCTTGGCGCTGCGGACGGAGATGGAGACGCGACTGAAGTCGACCACGAGCGCGAAGCCGATGACCGCGAAGACGTACCAGCGCGGGTCGAAGCCACCGTCGCCGCCTGAGCCGAGGCGATCGACCGCCTGGATCACGACGAAGGCGCCACCGCCGGAGAGGATCGCCGCCTCGCCGAGCCCGGCGAGGTTCTCGGCCCGGCGGTGCCCGTAGGGATGCTCGCGATCGGGCGGCTGGCCCCCGAGCCGGATCGCGAGCAAGGTCAGGATCGCGGCGATGACGTCGCCGCTCGACTCGATCCCGGCCGAGACGAGGGCCAAGGACCCGGTGGCGATGCCGGTGCCGAGCTTGAGGACGACGAGCAGGACGGCGGCGCCGATCGAGACGAGGGCGGTCTGGGTCTGGCCGCGGGGGGTCACCCGGGGAGCCTATGGGGAGAGTCGCGATCATCCCCTCTACACGGCGGCTATGAGGGGAGGATCGCGACTCTCCCCCGGCGCCTCAGCTGGGACGTGGTCGCCCGGAGGACGCGCGCCACGCGGTCCGGCTCGTACTTGATCTGGGCGTGGGTGAAGCGCAGGTGGGAAGTGCCGGCAGCGGAGTGGCTCTGATCGCGTTCGCGGTCCTTGGTCTGTTGGGCGGGAGTGCGGTGGTAGGTGATGCTGTCGGCCTCGATGACGAGGTCGAGTGCCGGGAAGTGGAAGTCGACTTCGTGGCCGTTGACATAGACCGAGGTGCGCGGAAGCGGCAGGCCGGCGGCGCGGACCAGCGGGAGAAATGCGCGCTCGAGCTCTGAGCGCGTGTAGCGGAAGGTGCGTCGGTCGAGGATCGCGCGCAGTCGCGCCACGCCGCGCTCGCCGTGGTGGTCGTCGAGGACTCTGCGGAGATCGTCGGTGCGGATGAGCCCGAGCCCGTCCGCCTCATTGATCGACCGCTCCATGACGGCCCGGTCGTGTCGGGTGGCGAGGTCGATCAGGGTCTGGGCAGGCGAGGTGACGGGGATGCCTTCGTAGTAGCCGACCGAGTCGCGGCGCAGGCTGGGGCGGCGATGGAGCTTGATCCCGGGCACGCTGCGATCGGTGGGAAGAAGGGTCGAGACCTCGATGCGCCCCGCGAGCTCGCAACCGATCGCGAACAGAGCGGCGGCACTGTCATGACTGAGGACGACCGCCGTCGCCGGCCTGCGCTCCGGACGGAGCAGGACGCCGCCATCGAGAGCCACATCCCCACCACAGGCGAGTACCGCCGCCATCCATCGACCGTTGGCCGTCAAGGTCGGACGCCCGACGGCGTAGGTCCCACGGGCGACAAGATGAAGACGGCCCCGAGCCAGGCGATGCTCGATCCCACTGGTCGTCAGTCCGAGCGCCAACAGTTGCCTCCGAGTCACCACCCCGTGTTGAGTCCGCGCCAGACCCCACGCCCCAGCCGTCCGCTCTGCCGTTTGCTGAGTTGACCCCGTCATAGTCGGGTCAAGTCAGCAAATGGCGGTGGTTCTCCCCCCGACCCGCGCCCGGGGCGCGGAGGTTGCGGGGATCAGAGGGGCCGGAGGCGGTTGAAGCGGGTGGCGGCGCCGCTGGGGTAGAGCAGCGCTTCCTCGCGTTTGAGGAGGCCGGAGGCGAGGAGGGCCTCGACTGCCGACTCGATCTCCGCCGCGCCGAGGCCCTCGGTCACGGCCTCGAGGTCCGCTTCTGTGATGCCCTTGTCGCCGACCACGAGGACGGCTCTCAGGACCTTCGCCTGGGCTTCTCTTTCCTCTCTTCCGGGCCTCCCCGCCATACGAACGAGGGTAGCAGGAATACGAACATATGTTCGTATGTTCGTGCCGGAATTTAGACCATGCCGAGGCCGCCGCTGACGCCCAAGGTCTCGCCCGTGACGAAGGTGGCGTCATCGGAGGCGAGGAAGGCCGCGGCGGCCGCCACCTCAAAGGGTTGGCCGAGCCGGCCGAGCTGGGTTTGGGAGCGCATGTTGTCGATCAGGCGCTCTCCCACCTCCCCCAGCTCCTTGGCGGCCATCAGGAGCGGCGTCTCGATCGGCCCGGGGGCGATCGCGTTCGCGGTCACGTTGTAGCGGCCGTTCTCCCGCGCGATCACCTTGGTGAAGCCGATCACGCCCGCCTTGGCGGCCGAGTAGACGGCGGAGCCCTTGGACCCCACCCGGCCCGCCTCGCTGGAGATGCTGACGATCCGGCCGTAGCCGGCCTCCTGCATCCCCGGCAGCGCCGCCGCGGTGCAGTTGATCACCCCGTTCAGATTGATGTCGAGCACCCGCTGCCACTGCTCCGGCGTGGTCTGGGGGAAGAAGCCGAACTCGTCGGTGCCGGCGTTGTTGACCAGGATCGCGAGATCTTCGATCTCCTCGACCGCCGCCCGAGCCGAGTCGAGGCTGGTCACGTCGAGCTCCAGCGCATGGCCGTTGATCTCGCCCGCGATCCGCTCTGCGCCGGGCACATCGATGTCACCGACCCAGACCTCGGCGCCCTCGGCGGCCAGCCGCTCGGCGATCGCCGCGCCGATCCCGCTGGCGCCACCGGTCACCAACGCCTTCCTGCCGTCGAGCCGCATGCGGCGGACAATAGACTGGCGCCCCTTGCTTAGCCAGGAAACTATGCGCGTCGCCCTCCTCGCGGGCGGCACCGGCGGGGCCAAACTCGCCGCCGGGATGCAGGAGGAGCTCGGCCCCGACCTCACCGTCATCGCCAATACCGGCGACGACATCGAGACCCTCGGCGTCCACGTCTCCCCCGACCCCGACCTGGTCACCTACTGGCTCTCCGGCGAAATCGACGCCGAGCGCGGCTGGGGTCTCCGCGACGACACCTTCCGGGTCAGCGAGCGGATGGCCGAGGTCGGCGCCCCCAACTGGTTCAGCCTCGGCGACCGCGATCTCGCCACCTGCCTCTACCGGCGTGAGTTCCTCCGCGAGGGCGGCCGCCTCACCGATGCCCAGGCGCAGATCGCCCGCGGCCTAGGCGTCCGCGCCCGGGTTCTGCCGATGACCGACGAGGCCGTCCGCACCAAGGTCCTCACCGACCTCGGCCGCCGCGACCTGCAGGAGTACCTGATCCTCGACGGCGGCAAGCCGGAGGTGTTGGGGGTGGAGCTCGACGGGATCGCCGAGGCCCATCCGACCACCGAGGTCGTCAACGCCCTCCGCGCCGCCGACCTGATCGTCGTCGGACCCTCCAACCCGGTGATCAGCATCGGCCCGATCCTCGCTGTGCCGGGGATGCGCGAAGCGATCCAGGCTTCCGTCGCCCCGGTCGTCGCCGTCTCCCCCTACGTCGGCGGCCGCATCGTCAAGGGCCCGACCGACCGCTTCATGGAAGCCCTGGGGCGGCCGACCACGGCGGCGGGCGTCGCCTCCCTCTACGCCGGGCTGATCGACGCGATGGTCGTCGACGAGGGCGACCCCGACCCTCCCCCGGCCGAGATCCCGACCCTCGTCGCGCCGACCCTGATGGACGGCGCCGCGGGCCGGGTCCGCCTCGCCCGCACGGTGCTCGACTACGCGGCGACGCTGATCGAGGCATGAGGGCGACGGCGGTGGTGCCGGTGAAGCGCTTCGCGGTGGCGAAGTCGCGGCTCGACCCGGGAGTCGAGGAGACCCGCAAGCCAGACCTGGTGGCCGCGATGGTCGCCGACGTCCTCGAGGCGATCGGGTCGGCGCGGCTAATCGAGCGCACGATCGTGGTCAGTCAGGAGCCGCGGGCGGCGGAGCTCGCCGCGGCGGCGGGAGCCGACCTCCTCAGCGACTTCGACGATGCGAATCACTCCGCCGCGGCGCTGGCCGGGATCGCCGCCGCCGAGGCGGCCGGGGCGGGCTGCGTCGCCCTCCTTCCCGGCGACTGCCCCCTCCTCGACCCGCGTGAGCTGGACAAGATGCTGACCGGCGTCCCCGACCCCTACGTCGCCGTGATCCCGGACCGCCACGGGACCGGCACCAACGCACTGGTGCTGGCGCCACCGCGGGCGATCGAGCCGAGCTTCGGCGAGGGCAGTCGCGAGCGCCACGTCGCCGCGGCGCGAGCCGCCGGCATCCCCTACGGCGTCGAGGAGCTGCCCTCGCTGGGACTCGACCTCGACACGCCCGCCGACATCGTGGCCCTCACCATGCGCGTGGAGATGGGCGGCGGGGCGCGGCGGACGGCGAAGGCCCTGGGGATATGAGTCTGGACAGCGGCGAAGCAGCCCGATCATCACCCCCTAAAAGCCGGTTAGGGGGTGATGATCGGGCTGCCGAAGTGCGCGTCCGGCCGATTCTTGGCGTGCCGGAGATCGCGGCCGGGGACCCGCTAGGGGAGCTCATCGCACAGTCGGCCGGGGACCTCACCGACGGCGACGTGCTCGTCATCTCCCAGAAGGTCGTCTCCAAGGCCGAGGGCCGGACCAGGCGGCTCTCATCGGTGATCCCGAGTGCGGAAGCGAGCAAGCTCGCGCGGATCCTCGGCAAGGAGCCGAACATGGTGCAGCTGATCCTCGAGGAGTCGGCCGAGGTGGTGCGGGCCGAGCGCGGGGTGCTGATCGTCGAGACCCGGCACGGCCTGGTCTGCGCCAATGCCGGGATCGACAACTCGAACGTGGCCGGGGACGACACTGTGCTGCTGTTGCCCGAGGACCCTGACGAGTCGGCGCGACGACTGCGGAGCGAGATCGGCGGCGCCGCGGGGGCGCGGATCGGGGTGGTGATTGCCGACAGCTTCGGCCGCGCCTGGCGGATCGGCCAGGCCGAGGTGGCGATCGGCTGTGCCGGGCTGACGCCGCTGGATGACTGGCGGGGACGCCAAGACGCCAACGGGCGCGAGCTGCTGGCGACCCAGATCGCGATCGCCGATGAGGCGGCGGCCGCCGCCGACCTCGTCCGCGACAAGGTGGCGGCGGTGCCGGCCGCGGTGGTCGGCGGCCTCGGCCGCTGGGTCACCGAGGAGGACGGCCCCGGCGCGGCGGCGATCCGCCGGCCGCGCGAGGACGACCTCTTCCGCTAGCCGGCGCTCAGTTTCTGTGCATGGCGTCGCGGACCTTGTCGATGCCCTCCTTCAGCTTGCCCGAGGCCTTGTCGGCCTTGCCCTCGTTCTTCAAGTCCTTGTCGCCCGTGAGGTTGCCGGCGGCCTCCTTGACGCGTCCTTTGGCCTCATCGGTGTTGCTTGGCGTATCAGCCATCTGATCCCTTTCCTTCGTTGTCTTGAAGGACAGGTACCCCGGGCGGAGCAGGGCTACGCGAAGACGACGAGGACGGCGGAGCCCTCGATGCGGCCGGCGCGGACGTCCTCCAGCGCCTGCTGAGCGTCCTCCAGCGGGTACGTGGTGACCGCGGCGCGCACCGGGACGTGGGGGGCGATGCGGAGCAGGTCCTCGCCGTCGGCCCGGGTCAGGTTGGCGACCGAGCCGAGCGTCCGCTCCTCCCAGAGCAGGTCGTAGGAGAAGGCCGGGATCTCGCTCATGTGGATGCCGGCGCTGATCACCCGGGCACCGGGCGCGGTCGCCTTCAGCGCCTGCACCATCAGCGGGCCGACCGCGGCGAAGACGATCGCCCCGTCGAGCTCCTCCGGCGGCAGATCCGAGGACCCTCCCGCCCACTCGGCGCCGAG
Source organism: uncultured Solirubrobacterales bacterium (assembly GCA_963795675.1). Lineage (GTDB taxonomy): Bacteria > Actinomycetota > Thermoleophilia > Solirubrobacterales > 70-9 > VAYN01. The sequence goes on from CAWCJB010000004.1 coordinate 317,384, forward strand.
GCTGCGGGCGAACGCCTGGCCATCGGCATCCCCGTCGCGGGTGAAGGCGAAGACGCGCCGGCCTTCGTGGACGGCGACCTGGCAGAGGATGTGGGCGGAGGAGCCGAAGCCGTAGAAGCCGATCCGCTCCGCCTCGCCGACCAGCCGCAGCGCCCGGTAGCCGATCAGCCCGGCGCAGAGGAGCGGCGCCGCCTCGGCATCGGAGTAGAGGTCGGGGAGCGGGAAGCAGAAGTCCTCGGCGGCGACGGCGAACTCGGCGTAACCACCGTCGACGTCGTAGCCGGTGAAGCGGGCGTGCTCACAGAGGTTCTCCCGCCCCGAGCGGCAGTACCGGCAGGTGCCGTCGGCCCAGCCGAGCCATGGCACCCCGACCCGCGTCCCGACCGCGAAGCGCTCCGCTTCCTCGCCCGTCCCGACCACCTCGCCGACGATCTGGTGCCCCATCACCAGCGGCAGCTTCGGCTCGCCCTGGAGCTCGTCGTCGTAGATGTGGAGGTCGGTGCGGCAGACCCCGCAGGTCTTCACCGCGAGCTTGATCTGGCCCGGGCCGGGCTCCGGCTCGGGGAGGTCGGCGGCTCGCAGCGGTCGGTGCGGGCGGTCGAGGACCATGGCCCGCATCGGCCTAGTAGGTCTCGAGGATCTCGTAGAGCGTCGTGCGCTGGGCGGGCTCGCGGCCGGCCTTGCGGGCTGCCGCGACCAGGTCTTCGACCTCCAGTTTCACCCCGTGCTGGGACCCGGCCATGCGCGAGATGTTCTCCTCCATCAGCGTCCCGCCGAGGTCGTTGACGCCCCAGCGGAGCGCCTCGGTGGCGCCCTCGAGCCCCATCTTCACCCAGCTGGCCTGCAGGTTGGTGATCGACCTGCCGAGCGCCAGGCGGAAGGCGGCGGTGTGCTTCAGGTTCTCCCGCACGGTGATCTCTTCGATCCCGTGGGTGCGCCCGAGCAGCGTGTTGAAGGGGATGAAGCTGAGCGGCACGAACTCGGTGATGCCGCCGGTCCGTTCCTGCAGCGAACGCACGACCGTCATGTGGCGGGCGAGCTCGCGCGGCTCCTCGATGTGGCCGAACATCACGGTCGAGGTCGAGCGCAGGCCGGCCCGGTGGGAGGCTTCGATGATCTCGACCCAGCGCCCGGCGGGGAGCTTGTTCGGCGAGATCCGCTGCCGGACCCCGTCGTCGAGCACCTCGGCCGCCGTCCCCGGGGTCGAGCCGAGTCCGCACTCGAGCAGGTATTCGAAGACTTCCCCGGGCTCCTTGCCGGAGCGCTCGCAGGCATGGTTGATCTCCATCGGCGAGTAGGCGTGGAGGTGCAGCTGCGGCGCCGTCTCCTTGGCGAGCGCCAGCCAGCGCCCGTACTCCTCCAGGGTCAGGTCCGGGTGGATCCCCCCCTGCATGCAGAGCTCGGTGGCGCCGAACTCGACCGCCTCCTCGATCCGCGAGGCGAAGTCGGGCTCGGCGACTTCGTAGGCATCGGGGGAGCGCTTGCCCTGCCCGAACCCGCAGAAGGCGCAGCCGACGACGCAGATGTTGGTGAAGTTGATGTTCCGGTTGACGACGAAGGTGGCGACGTCACCGGCCAGTTCCTGGCGCAGCTCGTCGGCGGCGACCCGCATCTCCTCGATCACCTCCGGCCGCGTCTCGGCGAACAGCGCCGTCATCTCATCCTCGGTGAGCGGCGTCCCCTCGCGCCCTTTCGCGATCGCCCGGGGAGCCAGCCCGGCGTCGAGATCCTCTTCCGAGCGCCTACCGGAGCCACGCCGCGGGATGAAGCTCCAGTACTTCAGCTTGATGACGTCAAGGACGCCCTGCTCCATCCAGTCCATGTCCATGTACTGGGGATAGACGCAGAGTCGCTCGGTCAGCGCATAGCCCCGCGGCGCCAGCTCCTTGCGCACCTGATGCGGCGAGGGGAACGGCTCCTCCGGCGAGATGTGGTCGCCGTTGGCGCTCAGCCCCCCGAGGTCCGTGGCCCCGGCTTCGACCAGCTCGGGCCACCAGTCACTCAGGTTCGGCGGCACCTGCACCCCCACGTCCGGCATCAGGCGCTTGCACTCCTGGATCAGGCGCTTGATCTCGTCGAGGTCGACCGGTTCCGCCCAGGAAGGAAGCGGCACGTCGGCAGCAGCCGGCTCGTCGCCGCTCCAGCGGGCCTTCGACGCCTCGTCGGCGATCTCCGCCACCTCGGCCCCGTAGTAGCGCGGATGGGGGACGAAGTTCTGGAGGATGACCTCCTGGATGTGGCCGTACTTCTCGTGGACGGCTGCGATCGCTTCCAGGGATTCGACCCGTGACTCAGGGGACTCGCCGATGCCGACCAGGATGCCGGTCGTGAACGGGATCTTCAGCTCGCCGGCGGCTTCGATGGTCGCCAGCCGTTCCTTCGGATGCTTGGTAGGGCTGCCGGCGTGGACGGTCTCCATCAACGACTCGTCGACCGACTCGAGCATCAGCCCCTGGCTCGCGGTCACCTCGCGCAGCCTCGTGAGGTCTCCCTTCGAGAGCACGCCGAGATTCGTGTGCGGCAGCATCCCCCGCTCCATCGCCTTTTCGCAGGCCCAGACCACATAGCTGGTGAAGTCGTCGTGCCCCCAGGCGGCCAGGCGTTCGGCGACCACGGGGTTGACCTCCGGCTTCTCGCCGGTCAGGACCAGCAGCTCCTTGGTGTTGCGTTTGACCGCTTCGTCGAGGATCCGTTCGACGTCGACCGGCGCGTGCAGATGCGCCTGGTGCGTGGCGAAGGCGCAGTACTTGCAGTAGCACTGGCAGGTCCGCGAAAGCGAAAGGGTGAAGTTGCGGGAGAAAGTAACCCGTTGCACCCCGGCAAAGCTACAGGGCGCGCCAGCTCGGCCGGACGCGCCCTGTTCCCATCTGGGGGTCAGGCCTGGCGGGACGCGCCAGGCCCTCGCCCTAGTCTTTTTTCGGCTCGGCCGGGCCGGCGCCTTTGCCACCGCGGGCGGCGGCGGGAGCGACCCGCTGCGGCGGCTCGACCGGGGACGGGCCACCGGCCTCGATCACGAAGCGCCAGACGCCTACCGCGACGAGCGCGCCGACCACCGGACCGACCAGGTACGGCCAGACGCCGCCCCATTCGTTGGAGACGAGCGCGGCGCCGAACCAACGGGCCGGGTTGAAGCAGGCGCCGGTCAGCGGACCGCCGACCATGACCATGAAGACGAAGGTGAGGCCGATCGCCAGCGGGCCCCAGTCCTTGAGGCTCTTCTCGGAGAAGACCACCGCGAGGATCACCAGCACGAGGGCGAAGACGCCGATCGCCTCGACCGCCGCCCCGGCGACGTTGCCGGAGAGCAGGCTGCTGACCGAGCCGGCGCCGTAGTGGACGGCGCGACCCTCATCGAGCAGCAGGCCCTTGGTGAGCAGCGCGCCGAGCACCGCGCCCGAGAGCTGGGCGAGGATGTAGATGATTCCGTCGATCAGACTGATCTTCTTGATCGTGAACGCGGCCAAGGTGACGGCCGGGTTGAAGTGCCCGCCGCTGACCGCGCCGAACATGCAGATCACACCGAAGAGCGTCAGTCCCTGGACGAAGCCGACCACGGCGAAGTCCGAACCGAACGACGACTGGGCGCCGGTCGAGACGTAAAGAGTGACGACGCTGGTGATGAAAAAGACCAGCAAGAACGTGCCGATCAGCTCCGCAAGGTATGCGGAAAGTCCTTTTTGCTCCAGCTCCACTCTTCGTTCCCCTCCTAGAAATTTTGTCCCAAACGGATGGTCGCGGACATCTTGTCCTGACCAAAAATGAAGCGGCGGCAGTCTACCCACATTTCCTCAAAGAATTAGGGTGCCGTCCAGATGAGACGGGCTGTCGCGCTGCTGGCGGCCGCCCTGCTGCTCGCCGGCGTCGCCGGCTGCGGCGGGAGCGGTGCGGAACCGGGCGTGCCGAAAGGCGCGACCATCGTGCTTGATTTCACCCCGAATGCGGTGCATTCCGGGATCTACGCAGCGCAGGCCGAGGGCTTCTACGAAGACGCCGGGATCGACCTCCACATCCAGGTCCCGGGCGAATCGACCGACGCGCCGAAGCTGCTCGCCGCCGGGCGCACCGACTTCGCGATCCTCGACATCACCGACCTCGGCATCGCCGACGAGAAGGGGCTCGAACTGGTCGGCCTGATGCCGATCGTGCAGCGGCCGCTGGCCGCGGTGCTGGCCCGCCGCGACGGCCCGGTCAAACGCCCGCGTGACATGGACGGCAACACCGTGGGGGTCACCGGCCTCCCCTCCGACACCGCCGTGGTCCGCTCCGAGGTGGCCGGCGACGGCGGCGATCCGGACGGGGTCGACGAAGTGACGATCGGCTTCAACGCGGTGAGTGCGCTGGCGGCGGGCAAGGTCGACGCGTCGACCGGGTTCTGGAACGCCGAGGCGGTCGAGGCCGAACGCAAAGGCATCCCGCTGCGCGTCTTCAAAGTCGACGAGTACGGGGCGCCCCGCTACCCAGAGCTGATCCTGACGACGACGCGCAAGGAGCTCGAAGACGAACCGGCGATGGTCGAAGACATGGTCGCGGCGACGCGACGCGGCTACAACTTCGCCGTGTCCGAGCCGCAGGCGGCACTCGGCGACCTGCTGGCGGCGAATCCGAGCCTCGAACGCGCCGACCAGGCCGCCCAGCTAAAGGTCCTCCTCCCCGCCCTGAAGCCCCTGCCCTTCGACGAGGCGGTGCTGAAGGAATGGTCCGCCTGGGCAAGCGAACACGAACTGCTGCCGCAACCGGCAGACGTGCGCAAGACGTTCGACCTCGGTGACTAGCCCCCTGACCCTTGTCGCCCTGTGGGCGACAAGGGTCAGTCAGTCGAGCAGGGCGGCGACCAGGTCCGGCAGTTCGCGGGACATCCGCGAACGCGGCACCACTTGCGCCAGGCCGGCGGCGTCGGCGCGCTTCTTCGTCTCGGCGTCGACGTGGGAGTAGTAGCCGAGCACCGGGACCCCGGTCGCGGCCAGCTCCTCGGGATCGGCGACTTCGAGGTCGGCGACGATCAGCTCGGCCTCGTCGAGCGGCGCCCCGGCCACCGACTGGGCCAGCACCACGTGGTGCCCGGCCGCGGTCAGCCCGGCGTCGACCCGGCTGGCGAGCATCAGATCGGTGGCGATCGAGACGACGCGGGCCATCGGTACCGCTAGTCCCGGCGCCGCAAGTGCCGTGCCGGGTGACGTTCGCCCGGTTCTGGCGCAGTCATCGGCGTGGCTGGCAAGGACGCAGACCCGAAGGCGTGGCAGCGCCACGTCGAGCGGTCGAGGACGCTGCCAGACGCGGCGAGGGCAAGCCAGAGAGGGTGAACGTTGCCTGGCACGGCACTCAGATGTTGCGGCGCTCGCGGAACTCCTCGCGGACGCTTTCCGGGCGTCCCCACATCTGCACGACCTCGGAGCGGCCCTCGCGCACCTCGGCGACGCGGAGCTCTCCCGCGATCCCCTCGGCGTCGAGCTTCGCCAGCACACCTTCGACCGTCTCCGCCGCGGCCGCGTGGCCGAAGCTGTGGGCGACGACCAGCCGCCAGTGCCACTCGCGCCGGTCGTAGACCTGGGCGTTCACCTGGCTGACGAAGACCGCGGTGTCGATGTAGCGGCTCTCGTCCTCGATCCGCAGGTCGACCTCGAGGTCGGTCCAGTCGGGCGGCAGGGCGTCGACGATGCGCTGGAAGTCCTCGGCGAGTGCCATCGCCGCCAAGGCTACCGCTCTCAGCCGGCGACGAACTCGTAGAGGAGGAAGACGTTCAGCGCGATGATCATCGAGGCGAGCACGCCGGCCACGGCGGTCAGCCAGAGCGGATTGACCAGCTTCCCCATCACCTCGCGCTTCGAGGCGATCAGGATCAGCGGCACGAGCGCGAAGGGGATGCCGAAGGAAAGGACGACCTGCGAGCCGACCAGCGCGTCGGTCGGGTTGACGCCGATCGCCAACACCACCAACGCCGGCGCCAGGGTGATCGCCCGCCGCAGGAAGATCGGGATCTGCCGGTGGATGAACCCCTGCATCACCACCTGCCCGGCCATCGTGCCGACCGAGGAGGAGGCGAAGCCGGAGGCCAGCAGGGCGATGCCGAAGATCGTCGCCGCCCCCGGCGAGCCGACCTGCTGCAGGCCGTGGTAGGCGCCTTCGATCGTCTCGATCCCGGTCATCCCGCTGCCGTGGAAAAGGGCCGCGGCGACGATCATCATCGCCAGGTTGACCGCGCCGGCGATCGCCAACGCGATCACCACGTCGATTTTCTCGAAGCGCAGGATGCGCCGGCGATCGTCGTCGTTGCGGCCGATGATCCGGTTCTGGGTGAGGGCCGAGTGCAGGTAGATGACGTGGGGCATCACCGTCGCGCCGACGATGCCGGTCGTCAGCAGGATGCTCTCGGTGCCGCCGAAGCCAGGGACGAACAAGCCGCGGGCGACTTCGCCGCCGTCCGGGTGGGCATCGAAGAGCTCGTAGGCGAAGGCGACGACGACGACGCCGACCAGCACCGTGATCGCCGCCTCCAGCCGGCGGAATCCGTACCGCTGCAGCGCCAGCAGGGCAAAAGTGCCGACGCCCGCGATCAACCCGGCGGTGAAGAGCGGGATGCCGAATAGGAGGTTGAGGCCGAGGGCCGCGCCGACGATCTCGGCCAGGTCGCAGGCCATCGCCACCACCTCGGCCTGTAACCAGAGGCCGATCGAGGTGCGGCGGGAATAGCGTTCGCGGCAGAGCTCGGCGAGGTTCTTGCCGGTGGCGATGCCGAGCTTCGCCGACTGCGTCTGGACCAGCATCGCGACCAGGTTGGCGGCCAGCACGACCCACAGCAGCAGGTAGCCGAACTTGGCCCCACCGCTGATGTTGGTGGCGAAGTTGCCGGGGTCGATGTAGGCGACGGCGGCGATGAAGGCCGGGCCGAGAAACGGCCAGACGCGGGCCATGCCGCGGCTTTCGCCGCGCAGCGAAGCGTGGGCGGCGCGGGCGACGGCGGCCTCACCGGGGAGCGCCTGCTCGGCTTCCGAGCGGGCCGCGGGCGGTGCCGTCACGCCTTTGCCCCCGGCGGCGGAGGCGGGGTCGGGGGCAGCAGGTCGGGGCCGGGGATCGGGTTGCCGTGCGGGTCGTGGCTCGGTTCGCCGAGCTTCGCCGCGATCAGCGCCTCGAGGTCCTCGGAGATGTAGTGCTCGAGCACCTCGGCCTCGGCGTGGACGCGGTCGCTCGGCATGCCGAGCGCCTCGGCGAGGAAAGCCTCGATCAGGCGGTGGTGGCGGATCACCTCGAGCGCGACCCGTTCGCCGGCGTCGGTCAGGGCGACGCCCTTATAGGGCGTGTAATCGGCGAAGCCGAGCTCCGCCAGCTTCTGCAGCATCGCCGTCGCGGTCGCCGGGGTGACGCCGAGACGGACGGCGACCTCGCCCGATGGGACGAGACCGTCGCGATCGATGCCGAGCACGTAGACCGCCTTGGCGTAGTCCTCTATGGCTTGGGAATTAGACACGTCTAAAAATAGTTTAGACACATCTAAATCAGAAAGCTCCGCGCCCCGCGATCGCGGGTTTCTAGACTCTGGGGAATGAACGTGGTCGTTGAGCTCGATGCCCAGTACCGACAGCTGCGCGAGGAATGCGGGGTGCTGGTGCGGGAGCGGGGCATCGTGGCCGTTACGGGCCCTGACGGCGCCGAGTACCTGCAGGGGCAGGTGACCAATGACGTCGAGGCGTTGCAGGCCGGCGAAGGGCAGTACGCGGCGCTGCTCGACCGCAAGGGGCATATGCAGACCGATCTGCGGATCCTGCGGGTCGGCGAGGAGGAGATCCAGGTCGACCTGGAGCCGGCGCCGAAGGACCAGGCGCTGCGACACCTGACGATGTACTCGATCGGCCGCGACGTGGCGGTCGCCGACGCGACCGCGGAGCGGGCGCTGCTCTCGCTGATCGGCCCGCGCGCTGCCGAGATCGCCGCGACCCCGCCGCTGCCAGAGTTCGCCAACGAAGCAACCAGCATCGCCGGGGTCGAGGCGCTCGCGGTGGGCACCCGCGACGGGATCGACCTCTTCTGCGCCGCCGCCGACCGCGACCGGCTGCTCGCCGCGTTGATCGAGGCCGGGGCGGTCGAGGTCACGCCCGAGGCGGTCGAGATCGTCCGGGTCGAGGCCGGGGTCCCCCGCTTCGGCGCCGAGATGGACGCCCGCACGATGCCCGCCGAGGCGGCGATCGTCGACGACGCCGTCTCCTTCACCAAGGGCTGTTACATCGGCCAGGAGACGGTCGCCCGCCTCCATTACAAGGGCAAGCCGAACAAGCACCTTCGTGGCCTGAAGCTGAGCGCCGCGGCGGCGCCCGGCGCCGCCCTGCGGCTCGGTGAGAAGGAGGTGGGGACGCTCGGCGGGGCCGTCGTCTCCCCCGCCCTCGGGCCGATCGGGCTGGCGATCGTCCGCCGCGAGGCAGAGCCCGGCACCGAGCTCACCGTAGGTGAAGATGGCGTTACGGCCGAAGTTGTCGCCCTCCCCTTCGGCTAGATTCACCGCGAGATGGTTCTCGGGAGAGCCAGAGTCGCGGCGGGCGGCGCGCTGGCGGCGCTGATCTTGGCCTTGGTCGGCGCCGGTTGCGGCGCCGAGAGCCACCCCAACGAACCGCGCCCCGCGGTGCCCATCCGGGTCAGCGTGACGATCGGCGAAAACGGCATCTTGGTGAAACCGTCGACGATCGCGATGGGCCCGGAAAAGCACCAGCAGCTGCCGCAGAACCAGGACCACCCGCAGCCGAACATCAAGACCCAGAAACCGGTCGCGGTCGTCTTCGTCACCGCCAACCAGACCGGGGAGAAGGAGAAGGTGACGGTCAAGGGGCCGAAATCGGCGAGCTCGCCGGAGATCTCGCCGCGCAGCCCCCGCACCTTCTCGGCCGAACTGGCGACCGGCAACTACACGATCTCGGCCGGGTCGAACGGCGCCCCGGCGACCTTGAAGGTCGGCCCCTACCGGGCCTCCTCACAGAACGACCTCCTGCTGCCGTAGTAGCTAGGCGCGTTGGGCCCTTGAGGAGGGCGGGGAAGGAAGCGGCCTTCGAGAGCTGGCGCCCGGGGAAGGGACGCGGCCATCTCGGAGGCGACCCTGGCAGGCTGAGGCCGCCTCCGAGATGGCCGGGTCTGTGGGGGGAGTGAGGGTGCGGGTCCTGTGCGGGTCTCGACGGGGAGTGCGCGGGAGATGTGCGGAACTCCACGTCTCCTCATGAGACGTCACACCCGCCCCATCGGTCAGCACTTTGCTGTGGAGAGAAGGTTGCTCTATACGACAGAAAAGCTCCACAGCGCCGATCTGGGACCGACCGCGCCTTCTCGAAGGTGACGTCTCCGTGATGTTGCGTCCTCTCCGTGCCGTCTCCCCCCAGATCGTGCCGTCCCCGTGTGTCCCCCCGCAGGGGCACCGTCCCTGCGCCGGCTCCTCCCCGAAACCTCCGTCCCGGGCGTCTCGGAGGCGGCCTCAGCCTGCCCGGGTCGCCTCCGAGACGCCCGGGCGCGTCGTCCCCGGCCGCAGGGGCCCGGGCCCTCGCCCGCCTCGCGGCACAAGCCAGGCCCACTCCCTAGCCGTCGATGAAGACCGGCGTGCCGAGGGGGACGCGGGCGAAGAGGTAGCGCATCGTCGCGTCGGTCGCGCGGATGCAGCCGAGGCTTTCGGCGCCTCCGACCGCCCCCGGGGTGCCGTGGATCGCCAGCCGGTTGCCGCCGATCCAGCCCGCCGGCAGTTCCGCGTACTGGTGGCCGCTCAGCGCCAGCGCGCAGCAGCCGTAGTAGGGGCTTTCGTCGAAGCTGACGCCGTCGGTGACCCCGTAGCGGCCGGGCGGCGTTTCCGTCCCCGGCCCACCGACCGTGACCTCGAAGCGGCTGACGACCTTGTGGCCGTAGCGGAGTTCGAGGCTGCGCCCGGCGAGCGAGGCATGCAGCGAGTAGCGGGTCCAGTAGACGTCGACCTTGGTCGGGTCGCGGGCGATCCAGCCGAGCTGCCCGTTCGGCAGTTCGGGCGCGGTCACCCCGAGCCAACCGGGCTTGGTCGCGACCACCGAGAAGGAGACCGGCGAGCCGAATTCGGTCTTGTCGCCGAGCTTGGCGACGACCGGACCGCCGGGAGCGGAGCGCAGATCGACCTTCGCCCCTTCGCCGATGTGGGCGATCTCGAAGGCGACGCCGTGGGGCGGCCGGTCGGCAAGGGTCGGCAGCCGCACGGGGCGGGCCGGAGCCGATCTGGGCACCTTGGCGCCGACCGAGGCATGCCCCGGCTTCGCCTTGTCGCCGCTCGCCGTGTGCCCGCCTGGCACGCGGACGATCACCGTCCTCGTCGGCGAGGCGTCGCCGCCTTCGTCGAGCACGGTGAAGAGGAGGGCGAAGCCGGCGACCACCGCCACCGCGGCGGCGAGGGCGCCGAGCGCCGTGAGCAATCGATCTTGCACTTCGCCTCCATGGTGGCGCACAGAGCTAAATCCGCGCTCCTTGCGTCCTTCGGAGTGGCGCTTGGCGTCCGCCCGGCGCGCAACCATCGTCAGTCCTATGACTGCCGTCCTCGCCATCGCCGTCCTGGCCCTCGTCGCCGCCCTGATCTACGTCCTCGTCGGGCGCCAGGAGGAGCCTGCCGCCGAGCCGGTCGACGTGCGCGCCGCTGTCGCCGAAGCGACCTCGGCCGCGGTGGCCGACCTGCAGCGGATGAACCAGGAGTCGCGCAAAGTCGACACCGCGACGGCCGAGGCGGCGCTGGCGAAGCGTGAAGCCGAATTCCGCCGCCTGACCGAGCCGATCGGCCAGAATCTGCAGCGGATCGAACGCGAGGTGGCGACGATGAGCCGTGACCGCAAAGCCGCCGACGGCGCGGTCCGCTCTCTGCTCGACGAGATGAAGCTCGGCCTCGGCGATCTCGGCACTCAGACCGGCTCTTTGGTCAAAGCGTTGCGCCAGCCGAAGACGCGCGGCGAATGGGGTGAGGTGCACCTGAAGCGCTGCGTCGAGGCGGCCGGGATGATCGAGCACGTGGACTTCGAAGTGCAGAAAACTCTGCACGGCGACGACGGCCTGCTCCGCCCTGACGCAATCGTGACGCTGCCAGCCGGCCGCAAGGTGGTGATCGACTCGAAAGTGCCGCTCGATGCCTACCTTGAGGTAGTAGACGCCCAGGACGAATCGTCCCGTCGCACTGAGTTAGGTCGCCACGCACGCCAGGTCCGCGACCACATCACGAAACTCGCCTCGAAGCGATACCAGGAGCAGTTCGAGAGCGGCGACACGCCCGACTTTGTGGTCTGCTTCATGCCCTCTGAGGCGCCCCTCTACGCCGCCTTCGAAGCTGAGCCCGACCTCTACGACTACGCGCTCGAACGGAAGATCCTGATCGCTACGCCGATCACGCTGATCGGGTTGCTGCGGACGGTAGAGCTCGGCTGGCGTCAAGAGCAGATTGCCGACGAGGCAAAGGTAATCGCGAAAGAGGCCAGAGATCTCTACGGGCGGATGGGCGTCTTCCTCAAGCATCTTTCAAAGAGTGGTCGACAACTTGCTTCGGCGGTCAACGCCCACAACGACGCGGTCGCCTCGGCCGAGAGCCGCGTGCTCCCGTCTCTGCGCCGCTTCCAGGAGCTGGGCGCGGCGCGCGGGGAAGAGGTGGAGGTGCCGAAGGCAATAGACGGCTCCGCCCGTCGTGTGGTCGCCGCCGAGCTGGAAGAGTTGGAGCGGAGCGGCGAGCAGGACGACTCCGTGGTCGAGCTCCCCAGGCGGACCGGAACCGACAACGCCTGAGGTCCCCTGCCCATCTAGGATGGGCGCGCAGGCGGGAAACCAAAATGGAGGCAAAGCTTTGGCTGTCGACACCAGCAATCTGACCACTCTCAGCGTCGAGCCGGGGACGCTCCCGGAGACGATGGCGGCGTGGGTGATCCGGCAGGAGCGCGAGGGCGAGCCGAAGGACGCCTTCCAACTCGAGCAGATCGAGGTCCCCGAGCCGGGCGCCTTCGAGGTCATCGTGCGGGTGATGGCCGCCGGGGTCAACTTCAACAACGTCTGGGCGGCGCTGGGCAAACCGGTCTCCGTCTTCGGTTATGGCGACCATCCGGAGTTCGGCCACCACATCGGCGGCTCCGACGCCTCCGGGATCGTCTGGAAAGTCGGCGAGGGTGTCACCCGTTGGAAACCGGGCGACGAGGTCGTCGTCCACTGCAACCAGGCCTCCTACGAGGATGTCGAGGTGCACGGGCTCGACCCGCTCGCGGCGCCGAGCCAGCGGATCTGGGGCTACGAGACGACCTGGGGCTCGTTCGCCGAGTTCACCAAGGTGCAGGCGCAGCAGCTGCTGCCCCGCCCCCAGAACATGAGCTGGGCCGAGGCCTGCTCCTACGGGCTCACCTACTTCACCGCCTACCGGATGCTGATCGACCAGTGCAAGCTCCAACCCGGCCACAACGTCCTGATCTGGGGCGCCGCGGGCGGCCTCGGCGTCTTCGCCACGCAGCTCTGCAAGGCGGCGGGCGCCAACGCGGTCGGCATCGTCTCCAACGACGAAAAGGGTGAGCTGGTCAAGCAGCTCGGCGCCGTCGACTACATCAACCGCTCCGAATTCGGCGAGATGATGCGGACCGACGCCAACCTCACCGACCCGGCTGCGGACAAGGAGCGCTTCCGCGCCTCGCGCGGCTTCGCCGCCCGGGTCAAAGAGATCCTCGGCGACGCCCCCGACATCGTCTTCGAGCACGTCGGCCGGGCGACCTTCCCGACCTCCGTCTATGTGGTCAAGCCGTTCGGCAAAGTCGTCATCTGCGGCGCCACCTCCGGCTTCCAGCTCGACTTCGACGTCCGTTACCTGTGGATGCGCCAGAAGCAGATCATCGGCTCCCACTTCGCCAACGCGTACGAGTGCATGCGGGCGAATCAGCTGATGGCCGAGGGCAAGGTCCGCCCCGTCCTCTGGCAGACGATGGAGTTCGACGGCGTCCCCACCGCCCACCAGCTGATGCATGAAAACAAGCACCTCGGGAAGATCGCCGTCCTGGTCGGCGCCGAGTCCGAGGAAGCGGGCAAGACCGAAGAGGGCCCTGGCGCGATCCGGGCCGAGGTCGGCGCCTGACGGCGCCCGCGACGACGATGCGAAAGGATTAGGCGATGCTCTACGTCTGCAGACTCGATTGGCACATCGCCCCGCTGCGTGGGGACCGTTGGCTCGATGCCTGGGAACCGGTGGCAGCCAAGTGCACTGCCTACGGCGCCAAGAGCTGGTCGCTGACCCGCGAGAACGAGGATCCGCTGGCCTTCCAGCAGACGATGGTCTGGGAGGGCAAAGAAGACTTCGAACGCTATTGGTACTCGCAGGAGGTCGCCGACGCTCGCCAGTCGGTGGTCGCCTGGTACGACATCCCGCTGCTGCCGACCTGGCACACCCTGCTCGCCGCCGAGTCGGTAGTCGCGTCCGGCGCCTGACCAGGCAGACGCGATGAAGAGAGTGCCGAGCCAGGCAAGGTTCGCCCTCCCTGGCTTGCCCTCGCCGCGCCCGGCGGCGTCCTCGACCGCTCGACGTGGCTCTGCCACGCCTTCGGGTCTGCGTCCTTGCCGGTCACGCCGATGCCTGCGCCAGAACCGGGCACCCCTTGCCTGACAAGGCACTTGGGATCGTCGGCCTCGGCTACGTCGGACTTCCGCTCGCCCTCGCCTTCGCCGAGGCCGGAAACGACGTCGTCGGCCTCGACACCGACCCCGGCAAGCTCGCCGACCTGGCCGCCGGCCGCAGCTACATCGAGGACGTCGACGACGCCGAGCTGGCGGCGCAGGCGGAACGCCTCAGCGCCACCTCCGACTACGCCGATCTGGAGGACTGCGAGGCGATCGTCGTCTGCGTCCCCACCCCGCTCTCCAGCTCGCGCGAGCCCGACCTCTCCTACCTGCGCGAGGCGGCAGCGTCGATCGCCGAGCACCTCCAGCCCGGCCAGCTGATCGTCCTGGAGTCCACGTCGTATCCGGGCACGACCCGGGAGGAGCTGCTTCCAGCCCTTGCCGCCGACGGCGGAGCCGTCGGCGTTGATTTCTTCCTCGCCTTCTCACCCGAGCGCATCGACCCGGGCCGCTCCGACCACACGATCCGCACCACGCCGAAGCTGGTCGGCGGCATCACCCCCGCGTGCACCGAGCGGGCGGCCGCCCTCTACCGACAGATCTGCGACACGGTCGAGGTCCTCAGCTCACCAGAGACCGCCGAGCTGGCGAAGCTCCTGGAGAACATCTTCCGCTCGGTCAACATCGCCCTCGTCAACGAAATCGCCCAGCTCTGCGATCGCCTCGACATCGACGTCTGGGAGGTGGTCGACGCGGCGGCGACCAAGCCGTTCGGCTTCATGCGCTTCGACCCCGGCCCCGGGATGGGCGGCCACTGCCTCCCGGTCGATCCCTTCTACCTCGCCTTCAAGGCGCGCGAGCATGACTTCTATCCGGAGTTCGTCGAGCTGGCGGGCAAGGTCAACCAGGCCCAGCCGGAGTTCTGCGTGCGGCGAATAGAGCGCGGTCTCAACGGGGCGGGGAAGCCGGTGAAGGGCTCGAAGATCCTGATCCTCGGCGCCAGCTACAAGCCCGGCATCGGCGACACCCGCGAATCGCCGGCCCTGCGGATCATCGCCCTGCTGCGTGATCTCGGCGCCGAGATCTCCTACCACGACCCCTTCGTGCCGGAGCTGCCCGATCAGGGACTCAAATCGGTCGACCTCGCCGCGGGGCTGGCCGCCACCGACCTGCTGGCGATCGTCACCGCCCACCCGAACGTCGACCACGAGGCGGCGGTCAAGGCCGTGCCGCTGGCGATCGATTTCCGCGGCATCAGCCGCAAGTTCGACGACGCCGACGACGTCGAGCGCCTCTGATCCGCATTTACCCCCGCTGAGGAGGGGTAAATGCGGACGGACCGCTCTAGCCGCGCTCCAGCGGGGCCATGGTGAGCCCGGCGGAGTCGAGCATCTCCCAGTAGTGCTCGGCGGGCTCGCGCGGGCCGGTCCAGACGATCGCCTGGCCGGTGTTGTGGATCTGTTCGGCGATCCGGTGGCCCTGCTCGAGGCTCACCCCGGGCAGCACCCGGGCCAGCGTCTGGGCAACATGATCGAAGGTGTTGTGGTTGTCGTTCCGCACGATCACCCGCCAGTTCCCGCCCAGGCCTGAATCGGGTCCTGCGGAGCGAGGTTTCTCGATCGTCGCGGAGGACACGTCCGCGATTATGCACCGGAAGGAAGGATGAGCAGGCCCAAGGACAGCCGCTTCCCCTACATGCCGGGGATCGACGCGATGCGAGCACTCGCGGTGCTTGCCGTGTTCGGCTACCACGCGGGCCTCGACTGGGTCCCCGGCGGCTTCCTCGGGGTCGATGTCTTCTTCGTCATCAGCGGCTACCTGATCACCTCGCTGCTGCTGCGCGAGGTCCGCAGCACCGGCCACCTCGAGATCGGCCGCTTCTGGATCCGCCGCGCCCGCCGCCTGCTCCCCGCCGTCGGCGTGCTGATCGCGGTGGCGATGATCGTCTCGGCGATCGCCGAGCCGGACAAGATCGACCAGATCCGCGGCGACGCGCTCGCCTCGCTCTTCTACTTCGCCAACTGGCACTTCATCTTCGACCACACCTCGTACTTCGAACAATTCGGCCGGCCGAGCCTCTTCACCCACCTCTGGTCGCTCTCGGTGGAGGAGCAGTTCTACCTCTTCTGGCCGCTGGTCTTCGCGGTCGGGATCAAGATCTTCGGCCGCGGCCGGCTGCTGCTCGGGGTGCTCGCCGGGGCAATCGGCTCGGTCGTCCTCGCCTGGATCCTCTTCGACCCTGGCCACGACGCCTCGCGCGTCTACTACGGCACCGACACCCACGCGATCGGCCTGCTCGCCGGCGTCGCCCTGGCGCTGGTCTGGAGCCCGACCGAGCTGCGCCTCCCGTCCCACCGGTCCGGGCCGCTGGTCGGGCCGATCCTCGATGCCCTCGGGGTGATCGCGCTCGGCTACCTGATCCTCAGCTTCGCCCACGTCCACGACTACGACCTGGCGCTGTGGCACGGCGGCTACCTCTGGATCGCGATCGCCACCGTGCTCCTGCTCGCCGCCCTCGCCCATCCGGCGGCGCGGCTCGGCGGCATCATCGGCCGGCCCGCCCTGCTCTGGCTCGGGCTGCGCTCCTACAGCTTCTACCTCTGGCACTGGCCGGTGCTGGCGATGACCCGGCCCGGCGTCGACATCGACCTGCCGCGCGGGATCCTGATCCCGCTGCAGCTGCTGCTCTGCCTGGCGCTCGCCGACCTCTCCTACCGCTTCGTCGAGCTCCCCTTCAACGGCAAGGCTAAATTGCCGAAGATGACCGACCGTCGGCTCCGCGTCGTCCGCCCCGCCCTGCTGGCCACCGTGCTCGGCGTGATCCTGATCGTCGGCTGGAGCGGCATCGTCAGCGCCGGCAGCCCGAGCCCCGAGTCGGCCGCCGCCTCGACCGCGACCGTGGCCAAGGTCCATGCCAAGCTGCGGCCGCGCGAAAACGACCCGGCGCCGCCACCCGCGAAGGAAAAAGGCAAAGGCGCGGAAGTAGAACACCGCGCGAAGCAGAGGAGGCAGCTGCGCCCGGCGAAGCACTGGCCGCGGGTCGTGATGCTCGGCGACTCGGTGATGATCGGCGCCGAGAAAAACCTCGCCGCCCGTCTCGGCCCCGGCTTCTCGATGGACGCCAAGGTCGGCCGCCAGGCCGACGAATTCATCGCCATCGTCGAAAAGATCAAGCACGGCGGCCACCACCCGACGGCGATGGTGATCCAGTGGGGCAACAACGGCCCGCTCTACTCCGAAGACATGGAGGCGCTGCGCAAGGCGACGACCAACGTCGGCCAGCTCTTCCTGATCTCAGACCACGCCCCGGTGTCCTGGCAGGACGAGTCGAACGAAGCGATCGCCGAAGCCTCGAAGCTCTGGCACAACACCACCGAAATCCCCTGGGCCAAGGCGGCCGAAGAAGGCGGCGAAAGCCTCTTCTGGGACGGCATCCACCTGACCCCGAACGGCGCCGGCCTCTACGCCCGCCTGGTCAGCAAGGTCGTCCACGAAAAGGTGGCGTTCCCACGTCGTTGATGGGCCGAAAACTCAAGCCAGGCTTGAGTTTTAGGCCCATCAACACCGTCAGCGGGCGCGGAAGGCGGTGCGCAGGCCGAAGTGCGGCTTGACGATGTGGTGGCGCTTCGGGGCGGCGCCGCAGTGGGAGCCGAACTCCTGGGTCCAGACGTGGGCGCCGGAGTGGCCTTCGAGGTTGCCGACCGAGAGGGCGACGCCGATCTGCGAGTAGCGGCCGAGCAGGTTGGCGCGGTGCTCGGGCGAGTGCAGCCAGGCGATGAAGATCTGGCGCACGCTGCCGAGGTCGCCGGTGCCCCAGGCGAGGTTCTCCCCCGCCCGCCAGCAGCGCGCCGCAAGGTAACCGGAACGCTGCATCCAGTAGGTGAATTGGCGCCCGCAGGCGTAGTGGCTGAAGGCGTCGCAACGGAGCACGTCGTCGGTCTTGCGGACGGCGGAGTGGTCGAGGCTGGCGGCGTTACCGAGATCGCCGAGGCCGGTGTGCTGGCGGGCGAAGTTGGTCATGCACCGCATCGCCTGCTCCTGCACCCGGTCGGGCAGCGACATGTCGGTCTGGTGCGGGCAGACCGAGGTCGGCGCGACCAGGGCGCTGAGCCGACGAGCCTGCGCGGTGCCCGCGATCAGGGCGCCGAGGACGGCGAAGGCGGTGAACGCGACGATCAGCTTGCGGGCCATGCAAGGTGACTCGCCAGGACCGCGGCTTAGTTTTGCTCAGATGGCCATTTCTGGACGTGTGTACGAGGCGCCCCCGTATGAAGCGCAAGCGTCCTTGCCGCGGCAGGCGCCCCGGGGCCGGCCATCTGGGCCAGGCGCTTACTTGCTGCGGGCGCCGAAATCGACCGTGTAGGTCGCCGCGCGGGCGCCGGAGCCGTCGAGCGGGAAGCCGCGGGCGACGCCGACGCCGGCGTCGCGGAAGTGCGGATCGAGGATGTTTGCCCGGTGCACCGGGCTGTGCATCCAGTCGCGGACCACCGTCATCGGCGAGCCGCGGTGGCCGTCGCCGCCGCCGATGTCCTCGCCGATCACGAATTCACCCGCCGCGGACAGGTAGCCGGCCCGTGAGATGCGGTGGTCCATCGAGCCGCCCGGACCTTCGTGGGAGAAGTAGCCGTGGACGACCATCGAGACCGAGTGGGCCGAGGCCGAGGCCCGCAGCGCCTTGTTGTAGGCGAGCGGATGCAGCCTGTAGCGGCCGCGGATCCGGTTCAGCAGACAGAGGACCGAGGAGCGCATCTGGTGCAGGCTGAGCTGCCGTGGAGCCGCCGTGGGGCGTCCACAGGGCGCCTTGGCCGCCGCTCCCGCACTCGGCGCGAACCCCGCCGCCAACACCGCGATCGCCAGGATCAGGGCCGGCAGAGCAAGAAACATGGAGTTTTTGAGAGCTTTTTGTGGGCTTCTACTCACAATTGATGCCGGGACTATACGGACTCCATAACCGGTCAACGTGAAAGATTTGTGGTTCCGATGCGCCGCTTCGCTCACATCGCCTCGATCGCTCTGATCACCGCGGGCCTACTCGTGGTGGTCGACGTCGGCATCACGCTCGCCTACCAGGAGCCGCTCTCCTCGATCTACAGCTCGATCAAGCAGTCGGAAAAGGCGAGCCAGCTGAAGACCCTGGAAGCCGAATTCCTCACCGCCGGAGAGGCGAAGGAAATCCAGCAGGCAAGCGAACAGGCAAAGCAGAACGACCCCGAAGCCCTTCGCCAGGACTTCGCCCGGCTGGCCGAGCGGCTGGTCGGCGAATCGAAGCCCGGCGACGCGCTCGGCCGCATCGAAGCCCCCGCGATGAACGGCCTGAACATGGTCTTCGTCCAGGGCACCGACGAGTCGAGCCTCGAGCTCGGCCCCGGTCACTACCCCGAAACGGCGATGCCGGGCCAGGGCAAGACGATCGCGATCGCCGGCCACCGGACCACCTACCTCGCGCCCTTCCGCCACATCGACTCGATGAAGCAGGGCGACGAAATCACCCTGAAGATGCCCTACGGGACCTTCGTCTACGCGGTCCAGAAGACCGAAATCGTCGATCCATCGGACGTCGGCGTGATCCACGAAACCGGCTACGAGCGGCTCGTCCTCTCCGCCTGCAACCCGCTCTACAGCGCCTCCGAACGCTTCATCGTCTTCGCCAAGCTGGTGCGCTCGGAACCGCGGCCCGAATAGCGGGCCGGACCGGCTAGAAGCGGACCGGCGTGCGGACGACGATCGCGGCGAATCCCGCGACCACGCCGACGCCGTTGTTCGGCGCCCCGGCCGAGAGGGCGGTCGTTTCGCCTTCCAGTTCGCCGCAGGCCGGGTCTTCGGCTTCGACCACCAGTTCGCCGGCCAGGTAGCCGCTGATCTTGCAGGTACCCGCCGCTTCGCCGGCGCCGCCGATAACCCGCAGCCGCAGCACCACCGCTTTCGCTTCTTTCAGCGAGACGATGTTCTTCTTGACCGCCAGGAAGTCGATGCCTGCTTCGGTGATCCGCGCGATCTGCGCCTTTTTCTGGCCGGGGAAGACGCGCAGCTCGAGCTTCCCGCCGCCGCCCGCCCGCAGCTGCAGGCCGAGGAAGGCTTTCTTCGCCACCTTCGGCGGCGTTGCCGGGTTGATCGAGCCGGTGGCGGCGATTTCAAGATCTGAGCCGACCACCGGGGTTTTGTAGGCGCACTCTTCGGTGAGCTTGCCGACGGTGATGTTGAGCGTGGTCTGGCTGCCCCCGCGGGCGCAATCCTTGCCGCTCAGCTTCAGCACTTCGCTGCGCTGGGCGGTCGTTTCGAGCGCGTTGCGGTAGATCGCGACGAAGGCACCCGAGGCCGCCCCGGCGACGGCGAGGCCGAGGATCGAGACGGCGAGGGTGGCGATGAGGAGCTTGGCTTTCATTGGGTGGAGTACGCACCGCGGGTTGTGCGGGAGTCGCCAACCTAAACACAGCCCACGGCGGTTGTTGCGTACCAATACCCCCCTGGGCGGGGGATCCCAAATATCATCTGCGACATGAGCGACCACCGACTTCCCGAGCGCGACCGCCCCTGGGTCATGCGCACCTACGCCGGCCACTCCGACGCGAAACGCTCCAACGAGCTCTACCGCGGCAACCTGGCGAAGGGCCAGACCGGCCTCTCGATCGCCTTCGACCTGCCGACCCAGACCGGTTACGACCCCGACCACGTGCTCGCCCGCGGCGAGGTCGGCAAGGTCGGCGTCTCGGTCGCCCACAAAGGCGACATGCACCAGCTGCTCGACGGCATCCCGCTCGACGAGATGAACACCTCGATGACGATCAACGCGACGGCCGCCTGGTTGCTCGGCCTCTACGTCACCGTCGCCGAGGAGAGCGGGGTCGAGCGCGCGGCCCTCTCCGGCACGACCCAGAACGACATCATCAAGGAGTACCTCTCGCGCGGCACCTACGCCTTCCCGCCCGAGCCGAGCCTCCGCCTGATCGCCGACATGGTCGCCTTCAGCGTCAACGAGGTGCCGCGCTGGAACCCGACCAACATCTGCAGCTACCACCTGCAGGAGGCGGGCGCGACCCCGGTCCAGGAGATCGCCTACGCCCTCTCCACCGCGATCGCCGTGCTCGACGAGGTGAAAGCCCGCGGGCAGGTCGCCGAGGAGGACTTCGCCAAGGTCTTCGGCCGCATCTCCTTCTTCGTCAACGCCGGCATCCGGGTGATCGAAGAGATCGCCAAGCTGCGCACGATGGGGGCGCTTTGGGAGCAGATCGGCCGCGAGCGCTACGGGGTCACCGACGAGAAGATGCTGCGCTTCCGCTACGGCGTCCAGGTCAACAGCCTCGGCCTCACCGAGGCCCAGCCGGAGAACAACATCCAGCGGATCGTGCTCGAGGCGCTGGCCGTGACGCTCTCCCGCGACGCCCGCGCCCGCGCCCTGCAGCTGCCCGCCTGGAACGAGGCGATGGGCCTCCCCCGCCCTTGGGACCAGCAGTGGAGCCTGCGGATCCAGCAGGTGCTGGCCGAGGAGACCGACCTGCTCGAGTACCCCGACATCTTCGCGGGGTCGGTCGTCATGGACGGCCTGGTCGAGGAGCTCTCCGCCGGCGCCCGGGCCGAGATGGAGGTGGTCGAGAAACAGGGCGGCGCGGTCAAGGCGGTCCCCTACATGAAGGCGCGCCTGGTCGAATCCAACCGCGAGCGGGTCGCCCGGATCGAGCGCGGCGAGCAGAAGGTGGTCGGCCAGAACAGCTTCCAGGAGACCGAGGAGTCGCCGCTCACCGCCGGCGCCGACGGCGGCATCATGACCCCCGACCCCGAGGTCGAACGGGAGCGGATCGAGGCGCTCAGAGCCTGGAAGGCGAGCCGTGACCAGGGCGCGGTCGACGCGGCGCTGGCGGAGCTCGCCCGGGTGGCGGCCGCCGACGAGGAGAACATCATGCCCGCGACGATCGCCGCCGCGAAGGCCGGGGCGACGACCGGCGAGTGGGCGCAGACGATGCGCGACGTCTTCGGCGCCTACCGCGGCCCGACCGGCGTCGACGGGGCCGCCGCGCCGACCAACAAAGCCCAGCTGGAGACGATCCGCCACAAGGTCGAGGAGACCGAGAAGCGGATCGGCCACCCGATCAAGATCCTGGTCGGCAAGCCCGGCCTCGACGGCCACTCCAACGGCGCCGAGCAGATCGCCCTGCGCGCCCGCGACGTCGGCATGGAGGTGATCTACCAGGGCATCCGCCTGACCCCGGCCGAGATCGCCACCTCCGCTCTGCAGGAGGACGTCGACGTGGTCGGCCTCTCGATCCTCTCCGGCTCCCACCTGGAGTTGATCCCGGAGGTGGTGCGCCTGCTGGGTGACGAGGGGCTCGACATCCCGGTCGTGGTCGGCGGGATCATCCCGGTCGCCGACGCCCAGCGCCTGCGCGACCAAGGCGTCGCCGGCGTCTACACGCCGAAGGACTTCGACGTCAACAAGATCATGGGCGAGATCGTCGAGCTGGTCGGCGCCCGGGCCGCGGCGAGCGCCGGAGTCTGAGGGTTTGGACCTCCGTTACGTGACCTGGGCCGAGGTCCAGGGCGGTCCGGAAGCGCAATATCTCGCCGACATCGCGAAAGCCGCGGAAGACCCCGCGGTGAAGCGGATCTGCGACATCGGCGGCGGCGCCAATCCGCTGATCTCGCTCGCCCAGGCGAAGGCCGCCGGGATCGAGGAGTACGTGGTCACCGACATCGACGCCGAGGAGCTGGCGAAGGCCCCGGACGGCTACACCAAGGTCCACGCCGACGCCGCCACCCCGTGGCCGGAGGGCATCGGCTCCTTCGACCTCGTGTTCAGCCGCTACGTCGCCGAGCACGTCCCCGATCCGGCCGCCTTCCACCGCACGATCTTCGCCCTGCTGCGCCCCGGCGGCCGGGCGATGCACTTCTTCCCCACCCTGTATGAGCCGGTCTTCGTCTTCAACAAGCTGGCCCCGGAAGCACTGACCGCGAGGCTCCTCCACCAGGCCCAAGAGGGCCGCGAGGAGGGCGGCGACCATCAGAAGTTCCCCGCCCACTACCGCTGGTGCCGAGGGGCGACGAAGTCCCAGCTCCGCCGCCTCCAGGGCGTCGGCTTCACGGTCGAGCGCTACGTCACCGTCTTCGGCCACGGCTACTTCTGGAAAGCCCCGCGGCTCGAACGCCTGGCCGACGCGATGACCGTCTGGCTCTGCCGCCGGCGGGTCGCCCTGTTCGGCGCCTACGCGATGGTGACGCTGCGCCGGCCCGCCGCCGACTGACGGCGTAGCGGGTGCGCGACAATAGGCGAATGAGCGATTTTCAAGACGACCGCTCGGCCTGGCTGCGCTGTTACCGCTGCTGGTCGCAGAACCTCGAGATCCAGATCCACTACGACGCGATCCGCCGCGTCGACCCGGCGACCGGGGCGCTCGCCGAAGGCGTCGACGAGGTGCAGGAATCGGTGGTCCAGTGCCTCGACTGCATGCACGACCAGCCCCACCTGACCTTCGAGGACGACCGCGTCGCGCCGATCGACGAGCGCTGGCCGCGGATGGTCGCCGGGACGCCCTGGGTCGCCTCCTGCACGGTGCAGATCGACGCCGAGCGGGTCGAGACCTGCTCCGGCCCGGAAGCGGCCGAGTTCCTCACCTACGGGGCCTTCGGCGACGCCGGGGTGCGCGAGTTCTTCACCCACGTCCGCTTCCACAAGCATGACGACGACCAGATCGTCGTCCACCTGCTGGTCGAGCTCTACGCCCGCTCCGCCCAGGAGGCGACCGAGGTGCTGGAGGAGGCCGCCGAGGGCGTGCTCGAGATCACCTCGCTGGCGGAGGAGTCGCGCCCGCCGGCCCACGCCTCGGGCGAGGCGCACTGAGGCTGCGGGGGACGCTGAAGGGACCCGGCCATCTCGGCGGCGACCCGGGCAGGCTGTGGCCGCCGCCGAGATGGCCGGGTCTGAATGGACGCTGAAGGTGCGGCGAGGGGCGGGGATCGTGGCCGAGGACGGTGGATCGCCACAGAGAAGCCGAGAACCCGAACGGTCAGAAAACTGCGTGGTTAGAAATCCGCGCTATGCGCGGTTAAGGAACCACGCAGATTCCTGACCGTTCGAAGACGCGGCAACTCAGTGACAGACGTGCCGTCCCTGTGACGGTTCCTGCCCGAAAACCTCCCGTCCCGGGCGTCTCGGAGGCGGCCACAGCCTGCCCGGGCCGCCTCCGAGACGCCCGGGCTCACCGACCCCAGCCGCTAGCCTTGCGCGCTTGACGACGACGAGCGGTACCCAGCGGCCCCCGGCCGAGTGCGACGTCGCGATCGTCGGCGGCGGCATCGTCGGCCAGGCGGTGGCGCGCGAGCTGCTCTCCCGCCGGCCCGGCGCGAGCCTCTGCGTGCTCGAGGCCGAACCGCTGATCGGCGCCCACCAGACCGGTCGCTCCTCCGGCGTGATCCACGCGGGCATCTACTACGAACCGGGCTCGCTGAAGGCGCGGCTCTGCGTCGAAGGCGCCCGCGAGCTCTACGACTACTGCGACGCGAAAGGCATCCCGTACCGCAAGTCGGGCAAGCTCGTGGTCGCGGTCGAGGACGAGGAACTGGGCCGGCTCGACGAGCTCGAACGCCGCGGGATCGCCAACTCGGTGCCGCGGCTGCGCCGCCTGCGCGGCGACGAGATCGCCGAGATCGAGCCGAACGCGCGCGGCGTCGCCGCCCTCCACTCGCCCGCCACCGGGGTGGTCGACTTCGTCGCCGTCGCCACCTCCTACGCCGCCGACATGGAGGCGGCGGGCGGCTCCCTCCACCTCGGCACGACCGTGCGCCACGCCGTGCCGCTAGAAGGCAGGCTGGCGATCGAGCACAGCGCCGGAACCACGATCGCGCGGCAGGCCGTCTTCTGCGCCGGGCTCTGGTCGGACCGCCTCGCGGTCGCCTGCGGCGCTCCCGCCGATCCGCGCATCGTCCCCTTCCGCGGCGGCTACCTGAAGCTCGGCCCGGCCGAGGCGGAGCTGATCCGGGCCAACGTCTATCCGGTCCCCGACCCCGACATGCCCTTCCTCGGCGCCCACCTCACCCGGAACTTCGCCGGCGACGTCCTGATCGGCCCGAGCGCTCTGATGGCCCCGGCCCGGGACGCCTACGACCTGCGCCACGTGAGCCGCCGCGACCTCGGCGAGACGCTGCGCTGGCCCGGCACCTGGAAGATGATGCGCAAGCAGTGGCGGGCGGGCCTGGTCGAGATGCGGAACGCCGCCTCGGCCGCCTCCTTCGTCGCCGCGGCGGCCCGCATGGTCCCCGCCCTCGCGGGAGCCAAGCCGCAGGCGGGCCCGGCCGGGATCCGCGCCCAGGCGCTCGGCCGCGACGGCAAGCTGGTCGACGACTTCGTCGTGCATAGGACCGAGCACGCGATCCACATCCGCAACGCCCCCTCCCCCGCCGCTACCTCCTCACTCGCCCTGGCGCGGCTGATCGCCGACCGGCTCGAGTAGCTCTTTGAGGTTGCGCAGGCCGCGGTAGATCCGGCCTTCGGCGGTCGAGACCTTGACCCCGAGCGTCTGCGCCACTTCCGCCACCGAGAGGTCGGCGCCGTAGCGCAGCGAGACCGCCTCGCGCTCGAGCTCGTCCAGCTGGGCCAGGGCGGCGGCGACGGTGCCGCGTTCCTCGACCCGGTCGATCTCGGTGACGACATCCGGGGCGCCGGCCTCGTTCTTGCGCAGCGCCCGCTCCTCGGCCTCGTGACGGCGGTGCAGGTCGCGTAGCCGGTTGAGCGCGATCGAGTAGATCCAGGTCTTCACCTTCCCCCGGTTCGGGTTGAAGCGCGAGCGCGAGCGCAACACCCGTTCGAAGGTGTCGGCGAGCACTTCCTCGGCCGTCGTCCGGTCCCCGGTCCGGTAGACCAGGAACCGCAGCAGCGGGTCGGCGTGCTCCGCGTAGAGTTGCTCGAACTGGTCGTTTTTCATCCGTTTGCAAATTCCAGTTGGGAAATGGCGTTCTTCTTCGTATAAGGCATCAAATGGACCACTCGAAACGCAACCGCA
Organism: uncultured Solirubrobacterales bacterium; assembly: GCA_963795675.1. Lineage (GTDB taxonomy): Bacteria > Actinomycetota > Thermoleophilia > Solirubrobacterales > 70-9 > VAYN01. The sequence continues at coordinate 342,913 of CAWCJB010000004.1, forward strand.
CTCCTGAGGAGTTCGATTCCATCGAGGACGCCCTGCGCGCCGACCGGCATCAGGCGACCCCGCTGGAGCTCGACCGGATCAAGCTGCAGGCGATCCGCCAGGCCGAGCGACCGCGACCGAGCCTCTACGCAGTCAAGAAGGGAACGCTTATGAAGTCGAGACTCGCTCTCACGCTCATCCTGGTGGCCGGGTTCATGCTCAGCACGACCGGCGCCACGCTGGCCATCTCCGGCAGCTCGGGCAGCGGCAGCGCCGCCACCAACCAGTACGTCCAGCCTCATAACGAAGAAGGCACTCACGGTGAACAGGGCACCAAGGGCGTCAATGGCAAGGGCGGCAACGAAAACAACACGCTGAACGAAACGGAAGTCGAAGTCACCCCGGCCCCGGCCGCCGAACAGCAGGCCGTCGTCAGCAGCGGCAGCTCGCTGCCTTTCACCGGCTTCATCGCGATTCCGCTGCTGGTCATCGGCGTAGGTCTGATCCTCGTCGGCGCCACGCTGCGATTCAAATCCCGCAAGGACACCCCCGCCGGGCTCTAGTGCTCCGAGTAGCCCTCGGTAGGTAGTTCAGAGGATCGGGAGGCGGGCATTTATTGCCCGCCTCCTCCATTTCTGGGGGTCGTTGGTACGGAACATTTCCACCGCTTCCTGGGCCAGCGCCACTTTCGGGGCCAGTTCGTAGGCCTTGCGGGCCGCCGGCCGCGGGTCCTCGCCGGCGGCGCCCTCAACCAGCGCCAGCCCGTAATACGATTCCCATTCGCCCGGGTCCCGGTCGACCGCCGTTTCCAGCATCTGGACCGCGAGCTGATGTTGGCCGGTGCGCGAGTCGCAGAAGCCGAGCACCTGGTAGGGCTCGGGCCGCACCGAGAGGACGTGGATCGCGTCGAGCGCCTCACTTGAGGCCTCGCCGCAGTTGCCCGCCTGAAGGTTGCGGACGGCGGAGTTGAGCAAGCCCTGCGAGATCGCCACCAGGGCCGGCGAGACGACCAGGACCAGGCAGCCGATGCCGAGCGCCACGCGCGGCATCCGACCCGGCGCCCGCGGGATCCAGCTCGCGCCCTCGCCCTGCCGCGCGGCGATCGCCATCCCGCCGATCGAGAAGATGAAGAACGCGGTCGCGGGCATCTCCCAATCCCAGTCGGCCGCGGCGTGGGCGGCCCAAGCCAGCATTGCGCCGATCAGCGCCGCGTAGAGGACCCGGTCGGGGCCGCGGACCCGGGTCACCAGGCCGACGAGGATCGCGATCAGCGCGACCGCGAGGAAGATCAGCCCCGGCAGGCCCAGCTCGGCGAGCATCTCGAGGTAGAGCGAGTGGGCGTTGATGACCTTGAATTCGCCGTTGCCTTCCTGCGCCCAGACGCGCGCCCAAGTGCCGGCCCCGGTGCCGTCGAGAGGGTGCTGGTCGAACTTTTCGACCGCCAGTTCCCACTGCACCAGACGGCCGTTGCTGTTCAGGTTGGTGAGCCGGTCCTGCAGCGCTTCCGGGTCGACCGGCGGCTTGGTGGCGGTGAAGTCGTGGAAGCCGTTGCTGATCTTCTGCGGCGCGTCGACGGCGACCCCGGCGGCGACGACCACGATCACGGTGGTGGCGACGAAGGCGATCCAGTTGCGCCGCTTGGTCGCCGCCGAGATCTCGATCGCGGCGAGGCGCCGATCGAGCGGCCGCAGGGCGAAGCGGAGCACGCCGGCGGCGACCGCCAGACCGATCAGCTCCCAGGCCAGGGTCTTGCCTTCGGCGACCCCCGCCGGGCTGCCGTACTTGCCGGTCGAGAGCACATCGGTGCCGACGCATAAGAGCACCGCGACCGCGGTCGGCGGCACCACCGCGATCGCCGCCGGGATCAGGTCACGGCGGGCGGCGACGAGGACGAAGACGACCGCGCCGACCAGGAGCGAGCCGATCGACCCGCGCGAGAAGGTGAAGTAGATGGTCGCGGCGAGGACCGGGATCGCCGCCGCGGCGAGGCTCTGGGCGACCGGCTTTTCCTCGCTGCGCGTGGCGAGCCCGGCACAGAGGAGGATCGCCACGGCGACGAACAGGCCGAGCGCGTTCCAGTAGGTCAGCGGGTAGCTCAGCCGGTAGTTTTCGAGCGACGGGGGGATCGAGTGGATGCCCGGCGTGACCCGGGTGATCAGGGCCATGATCGCGACCACGGTCATCGTCGCGGCGAGGATCCGCAGCGCCCACACGAACCGCTCACGGGTCCAGCCGATCGAGCCGAAGAGGACCAGCGCCAGCCAGTACATGAGGACGCGGTCGAACTCGATCATCGCCTGCGCCGGGGCGTGCGACCAGAGCGAGGAGAGCAGGGTCCAGATCGCGAAGCAGCCGAGCGCGACGACGGCGCAGACGAGCGCCGGGCCGAAGCCTTCGAACGGCTGCTCGGCGAGGACCAGGCGCAGGGTCAGGGCGATCCCGAGCACCACGGCGACGATCGCCGGGGCGCCGGCGAAGAAACCGCCGGAGCGGAAGGCGAGATAGGCGGTGACCGCAGCCGGGCCGCAGACCAGGATGCCGGCGAGGATCGGCGCGACGGGGGATCGGGACGAATGGGCGGCCGACGCCGCTCCCGAGGTTTCCGGCGAGCTCAGCTCCACTGAACCGGGGACCATATTCGCTGCGTATCCACTGGGAAGATCGGCGTCCACGCGGTCTCCTCGGCAGCGATCCCGGGCACCCTGAGCGGTTTTCTTGGACATCTGTCCAGTGCAACGGCCGATGCAGTCGAATAGGAACCCCGCGCCGATGCCGAGAGGAACCCTGTGAAGATGCCAAGTCGAGTCAATAGGCTCTCTAGGAAACTGGGTGATGTTTCTATCCTTGGGTTTCCCGGTTACATACTGAGTAGTGGGTAAAGCATGGAGTCTTCGGCCGTAGACCACCCAGAACGCGCGCATGGCGAAGCGCATGGCGAAGCCCTCCCGGGCTCACTCTCCCTCGGGCCGAAGACCGAGCGCAGCCGCCCCCGCGACCGCGGCGTGGTGCTCGCCAAAATGCTCTTCGTCGGCGATCTCGTCGCCGGCGTGCTGGCCGGGCTCGCCGCCCTGCTGATCCTCGGCAACTCGATCACCGACACCCCGATCTTCGTCCTCGTCGTCGCCCTGCTCTGGACCCTGGTCGCCTTCAGCATCGGCCTCTACCGCACCGACCAGCTCTCCTCCTGGGCCTCCGCCGTCTCCGAGATCCCGCGCGGCATCGTCGCGATCCTGCTGCTGACCTGGCCGATCTACGGCCTCGCGGCGCTGATGGGGATCGAGCCGGCGATCGGCACCGCCTTCGTCACCGTCGGGGCGATGGCGGTCCTCGCCGGATCCGCCCGCACCGTCGTCCGCGCCGGCCTGCACCGCAATCCGGCGCTGCGCCAGCGCACCCTGATCCTCGGCTCGGGCGTCGTCGCCGGCCAGGTGGTCTCGAAGATCAAGTCGAACCCTCAGTTCGGGCTCGACCCGGTCGGCCTCGTCGACAACGTCGTGCACGACATCGGCACCCCCGACCTGCCCCGCTTCGGCGGCTTCTCCGACCTCAGCGAGATCATCGAGATGCAGAGCATCGACCGGGTGATCATCGCCTTCTCCCGGGTCAGCCACGAGGAGCTGCTGGAGGCGATCCGGGCCTGCCGCGACGCCGGCATCGCCGTCGACGTCGTTCCCCGCCTGTTCGAGTTCCTCGACGGCATCCGCTCGCTCGACCAGATCGGCGGTCTGCCGCTGCTCTCGATCAGCGTCCCTGTCCTCGCCCCGGCGATGGTCGCCGCCAAGCGGATGCTCGACGTCGCCGGCTCGGCGGTCCTGCTGCTGCTCTTCGCGCCGGTCATGCTGGCGACGGCGATCGCGATCAAGGTCGAGTCGCGCGGCCCGATCTTCTTCCGCCAGGAGCGCGCCGGCCGCCGCAACAAGAGCTTCAACCTGATCAAGTTCCGCTCGATGTACATCGACGCCGAGCAGCGCAAGGCGGACCTCGACGCGATGAACGAAGCCGACGACGGGGTGATGTTCAAGATCCGCGAGGACCCCCGGATCACCAAGGTCGGCCACTTCATCCGCCGCTTCTCGATCGACGAGCTGCCGCAGCTCTTCAACGTCCTGCGGGGCGAGATGAGCCTGGTCGGCCCGCGGCCACTGATCTTCCGCGAGACCGCCCACCTGGAAGAGCGCTGGCACCTGCGCCGGCTCGAGCTGCGCCCCGGCATCACCGGCCCCTGGCAGGTCTACGGCCGCTCGGACAGCCCCTTCCAGGAGATGGTCCGCTTCGATTACCAATACGTCGCCGGCTGGTCGCTGGCCCGCGACATCGAGTTGCTGCTGGCGACGCTGCCCGCGGTCCTTTCGGGGCGAGGCGCGTATTGAGCGGCGGCCGCGGGCAGCGGCTGCCCCGCATCCTGCACGTGTCGGAGGCGTTCGGCGGCGGCGTGCAGGAGATGGTGACGACGCTCTCCGAGCGGCTCGAGGCGGCCGGCTATCCGGTCGCGATCGCCTACGGACGCCGGCCGGAGACCCCGGTCGACGTGCGCGAGCGGGTCGCCCCGGGGGTCGAGCTCTTCTCGCTCGGCTGGGAACGGCGGACGCTGCCTGAACAGGTGCGCGCCTGCCGCAGATTCCGCCGGCTGGTCAAGACCTGGCGCCCCGACGTGGTCCACCTGCACTCCTCCTTCGCCGGCCTCGCCGGGGCGGTCGCACTCGGCGGTCTCGGCGTGCCGACCGTCTACACGCCGCACGGCTACTCCTTCACGATGGGCGACCAGAGCCCCGCTCGGCGCCGCGCCTTCCGCCTCGCCGAGCGGCTCACCGCGAGCCGCGCGACCGTGGTCGGGACCGTCTCCGAGGCCGAGGCGGCGGCGGCGCGCACGGTTGCCGCGGCGACCAAGGTGCGGATCGTCCACAACGGCATCCCGGAGCTCGACCGGGTCGCCGTCGAGGGGCCGCTGCCGAGCCGTCCCGGTCCACCGCGGGTGCTGGCGATGGGCCGGGTCACCCCCGCCCACCTGCCGCTCGAATCGGCCCGCCTCCTCGCTGCCGTCGCCGACCTCGCCGAGGTCGAATGGGTCGGCGGCGCCGGCGCGGGCGAGATCCCGGTCTCGACGATCACCGACCAAGGCGTGCCGATCAGCGGCTGGGTCGACCGCCCCGCCGCGCTGGCGAAGCTCGGCGCGGCGACCGTCCTCCTGCACTGGACCGGCTGGGACGGGCTGCCGCTCTCGGTGCTCGAGGCGATGGCCGAGGACGTGATCGTGATCGGCCACGACATCCCCGCGGTGCGGGAGATCCTCGGGCCGGGCCAGGTCCGCGAGACCGAGACCGAAGCCCGCGAGCTGCTCCGCCACACGCTGGAGGACCCGGAGCTTCGCGAGGCGATGTTGCTGGAGCAGCGGCGGCGGCGGCCGGCCTACGGCGCGGCGCGGATGACCGAGGGTTGGAAGGAGCTCTACGCCTCCCTCCTCGCGGCGCCCGCGGACGGCACTGCGACGAGGTTCCCGTCTGCTCATGCAGGAGATGATGCGGCCGCTCATGCAGTCGCCGGGCGGGACCGATAAGGCACCGGTAACCAATCTAGGATTGCTCTGATGGAAGTCCGGGAACTACTTCAACTCTTCTGGCGACGGCGTTGGCTGATCGCCCTCACGGTCGTCGCCACGACCGCGATCGCCGCCGTCTTCGCCTTCGCGCGGACCGACGAATACGAATCGTCCTCGACGATCGCGCTGACCCCGACCCAGACCGCGGCCGGCTTCGTCACCCCGGACACCCTCGACGCGCTGCTCGGCACCTACGCCCAGACCGCCTCGTCGGAACTGATGGAAAACGAAGCGGAAGTCGAAACCGGCGAAGAACTCGAAGGCAAGATCGAAACGGCCACCCACGCCGGGACCGGGATCCTCGAAATCATCGGCGTCGCCAACTCGCCCGAGGCGGCGCAAACGACGTCCACGGCGATCTCGCGCGCTTTCGTCAACTACATCGGCTTCAACAAACTGCTCGAACCCGAAGTCGTCGACCCGGCCAACCTACCGACCGATCCGGCCGGGCCGAGCGACGCGCTGATCATCGCGATCGGGATCCTCCTCGGGCTGATCGCCGGGGCGATGCTGGCCTACGCGGTGGAGCAGGTGCGCGGCCGGATCGAACGGGCCTCCGACATCGCCGCGGTGACGCCGCTGCCGATCATCGGGGTGCTGCCGCGCGAGCGGAAGCTGTCCCGCTCCCCCTCGCGCCTGATCTGGGAGGACCTCAGCCTCACCGGCCTGCACGAAGGCATCCGCGCCCTGCGCACCAACCTCGAGCTGCTGATGGAGGATGGCACCGCCGTGGTCCAGGTGACCAGCCCGGTCGCCGGCGAGGGCAAGTCGATGATCGTCGCCAACCTCGGCGTCGCCCTGGCCCAGATCGGGGTCGAGACGCTGATCGTCGACGCCGACCTGCGCCGGCCCACCCAGCACGAGATCTTCAACGTCAGCAATGACCTCGGCGTCTCCAACCTGCTGACCGGCGGGGTCGAGACGAAAGTCCGCCGCGCCTCCACCCCGTACGAGAACCTGACCGTGCTGCCGAGCGGCCCGCTGCTGCCGAATTCGACCGAGATGCTGCACGTGCGCGGCCGCTCGCTGGTCGAGACGCTGCGCAAAACCGGCGCCTTCGTGCTGGTCGACTCGCCGCCGCTCCTGCCGGTCTCCGACGCCCGCATCCTCGCCGGCCGCTCCGACCACGTGATCCTCACCGTCGCCGCCAACAAGGAGAAGCCGAGCACCCTGCGCAGCGCGATCGAGTCGCTCCAGTTCTCCGGCGCGGCGATCCTCGGCGTCGTCCTCAATCAGGCGATGGAGGACCGCGAGGGCTACGACTACTACCGCCAGTCCCCCTCGAACAGAAGCAAACCGCAGCAGCCGACGGTCAACGCCCCGAGCTGATGGCCTTCCGCCGCTTCGGAGGCGGTGACATCGTCGCCGTCGCGCTCCTCGTCTCGCTCGCGATGGCCTACGGAGCGGTCCATTCGCCGCTGATCGCGGTCGCCCTGTTGGTCGCGATCGTCTTCGCCGGCTGGGTCGTGATGCGACCCGACCTGGTGCTGCTGGTGGTGGTCGCCGCGCTGCCCTGGAACGACATGCTCCAGTACCCGACCGCGACCCTCTCGCTGGTCAAGCTCCTCGGCCTGGCCCTGGTGGTCGCCTACTTCCTCCACGCGGTGCGCCAGAACGACGTCATCCGGCTGCCCCCGGTCCTCGGCTTCGCGCTCGCCTTCGGCCTCGTCATCGGCCTCTCGCTGATCGCCTCGCCGGAACCGAGCGCCGGGCTGGCGAAAGCCTTCCGCTACGTCTTCTTCATCCTCTTCCTCTTCCTGCTGATCCAGATGATCGACGACCGCCAGCAGGCGATGCGACTGCTGCGCGTGCTCGTCGCCGCCTCCGCCGCGGCCGCCTTCTACGGCTGCTTCCAGTTCGTCACCGGGGCGGTCGAACGGGCCGCCGGGCCGATCGCCGACGCCAACGACTTCGCCTACATGATGGCCGCGGTCCTCCCCTTCGCCCTCTTCCTCTGCGCCGAGGACCGCCGCTGGCGGCCGCTCTGGATCCTCTCCACCCTGCTGCTGCTCGGGGCGACCTTCGCCACCCTCTCGCGGGGGGCGATCATCGGCCTCGCCGCCCTCCTGCTGTGGGCGATCCTGACCAGGCGGATCGGCATCGGCGGCACGCTCGCGGTCGTCGTCGCCGCGGTGCTGGTGGTCGCCGCCGCCTTCACCTTCTGGGCCTCGACGGTCGAACAGCGGCTCAACGAGAAGAACAAGATCGCCGCCGCGAACACCGAATCGCGCGCCGCGTTCTGGGCGGCCGGAGAGGAAATGTGGGAAGACCACCCGTTCCTCGGGGTCGGGCCCGGGCGGTTCGGGATCGAAGCGAAGAACTACATCAAAAACAGCCCGATCGCCCTCGAAGACCCGGTCGTCCACAACAGCTACCTGGAGATCCTGGTCGAGGCGGGCCCGCTGGCGCTGCTGCTCTTCCTCGGCATGTTGGCGGCGGGCTGGACGGGCGCCACCAGGGCCGCCCGGCTGGCGCGCTCGCGCCAGGACCAGACCACGGTGCGGCTGGCGACGGCGGCCAAGGGCAGCCTGCTGGTCGCGGTCGTCTCCGGCTTCTTCCTCTCCGAGCAGGTCGCGCCACCGTTCTGGATCGCCTGCGCGCTGGTCGGCAGCGGCGCCCTCTACGTCGCCCGCGAGAGCAAAGAGCGCGTCGGCGGCGAGGCGGCATCTCCGGCCCTCGCCGGCGTCGCGTGAAGGTCCCCGCGTGAAGGTCCTGCTGGCGACCTCGCTGCACGGCGGGGGGCCGGTCGAGCATGCCCTCACCCTGGCCCGGGCGCTCACCGCCGCCGGGGTCGAGGTCGAGGCGAGCTGCGGCGACACCGAGCTGGCCGAGCGGTTCGCCGCCGCCGGGGCGGCGCCGCACGTCCTGCCACTCGAGCGGACCGCCGACCCGGGCGGCGCCAAGCAGCTCTCCGAACTCGCCCGCGAGGTCGACGTCGTCCACGCCCAGGACCGCCGCACCGGCCTCCTCACCCGCCTCTGGCGCCCCGACGGCACGCCCCGCGTCTACACCGTCCACGGCCTGCCCGATCCCTACCTGCCGATCCCGGCCAACGTCGGCCGCCGCCCCGGCCTGCGCAACCAGCTCGCCTACCGCGGCCTCGACGCCTGGCTGGCGCGGCGCTCCGATGCGCTCGTCGTCGCCTCCCAGGCGCTCGCCGAGCAGCTGCGCCGGCGGCTCGGCTTCCCGGCCGGGCGGATGGAGGTGATCCCGAACGGGGTCGAGCCGCTGCCCGCCACCAACGGCGGCGAGCTGGTCGCCTCGATCTCGATGCTGGAGCCGGTCAAGGGCCTCGACGCCTTCGTGCGGGCGGCGGCGATCATCAAGGACACCGGCGGCGCGGCGGACGGAGTCCGCTTCCAGATCGTCGGCTCCGGCGGCGCGGCGGCGGAGCTGCGCGATCTGGCCACGAGCCTCGGCGCCCCGGTCGAGTTCCCCGGCCACGTCCCGGCGCCGGAGGTGCTGTCGCGGCTGCGGGTCTTCGTCCTCGCCTCCTGGTTCGAGAACTGCCCGATGGCGCTGCTGGAGGCGATGATGGCCGGCGTGCCCGCGGTGGTGACCGGCGTCGGCGGGGTCCCCGAGCTGGTCGCCGACACGACCCTCGTGGTGCCACCCGGCGACCCCGCCGCGCTGGCCGCCGCCCTGCGCCGACTGCTCGAGGACCCTGGCCTCGCTGCCAACCTCGGCGCCCGCGCCCGCGAGCGCGCCCTCGCCAACTTCACCGCCGAGCGCAACGCCCGCAGCCTGATCGACCTCTACGCGCGGATCATCTGAGGAGCGGCGGATGCGACTGGAGTTCGCGATCTCGGAGATGGGCGTCGGCGGTGCCGAGCGGGTCGTCGTCGACCTCGCCCGCGACGCGGTCGGGCGCGGCGACAAGCTGCTGCTGCTGGGCGCGCCGGGGCGCAACGACTCGGATCTGGCCGCGACCGGGATCCGGCGCGTCGCCCTGCCCACCGGTCGCACGCCGCTCGACCTCGCCCGCGCGGTCGGCCGCACCGCCCGCGCCACCCACGGCTTCGGGCCCGACCTGATCCACGCCCACAACGTCAAGGTGACCGCGGTGGCGCGCCTCGGCTCCCGCCTCGCGGGGCTGCACCGGCCACCGCTGCTGACGACCTACCACGGCGTCCCCCACGCGGAGGTCGACGCGGCCGCGCGCATCCTCGGGCTCGCCGACCTGGTCGCCTGCGTCTCCACCGACCTGATGGAACAGCTCGCCGCCCGCGGCGTCCCGCCGGAGCGGCTGGCGGTGGTCCCCAACGGGGTGCCCGACCCGAAGCCGACCAGCGCCGAGACGATCGAGGCGCTCGACGCCGAGCTCGGCCTCGACGCCGACACCCCGGTGGTCAGCGTGGTCGGCCGCCTGGTCGCACAGAAGGCCCACGACCGCTTCCTGCGTGCCGCCAGTCTCGTCCACCAGAGCGTCCCCGAGGCACGGTTCCTGATCGTCGGCGACGGCGAGCTGCGGGCGTCGACCGAAGCCCTCGCCGACCAGCTCGGCCTGGCGGACGCGGTCGTCTTCACCGGGATCCGCGGCGACGCGACCACGATCATCGCCCGCTCCGACCTGCTCGTCTTCTCATCCGACTGGGAGGGCCTCTCGATCGCCGCGCTGGAGGCGCTGGCGCGGGGCGTCCCGGTCGTCTCGACCGCGGTCGAGGGCACCCGCGAACTGCTCAGCGAAGGGGCCGGCGTCGTCGTCCCCCACGAGGACGAGGCGCTGGCGGCGGCGATCGTCGAGTGCCTCGGCGACCCTGAGCGGCGGGCCGAGCTCGGCGCCACCGGGCGGCGGATCCACCGCGAGCGGTTCTCGACCGCCCGGATGGCCGCTGCCTACAGGACCTTGTACGAGCGGCTCCTGGCCGCCTGATCGGCGGCGGCGCGGACCTCGAAGGTCTTCGACTCGGCGACGATCTTGCCGCGGCTGTCGTAGCCGATGATCTCCAGGGCGCTGGCGCGCTTCTTCGCGATCCCGCCGACGCGGCTGCGGCGCTTGCGGGTCTGGGCGACCTTTCTCTTGTTCTTGACGACCTTGTAGGAGACCGCGCCCGAGCCCTGCCGCGGCGTCCAGGCCAGGTCGACGCTGTGTCCGCCGACCGTGACGACCACTTCGATCGGCACCGGGGTCGGCAGCGTCGGATGGGTGGGCTTCGTCGGCGTGACCGGTACTTCCGGCGAGCCGGCCGCGGCGGTCCCGGTCAGGACCAGGGCGGAGTGCGCGGGCATGGTGGTGCCGGTTGCCCCTTCCAGGCCGGAGCCGGAGTAGGTGCCGCCGAAGCTGACACTCTGCGCCGCTTCGGTCGGGTTGACCAGGACCAGGCCGGCTTCGAAGGCGCGCCGGTGCACGCCGCTCGCTTCTTCGGTCTCGGCCCCGGTGGCGTTGCCGATTTCGTATTCGTATTCCGGCAGCCAGGTTTCTTCGGTGTAGTTCGGGGTGAAGGCGTAGGAGGCCGAGTCGTCGCCGCCGAGCAGCACCGAGGCGTAGCCGTAGCGGGCGGCCTGCGTCTCGCCGCTGGCGCCCTGGGTGAAGCCGATGAAGATCTTGCCCTGGGAGGCGGCGTATTCGGCCTCTTCGACCTGGCTCTGCCACTGGTAGGCGGGGCGGTACCCTTCGCCCGCGCCGCGGCCCCACTTGACGAACATCTCGTCGAGGCCGCCGCTCAGGTAGCCGAGCCAGCGGTTGTAGGTCGGCTGCGCCTCGACCCACATCGCGAAGTTGCCGATCGCCAGCTTGCCGCGTGCCTGGATCTTCGGACCGATGTAGGCGAGGGCCGATTCCATCGCCGCCGAGTAGGAGGCGTCGTTCGGGTACTTCGCCACCTTGGCCGGGTCGTAGGCGTACTTGATGCTGGCGTTGGCGTCGTCGATGAAGACCCCGTCCCAGCCCTGCGCTTCGACTTCGCCGATCACGTTTTCGTACCAGCGCTGCTGGTAGGCGGCCGAGCCGATGTCCATCGCCCACAACCATTCGTAGCCTTCCGAGGTGAACTTGCTTCCGCTGGTGTTCTTCAGGAACCAGGATTCGGGGGCTTCGCCGGAGGCCACCCCGGTCGACGCGGTGGCGTCGGTCCCGGCGCCGGGACCGCTGAAGGAGAGGTTCTTGTAGACCAGCACCTTGGTGCTCGGGTTGGCGGCCTTCAGTTCATGCAGCCGTTTCGTTTCCCAGGCCTGCAGGATCACGTAGTTGTCGCGGTGCGGCGTGTATTCAGCGCTCGCGGAGGCGCTGTCGAGGGCCGGGAAGACGTGGCCGAGCGGGCTGGCGCCGGCGGCGCCGGCGGTCACGCCGAAGAGCGCCACGAGGGCGCTGAGGGCGAGGGCGAAGCGGAGGGCCAGGAGTCTCATCCCTCCCGCCATCGACCGTCCAGAAGGCCAGTGCAAGCCGTTTGGACGAACTTCCCTTGCGTGGCTGGACGTCTGTTGGACCCCCTGGTTAATCTGAAGTCGGTGCGGGGTCCCCGGAGAGCGTGAAGACGCCTGACGTGATCGTTGTCGGCGCCGGCGCGGCCGGTGCCTGGGCGGCCAAGGAGCTGGCCGAGCGCGGGCTCTCCGTCACCGTGCTCGATGCCGGGCCGCTGGTCGCGGCGCCCGACGGCACCGGGCTGGCGCGAAGGCCGGTGCAATCGCACTGCTACGCCTGCACCGAGGAGGCCGCCTACCTCTTCGTCGATGACCTCGACAACCCCTACGAGGTGGCCCCTGGCACCCAGTTCAGCTGGCTCCGCGGCCGCCAGGTCGGCGGTCGGATGCTCACCTGGGGGCTGACCTCGCCGCAACTGGAGGACGACGAGCTGAAGGCCGCCTCCGCCGACGGGATCGGCGAGAACTGGCCGCTCGCCGCCGCCGACCTCGCCCCCGCCTACTCGCGGGTCGAGGAGTTCCTCGAGGTCGGGCGAGGCCCGCTGAACGCCGCCGAGCGCGGGTTGAAGGAGGCGGTCGAGGCCCGCTGGCCGACCCGCCGGGTCGAGGCGAGCCCGAAAGCCTGCAAGGAACCGCTGCGGCCGCTGCAGGCCGCCCTCGCGACCGGTCGCGTGACGCTGCTCGCCGACACGATCGCCGAGCGGCTGCTGGTCGGAGCCGACGGCGACCGGGTGAGCGGCGTGGTCGTGGTCGATCGGCGCAGCGGCGCCCGCGACGAACTATCGGCCCGGGCTGTCGTCCTCTGCGCCTCGACGCTCGAGTCGACCCGCCTGCTGCTCAACTCGGCCGGTGGCGATCACCCCGACGGCCTGGCGAACTCCTCAGGCGCCCTCGGCCGCTACTTGATGGACCACACCTCTGGGGTCTACTTCGAGGGCCGCGCTCCCCGCCGCGAGAGGTCGGCGGAGGAGTCGCCGAGCGAAGGCGGCTTCCTGGGCGGATTCCGCAACGTCACCGAGCCGGTCGACGGGTTCCATCGCAGCTACGAGGTCGAGTTCCAGGTGCTCCCCGGCAGCGGGCGGCGGAGGCCACTGCGGCGCGACACCAGGGACACCTTCTGGATGTGCGCCTTCGGCGAGATGCTGCCCGACCTGGAGAACCGGGTCGAGATCGATCCGGGCCGGACCGACGCCTGGGGTATCCCCACCCTGCTGGTCAGCGCCCGCCACTCCGACAACGAGCGGGCGATGGCGGCCGATCAGGCCACCACGCTGAAGGAGATGCTCGACGTCGCCGGCTTCGAGATCACCGGCAGCGAAACCAAGCTCGCCCCGATCGGCATGACGGCCCATGAGATGGGCACCGCGCGGATGGGCGCCGACCCGGCCACCTCCGTCCTCAACTCCTGGAACCAGGCCTGGGACATACCCAACCTCTTCCTCACCGACGCCGCCAGCTTCACCTCCAGCGGCCACCGCAACCCGACCCTGACGATCATGGCCCTGACCGTCCGCGCCTGCGGCCGGCTGGCCGACCTGCTCGAGGGCGGCGACCTCTAAGCGGCGACAGCACAACCGATGCACCCGACGGCAGGAAAGCCGCTAGGCCGTGCGACTCTCGAAAAAGCGACGCGTGGGCGGAAGCAGGAGCAGGCAAAGTTGGAGTAACCCGAACGCGTTGGCCCACCAGGTACCGCTTCCGATCACGAGGCCGATGACGCCGATCAGGGCAAAGCCCGCGACCGTTGCGATCCAGAGCCAGCGAACTGCGCGGAGCAGAAAGTAATCCCAGGCGGCCCCAAAGACGACGAAGAAGATCGCGGGTTTGACGTGGTTCGATCGCGCCAAGAGGAAGACCAGATTGACACCCGTAGTCGCGACGTACGCTCAAAGCGACCAAGGAATTTTCTCAGGGTTGATCCCCATGAAAGCCCGGCCGAAGGTCGCGGGTTCGCTCAGTGGCTTTCGGCCGCCGACTGAAGGTGCGATTCAAACTCGCTGGTCGCGTTGAACACTTCGTCCGGGTCCGGTAGCCCGATCTTCGGCACCCGACCGAAGTCGACGTAGTCGATGGTCATGTCGGTGGTGGTCGACTCTTCCTCTTCGCCCACCGTGCCCGAGACGACCACCTGCATCCGCCGCACGCGGTCCTGCCCGTCGATCCAGACGTCGGTATGCAGCGCCGAGACGTGAAGCTTGACGCCGAATACTTCTTCGGCAGCAGGCAGGATGCCCCGGAAGTGCGTGGTCGGCACCCCGCCGATGTCCTCCTTGCCGATCTCTTCCGCGCCCTGGACGCGTTCGAGGATCTTCAGTCCTTCCTCTGGCCCGGCATCGGCCGAGGCCGCGGAGCCGAGGCCTTTGACCGCAGACGAAAGATCCAGCTCGAGCCACTTCTTCCCTTCCGGGAACGATTCGAACTGATCCGAGCTCACATAAGTCGTCGTGCCGTTCACGATGGCCAGGGCCTTAACTTCGCGGCCGGTCTTGTGGCCCTTGACGGTGAACGTCCCGCGGGACCGGCCGCTGTCGTCGAAGACCAGGGATCCGGTCTCGGTGAGCCCTTCAGGCGTGGTCGCCGAGGTGACCGTGGCATGGAACACGGCGCGCCCTCCCGGCTCACGCTGCGTGATCTCGGCCGCATTCGCGATCGCGTTGAGCGGCCCGCCGCCGCTGCCGCCCCCTTGCGCCACGACGAAGGCGACGATGGCGATGGCCACCACCGCCAGGCCGGCGCCGACCCACCGACGGGCCCGCTGACGTCCAGGCGCATCGCCTTCGACCCCCGCAGATTTCAGCCCGCCCCCCACGCTTGGATGAGGATAATCGTTTCGGTACGCCATCGGCTTGGGGAAGGAGTACGAAAAACGAACCGTGATGGCCCCGAGACCTCCCACGCGCTCACGTTCGATTGGTCGGCACCTTTAGAGGCGGTGTAGGTTGCGCGGATGCGCCGGATCCCTTTCCCATCAAGACTCGATACGACGGAGAAACTCAGATGAGAGCTTCCAAGAAGATCGGCCGCCTTTGCACAACTTCCGTGCTCCTTAGCCCCTGTGTCTTCGCTGTACTAGTGAGCTCTGCGAGTGCGATCGGTGGTTCCACCGTGACCTTCGAGGAACTTGACAAGGGCTCGACCTTCCATTTCGTCGACAACGCGCCGAAAGCCACGCTCAAGAACGGCGCGTTGTTCAGCCCGGGCGACATGCTGATCGTCACCAACCCGCTCGCGATGGGAGGCAAGGTCGTAGGCAAGATCCGGACCGTCTGTACGGCGACCGGTGCCGGCAACACCAAGAACCCAGCCGCGGCCGGCTTCGACTGCACCGGGATAGGCAGGATTCCGGGTGGATCCTTGGTCCTCGTAGGGGAACTGGGCGAAGGGCCTGTGGAAGGTGCCATCACGGGTGGCACGGGGATCTACGCGGGAGCGAGGGGCACCTTCGTCTCCAGGAACGGAAAAAGCTTCTCGACGACCACGGTGACGCTGCTCGAATAGGGACCATGGTCTTCGACCGGCATCCTCGGCCATGCGGGATCAACGGAAGGAGGTGAGTGAGATATTCGTGCGACCGCCGAACATGTTGACTTTGTTCGCGTCGGGAGCCCTCAGGTCGTGAGAACGTGCTTAGCGGCGACGGAGCCTGCGGTGCTAGTTGTGGACGATGTAGGCGCGTCGACCGTCAGGCGCGACCGAGATCACGAGCGGGAATGGTCCGACTTCGATCGCCTTGCCGACCACCTTGTCGGTCTTGGTGTCGATCACCGAAAGGGTTCCCGGTCCCAAACCGGTCACATAGGCGCGAGCGGCGACAGGGCTGATCGCGATGGACGTCGGCCGATGCGCCACCCGTATCGGAGCGGCAGCCGGTCGACCGGTCTTGGCCGAGATCACCGAAACCGTGCCTTCTCGCGCATTGGCGACATAGACGCGCTGCCCGTCAGGGGTGATGGAGACCGAGGTCGGACTCTTTCCCGTCCTGATCTTCCTGGCGGCGACAGTGTTCGTCGCGGTCCGGATGACGGAGAGGGTGTCGTCGCGAATGTTGGCCACGTAGACGCGACCGCCATCCGGAGCGACGGCGAGCGCCAGCGGATCCCGTCCGACCTTGATCGCGCGAGCGTCGACCTCGTCGGTCGTGGTGTCGATCACAGATACGGTGCCGGCGCGGGTGTCGGTGACGTAGGCGTGAGTGCCGTCGGGCGAGATCGCGATGGCCGTCGGAGCGCGGCCGACCTTGATCGTCGCCACCACAGTGTCGGTCGCGGTATCGATCGCGGAGACCGAGTTGCTGCCGGAGTTGACGGCGTATACCCGGCTGCCGTCCGGGGTGATCGCGATTCCTTCCGGGTCGGGCCCGATCCGTATCGGGCTGCCGATCAGTCGGTCGGTCGCGAGATCGATCACCGCGACGCTCCTGTTTCCGGAGGTGACCACATAGGCCTTCTGACCGTCTGGACTGATCGCGATCGAACTCGCGTAGGGCCCGACCTTGATCGGCTTGGCCGCCGGCCGGTCGGTCGCGGTGTCGATGACCGCCACCGTCCGACGGGGAGCGAGGATTCCGCTTTGAACTCTTGCCTCAGCGACGAATGCGAACATCAGCGACCCCGCGACCAACAGCACGAGAGCGGCCCATCCACGGAGGCCTTTCTGAATCACCGGCCGAACCTAGCGTGTTCAGCCCGCGGAGCCGCCGCGCTCCGGATCGCCCCACCTGACGCGCTTTGGTTCATAGTCTCAACTTGAGCTGCCGATGCCAAGGGAGGCGATATCGACTCCGAAGGTCGGGTTCGAAACTATCTTCCCAAGGTCGATCCGCCTTGAGACGAAGACCGGCACGAGGTTGTTGCCGATCGGAACCCACGGGGCGAAGTGCATGTAGGTCCGGTCCAGTGCGGCGTAGCGGCCTTCCGGCGTCGTCGGCGCGGGCCGCGTCTCAAGGCGGTCGATCATCTGCGTCAGGTCAGGGACGAAGAATCGCGACAGGTTCTGGTTGTAGTAAGGGGTGGCGCGAGTGCCGAGCGTTTCCCTGAAGAAGTCATCCGGATCCGGATAGTTGGCGAAGTAGCCGCTGAGCCCGGCGTCGGGATTTGCCTGCCCGGGGCCTTCGATCAAGGCGAAATAGCGTTCCGGTTCGAGGACCTTCAGGTGGACGGTGAACCCGAGTTCTTCGAGAACCGCGGCGAAGTAGACGTTGAACTCGACTGGCGTGAGGTCGCCGGGTTCGCCGTAAGTCCAGAGGGTGATGTCGCGGACCGACGGGTTCGCCGCGCCGATCATCTGCCGCGCCTTGGCCATGTCGTGGGGATAGAGAGAGGACTTCCTGTATCCCGGCAGGTCGGGCGGAAGGATCTGCTGCGTCGGTGACACCTGGCCGCCGGAGAGGAGGCTGAAGACGTTGCGGTTGATGGCGAAGTTGACCGCGCGGCGGACCCGGACGTCGTCGAAGGGGGGCTTCGAGGTGTTCAGCCAGAAGTATTCGGTGCTGAGGGTGGGCTCGAGGCGGACGCGAGACGGGAACCGGTGCCGCAGGGACACGTAGTCGGCACCGGACATCTCTTCGGATATCCAGTCGATCTTCCCCTTTTCGACGCCCCTTATCGCCTTCGCCACGCTGCGGACCACCCTGATCCTGATCGTGTCGAGATGCCCGCTCGGGATCCGCGGCATCAACTTGTGGTTGCGCGACCGCCACTCGGGGTTCCGCTCGTAGGTCCAGCCGCGCCGCGTCGAGTGGGTGATGACGTAAGGACCGGTGGCCGGGGGCGGATCGAACGTTTGATTGTGGATCGGCGTGCCCGGCGGCACCGGCGCCGTGAACGTCATCGCCAGCTTGCGGGCGAAGGACCGTTCCGGCCTGACCAGATGGATCACGATGCTCCCCGTCCGGTCGTCGGTGACGATCCCTGGCATGCCCCCAAGCCCCGTCCTCTCGAACCTTTTGGCGCCGACGATGTCGTCGTAGAAGTAGTCGGGGCCGTAGCCCGAATCGAGGCGGAACATCCGTTCGACCGTGAACCTGAAATCCGACGCCCGGACCGGCTCACCGTCCGAGTAACGGAGGCCTCTGCGGAGGTGCAGCGTGTAGGTGCGGCCGTGGTCGGTGATCCGCGGCAGACTCCGGGCGAGACCGGGAATGACCTCGCTGCCGGCCTTGCCGCCTGCGTGTCTATAGGTGAGCAGCGGGATGTAGGTGTCGTAGATCACGTCCAGGCTGTAGTTGCTCCAGGCCACCTGAGGGTCAAGGTCGGGACGCCAGGTGTATGCACCCGTGACGGTCCGCGCGGCTCGTCCATGCGGCTCTTGTTGACGCCCATGGGGTGGCTTACCGCCGGCGCCTGCGGACCCTGCGTTGCTCAAGAGGGCGGCAGCCGCGACGAGGATCCCGAGCCAATACCTATTGAGCCGCAAGGGCGAGATCATGGGCAGCGACCAGCGGTCCGTCCGGCGATGGCCTGGACGCCGCTGATGATCGGTTCGGTGACTTCGTTGCTCTTCGGTCGGAAGATGCCGACCATGAACAAGCAGCTCCCCTCAGTGAACAGGCCGCTCCCGACCCCGACTTCTAGCCCGAGTTCGTCAGCCGCCTTGCTAGGGAGAAACGCAAAGGCGACAGCCTTGGAGACGCCGGGGACCTTGAAGCGTCGCAGGATGGGTAATTTCGGCGTCCCTTTGTTTCGCATCGCTCGCAGATCGAAGTCTTCCTTCAACCTGGCCTTCATCTCAGCTCTCGCGCCTGCCGCCGTTTCGAACTCGAAAACACTTGAGATGCCCCTGGCCGCCGGTTCGGTCCGGTCGTGGAGCCGGACGAGGGCCGCTTCGACGAAGCCCTCCGATGCATAGCGCCTGATTTCGGGCTCGGCAGGACTTTCTCCTGCGCCGTCTCTCACCGCCGAGACCGTCCGGAACACCTGGGCCTTGCCGGGCAACGACCCCAGGCATGTTTCCCGGCTTCACCAGATAGGAGACGAGCGGGGAGGGGTCGCTGGCGTTTGCCACTGAGGGCAATATCCCGACCAAAACCAGCGTCGCGGCGGCCAGAAACCACATCGTCCGCCGACAGGAGCCCGAGATCGGTTCAATCGCCGTCATAAAGTCCTTCGGTTTCAGGTCGCCCAGCTTTCCTAGGTCTCAGGTCGCCGAGATCAGTGCGCCACCTAACGGTACTTCGCTTCCCCAGCGATAAACGCCGAACACGATCAGAGTAACGAACAGGCCGAGTACCGCCGCTAGCAGTTCGCCTCGAATCAGACAGGCGACAATTGCAAGCCCGCAAACCGCTGCCATGACAAGCCAAGTACCGACATTCCATTCATTTTCCTGCCCTAAGTATGGCGCCGTTGGTGACAACTCTGGCCCGGTCATCTGATTTCTTAGCATGCACCCGCTCCATGAGCCCTTACGCCTCGGAACGCAGCGCGACGGTCATTCGGGCTCGCAGCCCTTGAGGGACAAGGTGGCTGGATCAATTGCTTCGCCGTTCGCACGCGCACGCTCTTCAGCCTTTCTGCTCTCTTCGAGCACCATTTGGCGTATCTCCTTGCATTTTCTCTGGACCTTCGCGGTGCTGCTGCTAGTCAGACCTCTGGCCCCGGCTTCTCCGCCGGTTTGGTTGCCACCGGTTCCACACGACGCCATCCCAACGGCGAGCACAAGAACCACACACATCATCGAGACCACCGAGAGACGCGAACTGCGGATAGGACGGAGCCGTACCGTCGCCTTGCTTGAGCACTGAATCATGTTGACCTCTCTCGCCGCATCCACGGCCTACGACTCCGGCCCGGCCGGAGCGCCTTCGACGCGATGGTAACAGCAGCAGCTAGGCATCTATCACCACCACTTGGCCACACTTTTCTCCGCTCGCATTCGCGCCAGCCAAGAGCACGCAATATTGCAGCGAACCTATTTCATCCAAACGGAATTTCATTCCGATCGGCAGGGACCCGTTCAATTCTGGCGGATTATGGAGTCCTGAAATGGGCCCGGTTCCGCCAGCCGCAATATAGAACGCCCTGACCTCAACCGGTTCGCTACACGAGTAGCTGATGTTGCCGGTGATATACGCGGTGTCGCTACCGACGGAGCCGACAATGTGGGAAAGTGACGGATGAATCGTGCAGGGTCCGACCTGTGACGCCGGGGGGCGACGCGGCTCTCCGCCGCTTCCGCCCCCCCGGTGGGTGGAGGCATTCTTCGGGGGATGTTGCTTGCCCGCTGCACCGGCACTCCCACCTGCGCACTTTCCCCCTGGCTTGTTCCTGATGCACGTACCTTCCAGGTCAAAGGTATTGACCGGATTCTGATCGACATAGTCATACGCATTTGCCGATCCCCCCGTGACAGGATCAGAACTCAGGAACCGGCCAAGCTGCGGGCTGTAACTTCGGGCACCCATCTGGATCACGCCGGACTGGAGTTCGGTACGCCGTAATTTTCCACCCAGCCAGCCGAATCTCCCCGCGCTACCCGACACCGGCTCGCCAAATTCATCGAATCGATAGGTAGCCAGCAGTTTCGTCGCCGTCGGACTCGAACTCGCCGAGGCCACCACATCGCCGTGCAGCTCCGTGAGGTCAAAGGTCGTCCCGCCGCTTTCCTGCACCGCGGCGAGTTCCCCGCCGATCCCGGCTATGTCGCGGGTCCAGTTCGTGCCCCGTTCGGTCCACGCGACCGAGTCGGAAGGACCGTCGTAGTGGAAGTTCCGCCGGAAGGTGTCTGGTAGGCCGAATCCCGCCAGACAGAGCCGATCACGTCCATGGAGTTCAGCTGAGTTCGGTGGAGTCGGGGACCACATTCGGGACCAAGCTTTGGGAGGACAAGACGAGAGGTACAAGCAGGATTCGACCTACTTGTATTTGTTCTCCCCGATCCCGCTCGGCTGAAAGGTCGGGGTTGTCGCGTCGGGCGGCTTCAGGTCGTCGAGACGTGCCCGGCGGCGGCCCGGGTGCTAGTTGTGGACGATGTAGGCGCGTCGACCGTCAGGCGCGACCGCTATCGCGAGCGGGAAGGGTCCGACCTCGATCGGCGTGCCGACCCTAACGTTGCTATTGGTGTCGATCACCGAAAGAGTGCCCGGTTCCATGCTGGCCACATCCGCTCGATCGGCAACAGGGCTGAACGCGATGGTCGTCGACCTATGCGCAACCCGTATCGGGGCGCAGGCCAGCCTGCCGGTCTTGGCTGAGATCACCTGAACCGTGTCGTCCCGCGCGTTGGCGATGTAAAGGCGGCGACCGATCGGCGAGATCAACGCCCGTCCGGATCCGGCCGTGACTTTGCTGGTTCAGATGGGGTCACTTCCCCAGTTCAGGTGGGTCGGCCGGCGTTCTTGGATCCATAGCTCTGGCTCGTTGATGATGTACCAGATGCGCGGGCCGTTGCGGGCTCAGCCACACTCCGCGGGGGCAATTCCGCGTAGGTACGCCCCTCGCCCTCCTTCCATACCTGCGACAACCGACACCTTCTGCCCGGCGGTCAGGCAGGGCTCGACCAGATAGGCGAATATGGAAACGTCCCTGCGCAGCCCGAACTTCCTGGCGAGAGTTCCGCTCATTACCGCCACAATTGGGCGCGGCCCGGGTGCGAGGCCTTGATCGGCGACCGACAACGTAAGGTCTTCCACCCTCCCTTCGACCGCTCCGGACACGACGGTGACCTTCGAGACGCCGTTCCGGCCCGGATTGAGTCCACTAGGCCCTATCCGGCACTGCGCATGACAGATCGGCGCCCCCGCGGAGACATGGACGCAAGCGCCTCCGCTGGTGGCACCTCTCGATGGTTGTTCCAGCCCATAGCACAGTTCCCTGGACCCGTGATGGGCGCGGAGGTGGGCGACGAGGCGAAACCAGCCGCCCAGCCTTCTTCCGCACCCTATGACGGTCGGACTGACGAGGACACGGTAGGGTCGAGGGTATAGGCTCGGCGGGATCTTGATCGGCGGATCTTCCGATCCTCGGCATCCGCCGTAATCAGACCTGACCATCGCCGACACATCGACCTGCTTCGACGCGACCTGCTTCGACGGTTCAGGTCCCTGCGCCGTTCTCTCCACGGCATATGCAACACCTATCGACACGAGCACCAGGAGCACCGAGAGCAGCGCGATTTTCCCTGGTCGTCTCATCGGTCGACGGGTCGGGGGGTCACGGTGTAATTCGAGGCTGGCTGATTCATCTATTAGTAATGATTTTCGACCACGATTTCATGCTCGTAGCATTTTCGTTCACTCTGAGCATCGCCGACCGCGACGACGCATACGGTTAGGATTTCCCCCGTAGACACGGCCCCGGAATAGGCGACGGGGGTTAGCAGCAGGGTGCCGCTGGGACCCCTGGCAGTCGCGGTTTCGCTGGTTTGCCCCCTGAAGGTCAGGTAGGCCGAAACGGAGACCGATTCTCGGGCTTGGTAGTTGAACGCCGCCCCTACGAGGCCACCGGCGCATTTGCAGCCCCCGCCAGTTACGGTGATGGTGTGGCTTTGTATTAGCGGTGGCTTTCTTGGCTGGCTACCCTTGTGGCCCCCGCCGCCGTTCCTTCCCTTGCCATAGTGATTTTCATGGCCCGGGCTTTGCCCAGGGCATACCCTGCCGGAATGCTGCCTCGCGTGAGCACACGTACCTCTGAGGTCAAACGCATTTATCGGATCCTGGTTCGTGTAGTCGTATGCGTTGGCTGAGCCGCCCGGGACTGGATCAGGGGTCAGGAATCGACCGAGTTGCGGGATGTAGCTCCTGGCTCCCATCTGGATCACGCCCGATGATAGTTCGGTACGTCGCGATTTGCCTCCCAGCCAACCGAATCGGCCCGGAGTGCCCGACTCCGGTTCGCCGAATTCGGAGAATCGAGAGGTGCCAAGGAGTGCCGTCGCGGTGGGACTCGAACTCGTCGAGGCCACCACGTCTCCGTGCAGGTCGGTGAGGTCGAAGGTGGTCGCCCCGCCGCCTTCCTGCACTGCGGCGAGTTCCCCTCCGATCCCGGTGATGTCGCGCGTCCAGTTAGAAGCGCGTTCGGTCCACGCGACCGAGTCGGAAGGACCGTCGTAGTGGAAGACTTCGGTCCCTTCGAGGCCTCCACCGCCCTGCAGGCGGGCGCGCTGGCGGCCCGTGCCGTCGAGTTCGTAGCTGTTGGTGATCCCGGCCTGTTCCTGGCGGGCCACCATGTTCGTGGCGTAGTAGGCGGTGGTCAGTTCATGGCCGCCGGCGTCCGCGGCCGGCAGTTTGGTGATGCGTCCGAAGGCGTCGTAGGCCAGCCCTCCGCCCATCAGGCGGTCGGCCGCGTCGTAGGTGTAGTTCTGGATCGCGCCGCCCGAGGTCACGCACGCCCCGCCGATCCCCGGTTCACGCGTCGCCTTGGTCAGGCGGTTGGAGTCCGCGTCGTAGATGTAGGCACGGGTCGTGCATTCGCCCCTGGCCGGGGTTTCCTGAGCTTCGCTCAGGCGACCATCTTTGTCGTAGACGTAGTGGTCGCTGACCAGCGAGCCGTTGTCGGTGATGATCTGGCCATAGATCGAGCGTTCGAGCTGTTCTTCGAACCAGGTGCAGCCTTTTTCCCCGCACGAGCTCGTCTTCGTGTAGGCGAGTTTCACCGGTTCGCCCGCCACGTTGTAGCCCGTCGTCGCCGTGAGGCCGTTCGGCATGCCTCTGGCGATCAGCGAGCCGTCGGCGTCGTAGGTCCCGGTGAAGGTCCCCACCCCGGAAACTTCCAGGCTGGTGAGGACGCCGGAGTGTTCGTCGTAGTGGAGGGTCTGCGTCCCCTTCCCGTCGGTGACCGTCGCCGGCCGCCCGTCGAGGTCATAGGTGGCCGTCGTCCTGTTGCCGTCGGCATCTTCATAGGTTTCGACCCGACCGAGGGCGTCATAGGTCGTGGTCGTCGCCTGGCTGTCGAAGCCGGTGCATTCTTTTTCTTCGCAGACGGACTGCTGCTTCGTCGGCAACCCGGTGGTCGGGCTGTAGGTGATTTCGGTCTTCGGGACCGCCATGCCCCCGCCTTCGACATGGGTCGTCAGCTGGCGACCGGCTTCGTCGTAGACGCTGGTCGTCGTCCGGACGCTTTCGAAGCCACCGGCCGGGCTTTCTTCGACCACCTGGGTCGGCTCGTCCAGATTGTCGTAGGCGGAGAACTTCTTGACCAGGAGTTTCGGGCGGTTTTCGCCGCTCGCCTGGGCGCCCGGTTCGATCTTGCAGGGAAGCCCCGCGTAGCTGGGCGCGCCCTGGCATTCGCCGCTCCCGGTCGCCTGGTAGTAGACGGTCTTCGTCGTCCCGGCACCTGCCCCTTCGGGGCTGCTGGGCTGGCGGGTTTCGAGGACCTGGCCGGTCGTTTCGTCATAGACGGTCACCGACCGGAGGTCGAGGCCGGTGGGGTCGACGACCGTTTCGTAGGGCTTCAGGAGGTTCCATCTGTAGTGGATCAGGGTTTCGCGCCGGTCGGCGTCGGATGGATGGCCGGCGATGGCGGCGCCGGTGATCTCGGTCGTCGGCAGGGCCGGGGGCGGGGTGCCGGGCGGTGGGGTCGGCGCCCCTTCGTCGTAGCCGATCACTTCGTGGATCCGGGCTTCCGCCGTTTCGCCCGATTCCAGTCGCACGTGATGCAGCGGACCCCACGATTCGAGCATCTCCGTCCCTTCGGCGTTGTAGACGGAGTGGGTGTCGAGTTCGTGCGAGCGTTCGGCGGGGTGTTCTGACTGCAGGGCGAGGAGCCGGTTCTCGGGGGTGAGTTCCCGGACGATGTCGCCTTTGGTGTTGAATTCCTGCGTGCCGATCGAGGGGCCCGGCTGGCCGGGGGGAGACGGGGAGGCCGTGTCGACCTCGCGTCCGGTGGGGTCCATGTAGTGGACGGTCGCCTGCGAGTAGTCGCGGTAGGGCGGCGTCGACTCGACCCACTGCTCGACGGTGTTCGCGCCGGTGTCGGCGATCCAGATGTAGCCGCCCGAGACGACGGCGTCGGCCGGTTTCACGAGGGCTTGTTCGCCGTTGGAGGGGATCCCGAGTTCGCCGACGTATTCGCCCGAGGTGGTGAATTGCTGAAGCCGACTGTTGCCGGTGTCGGCGACCCAGATATGGCCTTCTTCTCCCCAGGCGACGCCTTCGGGAGCGCTCATCTGTCCTTCTTCGCCGCCGACTGAGCCGAATGACCCCTTGTTCTGGAGGAAGGTGGTGGTGTTGTACTTGAGCTCGACCACCCGGTTGTTGCCGCTGTCGGCCACCACGGCTTCGAGCCCTTCGTCGCCGACGGATATCCCGGTCGGGCCTTTCAGCCCGGTATAGGTCGCGAGGTCTTTGCCCGTCGAGAGGCTCAGGAGCTGGACGCGGTTGTTGCCGGTGTCGGCCACCCAGAGCCAGACGCCTTCGATCCCCACCCCGGTGGGGCCTTTGAACTGCGCGTTCCCGCTGCCGAGCGATCCGATCGTCTTCACGAACCCGCCGGTCGAGGTGAAGACCTCGATCCGGTTGTTGCCGGTGTCGGCGACGTAGACCCGCGAGCCGTTGGCCACGATCCCCCGCGGATGGCTGAGCTGGCCGTTACCCGAGCCGGAGGTGCCGAACTGCCTGATCAGGGTCCCTTCGGAGGAGAACTCCTCCACGCTGCTGTGTTCGGTGTCGGCCACCCAGACGTGGCCTTCGGGGTCGACCGACAGGGCCCGTGGCGAGGAGAATCCGCCGCCCGCGACTTCGGCCCCGGCGAATTTCGCCGCCCGGGTGAACTGTTCGTGGGGGACCTGGGTCGGCGGGAACACCGCGGTCGCGTCGACCGGGTAGTCGCCCTGCCCCCATCCGGCGACCGTCGACGGGCTCATCGTGTAGGGGGAGCCGGGTCCGCTCAGCGGGACGTCGTAGACGACCGAGGTCCTCGCCTTTTTCGGGCTCGCCAGGAGACTCGCGCGGCCCGCGCTTTTCAGCCTGCCGTGGCTGCCGTAGGGGTAGTAGGTCATTTCCCACGGTTCCTGGCCCGGGGGGCTGATGGAGGTCATCTGCGCATTGATTTCGGGCGACGAGTATCCGTAGCCTTCGACCAGTTTCGGGCTGATCCGGGGGTCCCACTCTTCGCTCAGCTGGCCCGCCGTGTCGTAGCCGTAGTCGGCCACCACCTGACTCGTCCCGTGGGCGTCGTAGTAGGTGATCGTCGCGAGGCGTTCGCCCGTGCCGCTCCCTCCCCAGTGGCTCACCGGCAGGTATCCGAAGAGCAGCGTGCGGCATCCGGGAACGCCTCCCGAGCTCAGTTCACCACAGGTCACCCCCGGCTGGGGCGGCGCGACCTCGCGCATCAGCCGCAGCGATTTGCCGTGCGGTTCATAGACCATCTTGACCGCGCCGGGACCGGTCTTGAAGGTGATCGCCTTCGGCAGGTAGGTGTGTTCGCTGCTCTTGACGAAGATGGTGTGGGTGCCGTTCGGGTCGGTGAGGCCGATGTGTTCGGCGTCTTCCCTCACGAGGTCGAATTCCTTCGCGTATGCCGGCGCGACGTAGGTCGAGCCTTCGATGCCGAATTCGATCGCCGAGCCTTCGCTGTCGATCAGTTCCATCCACCGTTCTTCGGGCTGGGCTTCTTCGACCATCCATTCTTCGCACGATTCGGCCGGGCAGCCCGACCCGCATGCCACCGTTTCGCCTTCTTCGTCCCAGCATTCGCGTTCGTACCTCGGCGGGGTGGCCGGGATCACCCGTTCTTCCAGGCTGACCCAGGCGAGGCCCTGGTTTTCGGCTTCCGCGGGGACCGTGGGCTGCCACGCGTACCCGAGGGCTTCCGACTGCCCTGGCAGGTTGCCGCCGATCGTGGAGTCGTAGGTGCGGGCGAATTCGAGCGTCGCTTCGGTGCCCGGGACCGGGACCGATACGTCGGTGCGCTGGACGGTGAAGGCGCCGGTCAGCAGGTCGACGGTCCCCGGCCCGATCGATTCGGTCGCGTCGGTCGGCACGCGGCTCCCGTTTCGTTCGTGGACGAATTCGGTCGTCACCGGGACCGTCGCGCCGCCGCTCGCCACCCGGGAGTTGTCGAAGACCGCGCGGAATTCGACGCCTTCCTGGCGGATGTATTCCCAGTGGAGCGCCGGACAGGTGCGAAGGTCGAGGTAGACGGGTTCGCTGCGCCGGGCTTCGGTGGAGACCGGCATCGGCCAGGAGACCGGTTCGCCCCCTCCGTCCAGCACGCATTCGGCGGGTAGCGTCCTGAACGTCGTCGACAGGCCGGGGGCCTTCATCTGGAAGGTGAGACCGGTGTAACCCGGTGGATTGGTCCCCCATTCGGCCTGGAGGGTGAAGTAGCTCGCCCGCTTTTCCCCCGCCTGCGGATAGAGGAGCTTGACGGATTCCGGGGCCGCCGGATAGGCGGCCGTGTTGAAGGTCCAGGCCGACGGCACCGGGTCGGCGACCCCTTCGGGGCCGACGGCTTCGATCGTCAAGGTATGCGGATCTTTTCCTTCCAGGTGCTGCGGCAGCGCATAGGGCGAGGAGCAGGCGACCGGTTCTTTGTCGAGGGTGCAGTGGAAGGTCGCCCCTGCCGCGTTGGAGTGGAATTCGACCGGCCCTGGTTCGTGGTCGGTATAGGAGGGCCGCGGTGAGGTGAGGAAGGTGTCGGTCGTGTCGAACGTCTTGTCTTCCCCGTAGAAGGTGCCGTAGGCATTCGTCGCGACCAGGCGGAAGTGATAGAGGCCGCCTTTGAGGCGGGAGGTGTCGATGTACTGGGCGACGCCTTCTTTTTTGGTCACCCTGCCCACGAGGGGCGTGCTTTCGCCGTAGGAGGTCGTCGGGCCGTATTCGAAGGACCATCGGGTTTCGATCCCATGGGGTTCCAGGGTGCCCCCGACGATGGTCAGGCCTTCTCTTTCTTCGTTTCCCTGGGATCCCGTCCTGACCCCGAACGGGGTCCACTCCTCGAGCCGCGAGTTGCCGGTGTCGGCGACCCAGACGTCGCCGTTGCCGTCCACCGCCACCCCGGAGGGACCGCTGAATTCCCGTTCGCCCGCGCCCGCCGTGCCGAACTGAAAGAGACTCGCGCCTTTTTCGCTGAACTCCTGAATCCGGTTGTTGCCGGTGTCGGCGACCCAGAGGTCGCCTTCGGGATCCTTGGCGATGCCTTCGGGGTGTCCGAGCTGGCCGGGACCGGTCCCGGGTTCGCCGAAGGCGGAGACCCCTTTGGTGGTCCGGAGGTAGCCGATGCCGTGTCCGCTGTCGAGATACGCGGCGCCGTTCGAGATCGGCGTCACACCGCTCGGTCCGCTCAGTCCCGGGTATTCGGTGCCCAGAGCTTTCGAGCCGAGACTGAAGGTCACGACCCGATTGTTCCCGGTGTCGGTCACCCAGATCGTTTCGCCGCTCACCGTGACGGCGGTCGGGCCTTTCAGGGTCGTGTTGCCGAACTGGCCGAGATATCCGCCTACGCTGTTGAACTCCTCGATCCGGTTGTTGCCGGTGTCGGCGACCCAGATTTCGCTTTTGTAGGCGTAGAGCCCTTTGGGGGAGCTGAGCTGGCCGTTGCCGGATCCTTTGGTGCCGAATTCCCGGATGAGTTTGCCTTCGGGGCCGAACTCCTCGAGCCGGTTGTTGCCGGTGTCGGCGACCCAGACGTTCCCGGTTTCGTCGACGGCGACGCCGTGCGGTTTCAGGAGCTTCCCGGCGCCGGACCCTTCTTCGCCGAAGGTGCGACGGAAGATCATGGACTGAGCCGCGTGAGCCGAGCCGGCGTGGGCCAGCGACGCGCATATCGCGAATGCGATGGCCGCGACCGCCGCCGCCATGCGGCGACCGGATCCATACCGGACGCTCACGGTCCGACGCAGCCCTCGCGAGAATGCCGCCAGCCCACCATCTGCCCTCATCGACGCTCCCTCGCTCGTCGGCCACCGTCCGGTCGGGAAGCCCCTGCGGCATCCCGGCGGCGCCCGGTTGTCGACGGGCACTCTGCCGTACCGGATAGGGATATGTCGATACCTATAATTATATAAAGTCACATTTGTTCGCTAAGGGTGCGTTTTCGATGGGCATGGATCCGGTCCGTTACTTCTGTTCACTCATCGGAAGCGGGAGCGGCCGGCTCGGGTGGCGCCGCCTCGAAGGCGGCCAGCCCGGTGACGACAGGGATGCCATCGGCGTCGCCCAGGCGCTCGGAACTTCGATCGTGGATCTCCGTCAGAAGCTGAGCGGTCCGCCGGAGGAGCTCGGCCGCCTCCAGCCAACCCTGATGGTCGACCGTGATCGGCATCCAGTTGAGGGTGGTGTCCTCGCGTCGGTCGATCGTCTCGGCGTCGATCGCCGCCCCAATCTGGTCGAAGAAGGTGCGCACCGCCTCGTTGGTGACCCCGGCGCGTGCTGCCGGCGGCACACGCCGCCAGTCCTGATGGCCGATCATCGAGCGCGGCTCGGCGGTGTAGAAATGCTCTTTGGCGCCCCTTCGCGGGACAGTCTTCACGAGCCTGATCGCCCCCACCTCCCTCAGCACCTTGACGTGGTAACTGGTCAGATTCAGCGACGTCCCTAGCTCGGGCGCGAGTTGTTTTGGGCTCAAGACCCGGCCGTGGAGCGCTTCGAGGATCGCCACCCGCAGCGGATGACCAACCGCCACCACGAGCCGTTGGTCGAACACTCGACGACCATCGTCATTCATAGGGTGCCGAGCGAGGTAGCCCAGAGACCGCTGCCGGTCAACTGACCGGCTACCCACACCCGTCGACCGACACGCAGCCGGCGGCGATGCCGGTCGGCGATCGAGTCGATGACTTCGACCTCGCAGCAGGTCGAAGTGTCGCGCGCCCGCTCATCGGGCGCGCCGAACGACACCAGCAGGACGGTTATCGGGTCACCGTCGCGGCTCGTGTCGCGCAACGGCTCGGCGGCGATCAGGCCCGACAGCACGGCCCGATTGATCTCCTCCCCACTGCCGAGGGGAGCCAGCAGAGGGTCGTCACCACCGGTCGGTCGGCCGTGGCGTGGCAGCAGCCGCGGGACGAGACCGATCCTCATCGGGGGCTCCCGTCCTCGTCGAGCGTCGCAAGGACCGTGTCGCAGGCCTCCCCGACCAGCCGGTTGCGGTCCTCGAGGACGCGGCTTTCGGTCCAGCTCGTCGCCTGTGCGGCGCGCTCGCCGGCGGCGGTGTCGCGAAGCCGGCCGAAGACGCGGCGCAACAGGTCGGGTTCCGTGGTCAGCTCGATCGTCTCGACCTCGGGGCCATCGCCCCAGCCGAGGTCGTCCAGCACCAGCCGCAGTTCGTCGGAATACTCGCGGCCGAGACGATCGGCCGTCTCGTACCTCTCGGTGGAGGCCGCCAGCCAGATGTCCTCGATGCCGCTCAGGCGGTCGAGGATCCGGTCGTAGACCGCGTCCCGCTGGGCATGGCTGATGGTCACGCCCACCGCGGCCGTCCGATCCATCGCATGGCGTCGATGACCTCCACCTGGACGGGGTGCAGGACGCGGGAGACGGGCAGGTGCCGGGGGGACTGCCCGCCTCCCGCTCGCGCCGCCGCCCGACCGGTCCGCGGGCGGCCGTCTGGGGTGGCAAGGAAGGTCTGGTTCATGGGTCTGCCAACCGACCGACCGACCCGAGGGTGATTCAGGGACTTGTCCTCCGTCGAGATGGTCTCGCTAGATCGTCATCGGAGGGTTGGGAGGCCGCCGGTGACGCTCGAAAGTCGGTTGAGTGGTAGACCGTTCCAGAACAAAGACGCCTGGTCAATCGGACGGTGCGTGACACTCACCAAATGCTGACTACGGTGCGACGGGTGCCTTCCGAGCGCGCTCGAAACCCAGGACCGCGACGATGTAAGGGGTGGTGGGGCCGCCGTTGGCACGCCTCAGTGACTCCTCCTCGATCTGATTCAGGCTCTTCCGATGTCGTTCCTGCTCCTCGGTGACCTCGCGCCGCCCCTGCTCATCGACGTTGAGTCGATCCCAGACGAAACAATGGTTGGGGTCCTCACTGAACTTGCCGGCCCAGAGCGCCGCCATGATCTCGGCGAGCAATCCTTGGACGTGGAGCCCGGCAGTCACCTGACGCTGCAGGGGGTGCATTTCGATCAGATCCTCTTTCGTATAAAAGGGAGTCTTGATCGCCCGATAGAAATGCTGGTCGAAGTTGCGGCGCTTTTTAGTCTCGGCGATCTCGATCGCCCCGCCATCGGCGAGTTCCTTCAGATGGTTGGAGACGCTGTTGATCGGCTCGCCGATGATCTCTGAGAGTTCGGTGGCGCAATAGGTGCCTTGGTTGAGGACGATGAGGATCTGGACTCTCGTCCGGTGGCTGATCGCGTAGCCGACCACGTCCTCGATGCTCTTGCCGCGTTGACCCGGCCTCTCCCGGCTCGTAGCCCCCGTTGTCACTCCCGCCTCCTTTGCGTTACCAAGTTGCGGCACTCAACAAAATTACAGCTTAAAGCATCCCTGGGAGTTCTCCCAAAGTGGGCGCCGACCCACCCCTCACCACATGCCGATCATTCGACGCGGACCTAGCATCGCCCCCGCTCG
Source organism: uncultured Solirubrobacterales bacterium (assembly GCA_963795675.1). Lineage (GTDB taxonomy): Bacteria > Actinomycetota > Thermoleophilia > Solirubrobacterales > 70-9 > VAYN01. The sequence goes on from CAWCJB010000004.1 coordinate 374,303, forward strand.
GCCCGGCCATTGGGGCGGGCCATTGGGACGAGGGAGGAGGTGCAATGCCATGAAGATGGTCGAGGTTCCACAGGTCGTCACCAGCGCGGTCTCGAAGTCCATGTAGCCGCTTTGAGGCGTCGGGGCCTTGCCAACGCTTGGCAGAGGGTTAGGCGAGGCCCTGCGCCTCTATTTCCGGTTTCCACAATTGACCTAGACTAATGGAAAGTTGTGAAGTTTCCTAAACGGGAGAGTTTGCAATTACTTGTGAGATGCCCTATGGAGTCGAATGCGCTGAACACCGACGATCCCCTGCGTGGGCGACCTCGGCTCCAATCTCAAGGCTGCCCGGAAGAAGCTCGGGCTCACGCAGGAGGAGGTCGCGGAGCGCAGCGGCGTCCATGCGACCGAGGTCAGTCGCATCGAGGCGGGTAAACGGGACCCGCAAGTGTCGACGGTCGTCAAGTTGGCGAGGGCCGTCGAGTTACCGCCGGGTCAGCTCCTCGAATAGCTGCCCGCTCGGCGCATCCTCGTGGCCGTCGCGGCAAGAGGCGCCTCGGAGATCCAGGAAAGCGATGACCAGCTTACGGAGGGACCTCAGGGCAGCGGGGCGAATTTCGATCCGCCATCCGCCTGAGTCAGCCAGCGTTCAACTCCGTCTCGGCGTCTGGCCACGGGATACCTGGTTCGCTCCGCGCCTCTTTAACGGCCTGCAAGTCCTCACCGGTCAACTCCTCATCGTCATAAGGAGCCGCGTCCAGCTTGGCCGCGACAGGATCTTGGGCACGCCGAAGAAGAATCGCCGCGGCCGGCAGCGATTCGTCGGGAAGGGCGTCCACAAGCCGATATAGCTCGCTCTTGGTCATCGACATCAAGGTACCACCGGATTCGCCCGCTCTGAGGTGTCGTGAGTAGCTGAAGCTGGGCCCCGCCGCCCACCGGGATAGAGGTCAGTCGACCGGTAAGCGGAGGCCGCCGCTCGTCTCGCTGCCTCGTCGGGCGACCAGCCGCCGCGCCAGTCCCGGGAGCGCGTAGGTGAGCGCGGCCTTGGCCCGGCTTCCCCAGGGGATCTCGCGGTCCCGCATCACCGCCAGCGCCTCGCGGCGCAGGTTCGGGCTGCGCCGGAGCAGGGCCTCGCGCAGCCGCGTCCGCCCCAGCTCGGCGCGGAAGCTCTCGACTGCGGCGGTGGCGGCGGCGCGCTCCTTCTCGTCAAGGTCCTCGTTCGCGAGGGTCTTCTCGAGCGCCTGGACCTGCCCCTCCAGCAGCCCCGCCCCCTGGTTGCTGAGGCTCCCGGGCCGCAGCCGGTAGCGGACCAGTGGCTCTGGCAGCAGTCCGAACATGACCCCGCCGAGGACCATCCGGATCGCCAGCTCCCAGTCCTCCGCGTTCTTCATCGCCTCGTCGTAGCCGCCGTGGGCGAGCATCACCTCGCGGCGGGTCGCCCAGTCGACGCCGACCCAGCAGCGGTCGATGATCGCCAGGCGCCGGTCGTCGACGGCGTAGCGGAAGTCGGGGCCGAAGTTCCGCCGCAGCGGCCGGCCGTCGACCTCCAGGGTCGCGTCGGTGGTCAGGACTTCGAGGTCGGGGCGCTGGACCAGCGCCGCCGCCATCTGCTCGAGCCGGTTCGGCAGGAAGAGGTCGTCGGCATCGAGGTTGACGACGAACTCGGAGCGCGCCGCCGCGATCGCGGCGTTCCGTGCCGCCGCTGCGCCGCGGTTCTCCTGCCGGATCAGGGTGACCGCGTCGCCGTAATACGCCAGCACCTCGGCGGTGGCGTCGGTGGAGCCGTCGTCGCAGACGATGATCTCGGCGGCGGGGTAGGTCTGGGCCAGCACCGAGTCGAGCGCTTCGGCGATCGTCGCCTCCGCCTCGTAGGCGGCGATGGTGACGCTGAACGTCGGCGGCTCCCGACGCGGCGCCGGCGGCCCGCTCGGCGGCGGGGCCACGACATCGACCGGCGGCCCGCCCTCAGCCGACATCGGCAAATGCCCGGTCGAGCCGGCGGATCAGCGACGGCGCGTCTTCTTCGAGTGCGACGATCCGCGGCGTCTCGAACCGGGGCGCGGCGGTGGTGACCGGCAGCGGCCGACGGCTGCCGAAGGCGCGCTCGAACCCGGCCTCGCGAACGAGCCGGGCGCTCCGCCGCGAGGCGTCGCCGTAAGGGAAGGCGAAGTAGCGGGGTGTGACCCCGGCCAGGTCGGCCACCCCTTCGCGGCCGATCCGGATCTGCTCCCGCTGGGCGGCGGCGGGCAGACCCGGCAGCCGCGGGTGGTCGCGGGTGTGGGCGCCGAGTTCGACCAGCGGGGCGGCGGCGAAGCGCCGCAGCTCGTCCGCCGTCATCGCCCGGGCGACGCTCTCCCCACTGCCGTTGACGGTCTCCCCCTCCATCCCGCGCGCCGCCCAGGCCCGGATCGGATCGAGCGCGGCGTCGACCTGCGCCGGCGCCAGCGCGCTGAGCAGCGGTTGGACGACGGTGAGCAATGCGACCCGGCGCTCCTCGTGGGTCCCCGTCGGCGTGACGACGCGACGGCCGGCGAGGGAGACGTCGAGCTCCTGGGGACGCTCGCCGACCCCGAGCAGCAGGTCGGTCAGCTCGTCCCACCAGTACGGCCCCTGCTTGCCGATGAAGCCGGTGGCGACGAAGAGGGTCACCGGGACCTGACGCCGTTCCGTGATCGGCAGGGCGTTGGTCAGGTTGTCGGCGTAGCCGTCGTCGAAGACGATCGCCACCGAGCGGTCGGGGATCGAGCCGCCCGCGGCGGCGGCGCTCAGCTCGGCGAGCGAGCAGAGCCGCATCTCGGCGGCCAGCGCCTCGAGCTGCTGGTCGAAGCGTCGCGGAGTGACCGCGTTGCCCCAGGGGTCCTCCACGGTCTCGGCCACCCGGTGGTAGAGCAGCACCACACCACTCCCCCGCCCGGCGGCCCGTCCGGCGCGGCGCCGCTGCGCCTTGCCTTCGGCATCGACCGCGAGCCGCCGCGCCCTCCTCGACACCCGCGTCGCGAGGCTCGTCACGCGGCCAGCTCCTTATATAGAGCTTCCGCGGGCCGCAGCGTCCGTGACCAGCGGAAGTCCTCGGCCAGCTCGCGGGCGGCGGCGGCCAGCCGGCGCGCCCGCGCGCGGTCGTCGAGCAGCTCATCGGCGCCCGCGGCGAGCTCCTCCGGGGTGTCGCGGATCAGCCCGTGGACGCCGTCCTCGAAGCCGATTTCTTCGACCCCGAGCGAGGTGCCGACGATCGGCACCGCCGCCGCCATCGCCTCGAGGACCTTGAGCCGGGTGCCGCCGCCCGCCCAGAGCGGCACGACGAGCACGTCGCTGGCGGCCAGCTCGGCGACCAGGTCCCGGACGAAGCCGACCACCTCCACCCCGGGCGCCGCCGTCGCCGCGGCCTTCAGCTGCTCCGAAGCGCCGCCGCCGACCAGGCGCAGGACCGCGTCAGGGCGGCGCCGGCGCAGCGCCGGCCAACCCTCGCGCAGGAAGCGCTCGAAGCCGACTTCGTTCGGCTCGTAGTCGAGCCGGCCGAAGAAGATGACCCGCGGCGGGCCGCCCCGCTCGGCCGGGGCCGCGGCGGCGAAGAAGTCGTCGTCGACCCCGTTGGGGCTGAGGACAACCCGGCGGCTGACCTTGCCGAAGGTGCGCCGGTCGTTCTCAGAGACGCAGAGCACCGCGGTCGCGGCGGCGCCGGCGCGGCGCTCGACCGTGCGCATCGTGTGCCAGCGGTTCCACTCCCGCAGCCAATCGCCACTCAACGGGCGGCGGCTTTCGGCCAGCGTCCGCATCAGCTGCGAGTCGACGTTGTGGACGGAGAGGATCCAGGGGGCGCCCGCCAGCGCCTTCGCGTAGTAGGCGCTCTGGGTGTGCTCGATCTGGACCAGGGTCGGGGCCGCCGCGACGAGCTCGCGCAGCCGCTCCTCGACCCGCGGCAGGTAGGGGCTCGGCAGGCGCTCCAGCTGCTGTCTGAGGCGCGGGCGCAGGCCCCCGGTGGGCGGATCGAGCAGCTCCACCGTCCAGCCGCGCTCCCGCAGGGCCTCCGCGCCCTCCAGGTTGGCGTGGTCGGCGGTCAGCAGGTGGGGGACCAATCCGACCCGCTCGGCGGCTTCCAGCAGCCGCATGGTGCGCTTGCGACCGCCATCGGCCGGGGGCCACGGGACGACCGGACAGACCGCGACCATGCGACGCAATGCCATCGCCTAGAGTCTTTCGCATCCCCCGGTGGTGACGCCTTGCCCGAGTCCCCTTCCCTCGACATCGCGGTAGTCATCCCGACCTACAACCGGCGCGATCTGCTCGAGCAGACCCTGCGCTCGGTCTTCGCCCAGTCGGCCCCGCCGACCGAGGTGATCGTCGTCGACGACGGCTCCGACGACGGCACCGCCGAGCTGCTCGAAGGGATACCGGTGACGGTGGTCCGCAACCCGGTCGGCGGCTGGGGGCCCTCCCTGGCCCGCAACGAAGGCCTCGGCCGGGTGAAGAGCCCGCTGGTCGCCTTCCTCGATTCCGACGACCTGCTGCTGCCTGCGGCGCTCGAGGTGCTGGGCTCGGCCCTCGCCGCCGACCGGCCCGCGACCTTCGCCTTCGGCACCTGCCTGCTCGCCCGCCGCGACCCGTCGGGATGGCAGATCGAAGGCGAGATGGGCCCCGAGCCCGCCGACCTGCGCGACCCGCTGGCGAGCCTCTACGCGCGCAACTTCGTCCCCTCGGTCGGCACCGTCGTCCGCACCGCGGCCGCCTTCGCGGTCGGCGGCTTCCCCCAGGTCACCAGCTTCGCCGAGGACCACTACTTCTGGCTGCTCCTGGCCCGCGATGCCGATCCGGCCTTCGTCAACGAGCTGACCGCCGTCCACCGCACGCACTCCGGCAACCGCCACACGCCGGCCAGGGCGGAAGACGAACTCGAGGCCTTCCTCGCCCTCGCGGTCGAGGACAAGCGCCTCGAAGCGGCGATCCCCGACCGCCTCGGGGTCGGCCTCGCCGAGTCGCTGGGCCCGGCGGTCAAGGCCGGCGACCTCGGCGGCACCGCCCGGGCGCTGCGGACGAACCTGCTCTCCCGCCGCGACAAAGCAGCGATCCTGCGGCGGGCCGGCCACCACGTGCGCAGTCGCCGCCATCGCGACGCGCAGACCCGCGCCCACCGCTCTGAAGATGACCGACTCACCGCCTGGCTCGCCGACCACTGACCCCGCGCCCGTGGTCCCCGACGCGGCCGCCGCGACCACCGGCGGCTCGGTCCTGCGCGGCAGCTTCTGGAACGTCGCCTCGACGATCCTGCCGCAGCTCTTCGTGCTGGTGCTGTCGGTCGTCGCCGCCCGCTTCCTCGGTCCCGAAGACATGGGCCGGCAGAGCTTCATCGCCTTCATCGCCCTCTCCGCCACCGCCCTCTTCGGCGGCGGCATCGCCGCCACCCTGATGCGCTACGTCGGCGAGGTGCTCGGCGCCGGCCGCCCGGCGGTCGCCCGTGACCTGGCCGGCTGGGGCTGGGGCCTGGCGACGATCTGGGCGGTGATCGGCACCGCCGTGATGGTCGGCACCGGCCTGCTCGGCGCCGACCCGATGGCGGCCTGGATCCTGGCCGGGATCGGCTGCGGCCTCGGCATCCTGCAGTCGATCCCCAACGCCGTCCTGGTCGGCGCGCAGGAGTGGCGCCGGGCCTCGCTGGTCGGCCTCGTTACCGGCACCCTCGGGGTGCCGCTGGTGATCGGCGTGCTCGCCGCGGGCGGCGGCATCGTCGGCCTCTTCGCCGCCGACGCGGCGGTGATCGCAGTCAACCTGGTCTGGTCCGGGGCGCTCTCGCGCGAGGTGCTGCGGCGGCTGGCGGCGCGACCCGAACGGGACCCGAAGGTGCGCCACGCCGCCAACGTCTACGCGCGCTGGGCGCTGCTCTCGGTCCTGCTCGCGACGATCGTCTTCAAGCGCTCCGAGTTCTTCTTCCTCAACCACTACGCGTCAGACCAGGCAATCGCGATCTACTCGATCTCCTTCGCCGCCGTCTACGCGATCACCACGCTCACCGAATCCTTGGTGCAGACCCTGCTCCCCGCCTTCGCCACGCTCTTCGGCGGCGGCCACGGGCAGCGGATCGAATTCGGCTTCGACCGTGCCCAGCGGCTGGTGATGATGACCGCGCTGCCGCTGACCGCGGCGACCGTCGCGCTCGGCCCCGAAGCGCTGGCGCTGGTCTACGGGCGCCAGTACTCGGAAACCGGCCAGATCGTCCAGATCCTCGCGATCGGCATCCCCCTGCTGGCGCTGATGAACCTCGGCCACGCCTTCATGATCGGCCTCGGCAAGGTGAAAGCGATCCTCGCCGTGGACGGGACCGCGGCGGTCGTGAACCTCTCCCTTGCCTTCCTCCTGATCCCGGCCCACCACACGCTCGGCGCCGCCCTGGCCAACCTGATCGGCCAGTGTCTGGTGGCGATCATCGTCACCGTCTACGCGCTGCGGGCGATGGAGAACGTGCGGCTGCCGGTCCGCACGATCGTCCGCACCGCCGCCACCGCGGCCGCCGGTGGCCTCGCCGCCTACGGCGCCGTCAGCGCCCTCGGCGGTGTCGCCGGCCTGATCGCCGGAATGCTCGCCGGCCTCGTCGTCTTCCTCGCCGTCGGCAACGCCCTGAAGATCATCCGCCGCGACGACGCCAGCTGGTTGATCGGCAGCACCGCCGGCACCCATGTCGCCGGCGCCACCGAATTGCTCTGCCGGATCCTCGCCCAGCGCCCGACGGAGGCCCCGCGATGAGCGAGATCCGCCTCGTCGTCAGCTCGCGGGCGAAGCTGATCGGCGGTGCCGAGCACACGCTCGGCACCCTGCTGCACAACCTCGACGAGCGCTACTCGGTCTCGCTGGTCACGGCGAGCACCGAGGTTGCCGAGTTCCTCGTCGCCCGTCGCCGGCCGCGCCGGGTGACGATCGTCCCCAAACGCGGCGACCAGGACCCGCGCTCGACCATCCCGAGGCTGCGGACGGCCTTCGCCAAGGACGAGCCTCACCTCGTCCACGTCAACCGGACCTGGCTCTGGGACCGGCCGGTGGACATCGCCGCCGCGACCCTGATCCGCGGCGCCAAGGTCGTCGTCGTCGAACACACCCAGTCGCTGCCGACCCGCAGCAGGCGCCAGCGCCAAGTACGGCAGCGGCTCTCGGAACGGATCGACGCGATGGTCTCGGTCTCCGACGCCGCCGCCCGCGAGGCGGAGCGCTACATCGGCCTCCCGCCCGGGACCGTGCGCACGATCCACAACGGGGTCGAACCGGCCGACCCCCTCCCCGCCGACCGGCCACTCGGCCGGCCGGTGACGATCGGCGCGGTCGGGCGCCTCTCCTGGGAGAAGGGCTATGAGTATCTGCCGCCGGTCCTGCGCAGGCTGGGCGATGCCGGCGCGCTGATCGTCGGCGACGGCCCCGACCGCGAGAAGCTCTCCCGGCTGGCGCTCGCCGAAGGCGTCGCCGACCGCTTCGAGATGGTCGGCTGGCAGCATGACGTCGGCGCCTGGTTCCCCCGCTTCGACTTCCTCCTCGCGCCCTCCCGCTCGGAGGGCTCGCCGCCGCTGGCGGCGCTGCAGGCGATGACGGTCGGGGTGCCGGTGGTGGCCACCGACGTCGGCGGGATCCCGGAGGCGATCGACGACCACCAGACCGGGATCCTCGTCCCCCCCGCCGACACCGGGGCGATGGCGGCCGCCATCGACGAGCTGATCGTCGACGACGGCCTGCGCCGGCAGATCGCCGCCGCCGCCCGCGAGCGCGCCCGGCGGGACTTCTCCGCGCCGGAGATGGCGCGGCACTTCGAGACGCTCTACGCCGAGATCAGTCCGGCTGTCCGGGGTTTTTCCGCGGCACCAGCACCAGCCGCTTGAACTCCGCGACCAGGACGCCGTCCTGGTTCAGCACCCGGGTGTGGACTTTGACGATGCCGCGGTCGAGCTTCGAGCGCGACGGTTTGACCTCCAGCACCTCGGTCTCGCAGAACAGCGTGTCGCCGTGGAAGACCGGGTTCGGATGGCTCAGTTCTTCGGTCGCCAGGTTGGCGATCGCCTTGCCGGAGACGTCGGAGACCGACATGCCGAGGGCGAGCGAGTAGACCAGCGGCCCGACGACGACGTTTTTGCCCTGCTGCGAACCGGCCGCGTAGATGTCGTTGATGTGCAGCGGGTGGTGGTTCATGGTGATCAGGCAGAAAAGGTGGTCGTCGGCCTCGGTCACCGTCTTGGCCGGCCAGTGCTTGTAGACCGCGCCCTCCTCGAACTCCTCGAGGTAACGGCCGTAGCTGTGCGCGCCGGACGCCTCCCGCGTGGCCTGGTCGGTGCTCAACTCGTACGTCTCACTGCTCATTCAGAGATTCCCTTCCGTGTTTTGGGCGCCGCGCATCGCGTGCGTGGCGTTCAGTGCACTTTGCGCAGGCGGGCGCGCTGCTCTTGCTTTTCGACCACCTGGGCGACGAGCTTCACCACGTTGGAGTCGCCGCTCGCCTTGATGTGGCCGGTCTCGACCGCCCGCCGGTAGCTGGCGAGGGTGCCTTTCTCGGCCAGCTGGTTGAACTGGGGCCGGTCGATTTCGACCAGCACCCGCTCGTCCTGCGCGAGGTCCTTGGAGACCTTCGGTCCCGGCAGCTCGACCCGGTAGAGCTGGATGTCGTGTTTGGCCCGCAACTGGAGGCCGAACACGAGTTTCAGTTTCGCCAGCGCCGGCACTTCCGCCTGGAAGCGCTCGACCGCGGTGCGGATCAGATCTGGGGTCGATGCCATCGGGTCGCCCGCCTCAGATCTTGTTGCGTTGGAGGACCTTTTTGCCGATCACCATGCGCTGGATCTCGGAGGTCCCCTCGCCGATCAGCAGGAGCGGGGCGTCGCGGTAGAGGCGCTCGATCTCGTACTCCTTCGAGTAGCCGTAGCCGCCGTGGATGCGGAAGGCGTCCTCGACGTTTTCCTTGCCGCTCTCGGAGGCGAGGAGCTTCGCCATCCCGGCCTCCAGGTCGGAGCGCTCGCCGGCGTCCTTCATCCGCGCCGCTTTGCGGGTGACCAGGCGGGCGGCCTCGAGCCGGGTCGCCATGTCGGCGAGCTTGAACTGGATCGCCTGGTGCTGGGCGATCGGCTTGCCGAAGGTTTTCCGCTCCTGGCTGTATTTGAGCGCCAGCTCGAGCGCCCGCTGGCCGATGCCGACGCCGCGGGCGGCGACGTTGACGCGGCCGACCTCGAGCGCGTCCATCATCTGGACGAAGCCCTCGCCGACGCCGTCGGGGCCGCCGAGGACGCGGTCGGGCGGGCACTTGTAGCCGTCGTAGACGAGCTCGGTCGACTCGACCCCCTTGTAGCCCATCTTCTTGATCTTCGGCGGCACCACGAGCCCGGCGAACTTGCCCTCGTTGACTTCCTTCCAGGGCTCCTTCTCGGTGATGAAGCAGGTCATCCCCTTGTAGGGCGGGTCGGCTTTGGTGTCGTTCTTCATCAGGACGAAGACGACCGCCGAGCCGAGTCCGTTGGTGACCCACATCTTCTGGCCGTTCAGCTCCCAGTTGCCATCGGCGTCCTCCTTCGCCGTGGCCTTGATGCCCTGGACGTCGGAGCCGGTCTCCGGCTCCGAGAGCGAGAAGGCGGCGCGGATCTCACCGGTCGCCATCTTCGGCAGGAAGTACTGCTTCTGCTCCTCGGTACCGAACTTCATCAAGAGGTAGGAGCCGATGAAGTGGGTGTTGACGACGCCGGAGATCGAGATCCAGCCGCGTGAGAGCTCCTCGACGATCAGCGCGTAGGTAGCCAGGTCGAGCCCCATGCCGCCGTACTCTTCCGGGATCGTCACCCCGAACAGGCCGAGCTCCTTCATCTGCTCGACGATCGGCTCGGGGAAAGTGTCCTCGTGGTCGTAGTGCTCGGCGTTCGGGATGATCTGCTCATCGGCGAACTGCCGGACCATTTCGACGATCGCTTCCTGCTCGTCGGTCATTTCTCGATACGCGGAGGTGTCTACGGCCATGGCTCCCTGCTTGTCGGCTCTCTCTATATGCGCCATACAGAGTATCCGGCCTCCGCTTAGTGCGGCGGCGTGGGTTTGCGGGGGCGGCAGCGACGAAATGTAAGCTCAGCCGGCCGATGGAGCAGCCGCACGACGACGTCAATCGCCAGTGGTTCGTCGAGTACGCGCGTCGCACGATCCCGCCTGGCGGCCGCGTCCTCGACTATGGCTGCGGGGCCGGCGGCCTGGTCCGGCTGCTGCTCGCCGCCGGCTTCGACGCTCACGGCTGCGACATCAAATGGCCCGGTGCCGACTACCACTGGCTGGATATGCCGGAGGCCGACCGGCTCCACTACTTCGAGCCCGGCGGCAGGCTGCCCTTCGACGACGACAGCTTCGACCTCGTCGTCTCCGACCAGGTCTTCGAGCACGTCGAGCCGATCGAGGCGTCGGTCCCGGAGATCGAGCGGATCGTCAAGCCGACCGGGGTCCACTACCACCACTTCCCCTCGGTCGAGGTCTGGCGCGAGGGCCACATCGGCATCCCGTTCTCGCACCGGATGCCGGACGGACGGGCGCGCCTCCTCTACACCACCGCCCTGCGCCGGCTCGGCTTCGGCAAATTCAAGGACGAGCGCCCGGCGAAGATCTGGGCGGAGGAGAAACTCGACTGGATCGATAACTGGACGGTCTACCGCCCGGAAGCGGAGATCCTCGCCCTCTTCGGCCGCAACTCGACCGTCCGCCACCGTGAGATCGGCTACTGCCGGTTCCGGGCGGGGGGCCGTCAGCCGATCGCGACGCTGCTCGGGATCGGCGCGCTGACCCCGTTCTGGGAGTGGCTGTTCCGGCGCCTCGGCTTCATGGCGCTGGAGTGCCGGCCGCGGGGCTAGCGAGGGTCCGGGCCTTTGCGGCCGGGGACGCTGAGGGTTCGGGCCGTAGCGGCCGGGGTCGGGCGCCCGGGGTCGGGAGGTTTTCGGGAGAAGCCGGCGCAGGGACGTCACGTTCCGGGGAGACGGCACGGAGATGCGGCGAACGTCACGGAGACGTCACATCCGAGATGGCACGGTCGGGCCCGGATCGGCGCCGTGGCGCTTTAGTGGCGCATAGAGCCACTTTCTTTCCACAGCAAACCGCTGACCGATGGGGCGCATGTGACGTCTAATGAGGAAACGTGGAGTTCCGCGCGCCTTCCGCACTTCACCGTGCGCTTCCCGTCGAGACCCGCACAGGATCCGCGCCCTCGCCTCCCCCGCAGACCCGGCCATCTCGGAGGCGGCCTCAGCCTGCCCGGGCCGCCTCCGAGATGGCCGCGTCCCTGCCCGTCCCTTCCCCGCCTGGCCGCGTCCCTCACCCGTCCCCCAGCAAACCCACCTACCGGCAAGCCCCGGCCCGCCGCCAACCGTCCGAGGCCCCTACTCCGAGCGCGCCGCCTTCTTCGCCCGCTTCGCCTCGAACATCGCCGCGTCGGCCTCGCCGACCACGTCCCAGAGGGTCTTCTCCTCACCGCGCGGGCCTTCGGCGACGCCGAGGCTGAGTGAGAGCTTCCAGGGCCGCTCGGCTTCGGCGTTGCGGGCGGCCAGCGCGCCTTCGACCCGTGAGATCAGGGTCGGGGCCGCCTCCGCCGCGGCGCCGATCAGGAGAGCGCAGAACTCGTCGCCGCCGAGCCGCGCGACCAGGTCGGAGGCGCGCAGGGTCGTGCTCAGGACATCGGCCACTTCCTTGATCGCCCGGTCGCCGCTCTCGTGGCCGTAGGTGTCGTTGATCGGCTTCATGTTGTCGAGGTCGGCGTAGATCACCGAGAGCGGCAGGTCGAGCCGGCGGGCGGCGCCGACCAACCGCTCGCCGAGCATCTCGAAGCCGCGCCGGTTCGCCAGCCCGGTCAGCTCGTCGCCGATCGCCAGCGAGAAGGAGGCGACCTCGGCTTCGACCATCGCCGCGAATTCGGCCAGCGCCTCACGGTCGAAATCGTCGATCGAGCGCGGCTTGTCGTCGACCACGACCACGCAGAGCGTGCCGAGCACCTCCCCGCCGGGCCCGGCGACCGGGTGGCCCGCATAGAAGCGGATGTTGGGATCGCCGGTGACGAAAGGGTTGTCGTGGAAGCGCCGGTCGTAGCGAGCGTCCTCGATCACCATCGTCTCGGCCTCGAGGATCGCGTGCGGGCAGAAGCCCGTGTCCAGGGGGTCTTCTTTGCCCTCCGCCCCGACGCGCGACTTGAACCACTGGCGGTCGGCGTCGACCAGGGTGAAGTTCGCCATCGAGGCGCCAAAGACCCGCTGGGCGAGGCGGGTGATGCGGTCGAAGCGTTCTTCCGGCTCGGCGTCGAGCAGGTTCAGGGCATGCAGCGCCGCGAGTCGACGTTCCTCGTCAGGAGGCCTGGGCGCGACGATCATCTTCGGTGATTCTTGCGAAGCGGGCCCACGATCGGATCATCAGTAGATTCCGCGCGCAAGGAAAACGGCAGGAGGACACTTGAGACACCCCAGAGACTTTTTCCATCCGCAGGCGATCGGCGCGCCGGAGCCACTGCGCGAGATCCCGGTCACGCCGTCGCGGATGATCCACTTCCTCGACTTCTCGAACCCGAAAATGGTCGCCAAGGCGGCCGCGATCGCCGAACAAACCGACATCCTGCTCGGCAACCTGGAGGACGCGGTTCCGGTCGACCGCAAGGAGGCGGCCCGCGCCGGGCTGATCCAGGCGGCGAAGGAGTCCGACTTCGGTCAGACCGCGCTCTGGACGCGGGTCAACTCGCTGGAGAGCCCCTGGCTCCTCGACGACCTCGAGCAACTGGTCGGTGAGATCGGCGACAAGCTCAGCGTGATCATGGTCCCCAAGGTCGAGGGCGCCTGGGACATCCACTACGTCGACCGCCTGCTGGCCCAGCTGGAGGCGAAGGCCGGGCTCGAGCGCCCGATCCTCGTCCACGCGCTGCTGGAGACCCCGCAGGGCGTCGTCAACGTCGAGGAGATCGCCTTCGCCAGCCCCCGCATGCAGGGGATGAGCTTCGGCCCGGCCGACCTGGCCGCGGCGCGCCGGATGAAGACCACCCGGGTCGGCGGCGGCCATCCCGGCTACCTGGTCCTCAACGACCCGCCCGACCCCGAGCACCCTGAGGAGGGCCGCGTCAGCGCCCAACAGGACCTCTGGCACTACTCGATCGCCCGCATGGTCGACGCCTGCACCTCGGCCGGGATCCTGCCCTTCTACGGACCCTTCGGCGACATCAAGGACACGGCCGGCTGCGAGGCCCAGTTCCGCGCCGCCTTCCTGATGGGCTGCGTCGGCGCCTGGTCCCTCCACCCCGTCCAGATCGGCATCGCCAAGAAGGTCTTCAGCCCGCCCCCGGACGAGGTCGCCTTCGCGAAGAAAGTCCTCGAGGCGATCCCCGACGGCCGCGGCGTCCACATGATCGACGGCAAGATGCAGGACGACGCAACCTGGAAGCAGTGCAAAGTCATGGTCGAGCTGGCCGAAATGCTGGCCGCCAAGGACCCCGAGCTGAAAGAGGCCTACAGCTTCTAGCCCCCGGCCGACGCCGGTGCACTTGACCCCATTTATGAGGGCATAAGTGCACCGGCGTGTTCTTGACTCTCGGCTCCGGCGATGGTTAATCGCGTTTGAGCAAAGGGTCGCGAGCGCGCGAGCAGCGGCGCGACGGAGCGCGGAAAGGGGCAGGAATGGCACTGAAAGATGCGGGTGTGTACGGCAGCGGGGTGCTCTATTCGGATCCGGGCGTGATCGACCAGTTGCGGGCGTCGCTGCACGTCAACGCGGCCGGGGATCTGATCTACAACAACCCGACCATCGTGCAAGACGGCAAATACGCCCAGGCGACCACCGTCGTCATCCCCGACGCCGGGAAACCGGTGACTTCACCCGGATCAAGAAATTGATGCAAGAACACGGCACCGGGCCGGAAAGCATCCTCTACCGCAACTTCGCCGCCCTCAAAAAGACGATGCCGTGAATCGACGGCATCGACTTCGACGACGAGGAACTGTACGACCCGGAGATCACGACGGGCCTCGCCTTGATGCTGGGCGAGATCGGTTTCACGGTCCTTCTGCCCCTATGGGAACGAAGAATTCTGGATCGACTGCCTGGCACAGTTGAACGAAGGGCATCCGGGCCTGGTGAGCGGCTTCAACCTCCAGTGCTACGCGGGCGGAGCGGGCAACGAACCGGGCCCCTGGATCGAAAAGGTGGCGGCGAAGATGGGGCCCTCCTTCGACGCCAAGTCCTTCGTCCGCCCCGGCCTCTGGGCCCGCCACGGGCAGGGATGCGAGGAAGGCGAATGCCCGGAGGCGATCCACACCACGATCGCCGCCTGGCACCAGTCCGGCATCGTCGGCGCCTGGGTCTGGCAACTCGACGAACTCCTGCAGTGCGAGAGCTCGGGCGCCTGCGCGGGGCCGATGACGATCGCCGCCTACGCGGAGGCGATCCTCGAAGGTTGAGCGTCACGCCGGGGGGCGCAGAGCAGTAGAAGACCGGCCCCGGGCGTCCCGTGGACGGCGTCATCTTCGTTATACTGACTTAGTATGACTCAGAAGATGGGAGCCAAAGGACAGGTCGTGATCCCGAAGGATCTGCGCGAGCAGATCGGGATCGGGCCGGGCGATGACGTCGCCTTCGAGCCGGTCGACGATGGGATCGTCGTCCGGCGGGCGGGCGACCGCCCTCCCTTGCGCGGTCGCTTCGCCAAGAGCGGCATGGCGGCGAGGCTGCTCGAGGACCGCGGCAAAGAGCCGCGCTAGCCGGTGAAACACTGCCTCGACTCCTGGGCCGTGCTCGCCTGGCTGGACGGAGAGGAACCCGCGGCCAAGGTCGTCCAGGGCGTAGTGGAACGCGAACGACCGGCGATGAGCTGGCTGAACCTGGTCGAGGTCCAGTACCGCACCACCCGCGACCACGGCCCCCAGGAGGCCGATGCCGTCCTCGCCGAGCTGCGCCCTCAGATCAGCGAGAACCTGCCGGGGATCTCGACGATGCGGCGGGTGGCATCGCTGAAGGCGGAGAACCCGATCGCGTTGGCCGACTGCTTCGCCGTCGCCCTCGCGGCCGAGGAAGGCGCCATCCTGCTCACCGGCGATCCGGAGATTGTCGACCGAGCCGACGACCTCCCCTGCGAGGTGAAGGACCTCCGCGCCTGAGCCGGGTCTGACGACCCGGCGTTGTTCCCTAGACGAACTCGAAGCGGTGCACGGCCGGGAACGCCATCGTGCGGTCGTCGAAGGAAAACTGTCTGCTCGCAGGCGAGGAAGACGGCGTCGGAAGAAATGCCTCCGCTTCGGCGAGCACCACGACCACTTCCACCGGCGGACGCCCGCTGAACGCCCCCGAATCCTCGAGAGGGAGACGACGATGCAGCTTCGGAACTTCTGCTGACACGGTGACGCTCCTCTCTTGGACGGGGCCGCGGCCGGCCTTCGTCCCTAGCGTGGGTCGAAGGCCGCGACCGCGGCGGCGACGCGGTCGATCTCCGCGGCCTCGATGGACGGGAAGATCGGCAGCGAGCAGATTTCGCCGGCGAGGCGCTCGGCCACCGGCAGGCTGCCGGGACCCTGGCCGAGGTCGGCGTAGGCCGGCTGCAGGTGGATCGGGGTCGGGTAGTGGATCGCGCTGGCGATCCCTTCGGCCTCGAGGTGGGCGCGCAGCTCGTCGCGGGCCTCGCTGCGGACGACATAGAGGTGGTAGACGTGGTCACGACCGTCGGGCACGCCCGCCGGGGCGATCACCGAGCTGCCGGCCAGTGCCTCGGTCAGCCTGGCGCCGGCTTCGCGACGACGCTGGTTGGCCTCGTCGAGGTGGCCGAGCTTGACGCTCAGGATCGCGGCCTGGAGTCCGTCGAGGCGGTCGGTGCGGGCGGGCATCTCGTGGTGGTGGCGGGCACCCTCACCGTGTGAGCGCAGCAGGCGCACCTTCTCGGCGATCTCCTCGTCGTCGGTGACCAGCGCGCCGCCGTCGCCCCATGCCCCGAGGTTCTTGGTCGGGTAGAAGCTGAAGCAGCCGACGTGGCCGATCGAGCCGGCGCGCTTGCCCTCGTAGGTGGAGCCGTGGGCCTGGCAGGCGTCCTCGATCAGGAACAGCCCGTGCTCGTCGCAGAGCTCGGACAAGGGGCCCATCTCGACCGTGCGGCCGTAGAGGTGGACCGGGATGACGCACCGAGTTGCGGGGGTCAGCGCCGCGGCGACGATCTCCGCGGTCAGAAGCGACGTCTCTGCGTCGACATCGACCAGGCGGGGGGTCGCGCCGACGGCGCTGACTGCCTCGGCGGTGGCAATGAAGCTGTTGGTGGGGACGATGACCTCGTCGCCAGGGCCGATCGACAGCGCCCGCAGGGCGAGCTCGAGGGCCGCGGTGCCGGAGGAGACGCCGACCGCGAAGCGGCTGCCGCACCAGTCGGCGAACTCGCGCTCGAACTGTTCGACCGGGGCACCGAGGGTGAAGGCGCCGCGAGCGGCGACGTCGGCGACGGTCGCCAGTAGCTCGTCCATCAGCACCTGGTCACCGTTGTCGAGGCGGACGAACGGGACGCGGCTGGGCGCCTCGGTGGTCGCGGACGGGGCGGTCATATCTGCATCTCCTCAAGGTTTGGGTCGGACGGGGAACTGGGGATCATCGATTTGAGATCGAGGAACGCCGCCCTCGCCTCCTTGCGGGAGTGGACTCCCAATTTGGTGAAGATCGAGGCCATGTGGCTTTTGATCGTGCTTTCCGCGAGGAAGAGCGCCTCGGCGATCTCCGCGTTGGTGTTGCCCTCGCAGACCAGGTTCAGGACCTGGCGCTCGCGGTGGGAAAGATTGGGTCGCTCGACTCCGGCGCGGACCTTGCGCGGGACCACCGACTGGCCGCTTTCGACGGCGCGGACGCTGGCGACCAGGGCGACGTCGATCTCCGGCTCGAAGACGATCGCGTCGGCGCCCGCGTCGAGCGTGCGGCGGACGGCGGTCGCGGTCGAGCGCGGCGAGACGACCACGATCGGCGGTGCCGGGTGGTCCCGGCGCAGCCGCCGCAGCGCGGTCATGTCGGTGGGACGATCGACGTCACAGGCGAAGATGAGGACCGTGAGGGCGCCGATCTCGTACTCGGAGAGGGCCTCGCGCTGGGCGACCGCCTCGAGTTCGACGCCGGCGGCGTCCATGGTGGCGACGAGGTCGCGGCGCAGGCCGGGCGACTCGGCGACGACGATCGGATGGAAAGAGACCGGCCCGGTCGGGACAAGGGTCTCGTGCTTGCTTACGACTGACATATACGGAACTAACGGCGTTCGGGGCCGATCGCTTTCGCGGCGGCGAACGGAATTTGGTCGGACGGCCGGCCCGGTCCAGCCTCTCAGAGCGGCCGGGCCGGGTTGCCGACCACGGTCGCGCCCGGCTCGACGTCGCGGGTGACCACGGCGCCGGCGCCGACCAGGGCATCACGGCCGATGCGCACGCCGCCGAGGATCGTCGCCCCGGAGCCGATCGAGGCACCGGCCTCGACCACCGTCTCTTCCAGCGCCCAGTCCTCCGCCGTCTGCAGCGCCCCGTCCTCGGCGGTTGCCCGCGGGCGCTTGTCGTTGACGAAGGTGACACCGTGGCCGACGAAGGCGCCGTCCTCGATCGTCACCCCCTCGCAGATGAAGGTGTGGCTCTGGATCTTGCAGCGGGCGCCGATCTTGGCTCCCGCCTGGATCTCGACGAAGGTGCCGATCTGCGAGCCGTCGCCGACCTGGCAGCCGTAGAGGTTGGTGAACGAGTAAACCCGCGCCTCGGCGCCGAACTCGACGTCGTGAAGCAGCCGGTAAGGCGCCTCGTTGGCGGGCTGGTCGGCCATCAGCCGGCGGGCGCTATTCGGCGCCCTTGCCGTGCAGGACGGTCGGCACGGTGAGGAAGACGATCTTCAGGTTGAGCAGCAGCGAGCGCCGCTCGACGTACTCGGTGTCGAGGTCGATCATCTCGGAGAAGGTGACGAGGCTGCGCCCGCTGACCTGCCAGAGGCCGGTCAGCCCGGGGCGCACAGCGAAGCGACGGTAGGCGCGGGCCGGGTAGGCGTCGACCTCGTAGCGGATCGGCGGCCGCGGCCCGACCAGCGACATCTCGCCGCGCAGGACGTTCCAGAGCTGCGGCAGCTCGTCGATCGAGGTCCGGCGCAGGAAGTGGCCGATCTTGGTGATCCGGGGATCCTCCGCCAGCTTCATCATCGGCTTCTGCCGACCTTCGGCCTCGGACTCTTCGCGGATCATCTCTTCGACGTAGGCGCGGTGCGGATCGGCGGCGACGCCCTGGCGCATGGTGCGGAACTTGGCGACGCGGAACGGCTTCAGGCCACGCCCGATCCGCTCCTGGCGAAAGATCGCCGGGCCGCGCGAGTCGAGCCGCACGAGGATCGCGACGACCAGGAGGATCGGTGAGAGCACCAGCAGCGCGAGGCCGGCGGCGGCGATGTCGAGCGCGCGCATCGCGATGTCGGAGGCGCGCGGCGTGTCGGCCGGCAGGATCGCCGGCCGGGCGAGACTGTCGGCCTCTCCCCTGGCCGTCTTCGTGGTCACGCTCCGATCACCGCCCCGGTCCAGGCGCCGACCCGGTCGACGACATAGTCCTGCTGCTCGTCGGTGAGCCCGGGGAAGAGCGGCAGGAGGACGAATTCCTCGGCCGCCTTGTCGGTGTGCGGCAGCGGCCCGGCGCAGTTGGCGTAGCTGGCCTCGTGGTGGATCGCCATGATCCCCCGCCGGGTCGCGACGCCGTCGTGCAGCAGCGCGTCCATCAGGTCGGCGGCGGAGACGCCGGCCTCGGCCAGCACCCGCACCGGGTAGGACTGCCAGGTGCGCCGCGCGTAGTCCGGATCCTTCGGCGTTTCCACCGTCGGCATCCCTCCCAAAAGCTCGTTGTAGCGCTCGGCGAGGCGACGACGCTCGGCGAGGATCGTCTCCAGCACCTCGAGCTGCTTCAGCCCGACGGCCGCCTGCAGGTCGGTCATCCGCGCGTTCCAGCCCCGCTCGGGGTAGTGCTCGGTCACCACCCGGTCGGCGGCGTGGCGATCGAGCGCCGACTTGTCCATCGCATGCTGGCGCAGGCGACGGAGGCGCTCGGCGACGAGCGGGTCGGAGACCGCGATCATGCCGCCCTCGCCGCAGGTGATGACCTTGCGGGGGTGCAGGGAGAAGCAGGTGAGGTTGCCGAGCGAGCCGATCGGGCGGCCCTGGTGTTCGGCGCCGATCGCGCAGGCGGCGTCCTCGACGATCGCCAGGCCGTGCCGGTCGGCGAGCAGCGCGAAGGCGTCCATGTCGGCGGGCAGGCCGACCTGGTGGACGGGCATGATCGCTTTGGTCCGACGGGTGATCGCGCGCTCGGCGGAGGCCGGGTCGAGGTTGCAGGTGGCGGGGTCGATGTCGGCGAAGATCGGCGTCGCGCCGCACTGCCAGACCGCGTTGGCGGTGGCGATGAAGGAGAGCGACGGGACGATCACCTCGTCTCCGGGGCCGACCCCGGAGACATAGAGCGAGAGCTGCAGGGCGGTCGTGCAGTTGGTCGTCGCGACCGCCTCGGGGGCGCCGGCGCGGGCCGCGAAGGCGCGCTCGAACTCTTCCACCCGGGGGCCCTGGGTGAGCCAGCCGGAGGCGAGCACCTCGCCCACGGCCTCGGTCTCACCGCCGCCGAACCACGGCTTTGCGAACGGGACGTCCATTACCGTGCCTCCGAGCCGACCAGCGCCGGCTCACGGCCTTGGGCTTTCTCCGCCTGCCACCACTCGACCAGCTCGGCGAGCCCGGCTTCGAGCCCGATCTCGGGCTTCCAGCCGAGGTCACGCTCGGCGGTGGAGACATCGGCAAGGCGACGGGTGACGCCGTTGACGGCGCGGTCGGGCCCGTGCTCGACGTCGAGGTCGGAGCGCATCGTCCGCAGCAGCGCCTCGGCCAGGCCCTTGAGGCTGGTCTCGGTGCTGCTGGCGATGTTGTAGACGCGGTCGGTGACGTCGGCCTCGGCGGCCAGCACGTTGGCGCGGGCGATGTCGGGGACGCAGACGAAGTCCATGGTCTGCTTGCCGTCGCCGAAGATCAGCGGCGGCTTGCCCTCGGCGATCCGCTCCATCCAGCGCACCAGCACCTCGGTGTAGAGGCCGTGCACGTCCATGCGGGGGCCGTAGACGTTGAAGTAGCGCAGGGCGACGTAGTCGAGCCCGCTCATCGCGTGGAAGCTGCGCAGCAGCCCCTCGTTGAAAACCTTGGCGGCGCCGTAGAGGGTGTCGTTGTCGTAGGGGTGTTGGGTCTCGGTCGTCGGGAACTGTTCGGCGAGCCCGTAGACCGAGGCCGAGGAGGCGGCGATCAGCTTCTCGACGCCGACCTCGGCGGCCGCCTCGACCACGTTGAAGGTGCCGTCGACGAGGACCTCGAGCGCCAGCCGCGGCTCCTCCGCGCACTGGGTGATCCGGATCGCGGCCTGATGGAAGACGATGTCGGTGCCGATCGTCAGGTCGCGGACCAGCGCCTTGTCGCGCACGTCGCCCTCGACCACGGTCAGGTTGCCGTGCTCCCGGGCCCAGTCGAGGTTGGTCTGACGGCCGCGGACGAAGTTGTCGAGCACCACGATCTCGGCCGCACCGGCCTCGATCAGCTGGTCGACAAGGGTCGAACCGATCGTCCCGGCACCGCCGGTGACGAGCATCCGCTTACCCGCGATCCTGCTCTTCGCGGGACCTTTATGGGTATTCGTGATCTGGTCCATAGCCCTTCTCTTCTTTGTGAGTTGTCCTGAAGGCGATCCTGAGCCCTAAACAGGGGGTTGCTGGGAAATCAACGGCTCGGGCGTGTCGATCTTCCGTTGCGCATTCGGGACTTTTCGAAAATTGATGACTGAGCGGATGCGGGCGCGCAGCTCACGACGCGTGAAATCGCGGAATTCCGGGTCCTCGACCCGGGGAACGCGATGCAGAGCGGACCTCCAGTAGCCCCAGAGGAAGGCCAGGCCGGAGAGCACCGGCGGTGAGCTGCGGCCGACCTTGACCGAGCGCAGGGTCACCCAGAGGGGTCCGTAATGCAGGATCCAGGCACACTCGCCGTGCCGGGCGCGGCCCCGCAGGCGGCCGTCGGCCGAGCCCCACGGACGGTGGTGGCGGGCGACGAGGTCGTCGAAGGAGTGGGTCTCGTAGCCGCGCATGCGGGCGTAGGTCTCGTCGATCGTGTCCCAGGCGAGCCGCTCGGGGATGCCCCCGATCGCTTCCAGGCACTCGCGCCGGAAGAGCTTCACCGCCCCGTGCACGTGGTGCGCGGGGATCTCGATCCGGGCCCAGCCGCCCTCGCCGTCGGCCTCGACCAGGCGCCCGCCGGCGAGGCCCAGGGCCGGGTTCTCGGCGAAGCGCTCGACCAGGGTGGCGAGCCAGTGCGGCGGCAGCTCGACGTCGCCGTCGAGCTTGCCGATGAAGTCGTAGGAGCGCCACTCGGCATGCGCGAGCCCGAGGTTGAAAGCACGGGCCTCGCGGGCGAGGGCCAGATTGTCGGCGCCCGGCCCGACCTCGCCGTCGGCCTCGATCACCTCCATGAAGTCGATCTCGGTCGCCAGCCGGCGGGCCAGCTCCAGGGTGTCGTCGCGGGAGCCGTCGTCGACGACGACCCAGCGCGCCGGGGGCAGCTTCTGCGCGGCCAGGGCGCGCGCCGTCTTCTCCAGGTGCTCGGCCTCGTTGAAGACCGGGCTGGAGAGAAGGATTCGAGCCGGCGCGGTCATGCCTTCGCCCCCGCCGGGGTGGCGTCGCGGGAGCGGCGCAGGTGCAAGCGCGCCGGGGCGACGCGGTTGAGGGCGGCGAAGAGATCGTGGGCGGCGGCCGGGAACCAGTGGCGCAGGACGGCGACGTAGGCGATGCCCCCGGCCAGGCCGACCGCCGCCATCTGCAGCAGGACCGGGGCGCCGCCCGCCCGCAGGGCGAGCTCCAGCGGCACCACGACCGCCGCCATCGCGGCGCACCCGGCCAGGGCCGGGGCGAGGTCGCGCCAGAGCGCCGCCAGCGGGTTGCCGTCGCGGCGCCCGAGCAGGACGACGTAGGCGACGGCAAGGAAGATCCCGTGGACCACCGAGCCGGCGATCGCGACCGCCGCCAGGCCCATGTGGGCGACGGCGACGACGGCGCCGACGTAGACGACGAAGTGGGCGACGCCGTAGCCGAGCAGCGCCTTCGCCCGGCCCTCGGCCATCAGCGCCGAGCCGGCGGCGTTGATCACCAGCGAGGCGGCGCCGCCGGCGACCAGGATCTGGGTCGGCACCACCGCGCCCTCCCAGGCGGGGCCGAAGAGCCACGGCACCACCACCGGCGCCAGCACCAGCAGCGCCACCAGCAGCGGGAAGAGGACGACGGTCTGCAGGTGGACCATGCGCCGGCGCAGGCCGAGCAGCTCGTCGGTGCCCTCGGTGCGGGCGAGGACGGGGAACGCCATCTGCACCATCGGCACCGCGACCTTGCCCTGGTATTCGACCGCGAGCTGGTAGCCACGCCAGTAGAGGCCTGCCGCGTTCGGCCCCAGCACCGAGCCGATCACGGCGTAGTCGCCGTTGCGGAAGCCGGTCCAGGCGAAGGTCGCGAGGGCCGCCGGGCCGCCGTAAGGGAGCAGGTCACGGACCGCTTTGCCGTGCCAGCGGGGCAGCGGCACCGGTGCGTAGAGGAGCGCCGCCACCAGCCCCACGGCCATCCCGATCGTGCAGCCGAAGACCAGCGCCGGGGCGTCCAGCCCGAGCAGCGCCAGGCCGATGGTGGCGAGGACACGGGTGGTGTTCTGCAACGTTTCGACGATGCTGACCCGGCGGAAGTCGAGCCGCCGGCGCAGCACCGAGATCGGCAGCGCGAAGATCGCCCCCATCAGGAAGTAGGGCGCCTGGGCGATGACGAGGATCTCGGTCGTGTGGTCGAAGAGCGGCCGGACCAGGAAGATCGCCACCAGCACCGTCAGCGCCGCCATCGCCAGGCCGGTCAGCATGGTCAGCGCCAGCCCCGACTGCAGGTGCTCGCGGGACAGCGTCTTGCGCTGCACCAGCGCCCCGCCGACGCCTTCCATCGGCATCGTCACGGCGAGCTCCTGGACGATCACGATCACGGCAAAGATCCCGAACGCGGCCGGCGGCATCATCCGCGCCAAGACGACCGCGGAGGCGAAGAGGACCACCTCGATGATCACCCGCGCGTAGGCGATCCAGCGGAGGCCCTCGGCGGCGGCCTGGGTCAGGTCGTCGGTCGAGCGCGCGCCCTCGTCGACCAGCTCCTCATCAGCGGTGAGCCGGCTCGGCACCTCGGTCATCGGCGCTCAGAGCTCACGGATCACGCGGGCAGGGTTGCCGGCGGCGATCACCCCGGCGGGGATCGACTTGGTGACCACGGAGCCCGCCCCGATCACGGAGTCGGAGCCGATCGTCACGCCCTTCAAGATCTTCACGCCCATCCCGGCGAAGACGTTGTCGCCGATCTCGACCGCGCCGGTCTCCGGGGTGCCGCCGACGCGCCGCGCCGGGTCGAGCTGGTGGAAGTCGGAGTCGAAGATCTGCACCTCGGCGCCGAACAGGCAGTCGCGGCCGATCCGGATCCCCTCCCCCTCGCTCTTCAGCATCAGGTTGTTGTTGAACTCGGTCCGGTCACCGACCTCGATCCGGGCATCCGCGTTGCTGACTTCGACGTGGCAGTAGCCGCTGTAGAAGAACGGCGAGTTCTTCCAGCCGAACTGGACCCCCTCCCCCAGCACGACCTCACCCGGGCCGACGAAGAGGATCGGCTGCAGGGCGACCGGCGCGCCGCCGGGGAGGCGCCGGCAGGTCGAGAGCAGGCGGTATTTCTGGATCCGCGGCTGCTGGGCCATCGCTTCCAGGGCAGGGCGCAGAAAACGGCGTCCGAGCTGCCTTTTGAGCGAGATCGGCTCAGCCGCGGGCGCGGCGGGAGCCTCGGAAATGGGCGTGATGAGATCGGTCATCTTCCTCAGCAACGGCTGAGGACACCCATGACTTGCGCGTCAGACGCCGCTGAGGCGCCAGCGCAGCTGCCCGAGGTGGCTGCGGACGCGGTGCCCGGCCCCGGTGGCGAGGAAGGGGACGAAGAGCAGCGAGCGCCCGGCGCCGAGCTTGCGCCGCAGCCGCAGGCCCGCCCACTCCCTCAGGTGTCTCGCTTCCGGGCAGGTCTCTAGTGCGAACTCGACCAGGGCATCGACCGGAGCGGCGTCGGGACCGTCGAGCTCACCGCGGTCATAGGCACGGCTGGCCTGCCAGAGCGCCTGGCGGGCGAGCGTGCGACGCACCGTCCGCTCCATGCCCGTGCGGCCCGCGATCCCGCTCCCCGCGTCGGCGAAGAAGCGTTCGAAGCCGTTGCGGCGTTCGCGCAGGTCGACCATCGGGTCGGCCTCACTGCGCAGCATGCTGTCGGCATGGATGCGGTACATCGCCTGGACCGCGCCGCGGACGTAGGCGACGTCGGCGACGGCCGCGATCCGCAGCCACATGTTGAGGTCTGAGGTGTGGTAGCAGGCGGGGTCGTAGTCGCCGACCTGGCGCTGCACCGAGGTCCGCACCACGGCCTCGGGCGAGGCGATGCAGTTGTGGGCCGTCCGGCAGCGGAGCTCGATCCAGCGCCTGCCCGACCAGACGGTGGTCCCGCGCCATTTGTTCGACTCCGGCTGCGGCGGCGGGCCGGGTTCGAAAAACTGCGGCCGGCCGTATACAAGGCCGACCGCAGGGTTTTTCTCCATCACCCCTACCGCGCGTGCCAGGCAACTCGGGGTGAGGAAGTCGTCAGCCGAGAGCAGCACCACGTAATCGCTGTCCGCCGCCCACTCGAGGCCCGCGTTGGCGGTCCCGATCAGGCCCTTGTTCTCGGCGTTGCGCAGAAACTCGATCCGCTCGTCGGCGGCGGCAAGGCGGGTGGCGACGGCGGCGGTGTCGTCGGGCGAGCAGTCGTCGACCACCAGCACGCGGACGTCGACGCCCTCCTGCGAGGTGACGCTGGCGAGGCAGTCCTCGAGCAGGTCCCCGTACCGGTAGCAGGGGACGATGACCTTGACCAGGGCGCTCATGCCGGGACCACAAGCGGGTCGGAGGCGGCGACGGCCTCGAGCAGGATGCGCTCGAACTGGTCGGCGCTGGTCTCCCAGGAGATCGAGTCGACGCTGGCGGCGGCAGCGCGGGCGCGCGCCTCGCGCTCGGCGGCGGGCGCCGCGACGATCTGGCCGAGCGCGTCGGCGAGCGCCGCCGGGGTCGGCCGCGCGTAGGCGACGTGATCGTTCTGCAAGACGACGCGGTTGTGCTCGGCGTCGTTCATCACCGGGACGCAGCCGGCGGCCAGCATCTCGTAGGGGACCAAGGAGACGTTGCTGGCCGAGAGCACCAGCCCGGCCGCGCAGCGGTTGTAGAGCCGGCCCAGCTCGGCGGGCGTGGTCAGCCCGTGGTCGACGGTCGCGAAGGGCAGGTCGGGGGCGCTTTCGCCGTAGGTGTGGATCGTCACCTCGGGGTGACGGGCGGCGAACATCTGCAGCGCCGGGACCGCCAGCTCGTGCGCCCGGCGCGGGGTCGAGGGACGGCAGAAGTAGCAGATGTCGGTATGCACGGAATCGGGCTGGATCGCGTAGTGCTCGAGGTCGCAGCCGAAGTCGAAGTGGTCGGCGGGCATGCCGTAGTCGCGCCGCAGCACCTCGGCCAGCCAGCGGCCCGCGGTCACCCCCTGGAAGCCGAAACGGTAGGTCTCCTCGGCCAGCAGGGCGAGCGAGCCGGCCGGATAGAAGCGCGGCTCGAAGTCCTGGACGAAGTAGCAGCGCCGCCCCTGGGCGGGCGAGGCCAGCACCGGGTAGGCGGTTTCCCAGCTGGTCGCGAAGAGGATGTGGGCATCGTCGATCCCGTCGGCGAGGTCCCTGACGTCGGCCTTCAGCCAGGGCCACCACTTGCGGACCCGGCGCCGGTGCTGCTCGATCTCCCAGCCGTGGCGGTCATAGATGTAGACGGTGCAGCGGTGGCCGCGGCGCTCCAGCCCGCCGAGCATGCGGAAGATCGTCGTGTGGCCGCCCGAGCCTTCGCCCGCCGGCCCGCAGACCAGCGCCACGTCGAGCGGCTCCCCGTCGCGCCAAGGCTTCGGCCCCGGCGGGACGATCCCGGCGGCGAGCTTTTCCGAGGCCAGGGCGAGATCGGCGGGCAGGACCGGGATCTCCTCCGGCGTCGACCGGGTCAACGCCTCGGCGGCGCGGGTGCGGATGCGATCCACCACGCCGGAAGCGCCTTCGCTGCGCAGCAGGCGCTGCGACTGGCGAAGGCGCTCGGCGACGGAAGGTGAGTGGCGAGAGGAGGCCATCGACAGACCAACGAGGTGCCCGGCGGCCTTCTTTCACCGGCGGACGGCCGAAAGAACCATGGCAGACGGCCCGTTGCTTTACCGATGCGCAGGACCGAACTCATCGATCCCTTCCTCGACCCGGGCTACGCGGCGCTGGTCGCCGACGGCCAGGGCGCCGAGATCTTCCACGACCGGCTCTGGCTGGAACTGCTGCGCGACGAGTACGGCTACGAGATCGGCGCCTGCTGCGTCCGCGACGACGAGCGGATCGAGGCGGCGATCCCCTTCGCCAAGATCAAGAGCCGGCTGACCGGCAACCGCCTCGTCGCCCTCCCCTTCTCCGACCACTGCCCGCCGGTGCTCGCCGCCGACGCCGGGCTCGAGTCGCTCGGCATGCTCGGCGACGCGCTGGCCGCCCATGCCGCCGAGAACCACCTCGACCTGACCGTCCACGCCGCCCTGCCGAGCGTCCCGGAGGGCCACGTCGCGGAGCGCTTCGTCCGCCACCTGCTCACTCTCCCCGCCGACCCCGACGAGGCCGAGGCGAACACCTCGAAAAGCCTCCGCCAGGGTGCCCGCAAAGCCGCCCGCGAGGGGCTGGTGGTGGAGAAGCACGCCGACGCGACCGGGCTCGACATCTTCTACCGCCTCCACCTCGAGACCCGGCGCCGGCTCGGCGTCCCGACCCAGCCGAAGAGCTTCATCGACCGCTTCGCCGGGCTCTTCGAGGCCGGCCGCGGCGGCGTCTGGCTGGTCCGCGACGGCGAGGAGCCGATCGCCGCGGCGGTCTACCTCACCCACGGCAAGCTGGTCACCTACAAGTACGGGGCCTCGGCCGCCTCGGCCTTGAAGAAGCGGCCCAACAACCTGCTGATGCTGAACGTGATCCGCGACCACGCCGAGCGCGGCTTCGAGACCTTTGACTTCGGCCGCACCGACCTCGACAACGAGGGACTGCGCCGGTTCAAGCGCTCGCTCGGCGCCGAGGAGGTCCCGCTCGCCTACACCTACCTGACCGAGCCGGCGCCGCTCGGCGAACCCTCGCTGAAAGAGCGGGTGATGACGACCACGATCCGCCGCAGTCCGGCGGTCGTCGGCCGCCTCGCCGGCCAGATGCTCTACCGCCATGTCGGCTGAGCGCGAGAGCTCCCGACCCGACCTCTCGGTCGTCGTCGTCACCCACAACGGGCGCCAGAAGGCGCTCGAGACGCTCGCCTCGGCGCAGGCGGCGCAGGGCTGGATCGACGCCGAGTGGTTCGTCGTCGACGCCGGCTCGAGCGACGGCACCCCCGACGCGATCGAGGAGCGCTTCCCCGACGTGCGGGTGCTGCGGCGCGAGAACCGCGGCTTCGCCGCCTCCAACAACGTCGCCCTGGAGCAGGCGCGCGGGCGCTACGTGCTGCTGCTGAACCCCGACGTCGAGTTCTCCTCCGGCAACCTCGCCGAACTGGTCGCGGCGATGGACGCCCGTCCCCGCACCGGGATCGCGAGCGTCATCCAGACCGACGCCGACGGCGGCTTCCAGCCTTCGATCCGCCGCTTCCCGTCGGTGCTGCGAAGCATCGGTGAAGCGCTCTTCTCCTACCACTGGCCGCTCGGCCGCAGCCTGCAGGAGCCGGTCGGCCCCGGGCCCCGCTACGAACGCGCCGGTCCGGCCGACTGGATGGCCGGTGCCTTCCTGATCGCCCGCGCCGAGGCGGTCGCCGAGGTCGGGCCGCTGGACGAGCGCTTCTTCCTCTACTCCGAGGAGACCGACTGGTGCTACCGCTTCAACCGGGCCGGCTGGGGGATCGAACACCTGCCGGTCGCGACCGTCGTCCACCACTGCGGTGGCGGCTCCGACGGGGCGCTGAAGCCACAGCTGACCCACTCGAAGATGCTCTTCGCGGGCAAGCACTTCGGCCCCGTGCGGGCCGCGGCGATCCGCGCCTCGCTGGCGCTCGGCCACTCCCTGCGGGTGCTCTCCGGCACCGTCCTCGGGCTCTTCGCCGGTGCCGGTCACCGTGAGCGCGCTCGCCACGAGGCCGCCGCCCTGCGGGTCGCCCTCGGCGGGTCGCCGCCGTACGGCCCCTACGCCGCGAACGGGGCCGCGAGCGCGCCCGCGCCCGACCGGTCCCCCGCCGACTTCGACGACCGCGAGCTGCGCGAGGAACGCTACCGCGGCCGCGCCGAGGGTCGCTCGCTCTTGATGAGCACCTACTACAACGTCAAGCCCTTGTTGCCGCGCCCGCTGCAGCTGGCCCTGCGCCGCCGCTACGCGGTGCGCCAGGCGCGGGTCGAGTTCCCGCGCTGGCCGATCGAGCCGATCCTGGTCGAGCGCCGCCAGGCGACCCTGCGCGCCGAGCTCCAGGCGAGCGGTGCCGACGCGCTGCCGACCGTCGCCAACTGGCCCGAAGACCACCGCTTCGCCGCGATCCTCACCCACGACGTCGAGGGGCCGAAGGGCGTCGCCCTGGTGCGCAAGATCATGGAGATCGAGCAGCGCCACGGCTTCCGCTCCTCCTGGAACTTCGTCGGCGACTGGTACCCGATCGAAGCCGGCCTCTTCGACCACGTCCGCGCCGAAGGGCACGAGGTCGGCCTGCACGGGATCAAGCACGACTGCAAGCTGTTCGAGAGCCGCGCGAACTTCGAGGCGGAGTTGCCGGAGATCCACCGCAAACTCCGCGAGTGGGACGCGGTCGGCTTCCGCGCCCCCGCGACCCACCGCAACGCCGACTGGATGGAGGAACTGGGGGCCGCCTACGACAGCTCCTTCCCCGACACCGACCCGTTCGAGCCGCTCGGCGGCGGCTGCTGCTCGATCCTCCCCTTCTTCCTCGGCGAGATGGTCGAGCTGCCGATCACCCTGGTCCAGGACCACACCCTGTGGGAGATCCTGCGCCGCGACACGATCGACCTCTGGACCGAGAAGAGCGACTGGATCGCCGCCAACGGCGGGCTGGTCAACCTGATCACCCACCCCGATTACCTCGACACCCCGGCCCGGCTGCGGATGTACGAGGAATTCCTCGTCCACCTCTCCGAGATGGAGGGCGGCTGGTACGCCCTGCCCCGCGACATCGCCGACTGGTGGCGGCTGCGTCGCGACCTCGGTTGCGTCGCCGACGGGCCCGAAGGCGCCCACGTGGTCGGCCCGGGCAGCGAGAGGGCGCGGATCGAGTGGGTCCGCGCCGACGGGGCGATGGTGCCTGCGACCGCCGACCCGGTGGCCGCGCGATGAGCCCCCGCGTCCTGATCCTGCTCCAGAACGAGCCGATCCCCCACGACCGCCACGTCTGGAACGAGGCGCGGGCGCTGGTCGGCGGCGGCTACGACGTGACCGTGATCTGCCCGGCCGGCGAGAACCGCGACCACGAGCCCTACGTCGAGCTCGAAGGCGTGAAGATCCACCGCTACGAGCCGCGCCCGGCGGGCGAGCGGGCGGCCGAATACGCGATCGAGTACGGCGCCGCCCTCGCCTCGATGCGCAGGCTGGCGCGGCGGCTCTCCCGCGAGCGCCCCTTCGACATCGTCCACGCCTGCAGCCCGCCCGACTTCCTCCTACTGGCGGCGCTGAAGCTGCGGCTGCAAGGCGCCCGCTTCGTCTTCGACCACCACGACCTGACGCCGGAGCTCTACTCGACCCGCTACGGCGAGGGCCTGCTGCAGAAGGCGACGCTGCTCGCCGAGCAGGTGGCCTTCCGCTCCGCCGACGTGATCCTCTCGGTCAACGACTCCTACCGCCGGGTCGCGATCGAGCGGGGCCGCCGCGACCCCGCCGACGTCGCCGTCGTCCGCACCGGCCCCGACCTCAGCCGCTTCGTCCCGGTCAAGCCCGACCCGGCACTGCGGCGCGGCAAGGACCACCTGCTCAGCTACGTCGGCGTGATGGGCCCCCAGGACGGGGTCGACCACGCCCTCAAATCGCTCGCCGCGCTAGCCGCCCACCGTCAGGACTGGCACGCGATCTTCATGGGCGACGGTGACGTGCTCGACGAGATGCGGGCGCTCGCCGCCGAGCTCGGCCTGGCCGACCTGGTCGAGTTCAGCGGCTGGGTCGAACACGACACGATCGCCGCCGTCCTCTCGACCTCCGACGTCTGCCTCGCGCCCGACCCGAAGAACGCGCTCAACGACCTCTCCTCGATGGTGAAGATCGGCGAGTACATGGCGATGGCCCGGCCGATCGTCTCCTTCGACCTGGGCGAGTCCCGGGTCGGGGCGGGCGAGGCAGCGCTGTTCGCCACCCCCGGTGACTTCACCGGGTTCGCCGATCTGATCTCCCAGCTGCTCGATGACCCCGAGCAGCGCCGCGCCCTCGGCGACGCCGGTCGCCGGCGGGCCGAAGAGGTGCTCGCCTGGGAGCACCAGGAGCGCTCGCTCCTGGCCGCCTACGCGCGGGCGCTCTCGATGGGCCCGGTCCGCGAAGGGCGGATCGACCTGCTGCGCCGCCTGCTTCTCCCGCGGCGCTCCTCGCGTGCCGCCATGCCGGCGGCCTCACTCGCGCAGTAATTCCCTGCGTACTAGTACCTTTTTAGTTCGATTACCGGCATTCGACGCAGCGCTGCGAACTATTAGCGGTAAGGCAATTTCTCGTTAACGCCTAAACGTCTGTAGCGCGGGTAGTACATACGGCCACAGGGGTCTTTTGGGTTGAGTCCCTTTCCTATCTCAACCGATTGGGAGGTCGGAATGAATACTCACGGGTACATCCGCACGGTCGTCTGCGCTCTTCTGGCAGTAATCGCAGGTCTAACCGCGCTCAGCACCGGGGCTTTCGCCAACGGGCTTCGCAGCGGTTCCAACCTGCCCAAGATCGAACAGCGCCACGCTGTCGGTAAGAAGCAGCAGAACAAAAAGGCCCGCCGCCACCACGCCCGCCACGGCCATCACGCACAAGGGGAAACCAGTGTCAGCACCCCTGGGACCAGCACCGGCAGCGAGGAATCGTCCGGCGGTGGCACCACCACGCCCGGAACCGGGACTGGCACCGGAACGGGAACCGGGACCGGCGGCAAAAAAACCACGCCGACCAAACCGACCACGCCGCCGGTGACGGAAACCCCGTCGACCCCGCCGGTGACGGAAACTCCGCCGGTGACCACGCCGCCGACCGAAACCCCGACGACGCCGGTCAGCCAGACCACGCACTGCTTCGCCTCACCCCACGTCTGCGGCTTCCCCGACTCGACCAATTCCGGGGTCCCCGCGGGCACGACGCTGACCGCGAGCGGCTCGCTCAACATCACCACCGCGGGCACCGTCATCTCCGGTCGGAACGTGACCGGGACGATCAACGTCCTCGCCAACAACGTGACGATCGAAAACACGCGGGTCACCCAGAACACCACCTGCGGCACCCGCAGCACCTGCGGCAACTACGCGATCCGCATCGACGAGGGCGTCAACGGGACCGTGATCCGCAACGTCGAGACCGCCTCGGTGGCGGGTGACACCTGCGAGCACGACATCCGCAACACCGGTGGCACCCTGACGATCGAAGGCGCCTACCTGCACGCCTGTGACTCGAACGTCTACGCGGTCGGGCCGACCACGCTGAAGAACTCCTACGGGATCGGCGCGTTGGCGATCTCCGAAGACCATGTGGAGAACATCTACTTCAACGAAACCAGCTTCACCGCGATCCACGACACGCTGCTGAACCCGGTCGAGCAGACCGCGGTGATCTTCGGCAACTCCGGTGGCGGCACCGACGTCACCAACTGCTCCAACCAGCTGACGATCCTGGAAAGCCTGATCGGCGGTGGCGGCTACACCCTCTACCCCTGCGCCCACGCGGCCCAGGCCGGGACCAGCAGCCTCAAGGTCGAAGGCAACCACTTCGCCCGCTGCGTGTCCGCCGAAGGGTACGACCCCAGCGGTGGCACCCATCCCTGTGTCAGCGGTGCCGACACGAGCGGCTACTACCCGAAATCGGGCAGCTACGGCATGGCCACCAACTACTTCACCGCCGTCAGCATCTGGCGCAACAACGTCTGGGACGACAACCTGGCGAAGGCCTGCATCACGGGCAGCAGCTCCGGCTGCGAATGAGGTTCTTCGGCGGATGAAGTTCGTAGGAGTGCGGCGCAGAGTCCCTATGCTGAAAGGGTTCTGCGTCGCATGGCCTTCAGCAGCCTGATCACCGTCCTCGCCGTCTTGATCGCCGGAAGCTCCGCTTTCGCGGGCCCTGGGGTCCAGCCTGTCCACCAGACGAACTGCTTCGCCTCGCCGCATGTCTGCGGCTTCCCCGATGCCTCCAACACCGGGGTGCCGAAGGGGATGTCGTTGAAGCCGAGTGGCAGCATCGAGGTGAAGGAAGACGGCGCCGTGGTCAAAGGCCTCGAAGTGACGGGGACGATCGAGATCGACGCGAACGACGTGACGGTCGAAGACACCAAGGTGACGCTCGACGGGTCCGGCTGCGGCACGCAGACCACCTGCGGCAACTACGACCTTCACATCGAAGACGGCGTCACCGGCACGGTGATCAAAGACAGCGAATTCCTCACCGCGCCGGGCACCACCTGCGAGCACACGATCCGCAACAGCGCCGGGCCCGACATGAAGCTGATCCGGGTCTACATGAACGGCTGCGACTCGAACATCTACGGCGGCGGCATCCTCAAGGACTCCTACGGGCTCGCCAAGATCGCGATCGCCGACGACCACGTGGAGAACGTCTACATGGACGACTCGAAGTTCATCGCGATCCACGACACCCTGCTGAACCCGGTCGGTCAGACGGCGGTGATCTTCGGCGACTCCAACGGCGGCGAAGATACGAGCGACTGCCGCAACCGGATCACGGTGCGCAACAGCCTCATCGCCGGCGGCGGCTACTCGCTCTACCCCTGCGCCCACGCCGAGGGCCCCGGCTCGAGCAAGCTGACCGTCGAAGGCAACCACTTCGCCCGCTGCAAAAGCAAGGAAGGCTACGAACCGGACGGCGGCGCGCACCCCTGCGTCGGTGGCCCCGACTCGAGCGGCTACTACCCGAACTCCGGCTCCTACGGCGTGATGACCGACTACTTCGCGAGCGCCGCCACCTGGCGTGGCAACGTCTGGGACGACGACCTGGCGAAACTCTGCATCGACGGGCGCACGACGAAGCGAAGCTGCGCCCGCGGCCACCACTAGACGGTCCTCCTGTAGCCCGGTTTGGGCCGTTGCGCCCGGGACGGAGCCGTTGCGATTTGGCGATGAATCCGAACGGTCAGAAAACTGCGTGGTTCGAAAACCGCCATATACGCCCATAAAGAACCACGCAGATTCCTGACCGTTGAGGTTCCCGGCTTCTTTGTGACGACACCGCCTCGCTGCGGCCCTGCGCCCCGATCCCGCGCCGCTCGCCCGCACCTCCGGCCGTCCATCCGAATCTCGGCCTTCTCGGCGGCGGCCACGGCCGGCCCGGGCCGCCGCCGAGAAGGCCGCGTCCCTTCCTCAGCCCGTGCCTCACATCGGGTTGGCGAGCGGGCGGGCGCCGCGAGCGCGCCGCTGCTGCCGCGAGCTGCGCAGGCGCGGGCGGACCCGGCTCAATCCTTCCGGGGCAACCTTTTCCACCGAGGCCGCGGTGGTGCACATCGCCGCCATGAAGAGGAACAGGTACGGGGCCTGCGGGAAGGTGAGGATGTCGTAGAGCGACGAGGCGACCGCGAAGGCAAGGCAGCCGGCCGCCGCCGCCAGGGCCGGCGGTCCGCGCAGCCGGTTGTCTTTGCGGGCGGCGTAACGCACCGCGATCACCACCGGGGTCAGGATCAGGGCGATGAAGGCGATCAGCCCGAGGAAACCGGTCTGGTAGAGCTCACCGAGGTACTCGTTGTCGAAGATCCGGTAGGTGTCGACTTTCAGCGAGTCGAGCGTCCCGTAGCCGCGGCCGAACGCCGGATGGGTGAGCACGTCGGGGACCACGGCTTCGTAGTCGGAGGTGCGGCCTTCGTCGGAGGCCTTGTTTTCGCCACCGGTCAGCTGGCTGACGACGCTGATACTGCCGCCCTTGACCGCAAACACGACCACCATCGCGAGTAAGGCCACGGGGATCAATGGCAGGAATTTGCGCGGCCTGATCGCGAACAGCGAGACGATCGCCACCGCGGGCACGATCAGCCCCGAGCGTCTCTGGGTGATCAGCGCCCCGCCGATGATCAAGAGCGCCAAGGCCCCCCAGAGGAGTTTTCGCCTCAGACTGGGCGCACCGGCGGCGAAGACGACCGCGAACGGGACCGCCATGCCGAGGATCGTGGCGACCGAGAGCGCGTGCCGGGTCGGCCCGGAGATCATCGGCCTGCCCGGGGCGCTCGGGTCGGCGCCCGCTTCGGTCGGCGCCGGTTCGACTTCGGCGATCGGCGAGAGCACCGTGGTCGCGGTCGAGTAGAAGAGGTTGTCGTGGGCCTTCTCCTCGTAGATCGTGCCCAGGGCGGTGATCGAGGCGAGGATCACGATCAGCACGCCGAAGGCGCGCAGCTCGGTCACCCGCAAGGAGACCGAGAAGACCGCGAACAGGCCGACCAGGGTGATCAGCAGCACCAGCCGTTTCTCCGCCGTCGCCCATTCGCCGAGGTTGGTGATGCGGTCGAAGTTGAAGACGAGGCTGAGGATCGCGATCGCGAAGAAGACGATCATCGCCGTCGCCCAGCCACGCGGGCGCAACCGCAGCCGGCCGCTCCTCTTCCCCATCACCAGCCCGATCGCCCAGACGGCGATCACGGCGGCGGCGAAGAAGCGGTCCGACTCGGAGCTGAACGGCAGGTGGACCTTGAGCTGGGTCGCGTCGATCGGCAGCAGGAAGATCGAGGCCAGGAAGAGGGCGAAGACCCACGGCAGCGGTCGTTTCGTGTGCGGCCATGAGTCGAGGCGCTGCAGCGCGTTCATGGCTAGAGGTTCGAGCGTTCGAGGTACGGACGGAGGGCAACGTCGCGCCGCTGCGACCCACCGCGCCGACCGCTCGAGCCCGGCCGGTCGTCATCGTCGTCGTCGTGCGCGCGCCAGCCGCGAGCGATCGTGTGAGCGGGGATCAAGAGCAGGCACCAGAAGACGAGGACGACGAAGAAGACGAGCGCGGCGA
Organism: uncultured Solirubrobacterales bacterium; assembly: GCA_963795675.1. Taxonomy (GTDB): domain Bacteria; phylum Actinomycetota; class Thermoleophilia; order Solirubrobacterales; family 70-9; genus VAYN01. The sequence continues at coordinate 409,542 of CAWCJB010000004.1, forward strand.
TCTGTTTGTTGGCCCCGCCATTCACCACTCCCCCGGTCGCGTCGCCGAGCTGGTGCACGATGACCCGGCGTTTGGCGGGCGTGTGCTGCGATTCCTGGATGTTGTTGATGTAGGAGGAGAGCGCCTCCGGGGCCGCGTCGGCGAGCTTGTGGGCCTCGTCGGCGGTGGGCGCCTGGGCGAAGACGGTGACGATCGGCAGGTCGGGGTTGTTCTCGAACCGCAGCCGGTAGAGCGCCCGCTCGCCGATGATCTGGGAGCTGCGCTTCTCCGCCGTCGGTTCTTGTTCGAAGACCGGCAGGTTCTGTTCGTAGGGGCCCTGGCCCTCGATCGCGTTCGCGGGCAGCCCTGCTTCGCGGGCGATCAGGGTGATCGCCAGCGGGCTGGCGAGGAAGCGGGAAAAGACCGCCGCCCGCGTGTTCAGCGGTTCGACTTCCTCTTCCAGGTTGGCGAAGGCCGAGTTCGGCGTGTCGACCAGGATCTGGGTCGACGCGGTGGCGAAGGTGTTCGTCCGCGGCGTCAGCGACGGCGGGGAGAACCCCACCGTGTAGGCGCTGAGGGTCGCCGCGAGCAGCGCGATGACAACGCCGACGGCGACCAGCCGCCGGCGTTTCCAGAGGGCCTTGAGGGCGCGTGCGAGTTCCATCGTCCGATCCTGGCTTGCCTAGTGCTGGCGGACCCGACCGGGACGGTCGAGGTGGTTGCCTTGGCGGCCGTCGTGCGGGACCAGCAGCGTCGCCCCGGTCTCGCTGACGTCGGGCGCCACGGCCAGCTCGGCCTCTTCGGTGTCCTCGCGCCGCCAGGCGGCGACGAGGCGGGGGATCCCGAGGATCATCCCGATCTCCAGGGCGAGGACGAAGAAGAAGATCGCCGCCGCCATCTTGTTGCCGGGGCCCGAGTCTGCAAGCTGCGCCTGCGGCGGCCCGAGCACCCGCACCTCGACCTTTTCCTTCGCCGGGGTCGCCTGCTGCTCCTGGACCGACCGGATCACGCCGCGGAGCGCCTCCGGGGCGGCCTCAGCCAGCGCTGCCGCCTCTTTGACCGTGGGGGCGCGGGTGACGACCGAGACGATCGGGAGTTCCGGCACCTCGACGAAGGTGAGACCGTAGGGCAGCGCCGCTTCCGCTTCGGTGACCCCCGGCGCCTCACCCGGCAGGGGCGAGGGCCCGGAGACCTCGATCTCTTCCGGGTCGACGCCGGCATCTTCGGCGATCTGAGCGACGACGTCGCCGCCGGCCATCAACCGGGCGAACACGCCCGCCCGCGAGATCAGGCCGCTGATGTCCCGTTTCGAACCCGCGATCGGCGAGCGTGCCGAGTCGATCAGGATCTCCGAGGACCCGTGAGCTTCGGTGGTGCCTTTCTTGCTGATCCCGGAACCGCTCACCTGGTAGACGGCGAGGATCGAGAACGCGAGGGCGATGACCACCGAGATGGCCACCAGCACCTTGCGGCTCCACAGCTCCTTGAGGGCGGAAATGAAGGTCACGGTCGGTCGATCCCTTCGGCGCTCAGGCCGTGACCATCGGTTGACGGTTGCGCGAGCGGACGTCGTCGGCGGAGCGGACCTTCACCGGTTCGCCCTTGGCGTGGAGCGAGCGCTCCAGCGCCTCCAGCGCGAAGACCACCTCGAGGCCGAGGCGGGGGCTGGAGACCGGGGTCTTGCCCTCGCGGATCGCGGCCGCGAAGTCGAGCAGCTCGAGCCCGAGCGGCTCGGCCGGCTTGATCTGCGGCGCGACCACGTCGCCCGAGCGATAGGTCAGCTGGTACTCGCCGAAGGTGGCGGGCGGCTCGGCGAAGTCGAGCCCGCGGTCGTAGATCCGCACCGGGTCATCGGCGGCAGAGTCGTCGTACTGGACCATTTTCTGGCTGCCGACGATCACCATCTGGCGCATCTTGCGCGGGGCCAGCCAGGAGATCTGGACATTGGCCTGGGCGCCGTCCTCGAACCGCAGGGTCAGGAAGGCGGTCTCGTGGACGCCGTCCTGGAAGACGCTGCGGCCGTTGGCGCTCACCTCGACCAGCTGTTTGCCGAGCCAGTAGAGGAGGATCGAAAGATCGTGCGGGGCGAGGTCGAGGACGACCCCGTCGCGCTGGTAGAGCCCGAGGTTCATCCGCGAGGAGGTAGCGAAGTAGATCTCGCCGAGGACGTCGTTGTCGATCAGCTCTTTGACCTTGTTCACCGAAGGGCTGTAGAGGAAGGTGTGGCCGGGCATCAGCACCCGTTCGACTTCTTCGGAGAGGGCGACCAGCTCGGCGGCCTCGCCGGCGGTGCGGGCCAGCGGCTTCTCCACCAGCACCTGCTTGCCGGCTTCCAGCGCCTGGCGCACCAACGAGTAGTGGGTGTGCGGCGGGGTCGCGATCGCGACGGCCTCGACGGCCGGATCGGCAAGCGCTTCCTCGAACTTCTTCAGGCAGGGGTAGCCGGGAGTCCGCTTCTCGAACTCGGCGATCCTCGCTTGGTCGCGCTCGCAAAGCGCGATCAGCTCGAACTCGGGCCGCTCGATCACGTTACGGACGATGTTCGGCCCCCAGTAGCCGTAGCCCACGACCACGGTGCCGATCGGATCATTGGATACAGCCTTGTCGTTGCTCATACCGAAACAACGGGCGGGTACGCCGAGACTTGCGCGCGGCGAAGATAAATCCTCGCTGAGAGCGGGCGAGGCCCGCAGACCGCTCTAGAGGCGGTTCAGGGCGATCGAGGCGAAGCGGACGCCGGCCTGGCAGGGCCCGGTCACCTGGAGCACGCGGCCGCCGCTGAGCCCGACCACGACCGAGGTCGACTGGTAGGTCAGGCAGTAGCCCGGGCGACCGTTGATGGTCACCGATTCGACCTTTTTCGCTTCGCTCTTGAGCTTGCTCAGCGAGGTCTTCTCGACCACCAGGTCGATCTCGCGGCCGGACCCCATGTAGACGCAGGTGGGGCCCTGGGGCCGCTCGGAGACCCTGACGTTTGGCCCGAGGATCCCTTCCGCCTTCTTTTTCGGCACCAGCGCGCACGGTTTGACCGGCTTGGCGCCGGTGACGCTCACCTCGTCGGTGTCGTGCCCGCTGGGGAAGGCAGCTTCGACGACTTCGGCTTCGCTGCCGGACTCGGTGACCGCGTCGTTGCCGTCGCCGGCGGAGCTCCCCCCGCCGCAGGCGGAGAGGGCCAGCGCGGCGACGATCGCCGCCAGCGCCAGGATGGAGATGTTTCGGAGCTTGATCATGGGGTGAACATCACGTCGACAAAGTAGTTGCTCGCGTTGAAGGTACTGGTCGGGAAGACCAGCGAGCCACTGTAGGCGTAGAGCCCGTTGGGGCTGGTCGAGTTTGCCAGACCGGTCAACGGCGTGACTTTGATCGCCGCGGCGAAGCCGTTGGAGGTCGCCGAGTAGTGGCCTTTCGGCGCCAGGTAGCCGGCCACGTAGGTGGTGTTCGCGGCGATCGAGATCGGCGTGGCGAAGCTCATTTCCTGCCAGCCGGAGGCGGTCTCACCGGTGACCGTCGTCGAGGCCAGCAGCGTGCCGGTGCTGCTCCACAGGGCGACCACGTGGGTGCCGATGTTGCCCACCGACTTGTAGAAGCGGATGCCGCGGATTTTGCCGGCGGTCGAGGTCTGGAACTTCATCCCGAGGACGACCGAGGCCGAGTCGGCGACGTTCACGGTCCCCGGGGTCGCCTGCTCGAACAGGGTCACCCGCGGGATCGCCGCGCCGGAGGCCGCCGAGGCGGTGCCGGTGCCGACGGCATTGACCGCCGCGACTTTGAACGTGTAGCTGCTGCCGTTGGTCAGCGAGGCGATCGTCGCCGAGGTGACGTTGCCGACCGTGGTCGTGGTCCCGGGCGTGGTGCCGTTCAGATATGGCGTGACTTTGTAGCCGGTGATCGTGCCGCCGCCGTCGCTGGCCGGGGCTTTCCAGGTGACGAGCGCGCTCGCGTTGCGGGCCGCCGCGGTGACCGCGGTCGGTTCGCCCGGGAGGGTCGCGCCGGTCGGCGTGACCGCGTTTGAGGCGGCCGATTCGGGGCCGGTCCCGGCGGCGTTGGTCGCCTTCACCTTGAAGGTGTAGCTGGTCCCGGATTTCAGCCCGCTGACCGTGGTTTCGATCGCCGGCGGGTTGCCGGTCACCGTTTTGGTGGTCTGCGCGACGCCGGCCACGTACGGGACGACGGTGTAGCTGGTCGGTTTGCTGCCGGTGGTCGGCGCGGTCCATTTCACCGTCGCCGAGCCGAGCCCGGCGGTCGCGGTCGCCCCGCTCGGGGCGCCCGGGATCGTCGCCGGCGGTTCCGGCGTGAACAGCACGTCGACGAAGTAGTTGGAGGCGTTGTAGGTCTGATTCGGGAAGGTGACCCCGCTGCCGTAGGCGTAGAGGCCGTTGCCTTCGGTGCCGCTCAGTTCCGAGCTGTCCGCTTCCGCCGTCAGCGGCCCGTTGACGATCGCCGCCGAGAGGTTGGGGCCGTTGATCGAGTAGTGGCCGCTCGGCGCCAGGTAGCCGGCGATGTAGGTCGTGTTCGGTTCGATCTGGACCGGGTTGGCGAAGGTCACCTGCTGCCAGCCGGAGGCCGACTCGTTGGTGAAGGTCGCTTCCGCGAGCAGCTGCCCGCCGGTGGTCCAGAGGCTGCCGATGTGGGTGCCGACGTTGGTCGCCGCTTTGTAGAAGCGGATGCCGTTGATCGTGCCCGCTTCGGCGCTGCGGATCTTCACCCCGAGCTCGACCGAGCCGCCGTCACCGCCGTCGACGGTGCCCGGCGTCGCCAGGTCGAAGACCGTGTCGTACGGGGTCACCGAGTTGGAGGCTTCCGATTCGGCGCCGGCCCCGTAGGAGGTGATCGCCGCCACCTTGAAGGTGTAGGCGGTGTTGTTGGTGAGGCCGGTGAGGCTGGCTTCGGTCGCCGCCGATCCGGTCGTCAGCGGGGTCTGCGGGACGCCGGCCTTGATCGGGGTGATCCGGTAGGCCGTGATCGCGCCACCGCCATCACTTGCCGGGACGGTCCAGGTGAGAAGCGCACCCGAGCTCTTGCCCGCCGCGGTGACGCCCGTCGGCGGGCCGGCCGGGTTCAGCGCGGTCGGGACGACCGAGTTCGACTGGGTCGACTGGGGGCCGTTGCCGACCGCGTTCACCGCCAGCACCGTGAAGGTGTAGCTGCTGCCCGCGGTGAGGCCGTTGACCGTGGTCGACGTGGCGCCGGCCGCGGCCGTGGTCGGGGACTGCGGGGTGGTGCCGTTCAGGTAGGGCGTCACCTTGTAGCCCGTGATCGGGCTGCCGCCGTTGTTTTCCGGCGCGGTCCAGGACACGGTCGCCGAGATCGCACCCGCTTTGGCGCTGACGCCGGTCGGCGCGCCGGGCACCGTCGCCGCGGTCGGGGTGACCGGGTTGGACGGGCTCGAGGCGGTCGAGCCGCCTTCATTGGTGGCGCTGACGACGAAGGTGTAGGTGGTGCCGCCGGTCAGCCCGGTGACGACCTTTTCGGTGGTCCCCGCGGGCACCGTGACCGAGGTCTGCGCGGTGGTGCCGATGTAGGGGGTCACTTTGTAGCTTTCGACCGCGCCGCCGGTGGTCGGGGCGGTCCATTTCACCGTCGCCTGGCCGAGTTCGCCGGTCGCCGACACCGAGGTCGGGGCGCCGGGGGCGAGCGGCAGGGTTTTCGGCGTGTAGAGGACGTCGACCCAGTAGTTGTCGGCGTGGTAGGCGTGGGTCGGGAAGGAGCCGGTGCTGCCGTATTCGTAGAGGCCGTTGCCGCCTTCGGTGTCGGCCAGGAAGTGGAGGTTGCCCTGGTTCAGGATCGAGGGGCCGGTGGCCGGCGGTTCGCTCATCTGCCAGGCGGTGTCGGAGTAATGCCCGTTGGGGGCAAAGTAGGAGGCGACGTAGGTCGTGTTCGCCTGGATCTGCACCGGGCTGGCGAATTCGACCTGCTGCCAGCCGGAGGTCGTTTCGTTTTTGAAGGTCGCTTCGCCCAGCAGTTGGCCGCCGACGGTCCAGAGCGCGCCGACGTGGGTGCCGGTGTTGGCAGTCGCTTTGTAGAAGCGGATGCCGTTGATCGTGCCGCCGACGTCGCTGCGGAACTTGACGCCGACCGAGATCGAGCCGTTGTCACCGGCGTCGGGGACGGTCGGGGTCCGGGCGCCGAGCATCGAGCAGGGGCATGCGATGGCGACTTCCACCGGGGCGCTCGCGTTGCCGATGTTGGCCGAGTCGTCGATCGCCCGCGCCTCGATCTTCGCCGAGCTCTCCGGTTCGACGTTCCAGGCGTACGTCCAGCTGCTGGTGCCCGTCGCCGGGTGCCAGGTTTTGCCGCCATCGGTCGAGACTTCGACCCCGGCGACGACGCCGCCGCCGGTGTCGGCCGCGGTCCCGCTGATCGTCACCGTTTCGCCGCCTTTCAGCTGTTTGCCGGCGGTCGGCGAGGTGATCGTCGCGGTCGGCGGGGTGTGATCGGTGGTTTCGGTCGCCGCGACCAGGTTCGACTGCAGGGTCGACGGCTGGGCGCCCATTTCGGCGAGCAGGTTGACGGTCGCCTGCTCCATGTTCACGTCGGGCGGGTTTTCGGTCGGGTCGGTCGAGCCGCCGTCCCAGGCGTTGGTGTTGTCGAGGCCCCAGGACCACTGGACGGTGCCGGCGCCGAAGACGAGCGCGCCGCTGGCGGCCCGGTAGAGCGAGAGGCTGTGGGTGGCGATGCCTTTTTCTTCGACATGGGTGCCGTAGTCGGTGAAGACTTCGACCCCGTTGACGGTGGTCGAGGAGAGCGAGATCCGCCCGGCGGGCCGGAAGCCGTTGTCCTGGTCGACGTCCCACTCATAGCCGAGCGTGCCCGTGCCGGGGCTCAGCGTCAACGTCTGCGTCGGAGTCAGTTTGGCGACCGCGGTGTTCTTCCAGAAGCGCAGGGGGGCGAAGGTGCCCGGCACTTTGATGTCGGCGGTGCCGGAATTGACCAGGAACTGCTGGCCGCTGAGCGCGTTCGGCGGGTTGCCGGCGCCGCCCGCTTTGAAGCGCGGGTCCTGCCAGGTCGAGGTGGCGGTTTTCGGCTCTTCTGGGTCGACCGGTTCGTTGAAGTGGGTCTCCTTGTAGGTGGTCACCGTCCGGTTTGCCGTTTTGGACGAGTCGATGCTGGGCCCGAAGCGGGTCTTCCAGTAGATCTCGTTGCCGCTGAAGAAGGCCTCGTTGACGCCGGCTTCGCGGGCGGCTACCCAGGCGCTCCGCTCGGCGCCCGACCAGTACTCGTCGTGGCCGCTGGAGATGACGACTTTGTGGTTCAGCAGGACGCTCGGGTTGGAGGCGATTTCCGGCTGCGAGACGTAGGTCATGTTGTAGCCGTTTTTCTCCAGCCAACGGATCATCTGGTATTCGGCGTAGAACGGATCCGATTTGCCGTCGTCGGTCGGCAGGGTGCCGTCGAAGGGCCGGTTGTAGGAGACGGAGTAGGCCGCCTTATACGCTTCCGGTTCGCCTTTGGGGCAGAATTTGGTGCAGGTGTAGAGGCTGTTGCCGCCGTAGGCGTTGTAGGCCTCCCAGGTCGAGTCGGAGGTCTTGAGGACGATCGGCGCGTGGCTTTCCGGTTCGGTGACGTCGAAGAAGATCTGGCTTTCGCCGCCTTTGTCAGACGAGTCGTCGCGGACCAGCTGAGCGATGTAGAGACCGGAGACCGCTTCGGTCGGCACTTTCCAGGTGGCCGACACCGACCAGTTGCCACAGTCGATCAGCCCGGTGCTTTCTTCGTGCATGCATTCGGGCTGCGTCTGCGGCAGCGAGGCGGTCGGTTTGATGTTTTCCTGGATGATCCGCGCGCCGTCGCCACCGTAGTAGCCGAGCCGCAGGATGTTCAGGTGGTAGTTGTTCGAGCTCGTCTTGATCTTGAAGCTGACGGTCCCACCGACGGGGGTGCTCTGCTGGGTGGCGTAACCCTGGATGCTTTCGTCGCCGATCCCGATGATCTGCCAGTTGCTGGGCGGGTCGCCGGGTTTCGAGTTCTCGCAGGCGATCTTGTTCGTCACCGGTGCCGCGCACGGATCCGTTTCGGCGGCCGCGGCGGGGTCGGCACCACTGCCGATCCGGGTCAGAAGGGTGAATGCCGTGGCGAGCACGACAACGAACACGGAGGCCGCGATCAGCGCGCGGTGCTTGCGAGTCTCGTTCATCACCCCCATACAACGGTCCGATGAGGGGCTGAACTTCCGCGGGTCCCACCGAAAACGGGGGAAATAAGGACTAGATGGGGCTAGTCGGGGCTAATTCGGGCGGCGAGCGCCGAGGCGCGACGGGCCGGCGAGCGCGTGGATGCGGCCGGGGCCGGTGGGGTCTGGGTCGCCGACCAGATCGAGCTCGGCGAGGTAGACGAGCACCGCGTGCCCGGCAAGATCGGTGGGGCTGACGCCCTGGCGCTCGGCGTCGCTGAAGAGGGCCGCTTCGATCCGCTCATCGACCTCCACCTCGACCTCGGGCCGGGCGTCGAGGGCCGATATACCCTCCCCCTTCGCCTGCTGCCCACTGCCCTCATCCCCTTTGCTGAGCAGGAATTTCGGGAATTTGGCCGGGCCACGGCCGCTGCTCAGTTTGCCCACGTAATAGACGAGCGCGGTGTTGATGGCCGCAGGGATATCCGGCCCGACACGCGCTTCGAGCCCCGACTTGGCAAGGTTTCCGAGGGCGACTCTCATGACATCAAGAAAACTCCCATGTCCGGCGATTTCTTCCCTTCTCCGAACCAGCTTCAGTCTTTCTTCAACCTAATTGCAGAGCGGCCTTCCTGGCGATCGTAGGTTCGGATGAATCCCCGCATCCAAATAATCGGGGGCCAAATGGACGCATATCGGGGATTGACAAGTAGGACATTCGACCTCATTCTTTTGCCCTCTTCCTTAACCCGTGAAACCCACGGGATCGAAGATCCATCGTAAACCAGTAGTACCCGCATGCGGTGAGCATGCAGGAGATAGCATGAGCACGCCGATCACCGGCGCTCGGGTTTCTGAGGAAGGCCGTCTCGTCAAGCGGGCCGTCACTCAGGCCAAGCAGGGGGACTCCGAGGGAATCCACTTCCTTTACGTCCGCTTCTACGACGACGTCCTCCGTTACGTCAACAGCCTCGTTCGTGATTACCACGAGGCCGAAGACATCACCCACAACGTGTTCGCCAAGCTGATGACGGCGATCACCAAGTACGAGGAGCGCGCGGTTCCGTTCACCGCCTGGATCATGCGGGTGGCACGCAACGCGGCACTCGACCACCTGCGCGCCCGTCGCGCGGTCCCGACTGAGGAGGTCCGCGTCACCGAGTCCGCCGAAGCCGACTCGAACCTCGAGCGCGGCCTCGACATCCGTGAAGCATTGGAAGATCTCCCTACCGATCAGCGCGAAGTTCTCGTCCTGAGGCACGTCATGGGCCTCACCCCGGTCGAGATCGCGGGCACCCTGGAGAAAACCGAGAGCTCCGTCCATGGGCTCCATCACCGCGGTCGGCGCGCCCTACAGGGTGCCCTGGAATCGCGGGACGCGGTCCCGGTAGTCGCCCGGTCGGCGGCCTGAGGATCCGAAGAAGCGACGCTGCGCCCGTGGAGGCGGCGTCGTCCATCCGGCTCGGAGCTGCGGCCCCGGTGCCGGCGTGCCTCAGTTGCTGAGGCGGATGACCCCGGTCGGTGCGTGAGGCGGGGCCCCGGCCTCGATCTTCTGTAGGCGGATCATCACCTTCTCGGCGCGCAGCCGGAAGGCGGTGATGCGGTCCTCGAACGGGTCGGGGCGACGCGAGGCCATGCTGTTGCCGGCGGGCGCCGCGGTCAACGGATCAAGTGGTGAGGGGGCGGCGACAGCGGTCGGCGCGTCGACTGGCTCGATGCTCCCGACCGGCGCGTCGGCGACCAGCGCCGAAGGCGCGGAGCGGATCGAGGACACCGACGCCTCGCGGGCCGACTCGGCGGCGCGGGCGGCCGAGACGCTCGCCCGTTCGGCAAGGGCGGCGGCGCGGCGGGCCTGTTCGGCGGCCTCGAGGCCGGCGGCGCCGATCTCCAGCGCCGCCTCTTCGGCCGAACGGGCGGTGGCGAGGGCGACGTCGATCCGCCCTTCCAGCTCGCCGACCGTCGCCAGTTGCCGCGCCGGCGCGACCAGCCACTCGTCGGTGTTGTCGCGCTCGGTCGGCTCGTCGGGCTCGGCGTGGGCCTCCATCGTCGCCAATGTAGAGGCCGATTAGGCGGAAAATCCGCTTGTTGCGGGAATATTCACGGTCTACCTCTTCCTCGTCCCCGCGCCATACCCTCCCCGCCGTGCCCGACCCCTCCCCCGCGACTCCCGATCCCTCCCGCGGCCTCTTCGAGACCGTGCTGGTCGCCGACGGCCGCCCGGTCCGCCTCGCCGTCCATCTCGACCGGCTCGCCGGGTCGACCGAGGAGCTCTTCGGCGCGGGCCTGCCTGCCGGCCTCGAGGAGGCGATCGCCGCCGCGGCCCGCCCGCTCGCGCTCGGCCGGATCCGCATCGACCTCCTCCCCACCGACGCCGACGCCGCCGGCCTGCGCTTCGAGATCGTCGCCGAGCCGATCGATCCGGCGATCTTCTTCCCCGCCAAGGAGGACGGCGCCGACCTGCGCACGATCCGCCACTCCGAGTGGGCCGGCGCCCACAAGTGGGCCGACCGCGACTGGCTCGAGACGGTCGAGGCCGAATTCGGCGAGACCGTGCCGCTGATCCTCGACGGCGACGAGGTCCTCGAGGCGGGCCGCGCCAACATCTTCCTGGTCAAGGACGGAGCCCTCGCCACCCCGCCCGCCGACGGCCGCGTCCTCCCCGGCACCGCCCGCGCCGCCACCCTGGCGCTCGCCGCCGACCTCGGCGTCCCGGCCACCGAGCGCCCCGTCAGCCTCGCCGACCTCCGGTCGGCCGATGATCTCTTCCTCACCTCGTCCCTGCGCGGCATCCGCCCCGTCCGCAGCCTCGACGGCGCGCCCCTGAAACAGACCCACCCCCTCGTCGAGCGTCTGGCGAGCGCCCTACGCGCCCGCTGGCTCGGCTCCCTCGGCTGAGGCAGCCTCTGCCTCGGCCGGGGCGGTGTCTGCCGCAAACACCACGTGCTGTGGGGGCAGGGCCGCCCGCTCTCCATCGGGGCCCGCCAGAATCTCACTCCGCCGACAAGCGAGGTCAAGCTCTTCGCGTATGTGGAAAACGGCGGCGTCAGGGTCTCGGCGGTCGATCGCCTTGAGCAACTGAACGTGCCGCTCATATATCTCCTCGACCGGCCAGCCGCTGTCGTCGGCCCCGTTCTGCACTTCGAAGAGCCGCATCTGGTTGGACCACTCCTCGATATGGCTTGCGGCGATCTGGTAGTCACCGGCCTCGGCCAGGGCAGCGTGAAAATGAGTATCGAGATCGGCAATGGTGTCTGGACGATCATCGCCGGCAGGGTCGTGCTGCGCATCGCCGATCTCGACCAGTTGGGCCATGCGGCCATGGGCTCTGAGGACCTCCTGCCAGGCGACCTCGTCGTGGACACTGTCCTCACCGGCAAGATCCGCCACGATCCTGGCCTCGACGTCGGCGCGCATCTCAAGGATCTGACGAATGTCTTCGAGGCGGTACTCGATCACCCAGAAGCCGTGTCGGGAACGCTGCCGGATCAGCCCTTCGCCGGCCAACACCGCCAACGCCATCCGGACCGGCATCCTCGTCCCGCCGTGGCGCTCGGCGACCCAGTTCTCCGACTTCGGGTCCTCCTTGGTCGGCACGAGCTCGCCGTGGAGCAGTTCCCACAACAGCGCGCGCCGAATCTGCTCGCGGGCCGATGCGGCCTCCTCTGCCACCGCCTCGTCGATGACGTCAACCTCGTCGCCTCGATCAAATGCCCCTGAATCAGACATGTCCAGCCTCCTTAGCTACTGGGATCCCAGACGTTAGCAGGCTGGGATCCCAAGCTTTCCGCGCCAGTTCAGGGCGCTTCGAGGACCTTGATGGCGGCTTGCAACGATGACTGGATCGCGCTTTGCATCCAACCGTGGAGGACGGAAAGGTGCTCGCCGGCGAAGAAGACCCGCGGCCGGCTGCCCGCAGGGTGAGGCGCGCGGAGCCCGTCGAGATAGCGCTCCTGCTTGCCCGGCTCGAAGATCGTCCAGGCCCCACCGTGTGGCGTCGACTCCTCAATCCAGCAGCAATGCGTGATTCCTTCGACGTCTTCCCTGATCCCCGGATGTAGGAACTCCAGGTGTCGAAGGACCTCGGCGTCCCGTTCGGGAGCGGTCATCGAGGTGAATCGCTCGGCGTTCGTGCCGCTCATATAGGCAGCAGTCAAGATCGCCGGGCTCTCCGACAGTTCAGGGTCACGCGCGACGAAATCTTCATTTCCAAATTTGCGGAATTTTCCATCGCTTCCTCGGGTCGCCCATGCGACCCCGAGCGGATCTTTGATGGCGTTGTCCGACGGATACCAGCACTGCTGGATCGACCGGTCGGTATAACTTGCCCCGCCGTAGATCTCGTCGTCTGACTCCCAGCGCCGCCTGTTGACCAGGACGAGGCTCTTGGCGGCGCTGAAATAGGAGATACCGCCCAACGCCTCGTCCTTCTCTGGGGCCAGGGGCGGATCGAATTCTATCCGCCTCGTCGCGGCCGCCGGCACTGCGCAGATGACGTAGTCGAACGGCCCGCCCGCCACCGCCTCACCATCGGCGCAGATCACCTGCATGTCGTCGTCATGGTCGGTGACCACCGCGCTCACGCGCCTGCCGACCTCGACCGTCCCCCCGAGTGCTTCGACCTCACGCCGCAAGGCGCGTGGCAGCGCTTCCATACCTTCGGTCAGACGGAACCGAGGGTCGGCTGCGAAGGTCCACTCGTCCTCGACCCACGCCTCCAGCCCGCTGACCCGCTCCTCACGGATGGCACTCGTCGCCTGGCCGATCAGCTCCCACCCAGGGTCGGTGAGCACCGGCCTGCCACCTTTGGCCCTCGGAGTCATGAGCGCCTGACGGAAGGTCTGCGATGCCAGCTCCTCAGCGTGCTCACCAAGAGTGCCGGCCATGAGTTGCCGCTCTTCGCCTGCCTTGAGAAAGATCGCCGAGAGCGAAGTCGCTTTTTCGAGCAAAGCGCCGGGGGAGCTGAAAGCCGAAGCGCTTACAGCGCGGAACAGCTTGCTTTCCAGTCCATACAGGGGAAGAAGCTCCTCCCAGTCATACCGGCGCCTTTTTTGACCTCGTAGCGCCACCCAGGCGTTGGCATTGGCCTGAACGAAATCGTCCTTTTTGCATCCCATCTCTTTGACGTAATGCATGGTTCCCTCGTGCCCCACCGGGATGCGCATCGGTCCGAGCTCGGCGTGGACCTCGCCGCTGTGCCAAGTGCGGATCCGACCGCCGACCCGGTGGTCTGCATCGACGACCGTCACCGAGTGCTCGGCCTTCAGGAGCTCGTAGGCCGAGACCAGGCCGGCGATCCCGGCACCGATCACGCAGACGGACTTTTCACGTCGCCCCTCGGCGGTGGCGGCGGCCAGGTCGGCGGCCGGGAATTCGTAGACCCGCAAACGGCGACGGCGCCGCGGCGGGTCTTCGGATATCACGAGTCCCGCCCCATGAGCGGAGCGTTATACCAGGCTTAGAAGAGAAAGCTCCACTAAACCGACGCCGGCCCCTGAAGGGCCGACGCCGGGCACTCCCGATGGGCGACTAGCCCAGGCGCTGCTCGAGCGCGTCGAGCTGGGCGCTCACCTCGGCCGGGAGCTTGTCGCCGAATTTGGCGAGGTGCTCCTTCACCTGCGGCAGCTGCTGCCGGTAAAGGTCCTCGTCGACGTTCAGCAGCTCCTGCAGCGCCTCGGCGGGGATGTCGAGGCCATCGGTGTTGAGGTCGTCCGGGGTCGGCAGCAGGCCGATCGCGGTCTCGGTCGCCTCGCCCTCGCCCTGGCAGCGACGGAAGACCCACTCGAGCACGCGGCTGTTCTCGCCGAAACCGGGCCAGAGGAACTTGCCCTCGTCGTCTTTGCGGAACCAGTTGACGTAGAAGACCTTCGGCAGCTGGATCCCGTCGGTCTTGCCGATCTTCAGCCAGTGGGCGAAGTAGTCGGCCATGTTGTAGCCGAGGAACGGCAGCATCGCCATCGGGTCGAAGCGCAGCGCGCCGACCTCGCCGGCAGCGGCGGCGGTGGTCTCCGAGGACATCGTCGCCCCCATGAAGACGGCGTGCTCCCAGTCGAAGGCCTCGCTCACCAGCGGCACCGCGGTGGCGCGACGGCCGCCGAAGAGGAAGGCGTCGATCGGCACCCCGGCCGGGTCCTCCCACTCCGGCGCGATCGACGGGCACTGCCCGGCGGGCGTGGTGAAGCGGGCGTTCGGGTGGGCGGCGGCGGTGTCGGACTCGGGGGTCCAGTCGTTGCCGTGCCAGTCGATCGCGTGCGCGGGCGGCTCGCCGGTCATGCCCTCCCACCAGATGTCGCCGTCGTCGGTCTTGGCGCAGTTGGTGAAGATCGAGTTCCGCTCGATCGTGTCCATCGCGTTCGGGTTGGTCTTGTGCGACGTGTTCGGGGCGACGCCGAAGAAGCCGGCCTCGGGGTTGACCGCGTAGAGGCGGCCGTCCTCGCCGATCTTCATCCAGGCGATGTCGTCGCCGACCGTCTCGACCTTCCAGTCGGGCAGGGTCGGGACCAGCATCGCCAGGTTGGTCTTGCCGCACGCCGACGGGAAGGCGCCGGTCACGTACTTGACCTCGCCCTCGGGCGAGGTGAGTTTGAGGATCAGCATGTGCTCGGCGAGCCAGCCTTCGTCACGCGCCATCGCCGAGGCGATCCGCAGCGCGAAGCACTTCTTGCCCAGCAGCGCGTTGCCGCCGTAGCCCGAGCCGTAGGACCAGATTTCGCGGTCCTCGGGGTAGTGGACGATGTACTTGGTCGCGTTGCAGGGCCAGGAGACGTCCTCGACGCCCTCGTCGAGCGGCATCCCGACCGAGTGCACGCAGGGCACCCACTCACCGTCGCCGAGCTGGTCGAGGGCGGCCTTGCCCATCCGGGTCATGATCCGCATCGAGACCGCGACGTAGGCCGAGTCGGTCAGCTGTACGCCGATTTCGGAGATGTCGGAGCCCAGCGGGCCCATCGAGAAGGGCACCACGTACATCGTGCGGCCCTTCATCGAGCCCTTGAAGAGTTCGGCGAGCGTCTCCCGCATCTCGCTCGGCTCGCGCCAGTTGTTGGTCGGGCCGGCGTCCACCTCCTTGGCGGCGCAGATGAAGGTGCGGTCTTCGACCCGGGCGACGTCGTCGGGGTCGGAGAGAGCGAGGTAGCTGTTCGGCCGCTTCGCGTCGGAGAGGCGCTCGAAGGTCCCGGCGTCGATCAGGACCTGAGCAAGCCGGTCGTACTCCTCGGCGGAGCCGTCGCACCATTGGACGGACTCGGGCTGGGTCAGGGCGGCGATCTCCTCCACCCAGCCCAGAAGCTTCTGGTTCGTGGTCAGCTCAGCGGGGGCGGCAGTGGTCGAGTCGCTCATTCGCCTCTCTCTATTTCGTCGCTTTGCGGCCGACGGGGGAAGTGTCGGCGCCCTTGTGAAGGATCTTCAGCGCTGTGGATCGCATGTCTATCCCGGTAACGGCCCGGGGGCGGCCGACCTTGCACACCCGCGAAGGCGGAACGATGCGGAGGTCGGGCGCCTGCATGATGACATGAACCGTCCCCAGAAGTTCGCGGACATTCGTCTTTCCCGGCGGCAAGCGGCTCTAAACCGGGGTTTAGGGCTCTGACCGAGGATCGCGAGGCGCCCGCGGCGCTCAGTCGCCGAGCGGCTTCGGCGCGAGTGATTCGAGGCTGAGGTCGGCCTTCGCGTCGCGGATCCGCAACTGCGCGTAGGCGACCACCCCGTCGGGGAAACGCACTGTGCATTCGAAGTGGCTACCCGCTTCCACCTTCACCCCGTTCGGGCAGTCGACTGATTCCACCTTCGTGCCGAAACCTTCACGCTTCGATTCGAGGCTCGCGCGGACGGTTTCCGAGGCCTTGGTCGGGTCGACCTCGGTGGCGCCGCCACAGCCGGCGAGGAGGAGGGCGCCGGTCGCCGCGAGGGCGAGGACTGCGAGGGCGCGGCGGGGTCGGGAGAAGGTCAATGTCGCGCCATTGTTCCGTGTCTCGGTGTAGGGTGCCCCGCCGATGAGGTTCTTCGAGTACGAGGCACGCAAGATCGTCGAGCTGGCGGGGATTCCCGTCACCAAGTACGGCTTCTGCACGACGCCCGAGCAGGCGCGCCAGGCGGCCGTGGAGATCGGCGGCCCGGTGGTGATCAAGTCGCAGGTGCTGACCGGCGGCCGGATGAAGGCGGGCGGGGTCAAGTTCGCCGATACGCCCGACGAGGCCGCCGAGCACGCCGAGGCGATCCTGAAGCTGGAGATCAACGGCCACATGCCGCGCGGCGTCCTCGTCGATCCCAAAGCCGAGGTCAAACAGGAGTACTACGCGAGCGTCGTCTGGGACCCCACCGCGAAGCGCCCGCTGATGCTGTTCAGCGACATGGGCGGGATCGACATCGAGGAGGTCGCCCGCACCCATCCCGACCACGTCGGCCGCGGCCACGTGTCGAACCTCTTCCCGATCCCCGACTTCGAGGCGAAGCAGACGATCGCCGCGACCGGGGTCACCGGCTCGCAGCTGAACCGCGCGACGCCGATCCTCGCCAAGCTGGCCCGGCTCTTCCGCGAGAACGACATGACGCTGGCCGAGATCAACCCGCTGGCCGAGCTGACCGACGGCAGCTTCGTCGCCCTCGACGCCCACATGGAGATGGAGGAGGAGGCGGTCGGCCGGCAGAAGAAGCTGCTGCGCTCCGAGCTTCAGATCGCCGCGGACGACACCCGCGAACCGTACGAGCACTCCGCCTTCGAAGAGCACGTCGCCGCGATCGACGCCGCCGACCACCGCGGCGTGATCCAGGGCAAGGACCACGGCTTCACCGGCAACCTCGGCCTCGTGATCGGCGCCGGCGGCGGCTCGCTGACGCTCACCGACGCGGTGCGCAGCCAGGGCGGTAAGCCCGCCAACTACTCGGAGATCGGCGGCAACCCGTCGGTCGCCAAGGCGTGTGGGCTGGCCAAGGAGGTGCTCGAAAAGGACGGTGTCGAGAAGATCGCCGTGATGATGTCGATCGTCTCCAACACCCGCGTCGACATCGTCGCCCGCGGCGTGATCAAGGCCTGCCTCGAACTCGAGAAGGACCCGGGCGAGACGATCGCGATCTTCCGCATCCCGGGCGCCTGGGAGGACGAGGGCTTCCGCATCCTCGAGCGCTACGGGGTCGAGTACTGCGACCGCTCGGTCTCGCTCTGGGAGGCCGCCGGCCGCGCCGTCGCCAAGGTCCAGGGCGCGGGAGCGGCTGCCTGATGAGCATCCTGCTGAGCAAGGAGACCACCTTCATCGTCCAGGGGATCACCGGCCGCGAGGCCGTGAACCTGACCCGCGAGTGCCTCGACTACGGCTCCCGGGTGGTCGGCGGCGTGACCCCGGGCCGCAAGGGCCGCGAGGTGCACGGCGTGCCGGTCTTCGACACCGTCGCCCAGGCGGTCGAGCACCACGGCGGCCCGATCGACGGCTCGGTCGTCACCGTCCCCCCCGCCTTCACCAAAGACGCGGTCTTCGAGGCGATCCTCAACGGGATCAAGCTGGTCGTGATCGTCACCGAGCGGATCCCGCGTGGCGACGTCGCCCAGATGGTCGAGCTAGCCGACCGCAACGGCGCCCGCATCATCGGCCCCAACTGCCTCGGCCTGATCGTGCCGGAAGTCTGCAAGATGGGCGGCATCGGCGGTCCGGCCAAAGACGCTGCCAAGGCCTACCAGCCGGGGCCGGTCGGGGTGATGAGCCGCTCGGGCGGGATGACCACCGAGATCTCCTCCTCGCTGACCCAGGCCGGGCTCGGCGTCTCGACCGCCGTCTCGATCGGCGGCGACGCGATCATCGGCTCGACCTACGCCGAACTGATGCCGTTCTTCGAGGCCGACGAGCAGACCAAAGCGATCGTCATCTACACCGAGCCCGGTGGCCGCATGGAGGCCCAGCTCTCCGAGTGGGTGAAGGACAACAACTCGCGGCTGCCGATCGTCGCCTTCATGGCGGGCAAATTCATGGACGACGAGGAGATGAAGGGGATGAGCTTCGGCCACGCAGGCACGATCGTCGAGGGCGTCGAGGACACGGCGACGGAGAAGATCGCCCGCCTCGAAGCCGCCGGGATCCGCGTGGTCGAGCGGATCGACGAGATCCCCACGGTGGTCAAGGAGAAGCTCGGGGTGCTTGCCTGATGGCCGCCCAGAGCAAAGTCTTCATCGACATCGAGGTCGACGCCTCGGTCGCGGGCGACGCGGCCCTGGCGGCGAAACTCGAAGAAGTCTGCCCCGTCGACATCTTCAAGAACGCCGATGGTCGGGTCGAGGTCGTCGACGAGAACGTCGACGAGTGCGTCCTCTGCCGCCTCTGCCTCGAAGCGGCTCCGGAGGGCAGCGTGCACGTCAAGAAGCTCTACGACGGCACCGAGCTTTAGGGCGTCCCCTACTTCGCGGCGTCCGGGTGGGCGACGCAACCGTCCTGCACGTCGACCGAGGCCGGCACCGGGCCCTTCCACTTCGCGCTCACCGTCACCGTCGAGGCCGAGCCCGACCAGCACGGTTCTTCGGGCAGATGGGGATGGAGCACGTATTCGCCGGGACCTAAGCGGATCTTGAAGTGCCCTTCGACCACAGGCAGCGTCGCCAGCACCGTCGCCGACCCGCGCCTGCGCACGTTGACGGTCACCCCTTCGCCTGAGTAGACCGGGTAGGTGAAGCAGCCGCTCGCCGGCAGGCAGACCGGCGGCGAGGTTTCCGCCGCCGCCGCGCTGAGCGGGCAGGCGACGATCCGTCGCTGTGGGCAGATGATCCGGGCCCGAGCCGTCACCGGCCCACAATGCGGCGGAGGCGGGCAAGGCGGTTCGCAGGTCGAGGTCTCGAGGCAGGTCGTGTCGTAGACCGTCCCTTCGACCAGCTTCTTCGTCCCGCCGGCCGAGGCCGAGCCCGCCACGAGCCCCGCCACCACGGCCACGACCACCACCAACCCAAGCGCTGTCGTCACTCTCCTCATGCCCTGAATCTACCCCGACCGCCCAGGATCACGCGCCTGTGTGATCTCGTCACGTTACGCCCATATAAATTTATAGTCGGGTAACGTGTGCACCGATGAATGTCGAGTTGCGTTCACGGCTGTCGCGGGACGAGCGGATGGAGCAGACGCTCGGGGTCGCCCACGGGCTCTTCGCCGAGCGTGGCTACGGCGACGTGACGATGGAGGAGATCGCGGCGGCGGTCGGGGTGACGAAGCCGCTGCTCTACAACTACTTCGGCAACAAGGAGCGGCTCTACATCGCCTGCATGGAGCGGGCGGGTGACTCGCTGACCCGCACCATCGGCGAGGCGATCGCCGACACCGACGGTCCCGGCGAGGCGCTCGCCTCCGGCGTCCGCGCCTTCTTCGGCTTCCTCGACTCTGACCGCGCCGCCTGGGCCGTCCTCTTCGACGAGACCCTCCCCAACAGCGGCGAGGTCGCCGAGCGGGTCGCCGGCTACCGCGCCCAGATCGCCACGCTGGTCTCCGGCTCACTGGTCGCCCAGCTGCCCGACGCCCGACGCAAAGGCGCGCGGATCGAGATCGAGGCGCTCTCCACCGCCCTCCTCGGCGCCGCCGAGGAGCTCGCCCGCTGGTGGCTGCGCACCGAGGCGATCTCCGCCCGCGAGGCGGCCGAGCTCCTGATCTCGACGGTCGAGCCGGGCATCCGCGCCCGCTCCCAGGCCGCCCGCGCCCCCACTTCCAAACCCGGGAAAGGAACCCCCAAGGTATGAACAGCGAGACCCGCCGGGTCGCCGTGATCGGCGGCAACCGGATCCCCTTCGCGCGCAGCGACTCGAAGTACGCGCATGCGACCAACCAGGACATGCTCACCGCTGCGCTCGACGGGCTGATCGACCGCTTCGGGCTGGAGGGCGAGAGCCTCGGCGAGGTCGCCGGCGGCGCCGTGCTGAAGCACTCCCACGACCGCGACCTGACCCGCGAGAGCGTCCTCTCCACCCGTCTCGCCCCCGAGACCCCCGCCTACGACGTCCAGCAGGCCTGCGGCACCGGCCTCGAGACGGCGATCCTGGTCGCCAACAAGATCGCCCTCGGGCAGATCGACGTCGGCATCGCCTGCGGTGCCGACACCACCTCCGACGCGCCGATCGAGCTGAACGAAGAGCTGCGCGCGACCCTGCTCGAGGCCAACCGCCAGCGCTCCACGACCGGCAAGCTGAAGACGCTGACCCGCTTCCGCCCCGGCCACGTCGTTCCCCGGATCCCCCGCAACGAGGAGCCACGCACCGGCCTCTCGATGGGCGAGCACACGGCGATCATGGCCAAAGAATGGGACATCGGCCGGGCCGAGCAGGACGAGCTCGCGGTCACCTCCCACCACAACCTCGCCGCCGCCTACGAGCGCGGCTTCCAGACCGACCTGATCACCCCCTACCTCGGGCTCGAGCGCGATGGCAACCTGCGCCCCGACTCGTCGATCGAGAAGCTGGCGAAGCTGAAGCCGGTCTTCGGCGGCCCCGAGGGGACGATGACCGCGGCCAACTCGACGCCGCTCTCCGACGGCGCCTCGGCGGTGCTGCTCGCCTCCGAGGAGTGGGCCAAGGAACATGACCTGCCTGTGCTCGCCTACTTCTCCGAGGCGCAGACCGCGGCGATCGACCACGTCCACAAGCGCGAAGGCCTCTTGATGGCCCCTGCCTACGCGATGCCGCGGATGCTCGACCGCGCCGGCCTCACCCTGCAGGACTTCGACTACTACGAGATCCACGAGGCCTTCGCCGCCCAGGTCCTCTGCACGCTGAAGGCCTGGGAGGATGCCGACTTCTGCAAGGAGAAGCTCGGCCGCGACGCGCCGCTCGGCTCGATCGACCGGGCGAAGCTGAACGTGAACGGCGGCTCGCTTGCCGCCGCCCACCCGTTCGCCGCGACCGGCGGGCGGATCGTCGCCGGCCTCGCCAAACAGCTGCATGAAGACGGAAAAGGACGTGGCGTGATCTCGATCTGCGCCGCCGGCGGCCAGGGCGTCGTCGCGATCCTCGAAGGCCCGGAAGGAGTCAAGTAACCAATGCCTGATCGCTACTCGCAGATCGTCAACGCGCCGGTCGTCTCGACCGTCGCCCGTCAGGTCGGGCTCCCCCAGCCGGTCGACCTCGACCGCTACCAGCCGGGCAACCCGGTCGTCGCCGGCCCGGTCCTGAGCGGCGCCGCCCCCGGCGGGAAGCTGGAGCGGGCGCTGAAGAAGGTCCTCGACGACATCGGCGCCGAACGCGCCGGCGCCGAGGGCAAGGCCAAGGCGCTGGTCTTCGACGCCAGTGGGATCGCCGACTCGACCGAGCTGGTCGAGCTGCAGCGCTTCTTCTACCCCGCCGTGGCGCGCCTGCGGCGCAGCGGCCGCGTCGTCGTCCTCGGCACCACCCCGGCGCTCGCCGGCTCGGCCCGCGCCCACACCGCCCAACGGGCGCTCGAGGGCTTCACCCGCTCGCTCGCCAAGGAGATCGGCGGCAAGGGCGCGACCGCCCAGCTCGTCTACGTCGACCCGAGCGCCGAGGACCAGCTCGACTCGACCCTGCGCTTCCTCCTCTCCCCCCGCTCGGCCTACGTCGATGGACAAGTCATTCGGATCGGGGTGGCCGTCGCCCCCACGCCGGCGATCGACTGGGACCTCCCGCTGGCGGGCAAGACGGCACTGGTGACCGGGGCCTCGCGCGGGATCGGCGCCGCGATCGCGGCGACGCTCGGACGCGACGGCGCCAAGGTCGTCGGCCTCGACGTGCCCCAGGCGGAGGCAGACCTGCGGGCCGTGGTCGAGGCGCTCGGCGGCGAGGCGCTGGCGCTCGACATCACCGCCGATGACGCCCCCGAGCGGATCGCGTCGCACTTCAAGGACGGTCTCGACATCGTCGTCCACAACGCCGGCGTCACCCGCGACCGCACGATCGCAAAGATGCCGGAAGACCGCTGGGCGCAGCTGATGGAGATCAACCTCTCCTCCGAGGAGCGGATCAACGATGCCCTGCTCGACTCGAAAGCCCTGAACGAGAACGGCCGCATCGTCTGCGTCTCCTCGATGTCGGGGATCGCGGGCAACTCGGGCCAGACCAACTACGCCGCCTCGAAGGCGGGCGTGATCGGGATGGTCGAATCGCTCTCGCCCGAGTTGGCGCAGCGCGCCATCACGATCAACGCCGTCGCCCCCGGCTTCATCGAGACCCAGATGACCGCGGCGATGCCGATCGGCCCGCGCGAAGCCGGCCGCCGGCTCTCCTCGCTTTCGCAGGGCGGGCTGCCGGTCGACGTCGCCGAGACGATCGCCTGGTTCGCCTCACCCGCCTCGACCGGGGTCAACGGCAACGTCGTCCGCGTCTGCGGGCAGAGCCTGCTGGGGGCGTGACGGTGGCGACCGCGAGCAAGACGGGCGACAAGACGCGCACGCGGAAACTCGACGGCGCGCCGAGCATCCTGCCGCTCTACGCCCGCGCCGCGCTGCCGCTCCTCCCCGGAGCCTCCCGACTGCCCTTCGTCCCCGGCGGCGGCGGTGAGATCCCGGATGTGCGACTGGAGCTCGACGGCGTCACCGCCGACCCGGCGAAGGTCGCCGCCTACGCCAAGGTCTGCGGCTTCACCCTCCGCGACAGCCTGCCGCCGACCTATCCCCATGTGCTCGCCTTCCCCCTGCACATGGCGCTGATGTCGGACGGGTCGTTCCCGTTCGGCACGGTCGGGCTGGTCCACATCGCCAACCGGATCACCCAGTACCGGCCGCTGGGGACGGGCGAGGAGCTCTCCCTACGGGTGGAGGCGACGAAGATCGCCGCCCACCCGAAAGGGCGCAGCTTCGACGTCGTCACCGAGGCGCGGGTCGGCCGCCAGATCGCCTGGGAGAGCACCAGCACCTTCCTGCGCCGCGGCAAGGGCGACCCCGGTGCGGCCTCCGCCGAGGCTTTCCCGATCGTCGCCGAGGCCACCCCGGCGAGCGCCGAGTGGACCCTCCCCGGCGACCTCGGCCGCCGCTACGCGGCCGTCTCCGGCGACCGCAACCCGATCCACATGCACTCGCTGACCGCGAAGCCGCTCGGCTTCCCGGCGGCGATCGCGCACGGGATGTGGACCAAGGCGAAAGCACTCGGCGCCCTTGATGCGCGCCTCCCCGACGCCTTCGCCGTCGACGTCCGCTTCCGCCGACCGATCCTGCTGCCGGCCAAGGTCGAGTTCGCGACCTCCGACGTCGACGACGGCGAGATCGACTTCAGCGTGCGCGGCCGCGGCAAGAAGCGCGGCGACCGCCACCTCGACGGCCGGGTCCTCCCGGTCAAAGCCAAGACCAAGACCCAGTCCAAAGCCAAAGGAAAGGCACAGTGAGCACCACGATCGACACCGACAAGAGCGTGGCCGACCGCGCGATGGGCATCGGCCTGCGGGGGCTGAACTGGCTCGCGGGCTCCGACCTGCTCGACCGCATCCGCATCCGCAAAGGGGTCGAGCGGGCCCTCTTCCAGGGGACCAAATCCGGCTTCCGCACCGCGACCGCGGCCGGGCGCACCTTCAAGGCGGCGCAGCAGCTGGGCAAACCGGCGCGCCAGCCGCGCTCGAAATCGAAGGGGCTCTTCGACGTCACGCCCGACGACGAGCAGCAGATGTTCCAGGAGGCGGGCCGCGCCTTCGCCGCGGAGAAGGTCCGCCCGGCGGCGAAAGCTGCCGACGACGAGCGCCAGACGCCCGCCGAGATCCTCGCCCAGGCGACCGAGCTCGGCGTCGCGATGCTCGGCGTCCCGGCCGAGCTCGGCGGGGTGATGGAAGAAGGCGCGGCGACGACCACGGCGCTGATCGGCGAGGCGCTCGCCCACGGCGACCTCGGGATCGCCTACGCGGCGCTCGCCCCCGGGGCGGTCGCCACCGCGATCGGGCTCTGGGGCACGGCCGAGCAGGAGGCGACCTACCTGCCCGCCTTCACCGGCGAGGACGTGCCGGCGGCGGCGCTGGCGATCCTCGAGCCGCGGCCGCTGTTCGATCCGCTGAAGCCGGCGACGACGGCAAAGCGGGACGGCGAGGACTGGGTGCTCGACGGCGCCAAGTCCCTGATCGCCCGGGCCACCGAGTGCGAGCTCTTCCTCGTCGCCGCCGAGGCCGAGGGCATCGGCCCGGCGCTCTTCGTGGTCGAGTCCGGCACCAAAGGGCTCTCGATCGAGGACGAGCCGGCGATGGGTCTCCGCCCCGCCGCGACCGGCCGCCTGCTCCTCGAGGGGGCGAAGGTGCCGAAGTCGGCGCTGCTCGGAGAGGGCCGGCGCCAGGACTACGTCGACTGCGTCAACCGGGCGCGGATCGCCTGGGCCTCGCTTTCGGTCGGCACCGCCCAGGCGGTCCTCGACTACGTCATCCCCTACGTCAACGAACGCCAGGCGTTCGGCGAACCGATCTCCAACCGCCAGGGCGTCGCCTTCGCGGTGTCGGAAATCGGGATCGAGTCGAGCGGCATGCGGCTCGCCACCTACCGCGCCGCGGCCCGCGCCGACCAGGGCGAGGGCTTCGGCCGCGAGGCCGCCATCGCCCGCCGGCTCTGTGCCCAGAAGGGGATGAAGATCGGCTCCGACGGGGTCCAGCTGCTCGGCGGCCATGGCTTCGTCAAGGAGCACCCGGTCGAGCGCTGGTACCGCGACCTGCGATCCGCGGGCGTCATGGAGGGCGCCCTGCTCGTCTAGCCGACGCTTGTCGCCCACAGGGATACAAGCGTCGAGACCTGCGAAGGAGAAACCATGATCAACCTCGAGATTCCGAAGAAATACAAGCCGCTGGCGAACCAGGCGAACCAGGTCGCGACCGAGGTGTTCCGCCCGATCTCGCGCAAATACGACGTCGCCGAGCACGCCTACCCGAAAGAGCTCGACATGCTGGCGTCGCTGATCGACGGCATGAACGAGGGCTCCGACCTCGGCGGCGCCGGTGCCGCCGGCGTGCGCCGCTCCTCCAACGGCTCCGACCCAGGGGAGAACCGCAACGGCACCAACCTCTCCACCGTGCTCGGCGTCATCGAGCTCTGCTGGGGCGACGTCGGTCTCTTGCTCTCGATGCCGCGCCAGGGGCTCGGCAACTCGGCGATCGCCTCGGTGGCGACCGACGAGCAGCTCGAGCACTACGGCGGCAAGTGGGCGGCGATGGCGATCACCGAGCCCGAAGCGGGCTCCGACTCGGCGGCGATCCGCACCACCGCCGAGCTCGACGGCGACGAGTACGTCCTCAACGGCGAGAAGATCTTCGTCACCTCGGGCGACCGCGCCGACCTGATCGTCGTCTGGGCGACCCTCGACCGCACCAAAGGCCGCGCCGCGATCAAGTCGTTCATCGTCGAGCGCGACAACCCGGGGCTGAAGCTCGACCGGCTCGAGCACAAGCTCGGGATCCGTGCCTCCGACACCGCCAACTTCACCCTGCAGGACTGCCGGGTGCCGAAAGAGGCGCTGCTCGGCGATCCGGAGGTGAAGGAGAAGGGCTTCGCCGGGGTGATGGAAACCTTCGACAACACGCGGCCGCTGGTCGCCGCGATGGCGGTCGGGGTGACCCGCGCGGCACTGGAGGAGACGCGGCGCCAGCTCTCCGCGGCCGGGGTCGAGGTCGACTACGACACCCCGGCGCTCTCCCAGCCCGCGGCGGCGGCGCGCTTCCTCGAGATGGAGGCCGACTACGAGGCCTCCTGGCTGCTCACGCTGCAAGCGGCCTGGATGGCCGACAACTCGAAGCCGAACTCCTTGCAGGCCTCGATGGCGAAGGCGAAGGCGGGGCGCACCTGCGTCGACGTCACCCTCGGCTGCGTCGAGCTTTGCGGCGCCGTCGGCCTCGGCGAGACCGAGCTGCTGGAGAAGTGGGCCCGCGACGCGAAGATCCTCGACATCTTCGAGGGCACCCAACAGATCCAGCTGCTGATCGTCGCCCGCCAGCTGCTCGGCAAGAACTCGAGCGAACTGAGGTAGATCCGGGAGATACCCCCAGGGGGTATCTGATAGATTCTCGCCGATGGCAGCGCGTGCCGAAGCACTTCATCGGACGGCAGTGGAACAGGTCGACACGCTGATCAAATTCGTCGCCGACTTCGACGATGGCGATCTGCGGCGACCCTGCCCCGGTCGCGAGAAGCTCGGCGACGGCAGTGTCGGCGCGTTGGTCGCCCATACCGCTGACAACTACCTGCGCATCGCCGGGCTCCCAGCCGCTGCCGGGGACCCGCCCGCGGAGCCGCGGCGCGGACATCGGCCTCGCGTTCACGGCCATAGAGATCTGCCCGCCTCCGGCGGCGGCGACGCGGACGCGCTCCGCGATCGGCTCACGACCGTACGCCGGGAGTTGGACCGGATCGCCGACCTCGACGACCGTCAGCTCGATTCGATCCCACCCGAAGGGTCGTTCAGGTTCTGCGACGGAAGGCGGAATCTCGAAGAAGTCCTGACCGCGCTACTGACCCACCAGGGCCATCAGGTCGACGCCCTCGAGCGCGACCAGGCCGCCTGAGATCCCAGCAGTCGATCTCTAAGGCCGTACCCTCCCGGTCGTGGCTGTCGCCCGGTTCATCACGGCGCCCGACCAGGGGGACGCCCAGGTCGTCGTCCTGGCGGCCGAGCTGTTCCCGGAGCGGTTGGTTCTCGTCCTCGCGATGACGATCTGGGACGAGGTTGTCGCGGCGGGCCTGTTTGACCGGGAGAAGCCCGCGCTGACGGTCGAGGATGATGCCGGGACCGAGTACCGGCGTGCCTTTCAGGTCAGCTCCGGCCACGTCGGCCCCGGATGGCACCGGTCCCACGGGGTGAGCCGCGTGAACCTCGAATACGAACCGCCTGTCCCCTCCGAGACGACCTACCTGCGGGTCACGCTCGGTCGCTGGGGCAGCGTCGTCCTTATGGTCTGAGCGATGGCGCGCGTCCGCTTCGTCCCCGGCCCCGAGCAAGGCGACGTCGAGTGGGTCGTTCTCGGCGTCGAGCTCCACCAAGAGCTCGTCGTAGTCGACCTCGCCACCAAGGTCGAGCCGCCCGGCAACGCGAAGGTGCGGCCGGCCGAGGTGTTGCCGAGCGTCAGGGTCGAGGACGACCTCGGCAGCTCTTACCAAGGCAAAGGTCTTGGCAAATATGGGTGGAGCTCGACCGGCACCGCACCCGCACGCCATTACCCGATGGAGTTTCGACCTGCGGTCCCCACCGGCGCGCGGTTCTTGCGCATCACCTTCGGCACCATGATCGGGAGGAACCGCAGCGTCGTCGTGATGCTCTGAACGACGATGGCTACAGGCAACTGGGCTTCCGTCCGTGACTGGCACGCGTCCTGAACGTCCGATCCCGGCCGTAGGCGGTCCCGATCTTGCTCTTGGCAAGGATCCGGTAGTGGTAGGTGGTCCCCGGCCGCAGGCATTCGGTGAATTCTTCCTCTTCGTTGATTTCTTCCCCGAACCATTCTTCTTCGGGGTAGGGCGGGGTGACGCGGCCGTAGGCCTTGGTCCGGCCGTACTGGAACTGGATCACGGTCCGGTGATTACGAGGATTGAATTCCCCGTGCAAGAGCGCTCCGCTCATCGAGACGTTGCCGGCGTAGGTCGTCCAGGCGAGCGGCGGCAACGCTCCCCCGGCTTCCGCCGCGGCCGCGGTCGGGGCTCCCGCCGCACGAATCGACACCACCACCGCGATCCCGGCCACGGCGATGACCAGCAGCACGGCCAATCGCGATCTTGCCCCTTTCATCCTCCGGACCTCCCGTCACCCGCATTTCAGAAAGACTCCCGCCTCATGAACATCATCGACGACCTGATGGAGCGGGCACCGGCCTCGAGGCTGGGGATCGTCGAGATCGACCCGGAGGCACGGCGACGGGACTGGTACTACGGCGAACTGATCGCCACCTCGGCCGGGCTCTCAGGCGCCTTCGCGGCACGCGGGGTGAAGCGCGGCGACGTGGTGATGACGCTGGTCGGCAACCGGATCGAGTGGGTGCTGACGCTGCTCGCCTGCTGGCGGATGGGCGCCGTGGCGCTGCCTTGCAACACGCAGCTGCGGCGCAAGGATCTGCAGCACCGGGTCGCCGCCGCCAACCCGGCGCTCTGCGTCGGCGAGGAACGGCTGCTCGGCGAGCTCCCCGAGGGGGTGCCGACGATGACGATGGCCGAGATCACCGACGTGCTCGACGAGGACCGCCCCCAGGAGACGCCCGCCTCGGTCGAAGACATGAGTCCCGAGGACCCGGCACTGATCGTCTTCACCTCCGGCACCACCGGCGACCCGCGCGGGGTCGTCCATGCCTACCGCTACCTCTTCGGCCAGCGGACCCAGGCCGAGCACTGGTTCGGCTCGCGGGCGGGTGAGCTGGCCTGGTGCACGACCGCGACGGGTTGGTCGAAGTCGGCCCGCAACGTCTTCCTCGCCCCCTGGCTGACCGGCGCCGCGGCGGTCATCCACGACGGCCGCTTCGACCCGGCCGAGCGGCTCGACTTCGCCGAAGCGCTCGGGGTCAACGTCCTCTGCATGGCGCCGACCGAGTACCGGATGCTGGCCCGCCGCACCGCCCTGCGCCCCCTCCCCGCCCTGCGCCGGATGGTCTCGGCGGGCGAGCCGCTCGACCCGGAGACGATCGCCGCCTGGCAGGAGGCGACCGGCCTCGAGCCGGCCGACGGCTACGGCCAGACGGAGACCGGCCAGGTGACCGCCAACCTCGCCGGCGAGCGGGTCCGTCGCGGCTCGATGGGCAAGCCGCTGCCGGGCATGGCGGTGCGGATCGCCGACGGCGAGTTGCAGCTGCGCGCCGCCTCCTCCCCGACCTTCTTCTCCCGCTACCTCGACGGCGAGCGCTTCGAGGGCGAGTGGTGGCCGACCGGCGACCTGGTCACCGAAGACGGCGAGGGCTTCCTCTTCTTCGACGGGCGCAATGACGACATCATCAGCTCCTCCGGCTACCGGATCGGCCCGACCGAGGTCGAGGCGGCCCTCCTCTCTCACCCCGCGGTCGCCGACGCGGCGGCCGTCGCCGCGCCCGACCGCGAGCGCGGCAGCGTCGTCCGCGCGATCGTCGTCCTCCGCGACCGCGAGCCGAGCGACGAGCTGGTCACCGAGCTGCGCGAGCACTGCATGGCCCAGACCGCGCCCTACAAGGCTCCTCGCATCGTCGACTTCGTCGACGAGCTGCCGAAGACCACCAGCGGCAAGGTCAAGCGCGCCCAGCTGCGCGCCGAACGCTGAGCCGAACGCTCAGCAGGCTGCCTTGCGGGCGGCTTTCGCGGCGTCGAGCCGCCGCCCGGTCGCCCGCGCTTCGCGGAAGAGTCGCCGACGATTCCTGCCGCGAGCGGCGTCGGCGTGCCGCAACTGTCGGTGGTACTGGCGGCCGAGCACGTGGGCGCGCGCCGTCGCCTTGGTGCAGAGCTGAGGTTCCACGGCGGGCGCGGCGACCTTCGGTTTAGTCACTTCGACCGTCATCTTCGGGCTGGTCGCCGCCTGCCATTCGGCGGTCGCGGCGCTGGTGGCGGCGAATTCGACGGAATGCCTATAAGCCGTTTCCGGCAGCGCCAGCGGGAACGTGATCTGGCCACCCACCGAGGCCGCGGTAGTGGTGAATACGCCGCCAGACCAGGATCCGGTCAGCGTGAAGCCGAGCCCGTCCGGCGCGGGCGCGCCGGTGGCAAGCGTCGCGGTCGCGTGGAGCGCACCGTTCGCGGCGACCTTCTGAACCGACCCGAGCGAGACGCTCAGGTAGTGGCGCGGAGCTTCGACCGTGAAGTCGTATTCGAACGTTTCGAACTTCGTCGATTCGGTGACTTCGGCCGGTGCGAAGAACTCCAGGTAGGAATTGGCGCCCGTGTTCTGCACCGTGATCGAGGTCTGCGCCGTGCCGCTTGCCGCGACCGAGTAGATCCC
This sequence comes from uncultured Solirubrobacterales bacterium, assembly GCA_963795675.1. Classification (GTDB taxonomy): domain Bacteria; phylum Actinomycetota; class Thermoleophilia; order Solirubrobacterales; family 70-9; genus VAYN01. Next base: position 439,430 of record CAWCJB010000004.1, read on the forward strand.
CGGCCCGCAATAGCCGTAGCGGCCACCGCCGGATTCGAGGATTTCCCCCCAATTGGAATCGTTGAGGCCTTCGACGAACGCCATGCAGACCGGAAATTCGCTTTTGTGAGCGTAGGGAAGCTCGTGCCAGTTGACCACGAGCTGGTCGTGGGTAGCGAGCGGCGGGATCTTCCAGAAAGCCACGGTCGCCCGGCCGACATAGTTCGAGTCTTCCTTGCGGTTGTCCAGTTTCGCCAGGTAGTGCTGGCCGTAGGCAATCAGAGGGGCGCCGCTCGGCGTCCGACCGCCGCCTTCGAAAGCCGAGGCGCTCCCTACGCCGATCGCCATCGTCGCCGCGAGCACGACCATCACCAACACGCCAAAGCGCCTCATGCAACTCCCCTGTCGTCGATCCGGTGGATGACCGAGCCGGCAATTGGCCACGGTCGGCGGCGAAGATAACCCTCAGGATCCCCGACCTTTAAAAACTGAACTGTGTACTCAGAGAATTCGAGTCAGCGGCCGCGAATAGTGGGGGAACGGGTGGCCAGGGCGGGAAACGACCTAGGTCGATTCGAGCATTTCCTCGAGCCCGATCGGGGCGCCGAGGTGGTAGCCCTGCGCCATGTCGACGCCGAGCTCGCGCAGCAGGTTGGCGGTTGGCTCGTCCTCGACGAACTCGGCGATCGTGCGCTTGCCGAGGCCCTTGGCGATGCCGACGATCGCTTCCACGGTGAGGCGGTCGGCGTCGTTGCGGACAAGGTCGCGGACGAAGGTGCCGTCGATCTTGATCACGTCGAAGGGGAAGCGCTTCAGGTACTCGAAGGGACCGAAGCCGGCGCCGTAGTCGTCGATCGCCACTTCGCAGCCGAATTCGGTCAGCCGGTCGGCGAAGCCGGCTGCCGTCTCCATGTCCTCGACCCGGGCGGTCTGGGTGATCTCGAAGGTGCAGCGGGCCGGGTCGGCGTCGCCTTCGTCGAACCCGCGCTCGATGTATTCGAGCACCGAGATGTCGGTCAGCGAGGCGCCCGAGAGGTTGATGTGGAAGGAGACCGGCTCGCCCGCCCGCTCGCGTTCGCCCATCAGGTCGAGCGCCTGGCCGACCACCCAGCGGTCGAGCTCCTGGATCATCCCGGAGCGCTCGGCGACGCCGATGAAGGCGGAGGCAGGAAGCAGCTCGCCCGCGTCGCCGCGCATCCGCAACAGCAGCTCGAAGCGTTCGACCGCCCCGTCGGCGAGGCTCTGGATCGGCTGCGTCGCAAGGCTGAGACGGTTCTGGGTGAGGGCGTTGCGGATTTTCGCGGAGGTGGTGAGTCGGCGGCTATCGAGCGCCGCCTCGACCGGAGCTTCGTACAGCGAGACGCGGTTGCGCCCCTCCGCCTTCGCCCGGTACATCGCCTCGTCGGCGGCGACCAGCACCGCCTCGGCCCCGCCGTCGGACTCGGCGCCGAACATGGTGATCCCGACGCTGATCGTCGACCCGGCGAGCTCCGGATCGCCGGCGAAGCCGTCGGCGACCTGGCCGCGGAGGTCCTCGCCCAGTTGCAGCGCCCCTTCGACGTCGGACTGCGGCACCAGCACGGCGAACTCGTCGCCGGAGAGGCGGGCGACGATGTCGGTGGCACGGACACGTTCGCGCAGGGTGGCGGCGATGCGGCGGATCAGGTTGTCGCCCTGCTGGTGGCCGAGCCGGTCGTTGACGGCCTTCAGCTCGTCGACGTCGATCACCATCACCGCGCCACGGCCGCCGTAGCGGGTGGTGAACTTGACGTAGGTGTCGAGGCGGGTGCGGAAGGCGCGCCGGTTCAGCAGCGCGGTCAGCGGGTCATGATCGGCGAGATAGCGGAGCTCGGTCTCGGTTTTCTGCGCCTCTTCGAGCGCGCCGAGGACAACCTGGCGGTCGGCCGGCTCCAATTTCGCCAAGACTGCCCGAAGTGCGGCGTCCCGCTGGCCGCTGCTATCCATGGTGTTCACTAAACGGACGACGGTAGCCGAACTTGCGTGGGGAGTAGCGATGGTTACCCTCGGATGAATGGCCAATCGCCTCGCCGCCGAGACCAGCCCCTACCTCCTCCAGCACCGCGACAACCCGGTCGACTGGTTCCCGTGGGGCGAGGAGGCACTGAGCCGGGCCCGTGCCGAGGATCTGCCGATCCTGCTCTCGGTCGGCTATTCCGCCTGCCACTGGTGCCACGTGATGGAGCGTGAGTCCTTCGAGGACGAGGAGACCGCGGCCTTCATGAACGCGAACTTCGTCTGCATCAAGGTCGACCGCGAGGAGCGGCCCGACGTCGACGCGATCTACATGGAGGCGGTCCAGGCCTTCACCGGCCAGGGCGGCTGGCCGATGACCGTCTTCCTCGACCCCGAGGCGGTGCCGTTCTACGGCGGCACCTACTTCCCGCCCGACGACTCGCGCGGGATGCCGAGCTTCCGCATGGTGATGGAAGCGGTGCTGGAGGCTTTCCACGGCAAACGCGACGAAATTCGCGGGCGGGCGGAGGCGATGGTGGGGAGACTCGAGGCGCCGGCGAAGCTTGCCCCAGGTGGGGTCCCCGGGCCGGAGCGCCTGGAGGAGGCGATCGCGACGCTGCTCTCCCGGGCCGACCCGGCCAACGGCGGCTTCGGCCGGGCGCCGAAGTTCCCGCCCGCGTCCTCGCTGGAGCTGATCCTGTCGCGTGGGCCGGGGAGCCGGGGCGGAGGACTGGAGCACGTCGAGCGCACCCTCGACGCGATGTTGGCCGGGGGCATCTACGACCAGCTCGGCGGCGGCTTCGCCCGCTACGCGGTCGACTCGGCCTGGCTCGTTCCCCACTTCGAGAAGATGCTCTACGACAACGGCCTACTGGCGCGGGCCTACCTGCACGGTTGGCAGGTGCTCGGGCACGAGCGCTATCGGCGGGTCTGCGAGGAGACGCTCGACTGGCTGCTGCGCGAGATGCGCGGCCCCGAGGGCGGCTTCTACTCCGCCTACGACGCCGACTCGGAGGGCGTGGAGGGCAAGTTCTACGTCTGGACGCCGGCGGAGATCCGCGCCGTGATCCCGGAAGCCGATGAGATCCTCGCCTACTACGGGGTCACCGACGCCGGGAACTTCGAGGGTAAGAACATCCTGCACCTGGCTGATGGTGCCGCGGCGGCCCCGCCGACCGGGCTCGACGCCGCCCGCGCCGCCTTGCTCGCCGCCCGCGCCGAGCGAGTCCCACCCGGCCTCGACGACAAGCGGCTCACCTCCTGGAACGCGCTGGCGATCGCGGCGCTGGCCGAGGCGGGCGCGGTGCTCGGCCGCGAGGACTACCTGGAGGCCGCGACGGGCTGCGCCGAGTTCGTCCTCGGCACCATGCGCGACGGCGGCGGCCGCCTGCTGCGCACCTACAAAGATGGCCGCGCCCACCTGAACGCCTATCTCGAGGACCACGCCTTCATGATCGAAGCGCTCCTCGTCCTCTACGAATCGAGCTTCGACCCGCGCTGGTTCGCCGCCGCGCGCGAGCTGGCCGAGACGATGATCGAGCGCTTCGGCGACCCCGAGCGGGGCGGCTTCTTCTCCACCTCGACCGACCACGAGACGCTGATCGCCCGCCGCAAGGAGGTCGGCGACCACCCGATCCCGGCCGGCAACAGCGCCGCCGCCCTCGGCCTGCTGCGGCTGGCGGCCCTGAGCGGCGAAGCACGGTACGCCGAGCGCGCCCGCGGCGTCCTCGCCCTCTTCGGCGACCCCGCGATCAGCCACCCCGACTCCTTCGCCCACTTCCTGCGGGCGCTCGACTTCGATCACTCCTCGACCCGCGAGGTGGCGCTGGTCGGTGGCGACCTGAGCGGGCTCGAAGGCGTCGTCCGGGCGGCGTTCCGGCCGAACGTGGTGGTCGCCGCCGGGCCGGCGGGGGCGACCGAACCGCCGCTGCTCGACGCCCGCACCGAAATCGGCGGCGAGCCCGCCGCCTACGTCTGCGAGGGCTTCACCTGCAACCTGCCGATCACCGACCCAGAGGAGTTGCGCCGCGAGCTCTGAGCCGGTGGCTGCCAAGGAACTCGCGCTACGCGCTCGCACCCCGCTTGCAGCGGGGGTCGCGTGGCGTGCTCCGCACGCGAGCGACCGAGGACACCGGCAGGCGCCGGCTCAGAGCTCGCGGACCTCGTCTAGGACCACTCGCCCGCCCACCTCGGCGCGGCCGTCGCCCAAGGGGCGGGCATCGAGGCGCGAGCCGCGGCCCTGGCGGATCTCGATCTCGCGGTTCAGATCGGCGGCCAGGCAGATCGCCGCCGAACCGGTCGCCTCGTCCTCGCCGACACCGTCATCGTGGGAGAAGCAGCGCGAGCGGACCGTGCCCTCGGCATCGTCGATCCAGGCCCAGATGCAGCCGACGTCCTCATCCTCGGGGAGACCCCCGGCCTCTTCGACGGCCAGCGCGTCGGCGAGCTGGAAGAACTTCCACGCCGGCCCCCACTCCGGGCGTGCGGCGACGAAGGTCCGCCCGCCGTCGACCCGCACCGCGACCTCGCCCGCCGGCGGGCGCAGGACCGAGACCGGCTCCCGCTCCTTGCCGAGCAGCCAGGCGGTGCCGACGCTCGGATGCCCGGCGAAACCGAGCTCCAGGCCGGGCGTGAAGATCCGGATCCGGCCGCCCGCCGCGTCGTCGACGAAGACCGTCTCCGAGAAGCCGAGCTCATGGGCGACATCCTGCCGCCGCTCCTCCGGCACCTCGGCGCCGTCGAGGAAGACCCCGAGCGGGTTCCCGTGCGACCACTCCGCGTCGCAGAAGACGCGCAGAACATGAAGCTCCGCCACGCTTAACCCTCCCCCATCACAGGATCGGCAGGAAGTTTTCGATCTCGTAAGGGGTGACCTGGACCCGGTAGTCGTCCCATTCCTGCCGCTTGATCTCGACGAAGCGGCGGAAGGTGTGCTCGCCCAGCGTCCGCAGCACCAGCTCCGAGTCGGCGGCGACCTCGATCGCCTCGCCGAGCGTCGCCGGCAGCTGCTCGATCCCCTGGTGCGCGAGCTCCTCCTGCGAGAGGTGGTAGAGGTTCTGCTCCATCGGCTCCGGCAGCTCGTAGCCCTTCTCCACCCCTTCCAGCCCCGCCTGCAGCATCCCGGCGAAGCAGAGGTAGGGGTTGGCGGCCGGGTCCGGGCAGCGGAGCTCGGCGCGGGTCGCCGACTCCTTGCCGGGGTGGTAGAGCGGCACCCGGATCAGCGCCGAGCGGTTGCGGCGCGACCAGGCCAGGTAGACCGGCGCCTCGAAGCCGGGCACCAGCCGCTTGTAGGAGTTGACCCACTGGGCGAAGAGCGGCGAGATCTCGCGCGCGTGCTTCAGCTGGCCGGCGATGAACGACTTGGCGATCGGCGAGAGGAAGTACGGGTCGTCGGCGTCGTAGAAGGCGTTCTTGCCGTCTTTGGCGAGGCTCTGATGGACGTGCATCCCGGAGCCGTTCTCGCCGAACAGCGGCTTCGGCATGAAGGTCGCGTGATACCCGTATTTCATCGCGTACTCCTTGACCACGATGCGGTACGTCATGCAGTCGTCGGCCATCTCGAGCGCGTTCTTGTAGCGCATGTCGACCTCGTGCTGGGACGGACCGACCTCGTGGTGGGTGTACTCGACGTGGATGCCGAGTTTCTCCAGCGCGAGGACGGTCTCGCGGCGCAGGTCGGAGCCCGCGTCGAGCGTGGTCAGGTCGAAGTAGCCGCCCTCGTCGAGCACCTCCGGCACCCCCGACTCCGGTTTCGCGGAGCGGAAGTAGAAGTACTCGAGCTCGGGCCCGATGTTGTAGGCCTCGAAGCCCATCTCTTCGGCCCGTTTCAGCGCCCGCTGCATGATCCAGCGCGGATCGCCCTCGTAGGGGCCGCCGCCGGGCACGCGGATGTCGCAGAACATGCGCGCGACCGAGTCCTGGTCCTCGGGGCGCCAGGGCAGCATGGCGAAGGTGGTCGGGTCCGGCACCGCGAGCATGTCGGACTCCTCGATCGGGTTGAAGCCGGTGATCGAGGACCCGTCGAAGCCCATCCCGCCTTCGAAGGCGTCGTCGAGCTCGGAGGCGTTGACGGAGAAGCTCTTCAGCTGCCCGAGGACGTCGGTGAACCAAAGGCGGACGAAGCGGACGTCGTGCTCTTTGACGAGCTTGATGACATCCTCGGCGGTCTGCGGTCGGTCTGCCATTGGTCGGGTTGCCTCCTTGGCTCTGGGCGCGGTGGAGCGGCAACGATAGGCGAACCCGGGCGCCTCGGTGTGGACGGGTGATCAGGCATCTCCCCCACAGTTGAACCACCGGTGTGGGAGGAGCCGTATATCGGGTAGGAGGTCGGCGTTTCGACCGGGTTGAAACCCCTCACAAATATCGGTATAACTTACGACAGGTAAGTAAGAGGCTCAAAGTAAAGTAAAGGCCACGTAAAGGCTCTGTAAAGCGATCCCCCGCCAATCCCGAGCCAGAGACGAGAAGCAAGTTGACGGTAAAAACGGCAGTAAGCAGATTCCAAATCCACGATGAGCTCACGGCGCCCGACGAGAGCGCCCCGCTGATCAAGTCCATCCAGGCCGCCGGTGGCGCGGTCACCAAGTTCGTCGGCGTCCTCGCCGGCGCTCCTGCCGTCCTCCGGGCCTACACGCGCATGCGCTCCGAGCTGCGCGGCGGCGTGCTCCCCCAGGCGACCCGCGAGCGGATCGCCCTGGCCGTCGCCGAGCACCGCGAGGACAGCTACAGCATCGCTCAGCACGCCAAGTCGGCGCGCCGCGCCGGGCTCGGCCTCGACGAGGTCTCCCGCGCCCGCTCCTTCAGCTCCGCCGACCCGAAGGAGGCGGCCCTCCTGCTCTACCTGAAGGAGGCGCTCGACGCCGAAGGTCCCCCACCCCTCCATCTCCATGAGGAGGCGCGCGAGATCGGCTGGACCGACGAGGAGATCCTCGAGGCGGTCGGCCACCTGGCGCTCAACGAGTTCCAGAGCCTGATCGCGAGCGCGGCGGCGCTCCCGCAGGACCAGGCGACGCCGCGGGTCCTCCCCTCGGCCGCCTAAGCAAGACCTCCAGGATTCAAACGAGGCCCGGCGCTACAGCGTCGGGCCTTCGTTCGTTCTGGGGCCTCCGTCTGCATTTACCCCCCAGATATGAGGGGTAAATGCGGACGCTCAGCCTTCCTCGACCAGCGTCGCCGTGTAGAGCAACCGCGCCGTCGCGTACTTGCAGCCGTAGGTGGCCCGTTTGCCGACGGTTTCCTGCGGCTGGCCCTGGCGGATGTCGGTCGAGTTGGTGCAGGTGCCAGGCTCGCGGCTGGCGCGCCAGACGTTGTTGGCGGTCAGTTCCTGGGAGAAGATCGGCGCCCAGGTGGGCACGGTGATGCCGATGATGTCGCCCTTTTCCACCTTCAGCGAGGCGCCGAACTTGACCGTCTGACCGAGGTAGGGCGACAGCACCTTGACCGCGCCCTGGCGGCGCAGGTTGTAGCGCGGCGGGTTGGTGCCGGAGATGCGGCGCAGGATCGCCAGCCGCGCCTCCGGCGGGGTGCCGAAGAAGCCGTTGAAGAAGCTGCGCTGGCTGTTGGTCGGCTGGGCCAGGGTGAGGGTCCAGGACTTGATCGTGCCGTCGCTCTGGACCAGGAACGGGTTCTGCGCCTGGCCGTTGGACACCTGGAAGCCGGTGACGCTGCCGACCGCCTGGCAGGGCAGGCCCGGGCAGGACGGATCGGGCGTCGACGAGGTGCCGCCGAGGGTGACGGTCGTGGTTTCGACCTGGGCGGCGGTGGCCACGGCGGTGATCGCGATCACCGCAAGGAGGGCGCCGACGACGGCGATGGCAACCCGGCGACCCCGCCCTGAGGGCGCGGTGAAAGCACGGTGGGAAGTCCTCGGCATCGGTACGGCTCCTCTCTGGAAACGGGTACTGAGCAGGGAACTTTAACCGTCGACGGCAGAGAACGATGCGGCGCCGAGGCCGTTCGGGGGGCTCGGCGGAGTCTTCCCAGGTGTCGCGGTGAGGCTGCTAGGAGGGGTTGGCGAAACTCGCGTGTGCGGCTGGCGAGCGCCGGACCGAGCGGGACAAGGACGCAGGGAGGCCGAATAGCAGCGCTCATGAGTATCCGGTTCCGTCAGGTGGCGTGCCTAACGTCGTCTCATGGCCCGGCCAGACTTCCCGCGCACGATCATGGAGTTCCAGGAGCAATTCCCCGACGAGGCCGCCTGCCTCGACTACCTCGCCGCCTCGCGCTGGGCCGAGGGCTACCGCTGCCCGGCCTGCGACGGTGAGCACGCCTGGGTGCTGGAGCGCCGCCACCTCTGGGAGTGCGCCCGCTGCCACCACCAGACGTCGGTCACCGCGGGGACCGTCATGCACGGCACCCGCACCCCGCTCCGCCTCTGGTTCTGGGCGGCCTACCTCGTCGCCACCCACACCCCGGGGATCTCCGCCAAGCAGCTGCAACGCCAGCTCGGCCTCTCGCGCCATGAGACCGCCTGGCTGATCCTGCAGAAGCTGCGCCGGGCGATGGTCGCCCCCGAGCGCACCCAGCTGCGGGGCGAGGTCGAGGTCGACGAGGGCTTCGTGGGGGGCGTCAATCCTGACCGCAAGGCCGGCCGCGACCCCGTCGGCAAGCGGCTCGTGGGGGTCGCGGTGGAGGTCCGCGGAGCCGGCTCGGGGCGCCTGCGCCTCACCGCGCTCGAGGACGCGAGCAAGCGCAGTCTGGGGCCGTGGGTGGCCGCGAACGTCGAGCCCGGCGCGCTCGTCCACACCGACGGCTGGCGGGGCTACGCCGGACTCGGCGCCCTCGGCTTCGATCACCGGCCGGTCTCCCAGCGTTGGCGCAGCGAGGAGCGCAGGCTGATCCTGCCCCGCGCCCACCGCGCCCTCTCGAACCTCAAGACCTGGTTGCAGGGCACGCACCGCAGCGCCTCCGAGAAGCACCTGCAGGTCTACCTCGACGAGTTCGTCTTCCGCCACAACCGCCGCCGCACCCCGATGGCCGCCTTCCAGACGCTGCTCGGTCTCGGCGCGGCGCACCCGCCGAGCACCTACGCCGAGATCACCGCAGACGTCGCAGCCTGAGCGAACCGGATACTCATGAGCGGCGCTATTCGGCCTCCCTGCGTCCTTGTCCCGCTCGGTCCGGCGCTCGCCAGCCGCACACGCGAGTTTCGCCAACCCCTCCTAGAGGCCCTTGGAGGCGTATTCGATCGCGACCGCGTAGCGGATCCGACCGATGCCTTCGAATTCCAGCGCTTCCGCCGCGGCGGAGGTCAGGTCCCAGGCCCGGCCCTGGATGTAGGGGCCGCGGTCGATCACCGGGGCGACGATCGAGTGGCCATGCCAGACGAACTTCACCGGGGTGCCGCAGGGGAGCGTCTTGTTGGCGACGCCGATCGTCGACGGGCGGAGCGTCTGCCCGCAGGCGGTCGAGCGCCCCCACATGCTGATGCCGCCGTACCAGCTGGCGCCGGCGTAGCGATATGGGGTGAAGGAGAGTTCGGCTTCGCCTGCCGCGGTGGTCGTTTCGGTTTCTTCGGCGGCGACCGGCGCGGGGCCGGCGGCGCCACCGGTGGCGGCCTGGGCGCCCGGCACGACGGCGAGGGCAAGCACGGCGAGGGCGCCGGCCAGCCCCGCGGCGCGCAGCCAGAGCGCGGTCCGTCCAAGGACTGGGGCAGCCGCAAAGTTGGTTTTCCGCGCGCGGCGGTAGGGGGGGTCGTCCATGTCTCTCTCGGGCGCTTGCGGGGTTAGCTGACGGGCTCGCGCTGAAAGAGCTGCGCTACACCGGCCGATGCCGGCGACTCGCCCCAACTAATTGGGTCCCCCGCTCTTCGCGATATGTAGGCGAAGATTCAGCGGAAGTTGGCGGCAGATTAGCAAACGCTAAGACAGAAAAGTTGCCGACCGGCCGGCGCGCCCGCAAAGAGCGCCAATGTTGATGGGCCGAAAACCCGTCCTATAGGGCTGGTTTTCGGCCCATCAACATAGGAAAGCCCCGCCGAGGCGGGGCTTTCCGACAGCGAGCCTGTAAGCCGGATCCTGTCGCGAGCGGACATCTATCTCGCCGGGGCCGGAGCCCTGGCGGGGCGCCGAAGCGCCCTGCGACCTACCTGGACCTCGCCGAGCCGGGTCGACGGTCCTGCTTGGCCTTGCACCGGGCGGGGTTTGCCTGGCCGCCGTGTCACCACGACGCCGGTGCGCTCTTACCGCACCTTTTCACCTTTGCCTGTACGCGGCTCACGTGTGGCCGCGCCATCGGCCGTGTGTTTCTGTGGCACTTTCCCGCGGCTTTCGCCGGGTGGGCGTTACCCACCGCCCTGCCCTTTGGTGTCCGGACTTTCCTCGAGGCGGATTTCTCTCCGCCCCGCGTCCGCTCGGCTCGCAAGACGATGGTAGAGCGCCTCGGGCGCTCTCGCCTAAACCTTGCGGAAGACGCCAACAACCTTGCCGAGCACACGCGCCTCGGTCGTGATGATCGGATCCATCTCCTCGTTCTCGGGCTGAAGCCGGATGTGGTCGGGTTCGCGGTAGATCCGCTTGACCGTCGCCTCCTCGCCGATCAGGGCGACGACGATCTCGCCATCGGCGGCGTCATCGGCGGGGCGCACGACCACATAGTCGGCTTCGAGGATGCCGGCGTTCTTCATCGATTCGCCGCGGATCTGGAGGATGTAGTCACCGTCCTCCCCGCCGATCACGTCGGGGACTTCGAGGTACTCCTCGATGTTCTCTTCCGCCAGGATCGGGGCACCCGCGGCGACCGAGCCGACCAGCGGGATCCCGTTGTTGGGCGTCACGGCGCTGACCGCCTGGCCCGCCTTTTCCCAGAGCAACTCGATCGCCCGCGGTTTCGACGGGTCGCGCTTCAGCAGCCCGAGCTTCTCCAGGTTCGCCAGATGGGCGTGGACGGTGGAGGACGAGTGCAGACCGACGGCCTTGCCGATCTCCCGCACCGTCGGTGGGTAGCCGGTCTTCGCCGCGTACTTGCGGATGAAGTCGAAGATCTCCTTCTGCCGCTTGGTCAAGTCAAGGTCAACCATCGTTGGCTCCGTTTTCCTCCAATTGCCGGATCTGGATACAGCCGAACACGTGTTCGCAGAGTATCCCTTCCGACGGACGCTTGCAGCGGAAACCAGCTCGCGCGCGACGAATCCCTAGAATCCCGGTCCCACCAGCGGCTGTGGCGGAACTGGTAGACGCGCAAGGTTGAGGGCCTCGTGCCCCAAACCTTCGAAGTGCGCTCTGTCGGGCCCGGCCAGGAATGGCGGGATCCGTGGATCTACGCGTGGATCGCGCGCTGGCCGGACCTCGAGCCCGGACACCGGTTGGCCCTCCAGGCGGTCGAAGATTATTCGATCGAAGGCCATGCAGAAGACGGTTCTGGCCACCTCGAACACGATCGTCTTGAGGTAGGCCTCTTCGCCAACCCGCCCGCCAGTGCGATCTGTCGCGCGATAGACGACTGGCGGCGAGGTGCGCCGATGCGATCGTCGGCGCCCGTAACTTTGAGTCCTCTTCGAGCAAGCCGAAACGGAGGCGACGTGGCAGCCCGGGGCGGTCACGGTCTACGACGGTTGGAGAACGGGGCGGCCACTTCATCCTCTTTGATGAAGGCAGGTGCGTTTGCTGATCGCGTCCCGCTTGGTCAATATGAGTGCAGGCCGGTCTGCGCCTCGTATTGGTTCAGTGCACCGTTCGCCTCATACAAAGTCTTCCCAGCGCTATAGGCGCCATAGGCCCCAGACGCAACACTTCCGACGTTGCTGCCGTAGTGGTTATTGATCAGCTGGGCGGCCCCGGTCTGCGCCGGGCTACCAAAGAATCCCGTTCCCTTCCCGCTCAAAGCTCCGCTGAGATTTCCATAGAACTGGTACTCGGCGAGACCTTGCGCATAAGCCTGGCCCAGACCGCCGTCCCCTCCCGCACTGGATTCGCCGCTCGGATCCATCAGGACCGTCGGTTGGTCGTTCGCGTAGACGTAGGGCGATATCGCCGGTTGGAAGGGACTTGGCGTCAAGGGGTCTCGACTGATGAACGAACCGGTTTCAGGATCCATCTGGCGGGCGCCGAGGTGGTAGAGGCCGGAGGGATCCAGCCGCTGCCCCTCGAAGCGAAGTGGAATTTCGGGGGCGCCCGGGGCGAGGTGCGAGGTGCGCACGTTGCCGAACGGGTCATAGGAGAAGGTCGCTTCAGTGGCACCCGAGGCCGAGGTCAGGCCGACGACGGAGCCTTGGGCGTCGTGGGCCACGTAATTGTCGCTGCCGGCCGAACGCATCGAGAGGAGAAGACCGTCACCCCAGACGTAACGGCGTGAGGCACCTTCGCTGGGTCGTTCGAACCCCAGCAGAGGCAGGGGGTTGTCGACGTCGTAGCTGAAGGTGGTGCTATGAGCGCCGGTGCCTTCGGATGCGCGGTCGCCGTCTCCGTCGTAGGTATAGGTCGTGGTTGAGGAGGGCGTCGTGAGCCGGGTCAGGAGGTCGGCGGCGTTCCATGCGTAGGTCGTGGAGCCGCCGCTGATCCGCCTGCCGTCGGCGTCGTAGATGTAGGCCGTGGTGCCGGCTGGACCTTCGGCCTTCGTCATCTCGTCGGCTTCGTCGTAGCTGTACTTGGTCACGCCCGCGGGAGCCGTGAGCTTGGTGCGCTCGCCGTCGGCGTCGTAGGCGTAGGCGAGGCTTCCTTCCGTGCAGGAGGTCCCGTAGCAGGCGCTGGTGAGTCGTCCGTCTTCGTCGTAGCCGTAGGCGATCGGCACGCCCAGCGCGGTCACGTGGGTGGGATCGCCTACTGCGTCGTAGGAGTAGGCGGAGCTGGAAAGCGTGGCGGCGCCTTTCTTGTCGGCGATCGAGGACATGCGCCCCGCCGGGTCGTAGGCGGCTACCTCTTCGTAGCCATTGACACCGGGGAGGCTGACCTTGGTCAGCTCGGAATCGGGGTCAAAGCCGTAGGTCGTGGTCTGGCCGTCGGCAAGGACCGAAGCGAGTCGCCCGTCGGCATCGTAAGACTCGGAGACGGTCGAGCCATCGGGGTAGCCCCGCGAGGTGACGTTCCCGTTTCCGTCATAGGCATATGAGAAGCCGCCCGCGGGCCCTTCGACGGAGCTGAGCCGATTTACAGAGTCGTAGTCATAGGTCGTGGTGCCGGTGCCGTCGCTCATCCGGGTGCGGTTGCCGGCCGCGTCGTAGCCGAAAGTGACTCCTGCAGAGCCATCTGAGTAGGAGCGACCCGTCAGCTCGCCGTCGGCATCGTAGGAGTAGGTGGTGCTCGTCCCGACGGCGTCGGTCAGCAGCGTCCGGTGGCCGTCGGCGTCGTAGTGATAGGTGGTGCGATGTCCGAGCGGGTCGGTGACACTGGTCAGCCGCCCGGCGCCGTCGTAGCCGTAGGTGGTGAGGTGCCCCATCGGCGTGGCCGCGGATTTCCGGTTGCCGGCCGGGTCGTAGGCGTAGCGGGTGATCGCCCCGGTCGCGTCGGTGACCGAGGTGAGCTGGTTCTCGGCGTCGTATCCCCAGGAGGTCGTGTGGCCGTCGGGGTCGGTGAGCGAGGTGCGGTTGCCGACCGGGTCGTAGCCGATTTCGGTGCGGTGTCCTTCCGGGTCGGTGACGCTGGTCAACCTGTCGTCGGCGTCGTAGCCGAACGCGGTCGTGTATTCGGACGGTTTGGCGCCGGCGGCGTTCCCGCGCGGTGAAACCGTCGTCGCGCGCCTGCCCGCCGCGTCATACGAGTATGTCGTCCTCTCCCCCAGCGGCGAGGTCACCACGGTCAGGTCGCCCGCGGTGTCGTAGGAGTAGTGGGTCGTCTGGCCCGTCGCGTCGGTGCGTGAGGTCACCGCTCCGTTAGAAGGATCGTGCGTCTGGCTGACGGTCGTTCCATCGGGATATTCGACTTCCAACAGGTTGCCCTCGCCGTCGTAACCATAGGACGTTTCGTGGCCCTCGGCGTCGACGTAGGTGGTCGGGTCGTTTAGCGAGTCGTAGGTCCAGGTCTGGGTGTGACCGAGCGGCGACGTCTCGCTCAGCATGTTTCCGTGGGCGTCGTAGCTCGTCGACGTCGTGTTGCCTTCGGGATCGATCACGGCCGTCCGGTCGAGCCTCGAATCGTAGGCATAGGAAGTCTGGTCGCCAGCGGGATCGGTGCGCGCCACCAGTACGTTGCCGACGTAGGCGTCGGTCCATTCGCCGCCGTCGGGATCGGTGTAGGTGGTGACCCCGTTCCCGTAGTCGAAGGTCCCGGTGCCGCCCAGAGCGTTCACCTGCTTGACCACCCGCCCGGAGGAGTCGTAGGTGTTTGCGACGACCTGCTTGCCGTCCTGGTTGGTGACGGTGGCCAGCGGACCTTCGGCGTCGTAGGTGTATCGGGTGGTGCCCCCCGCTGCGTCGGTCACCGAGGTGAGCTGCCCTTGAGGGTCATAGCCATACCTGACCGTGCGGCCCAACGGCAGCGACATCGCTTCCAGCAGCCCGGAGTCGTCATAGGCGAAGTGGACTTCCCGACCGGCGTAGTCGCCGACACTCAAGAGGCGACCCGCGCCGTCATAAGAGAGGGTCAGCCCGTCCCCGTTGCGGTCGACCTCGGAGATCAGCCGCCCGGACGCGTCGAAGCGCAGGCGTTCCTGGTTCTGGCGCACGAGCAGCCACTCTCCCCCTTCGCTTCCTTCGAGCCGAGAGCGGGTCCCTGGCTGGCCTTCATAGGACCCCGCCCCGGTCGGGCGAAAGCGCGTCCGCTGGCCGTTCTCGGAACTGAGCACGACTTCGCCGCCCGCTTCGGTGGTCAGAAAGACATTCAGGGAGTCGGTCCAGCCGGGACCCAATGGTCCCGAGTAGGGATTCGAGGAGGTGTAGGAGCGCGTGAAGTCGAACGGGACGCCCAGACCGGACAAGGCACCGTCGACCTCGGAGGTGTTGTAGGCGCCGGTGGCGGTGTCGACCGGCTCGGCGGCGTAACCGGACGGATTGACCCCGTCGTAGGAGGAGCCGTAGCCGAAGGTCGAGGAGGGCGGCACTTCGGGGGGCGGGCAGAAGACAAATCCACCCGCCGAGGTGGAGGAGACGGTCCCCTGCCACGAACCTCTGCTGGGCAGCCCGGTCCCGCCCACGCCGGACCATTCGCCACCGATGGCACCTGCCCTGAGCGCCGTCACCGTCTCGCCGCAGACGGCTTCGAAGGAGTTCGAGCCGATCGACAGGCTGATTTCGCCGATGTGCGCGGCGCCGGCCACTTCGATGTCGCCGAAGTTGCCGGTGCCGTTGAGCTGAAGGCTGCCGCCGCCAGTGAGGCTTGAGAGCCTGACGTGCGTCCCCGGTTCAAGCGTCAGGTTCCCCTGCAGCACGGGCGGAAGGCTGCCGGACCACGCTCCCGTAGAGCCCGCGATGACGGTGTCGGCCGCGAGCAGGACCTCGTTCGCCCCATTGCCGGAGCCGGAGTTGGCGTTCAACCTGCTCATGTCCAGCGACGCCGCTTCGACGTGGACCGCGACTCCCGTGGCAGTGCTGACGGAGTTGCCCGTGATCGTGGGCGCGCCGTTCGGTGAGGAGACGTAGATGCCTTCGCCCTGGACGTGTTCGATGCTGCTGTTGGTGATCGAGGTCGCGGCTTCTCGCGAGCGCACGGGGTTGTTCGCGTAGGCGATGCGGACGTGGTTCAGGCTGACGTTCGGGTGTTCGTTGCCGTTCCCCGCCGGACTCACGTTGATCCCGCCCCAGTCCCCAGCCACCGGCCCGGTTGCCGAGCCGTCGCCGTTGGTGTCACCGCCTACCGAGTCGTCGCGCCAGGAGGTGAGGACCACCGGTTCGGCTGCCGTCCCGGCCGCTTCCAGGGTGCCCTCGACCTGGAGTTCGTCGCCGCAGTTGGTCTCGCCCTTGACGATCGTCCCGGCGCCGAGGGTGAGCTTTACTCCCGGGGGCACCAGCAGTGACGAGCAGCCGCCGTTGAGCACCGGGATCAGGTTGCCCGACCAGGGCAGGGCCGAGTTGACGGTCACCGTGTCGCCGCCGAGCTGGACTCCGTTCAGTTCGTTGCCCGACCCCGAGTTGCCGTTCAGCTTGGCCATGTCGAGCGAGGCGTCCTGGACCGAGATCGCCACGTTGGAGGCCTGCTTGATCGTGTTGCCGGTGATCGTCGGCACGCCAACCGACGCCACCACTTCGATGCCGCTGCCTCGTACCTTTTCGACGGTCGAGGAGGTGATCGAGGTGGTCGTTTCGGAGGTGCGGATGGCAGTGTTCGAGTAGGCGACGCGGACGTGGTCGAGCTTCAGCGTCGGGTGTTCATTCCCGTTCCCTGCGGGGGCGGCGTAGATCCCGCCCCAGTCGCCGGCGACCGGACCCGTCGCCGAGCCGTCGCCGTTGGTGTCGCCGCCGACGGTGTCGTCACGCCAGGAGGTGAAGACGACCGGTTCGGCGGCGGTGCCCGCCGCTTCCAGCGTGCCCTGGACCTGGAGTTCGTCGCCGCAGTTGGCCTCCCCCTTGACGATCGTCCCGGCGCCGAGGTTGAGCTTCACGCCGGGGGGAATCCTGAGCGAGGCGCAGCCGCCCCAGAGGATCGGGATCAGGTTGCCCGACCAGGGGAGCGAGGAGCTGACGGTGACGGTGTCGCTGCCGAGCTGGACCCCGTTCAGTTCGTTGCCCGACCCCGAGTTGCCGTTCAGCTTGGCCATGTCGAGCGAGGCGCTCTGCACCGAGATGGCGACGCCGACGGCTTGCTTCACGGTGTTGCCGGTGATCGTCGGCACGCCGATTGGCGCCACCATTTCGATGCCGTTGCCGCGGACCTTTTCGACGGTCGAGGAGGTGATCGAGGTGGTCGTTTCGGAGGTGCGGATGGCAGTGTTCGAGTAGGCGACGCGGACGTGGTCGAGCTTCAGCGTCGGGTGTTCGTTTCCGTTCCCTGCCGGATAGGCGTAGATCCCCCCCCATTCACCGGGTTCGGGGGCGGTGGCCGACCCGTCGCCGTTCGTGTCACCACCGACCGAGTCGTCGCGCCAGGAGGTGAGGACGACGGGTTCCGCTGCGGTCCCGGCCGCTTCGAGCGTGCCGTGGACGATCAATTCGCCGCCACAGTCGTAGCGCGCCTTGACGATCGTCCCGGCGCCGAGCGTGAGCTTTACTCCTGCCTGGACGATGAGCGAGGTTCCGCAGCCGCCGGTCAGCACCGGCACCAGGTTCCCCGTCCACGGGAGCGAGGAGCTCACGGTCACGGTGTCGTTGCCGAGTTGCACTCCGTTCAGTTCGTTGCCGGAGCCCGAGTTGCCGTTCAGCTTGGCCAGATCGAGCGAGGCGCCCTGGACCGAGATGGCAACGTTGACGACATGCTTGACCGTGTTGCCTGAGACCGTCGGGATCCCGACCGGGTCGCTGACATCGATGCCGTCGCCGTTCGCGTGTTCGATCGTGCTGCCGACGATCGAGGTGGTGGCTTCCTGCGCCCTGATCGCCGTGGCGGAGTAGTAGACGTCCACGTCTTTCACGTTCAGGGTCGGCCTTTCCGTCCCGTTGCCCGCCGGACTGACGCTGATCCCACTCCATTCGCTTTGTTCGGGGGCGGTCGCCGAGCCGTCGCCGTTGGTATCGCCGCCGACCGAGTCGTCGCGCCAGGAGGTGAAGACCACCGGTTCGGAGACGGTGCCGGCCGCTTCCAAGGCGCCGTGGACGATCAATTCGCCGCCGCAGTTGTAACGAGCCTTGACAATCGTCCCGGCACCCAGGGTCAGCTTTACTCCCGCCGGGACCGTGAGCGAGGAGCCGCAGCCGCCGGTCAGCACCGGGACCAGGCTTCCCGTCCAAGGGAGCGAGGAGCTCACGGTCACCGTGTCGCCCCCGAGCTGGATCCCGTTCAGTTCGTTGCCGGAGCCCGAGTTGCCGTTCAGCTTGCCCATGTCGAGCGAAGCGCTGGCCACTGAGATCGCGATACGGCCGACGTGTTCGACGGTGTTGCCGGTCACCGTCGGCAGTCCGACCGGGGAGCTGACGTCGATGCCGTCGCCGGTTCCCTTTTCGATTCGGCCGTTGGAGATCGTGGTCGTCGCTTCTTGGGCCCGCACGCTCGTGTCCGCATAGGCGAAGCGGAAGTGGCTCAGATTCACGGTCGGTTTTTCCGTCCCGTTGCCCGTCGGATAGACGTTGACCCCGCCCCATTCCCCCGGTTCCGGCCCGGTGGCCGGGCCGTCTCCGTTGGTATCACCGCCGACCGAGTCGTCGCGCCAAGAGGTGAAGACGACGGGTTCGGCTGCGGTCCCGGTCGCTTCGAGCGTGCCGTGGACGGTCAGTTCGCCGCCGCAGTTGTAGCGCCCCTTGACGATCGTGCCGGCACCGAGCGTGAGCTTCACCCCCGCCGGGACCGTGAGCGAGGCACCGCAGCCGCCGGTCAACACCGGGATCAGGTTGCCCGACCAGGGCAGCGCCGAGCTCACGGTGACCGTGTCGTTGCCGAGCTGGATCCCGTTCAGTTCGTTGCCCGAGCCCGAGTTTCCGTTCAGCTTGGCCAGGTCGAGTGAGGCGCTCGTGACGGAGATCGCGATGCGGCCGACGTGATCGACGGTGTTGCCGGTCACCGTCGGAACCCCGACCGGTTCAACCACATCGATGCCGTCGCCGAGGACCTTTTCGATCGTCGAGGCGGTGATCGAAGTCTTCGTCTGGGAGGAGCTGATCGCGGTGCCGGCGTAGGCGATCCGGACGTGATCGAGCTTCAGCGTCGGCCTTTCGTTGCCCTGACCCGCCGGGACGGCGTAGATCCCACCCCAGTTGCCCGGTTCGGGCCCAGTCGCCGAGCCGTCGCCGTTGGTGTCGCCGCCGACGGTGTCGTCACGCCAGGAGGTGAAGACGACCGGTTCGCCGGCGGTGCCCGCCGCTTCCAGCGTGCCCTGGACCTGGAGTTCGTCGCCGCAGTTGGCTTCCGCCTTGACGATCGTCCCGGGGCCCAGGGTCAGCTTCACGGCGGGCGGCACGCGCAGCGCTTCGCATCCGCCGAGGACCGGGATCAGGTTGCCCGACCAGGGCAGCGCCGAGCTCACGGTCACCGTGTCGTTGCCGAGCTGGATCCCGTTCAGTTCGTTACCCGAGCCCGAGTTTCCGTTCAGCTTGGCCAGGTCGAGTGAGGCGCTCCTGACCGCGATCGCGGTGCGGACGCCTTCGACGGTGTTGCCGCTGACCGTCGGAACGCCGGTCGAGACATAGACGTCGACGCCATCCCCCTGGGCCTTTTCCATCTTCGAGTTGGTCACCGAGACGTTCGTTTCGGAGACGTCGACCGCGGTACGCGAGTAGGCAACTCTGACGTGATCGAGCTTCAAGGTCGGCTTTTCGGTGCCCTGGCCCGCCGGGCCGGCATCGATCCCGCCCCAGTTGCCCGGCTCCGGCCCGCTGGCCGAGCCGTCCCCGTTGGTGTCGCCGCCGACGGTGTCATCGCGCCAAGAGGTGAAGACGACCGGTTCGCCGGCGGTGCCCGCCGCTTCCAGGCGGCCCTGTACATGGAGTTCGACGCCGCCTTCGAACTTGAGCAGCGTTCCGGCTTCGATGTGGACGGCCGCACCGGGATCGACGGTCACGCTACAGGTAGCCACATAGACTTCCGCGAAGCGCGGTCCGATCGTCTGTTGGCCCGAGATCTCGCCGCAGAGGGACAGCTTCGGGCTCACCGCGTCCCAGCTAAACGACACACCGGTCGGATCGGCGTTGCCGGCGCCGTCGACGGCCTTGACCAGGACGGTGTGGGGTCCCGGCCCCGGATCGGGGAGGTGATCGGGGGACGAACACGGAGAGGCGGCTGCCCCGTCCAGGCTACAGACGAACGTCGCGTGCGGATCGCCGCTGGAGAATTCGATCGCGACCGGCCCGGGAGCGATCCGCCCTTCGGGGCCGGCGATCTTCGTCGTCGTCGGCGGTGGGGTGTTCACCGTCCACGAGGCGGCGGCGGGGGTCGGGTCGACGTTGCCGGCCGGATCGGTGGCCCGCACTTCGAACCGGTGGGCGCCGTTGCGGACCGGGTCGTAACTCTTCGGACTGGAACACGACTGCCAGCCGCTCGAGTCGAGATCGCATTCGAAGGTGGCGCCGGGCTCGCTCGCGCCGAAGGAGAAGGTCGCCTGCGAGCTTTCGGTGGAGCTTTCTGGCCCGGCCGAAATCGTGGTCTGCGGCGGGACGGTGTCCACGGTCCACGAGGCGGCGGCGGGGGTCGGGTCGACGTTGCCGGCCGGATCGGTGGCCCGCACTTCGAACCGGTGGGCGCCATCGGCAAGCGCGTCGTAGCTCTTGGGGCTCGTGCACTGTTGCCAGCCGCTCGAGTCGAGATCGCATTCGAAGGTGGCGCCGGGCTCGCCCGCGCCGAAGGAGAAACTCGCATGGGCGCTGTCGCTGAGGCTGTTCGGCCCGGCGGAGATCGTCGTCTGGGGCGGGACGGTGTCGACCGTCCACGAGGCCTTGGCGGGCGTCGGGTCGATCAGTTCCCCTTCGAACGCCCGAACGGAGAATTCGTAGGAGCCATCGCCGAGCGAGGAGTATTGGATCGGACTGCCGCACGGGGACCAGGCCGCCCCGTCCAGGCTGCATTGGAAGGACGCGCCCGGATGGTTGGAATGGAAGCTCAGGCTGACCGAGGAGTTGGAGATGATGGCCGCAGGCGCGGCGTCGATCGCCGTATCCGGCTTTTCCGGGGTCGGGGTGGGTTCCGGGGTCGGGGTGGGACCGGGCGGGCTGGTGGGACCCGGGCTCGCACCCGGCGGGGATCCCGAAGCGCCGGGACCTGCCGGACTTCCACCCTTTTCCTGGTTCTTGGCGCTCTGTTCGGAACTTTCTTGCCTGGCGCGGGCGATGCAGCGTTTTTTCGCCTGCCGCTGCTTCTTGCTCTTGCCTCTGTACTTGCTTATGCAGCGAGCGACGCCCCCGGCGACGCCGGCCTTGCGACCCCGGGCGGAGCCGAGGATGCGCGAGATCCCCGGGGGGCGCCCGTCGGCAGACCGCCGGCCGTTGGTCGCCGCGGATGCAACGACCGCTACCGCGATCGAAAGTACGCAGAACCCGGAGAAGGCCGCGAGCGCCAACCTGCGCGTCATCGCACCCACCTCGCCGCCACGGTCGCGGGGTAAGTGATCCAGGGGAAGTCGTTCGTTGAGGTGTGTCTGCTCATTGCCCCTGCCCCCTCCCGAGAGCTGCCCAGCTCGTCCGGCATTTGCACTACGAACCGAACGGCGAAGCTCCTTGTGTCTTTTGTTGGTGGCTTAGAGGTACCGGAACGTCTTCAACTTTTCGTTCGCTCGCCTAACGAAAAGTGAGCATGGTGGCCCCCACAGCCCTCAACCTTGTCGCCCGACAACGCCCGTCACCTACGAGACCGTCGCGGGCTCGCGAGCGGTTCCCATCAGCGAACGGAGCCCGCGATATGATGTCTTCATATGAGTCGCCTTCTCTCTGTATCTCTGCCCGACGACCTCGCCGAGGAGACCGACGCGCTGGCCCGGAGCCTCGGCAAGACCCGGAGTGAGCTCGTCCGCGACGCGCTGCGTCGGCAGCTGCAGGTCGAGCGCCTCGCCGACCTGCAGCGCTACGGGCGCAGGCGGGCCGAGGCCATCGGCATCGGGCCCGAGGACAGCGAGGCCTTGGTCGACGAGTCGCGCTCCGGGCGCCGCTGATCCTGCGGATCGCCTGCGACACGAACGTCCTCGTCTCGGCGTTCATTGCCGCCGGACCGCCGAGCCGGATCCTCGAGGAGACGATCGACGCCCGGATCGAGCTGGTCGTGCCCCGACCCGTGATCGTCGAGCTGGAGCGGATCCTGACCGGGAAGCTCGGCTTCGAGCCGCAGCGCTGGGAAGCGGCCCGACAGCTACTCCTCGATCTCGCTGTCGAACTGGTCGCCGCCCCGGCGGGCTGGCCCGAGGCGGTCAGCGGCGACCCCGACGACGATCTGATCCTCGCCTGTGCGGTCGCGGCCGGGGTCGAGGTACTCGTGTCCGGCGATCGTCGCCACCTGCTTCCTCTGGGCGAGCATCGCGGTGTCCGTATCGCTACCCCGCAGGCGTTGCTTGCAGAGCTGCGAGGTGCGTGAAGCATTCGGAGCCCTACGTCCATGGGCTGACGGTGAATATCTCGTGACCTTTACTTGACATGCGCTGATTGACCAGTTTGAGTCTTCCAATGTCTGGGCCGTCTGGAACTGCGAGCGAATCTTCCGCCCAGGACCTCGTACTCAAAGTTGCCGGCGCAATAGGGACCGGGCTCGGGATCCTCGGCTTCGTCGCCTTCTTCGGCGGTGCAGTTCTCTGGCTACGGGCCGAACAGGCCGCGTTGACTGTAAGAAGGGCGGCGGGGGAGTCCGACCCCGGGACGGCGGAAAACGCCCTGCAGACCGCAACCGCGAAGACGAATGAGGAGGGCGCAGCCGCCAGCAGGCTCAAGGCCAAGAGCTGGAGATCAAGGAAAAGGAAGAGATTGCGAGAGGCAAGCTCACGCAGAAGACGTGGCAATTCTGGCTGGAGCTCGGCGTGGGCTTCGCCGCCGTCCTCCTCCTCCCGCCCTCCTCAACCAGGCAATCTATATGTCGACGCGAAAGCGACTCTGGTTCGGGGTCGCCTCGTTTCTCACCATCGGGACCTACATCGGCTTCGCCACCTATATACAGCACCACCCGCAACCCGAAGGTCGAACCGGCGGCGGCGCTCCGTGGCGAACGCGCCCCGGTCGTGGGCAGCTTCATAGCAGACACGTCGGAAGCCTCTATCTCGCCACGTTCCCGAATGCATCGCGTCCGCACCTGATCGTCATCCCGCGCGAACAGGTGATCTCGCTTGTGGTCGGACCGCTGACGGACCCAGCCGACGCGCCTGAAACCGCGATCAAGCTCGCGCTCGAGGAATGTCTCCGGAGAGTGGACACGCCCAAGACCAAGGAAGAAAAGACGCGGTTCAGGCTCGAGTGCACGCCCAGTCAGCGCAGAGAGTCCTCCGGACGGAGCTCTCCCCCTGACCGAGGGTGAGCGACACGAAGCTTGGTCGCGGCTGCTGGACATCTTCACCGCGCACAAAGCTTCCCGCCTCGAGGCGAGCCGCACCCAGGAGGTCGGTGGTTCGACTCCCTGATCGCGGCCTCAGGAACGCGCTCATCGTCATCCCGGCTCGACCTCAATGAGATGCGCCCCGAGCTCGGAAGCGGCTCGACACCTCTCGACCACCACCGAGGGCCGCTCCGTAGTCAACCCCTCCTAGGCGGTCAACCCGCGACGGCGGGCGCGGTCGGTGGTCGCGGACGCGGAACGCAGTGACCGACCCCGACAATCTGCCGTGGACGTCGCTTAGACGGGGCCCACTCCGGACAGATTCCGGACCAACTCCGATGACTGGACGTAACCGCGAACAGCCAGCATCGCCCAGAGCAGCTGACGAAGCTGAGAAATGCCCTGCACCGTTAGTCTTCCATCCAGCACCCCCACCAGCGGCTGTGGCGGAACTGGTAGACGCGCAAGGTTGAGGGCCTTGTGGGTGGAAACACCCGTGATGGTTCGACTCCATTCAGCCGCATAGATGAAGGCTCCCGCTCGCTCGTCGACGGGGGCCTTCTCACTTTCCGGCCTCAGTCGGCTGACCGCGACCGGCGCCACCAGCGCGCCGGACGGTCCTCGGGCAGCGCCTGCACCCTGATGTAGAGCGGGCTGCCCATCACCAGGGTGTGGGCCTCGTCGGCGGCGACGAAGCTGACCTGGGCGATCCCCTTGCACATCCCGACGTGATCGAGTCGCGGCGACAGCGGCGGCAGCGCCATCCGCGCCGCGAACGCCCCGTACATTTCCATCGCGGTCGAGGCATCGCGGGGCGGCAGGTCCTCCTTGAAGACCTCGCTGCCGAATTTGCGCAGGTCCGCCCCGGGGTCCTCTTCGAGCGCCCTGCGCGCTTCATCGAGCCAGATGAACAGATGGTCGGAGGACGATCCCGACCGACTCCCCGGCGCGTTCCGCTCTTCCTCGTCCGCGAACGGATCGCGCACGTGCGCGACCGGGCCGTTCAGCAGCAGCCGCGGAATCAGCTCCCCCGGCCCAATCTCCTTCTCGTCGACGACGATCAGCGCCCGGTGCTTCGGCATCCCGTCGGCGTGCCCGATGCCGAAGCGCAGCGGGCGATGGAAGCAGACCCAGCTGCCTTCGCGGATCCCGTCGTCACCGCGGTCGAGGCTCGGGATCCGGTCGCCGCCGAGCTTGCGCACCACCGCATCCAGCTGCCGCCAGAGCGCCCGCTCCTCCGCCACCGGATCGGAGTAGGTGGAGCGGGCCGAGCCCTTCGCCGCGACCCGCCCCAGCGACGGCACCCCGGCGTCGATCCCGACCTCGCCGCCGACCGCGACCTCGCCCGCGAAGGAGCCCGTCCGCACGTCGAGGTCGATCGCCAGCTGCCGCAACTTGCGAAGCGACAGGTAGACCAGATCGCCCCCTGCTGCGAGTCTCCTTGCCATCAGCGCTACCCGGGGATGAGCATGGCAGATGCGGAGGAACTGAAAGAGGCCGAAGAGCGCGGCTTCCGGCGCGGCCGCCGGATCGGTCGGTTGGAGGACGCCGCCTTCGAGCCGCTCCCCGCCGTCGGCGCCTGGCTGCCCGAGTCGCGGCTCGTCTTCTTCCGCAGCTGGTTCTTCTCTTTCGTCACCCTGCAGCGCCGACTGATCACCAACCTGCGCGAGATCCAGCGGGTCCGCTGGCTGCTCGCCCACGAACCAGACCAGGTCCCGAGCTCCGCCCGGCCCTTCGTCGAGAAGCTCGGGTTGCTCGAACGGGACCATGAAGCGGCGTTCTGGGAGGCCAGGTTCGTGACCGGAGAGCTGCTCGACGAAGGGGCCGGCCGCGCCTGCGTCGTCGCCGCGCTCGCGGCCACCCCACAGCGCCCCGCGACCACCACCGAATACGACGACCTGGCCCGCTACGTGAAGGAGGACGAGCGCCGCGGGACGATCTACCCGACCCACGTCGCGATTCGGCCGGACGCCGTCTTCGGGATGAGTGGCGGCTGGAGAACCCGTTCCGCCGCTGGGAGACGACGAGCTGGGCGATCGGCTGGCTCTGCGGTTCCTTCAAGGACACCCGCGAAGGGCTCGCGGACGACCCCCCCGTTCGAAGCGGAAGTAAAGGAGGAAGACGCGGCCGCGACCCACGAGGTGTACGCGATCGAGTCGCTCGACCCCTCGAATCCGTGGGCGGAGGACGGGCGCGTCTGGCTGCTGGGAAAGGTCCGGAGGCGCGCCGCGATCGAGGAGGCACTCCGGGAGATGAGCCTGCAGGCAATGCGTGACCGCAATTCATTGGTCGCCGCGGCCGATGCGGTCGCGGTAGCCCAGCGCAAAGAATCGGCCGGCGACCCACCAACCCGACGCCGCCTCTAGGATTCCAGCACCACCCGGGGTACGGCGGGCGCGTGCGAAGCCTTCGCGAGCACCGACCGGCACGGCATCGATCGAGCGGAGGATGAAGATGCGACCACAGCAGGCCCACAACGAGACTTCCCCGCGCCGCCACACTGCGGCGCTGCTACTTGCCTCGTTGGCGCTGCTGGTCTCACTCGTCGCCGCCACCGGCGCGACCGCGGCCGCCGACCCGGTGGCCACCGCCTCGGTGATCGGCGGGCACAACGCGACCATCGCCCAGTACCCCTCGCTCGCCTACATCGAAGGCGTCCAGGCGACGGCGGGCTACGCCTGCACCGGCACCGTCGTCGCGCCGCGGGTGATCCTCACCGCCGGGCACTGTGTCGAGGACATCGAATCGAGCTCGATCGTCGAACCGACCGAGATCGCGGTCGCCACCGGGGTCTCCAACCTCGCCAAGATCCCCCGCGCCAACATCTCGGCAGTCGTCCAGGTGCTCGCCTTTCCCAACTTCGACCCGACCAAGCTGCAGGGCGACGCGGGCCTGCTGATCCTCGCCGCGCCGGTCGTGGCGCCCCCGATCGCCCTCGCGACCACCGCCGACGCCGCCCTCTACGAACCCGGCGACGAAGTGACGATCGCCGGCTGGGGCATCGACGACCGCAAGACCGGTCACGCCCCCAATCAACTTCAGGCGGGAACCGTGCCGGTCGAGGAAGCCTCCCGCTGCAAGCGCGGGACGCGCAGCTTCTACCCCTTCTTCGACCCGACCCGCCAGGTCTGCACGCTCGACACGCCCGGCTTCAAGGTGACCGCCTGTCACGGCGACTCGGGCGGCCCGGCGATCGCCACCCGCCCCGATGGCACCCCGGTCGAGATCGGCGTCACCAGCCTCGGCGACGGCAGCTGCAACCCTTCGAGCCCGGGAGTCTTCACCCGCGTCGACCAGATTTCCACCTGGGTCCAGAGCTGGATCGACGCGGTCGAACTGGGGGCGCCGGCGCCGCAGGTCGTCGTCCCCAAAGCCCACCTGCCGACCCTGTCCCGGGAACGGGCCGAGGAAATCAGCGCGATCGGGCTCGAAGAAGCGTTCGGGCCGAAGTTCCAGCACGCGCAGGAACCGCGGATCAACTGCGACCGCAAGTCGAAGGCGCGACTCAAGTGCGGGGTCACCTGGTTCCAGGGCGCCGACGACTACTTCGGCACGACCACCGTCTCCTACGCGATCCGCAAGAACGTCGTGCTGGCCGTCTTCCACTTCTCCGTGCAGTGGGTCAACGACCAGTGCTACTTCCACAGCGGCCATCGGGCCAGCTGCAAGGTCCAGACGAAACAGGCATAGCGCGGCCCACGCCGCCCGATCGGCGCGGCTAGCCTTTCCGCGGCGGCATCCAGACGAACCGTTTCGCCGCCACCGCCGCTCCCAGCGCCGCCCAGGCGACCAGGATCGCGAAGTCGAGCAGCACCGGCCCGGTCGGGATGACCCCGACGTAGGCGCGGTGGACCAGGTCGGCGACGTGCTCGACCGGGAAGATCTTCGCGATCACCTGCAACCACTCCGGCAGTTCGGAGAGCGGGATCCAGATCCCGGAGATGAAGAAGAGCGGGAAGGTGACCAGCTGGATCATCGGCTGGGCCGAGTCGGCCGAGTCGGCGAAGGTGCTGAGCGCGTAGCCGAGCCCGCAGAACGCGGCCGCCCCGCCGAGCACGCCGAGCACCAGCGTCGGCAGGCTCCGCAGCGGGAAGTGCACGCCGAAGGCGATCGCCCCGACGAGCAGCAGCAGGATCACGGTGGCGATCGCCATCACCACCACGGTCAGCGACTGGCTGACGATCAGCGCCCAGGCGGGCAGCGGCGTCGCCCGGCGCCGCTTGGTGATCCCCAGCTCGCGCTGCGAGACCACCGTCGCGACCAGCATCGCCAGCGTCGTCAGCGTGAGCGAGAAGACGATCACGCTGGGGACGAAGAACTGGCGGTAATCGATCTTCACCCCGCTGACCGTCGTTTCGCCGCCGTGGAAGACCCCGGCCAGCAGCGCCAGCAGGATCAGCGGGATCACCACCGTGAACATCCGTGCCCGGCGGTTGCGCAGATAGGCACGCAGGTTGAAGCGGGTTACGTGCAGGACCAGGTCCATCAGGCGACCTCCTCGCCGATCGGGCGCCCATTGGCGCCGGCCACGCCGGCCGCTTCCGCGGTGAGGCGCAGGTAGACATCCTCCAGGGTAGGCCGGTGGACCTCGAGCTCCCCGACCTCGATCCCCCGGCCGTCGGCCCAGGACCCGAGCCGGCCCAGGTCGGCCAGCGGCGCGGCACTGTGCAGTTCGATCCGGCCGTCGCGGCGGGCCGGTTGGATGAGGGCCCGCAGATCCTCGGGCAGGTCGCCCTCGCCGAGGCCGAAGGGCAGCGCGAAGACGATCTCCGAGGCGGCGAGGTTGCGGTGGCCGATCGTCGCCGGCGTCCCCTCGTCGATGATCCGCCCGCCCGCGATCACCGCGATCCGGTCGGCGAGCCGCTCCGCCTCCTCCATGTAATGGGTGGTGAGGAAGATCGTCTTGCCCAGCTCGCGCAGGCCGTCGAGCATCTTCCAGGCGTCGCGCCGCGCCGCCGGATCGAAGCCGGTGGTCGGCTCATCGAGGAAGATCAGCTCCGGGTCGCCGATCAGCGCCAGGGCGACATCGAGCCGCCGCCGCTGGCCGCCGGAGAGGGTCGCGGCGATCTTCGCCGCCGCCTCGTCGTCGAGTGCGACCAGCGCCAGCGTCTCGTCCACGCCGCGCGGCTGCTTGTAGAGACCGGCATACAGTTCCATCACCTCACGCACGGTCAGCTCCTGCTCGCCGGGCGACTCCTGCATCACGATCCCGACCCGCTGGCGCCAGTCGGAGGTCGCCTGGGCCGGATCGACGCCGAGGACTTCCACCTCGCCCGCGTCGCGCTCCCCGAACCCCTCGAGGATCTCGATCGTCGTCGTCTTCCCGGCCCCGTTGGGCCCGAGGAAGGCAAAAATCTCTCCGTGGCCGACCTCCAGGTCGACCCCCGCGACGGCCTCGACCTCGCCGAATGACCGCCGCAGCCCGCTGACTCGTATCGCTGTATCCATGGCGGGGAAGCTACGTCGCGGGACGGCGCCTCGCATCGGCTCGGGCGCCGAAATCCGCCGTCCACCCGTGGGTGGAGACGGCCGGGGCGCGCTCAACCCCGGCGCCCATGACAAGTCGCGGGCCGACTCCTAACCTATGTGCATGCAGATCTTCCGGCCCGACGACGAACCGGACCGCCCGCACGGGATCATGATGCTGCGCGAACGGGCCGCCGGCCGCGACGAGGACTGCCGGCCGCCGATGCGGGCGCGCCTCTGGCCGCTCGTCTCGTTGACGCTGATCCTGATCTCGGGGCTGATCGGCACTCCCTCCCCGGCCCTCCACGGCGAGGGCCTGGTGACGCTGCTCGGCGGCGGCACGATCGCCGCGCTGATCGCGGTCGAGGTCCTGATCGATCCCCAGGACGACCGCGCCGTCTTCGCCTACGTGCTCCTCCTCGGGCTCGCCTCGATCGCGCTGATGACGGTGCAGCCGGCCGGGACCGCGGTGCTCGGCACCTACGCGGCGGTCGCCTCGGCGGTGATCCGGCTGCCGAAGCGCCTGGCGATCGCGGCGATCGTCCCGATCGTCGCGCTCGTCGACACCCTGATCGCGATCGGTGGCGAAGACCGGCTGCTCGTCCTCGCCTGGACCAGCATCGCCTACGCCTTCATGTTCGTGATCGGCCACCTGCTGCGGCTGAGCGAGGAGCGCCAGATCCAGGCGCGCGAACTGCTCGAGGAGGAGGAGCGCACGCGACTGGCGCGCAACGAGGCGGCAGCCCTCGACGAGCGCAGCCGGATCGCCCGCGAGCTGCACGACGTCCTCGCCCACTCGCTCTCGGCGCTCTCGGTCGAGCTCGAGGGGGCCCGCCTGTTGGCGCTCGACCGCGATGTCGACTCCGAGGTGATCGCCGCGATCGGCCGCGCCCACCGCCACGCGGCGGCGGGGCTCGACGAGGCGCGCGCGGCGATCAAGGCCCTGCGCGGCGACTCGGTCCCCGGCCCGGACAAGATCGAAGACCTGATCGAGGAAATCCGCGCGCATGGGATCGAGTGCACGCTCGAGATCAGCGGCGAGCCGCGGCGGCTGCCCTCGGAAGCGGCACTGGCGGTCTTCCGCACCGCCCAGGAGGCGCTCACCAACGTACGCAAGCACGCGGAGGAGGCCGAGCGGGTGGACATCCGTCTCGACTACGACCTCGACGGCGTGCAGCTGATCGTCACCGACTCGGCCGGCGACGGGGCCGAGCCGCGGGTGCCGCAGCCGGCCGCCCTGGCCGGGGCGGGCTCCGGCTACGGGGTGAGCGGGATGCGCGAGCGGGCCGAGCTGATCGGCGGCCGCCTGCTCGCCGGGCCGACCGAGGATGGCTTCCGGGTCGAGCTCTGGGTGCCGGCGTGAGCGCCGGCGAGGCGGCGGGCGACACGAGCGCGACGCTGCGGGTGATCGTCGCCGATGACCAGCGGGTCGTCCGCGAGGGCCTCACCCTGATGCTGGGACTGATCGACGGGATCGAGCCGGTCGGGGCGGCGGCCGACGGCGAGGAGGCGCTGGCGCTGGTCGCGGCCGAGCGGCCCGACGTGGTGCTGATGGATCTGCGGATGCCGCGCCTGGATGGGATCGAGGCGACCCGGCGACTGGCCGAGACGCACCCGGCGGTCGGGGTCGTCGCACTCACCACCTATGCCGATGACGAGACCGTCGTCGCGGCCCTGCAGGCGGGCGCCCGCGGCTACCTGACCAAGGACGCCGGCGCCGAGCAGATCCGCAGCGCGGTCGAGCGGGTCGCGGCGGGCGAGGCGGCGATCGACCCGGCCGTGCAGCGGCAGCTGATCACCGCCGTGCAGCGCGGCGAGACGCCGGGCGAGCCGGACTGCGACGAGCTCCCCGACGGGCTGACCCCGCGCGAGGCCGAGGTGCTGGAGCTGATCGCGGCGGGGCTCTCCAACGGCGAGATCGCCGACCGGCTGGTCGTCAGCGGGGCGACCGTGAAGAGCCACGTCAACCACCTCTTCGCCAAGATCGGCGCCCGCGACCGCGCCCAAGCGGTCGCCTACGCCTACCAGCACGAGCTGGTCGCCCCCGGCGACGACTGACCCGATCAAGCCGTGCCGAGGGCGCGATCGATGAACGGGCCGAGCAGCTCGGCCACCGAGGCGGCGGTCGAGTCGGGCGTTTCGGAGGGGTTGGTGATGTAGGAGATCGCCAGTCGGACCAGCGCCTCGGCGAGCAGTTTCACCTCGTGCTTGGGCGCCTCCGGCCAGCCCTCCTCGATCACCGCCGAGAGCCGCGCCGTCGCCCAGACGACGACCGGCATCCCCTGCGTGGTGACGAAGGGCAGCATCCCGCCGGAGCCGTCGTCGCTCAGCATCGTGCGGATCAGCGGGTCTTCGCCGGCGGTGCGGAGGAAGAGCTCGAGCGCCGCGCGGATCGCGTCGCGCGGGTTGTCGGTGTGGGCGCGCACCGCGTCCTCGACCGCACCGAGGAACCGCTCGCCCTCGTGGATCGTCAGGTTGACCGCGAACTCGCTTTTGTTGCCGAACTCCTTGTAGAGGGTCTGCCGACTGACCCCGGCGGTGGTGGCGATATCGCCCATCGTCACCTCCGACCACGGCTGCGTTTCCAGGTGGTGCCGGGCAGCGTCGAACAGGGTCTGGCGCAGCAGCTTGCGGGCTGCCTCGGGATAGGGAGTGCGGCTTGCCATCACCCCCATCGTCGCAGTGCCGGCGGTCAAGCGCCGTCCTCCACCGGCTCGAAGTCGACCTTGTCGCGGACCCCGCAGTCGGGGCAGGCCCAGTCGTCGGGCACCGCCGCCCAGGCCGTCCCCGCCGGGAAGCCCTCGCGCGGGTTCCCCTTCGCCTCGTCGTAGACGTAGCCGCAGGCGGGGCAGCGCCAGGTGCTCATCGACGTGCCCCGGCGGGAGCCCCGCCCACGGTCGTCTCACCCGAGTAACGGGCGAGGACCCGGTCCCGCTTGCGCGGGTTGATATTTGCCAGCGTCACGTCGCCGTCGAAATGATCGAGCAGCCGCTGGTCCATCGTCCGCCGCCAGATCGGCGGGATCACGGCGATCACGATCATCCCCGCGTAACCGGTCGGCAGCTGCGGCGCCTCGTCGACGTGGCGCAGCGCCTGGTAGCGGCGGGTCGGGTTGGCGTGGTGGTCGGAGTGGCGCTGCAGGTGGTAGAGCAGCACGTTGGAGGCGACGTTGTTGCTGTTCCAGCTATGTCGCGGGAGGCAGCGCTGATAGCGGCCGTCATCCTTCTTCTCCCGCAGGAGCCCGTAGTGCTCCAGGTAGTTGACGACCTCCAGCAGCGAGAAGCCGATGATCGCCTGCAGGACCAGGTACGGGAGCACGATCGGCCCGAAGGCGACGGCGAGCGCGGCGAAGAGAACGACGGTCATCGCCCAGGCACCGACGATGTCGTTGCGCAGGCTCCAAGGGGACTTGCCGAGCCGGTCGAGGCGGGCGGCCTCGAGGTGCCAGGCGGAGGTGACGCTGCCGTAGACGGTGCGCGGAAGGAATTCCCAGAAGCTCTCGCCGAGGCGCGAGCTGGCCGGGTCCTCGGGGGTGGCGACGCGGACGTGGTGGCCGCGGTTGTGCTCGATGAAGAAGTGCCCGTAGCCGGTCTGCGCGAGAGCGACGCGGCTCAGCCACTTCTCCCAGTTCTCGCGCTTGTGGCCGAGCTCGTGGGCGGTGTTGATGCCGATCCCACCGACCACGCCCATCGTCACCGCCAGGCCGATGCCTTCGACCACGCTGAGCCCGCCGTCCCCCCACTTCCAGGCGGCGAAGATCAGCCCGGCGTACTGGACCGGGATGAAGAGGTAGGTGCACCAGCGGTAGTAGTGGTCCTGCTCGAGCCACTTGAGGATCGAGTCGGGCGGGTTCGAGGCGTCCATCCCGATCGCCAGGTCGAGCAGCGGGAAGACACCGAAGACGAGGACCGGGCCGAGGAACCAGAAGCCGCCGAAGCCGGTCGCTTCGACCGCGCCCCAGGCGATGAACGGGGCCATCGGGACGAGGATGCCGAGCAGCCAGGCATAGCGCTTGCCGTCGCTCCAGGCAGCCGGGTTCAGCTCGACGTCGTCGTCGTGGTGATGGTGATGCGCGTGTCCCTCTACATGCGCCTCCACTTTGGCCTCCTTGTCAAATGTGGGTCCGAAGTCTGCGTACTTGACAAAAGTACCAGCTTTGTCAAGCAGCGTTACAGAGCACGCGAGATTGACCCGAGCGTGCCGCTGACCAAGCAGGGCGACGACGACGGGAGGCCCATGTAGCAGCGCTACTTGGGCCGAGAGGAGGCGACGAACTGCGCCGCGTCAGCGGTGCGCTCGGGCTAGATCTTGAGGAGGACGATCGTATTGACCGCGAAGAGGACGGCGACTGCAACCGTGACGCGATCTAGATTGCGCTCGACCATCGAGCCGCCGCCGAGGCCACCGCCACCGCCACCGACGCCAAAGGCGCCGGAGAGGCCCGCATCTTTCCCCGAGTGGAGAAGGATGCAGAAGATCAAGACGACGGCGAAGAAGATCTGGATGACGCTCAGAACGGTGTACACGGGCGGGAGTTTAGACGGTCAGCGGTTCTGATCGCGGTCGACCGGCTCGTGGGCGGCCCCGTTGCCGTTGCCGTTCTTGTGCCCGTCGCCGTTCTGGTGGTGACCGTTGCCGTTCCCGTTGGTCGGCGGCTCCCCGGTCGCGACACCGTCTCCGTGACCGTTCGTGCCGTTGCCCTCGCCACCTTCCCAGTCGCTGGGCAGGCCGGCGCGGCCCGGGCGCGGGGACGCGGTGCCGGCCCCCACTCCCACGGTGTCGAGGATCTCGACCGCTTCCTTGCGCAGCTCGGCGTCGAGGATCGCGTAGTCCTCGTCGGAGAGCTTGCCGGAGGCGTGGTCGAGTTCGGCATCGCGGATTTCGCTGTATTTCGCTTCCTTCAGCTCGTCGGCCTCGGTCCGCACCATCGCCCCCTTGCGCCGGCTGCGGCTCGGCCAGACGGCGATCAGGGCGCCGATCAGGCCGATGATCCCGCCGATCCACATCCACAGCACCAGCGGGTTGATGATCACCTTGAAGGTCGCCGCCGTATCGCTGTGAACGTACTGGCGGGCGATCCGTTCGGCCGCCAGGAGCTGCAGGTTTTCGATCTGGCCAAGCGCCTGCGGGCGCAGCCTCGGTTCCGCCTGGGCGGCGCGCATCAGCGCGTTCAGGTCTTTGCACTGCGGCGGCGTCCCCGGCCCGGCGGCGACGCACTTTTCGAAGCCTTTGTCGGCGAGGCCGAGCTGGTGCTGGATCGACTGCACGTTCGGGGCCACCGTCACCCAGATGTCGCGGATGAGTCCGGTCTGGAGACCGACCTCGCTGGTCGCCTCGCCGTCGAAGTAGTCGGAGATCCGACCGGTCGCGGCGGCGCCGGTCGGGCGGAAGAAGCGGCGGCTAGTTTCCAGCGTGGTCAGGTACTTGCCGTCCTGCCTGACTTCGACGATCGCGCCGATCGTGTACTTCTCCGAGTCGACTTTCACGTAGGGCCGCTTGTAGGTGAATTCGCGCCCGTCGACGACCCGCGTTTCGCCCGGTTTCATCGAGACGTTTTCGTTGGTCTGGAAGCTCGAGGAGGCGGCGATGCCGATCAG
The DNA here is from genome assembly GCA_963795675.1 of uncultured Solirubrobacterales bacterium. GTDB lineage: Bacteria > Actinomycetota > Thermoleophilia > Solirubrobacterales > 70-9 > VAYN01. The sequence goes on from CAWCJB010000004.1 coordinate 473,397, forward strand.
CAGGATGGCGATGGCGATGTGGACGATGTAGCCGCCGTAGCGCCGTCGGTTGCGGGCGGTGACACCGAGCAGGGCGCCGCCGAAGTTCCCACCGGAGGTCTTCTGTCGCGCGTGGGCGCCGTTGTAGAACTCCTGCAGGACCCCGGCGATCGCGAACGCGGCGAAGGTGAAGAGCGCCAGTGCCCACGGCCTGTTCTCCGCGTCCGTGAACGCCCAGAGCACCACCAGGGTGAGCACCGCGACCAGCGCCGGGATACGGAAGACCCGCCTCACCGAGGCCCAGGTGACCCGCCGCCAGGCGAGCAGCGGCCCGATCCCGGTGAACAGCACCAGGAGGATCGCCAGCGGCGTCGTGTACTTGTCGAACCAGGGCGCCGCGAGAGAGCTCTTGTGGCCGGTGAAGAGTTCGGAGATCAGCGGGAAGAAGGTCCCCCAGGCGATCACCAGGGTCATCCCGACCAACAGCAGGTTGTTGATCAGGAAGACCGATTCTCGCGATAAGAGCGAGTCGATCCGCTTCGGCGATCTCAGTTCGTCGAGCCGCGAGGCCAAGAGGAGGGTCGAGCCGATGACGACGATCCCGATCACCACCAGCAGGTAGGGCCCGACCGTGTCGTCGCCGAAAGCGTGGATCGACTGGAGGACGCCGGAGCGCACCAGGAACGTCCCCAACAGGCACATCGAGAAGGTGGCGACGATCAGCGCCGAGTTCCAGACCTTCAGCATGCCGCGCTTCTCCTGCACCATGATCGAGTGCAGGAAGGCGGTGCCGAGCAGGAACGGCATCAGCGCCGCGTTCTCGACCGGGTCCCAGGCCCAGTAGCCGCCCCAGCCGAGCTCCGAGTAGGACCAGCGGGCGCCGAGCAGGAGGCCGAAGCCGAGGAACGTCCAGGCGATCAGGGCGAAGCGCCGCGTCGCCCTGATCCACTCGGCGTCGACCCGGCGGGTGACCAGGGCGCCGATCGCGAAGGCGAAGGGGACCGTCCAGGCGACGTACCCGGAGTAGAGCATCGGCGGGTGGATCATCATGCTCGGGTGCTGGAGCAGCGGGTTCAGCCCGATCCCGTCGACCGGCGCCGGGTTCAGCACTTTGAACGGGTTGACATCGGGCGCGAACAGCATCAGCCCGATGAAGAAGGAGCCGATCGCCATCATCACCCCGGTCGCCCAGGGGACGATGTCGCGCAGCTTGTGGCGGGTCGAGTAGAGGGCGAGCGAGGCGGCGGTCGAGAGCACGAACGCCCAGAGCAGGAGCGAGCCTTCCTGGCTCGACCACATCGCCGCCAGCTTGTAGAACATCGGCGTCTCGACCGAGGAGTGTTCGGCGACGATGTTGAGGGAGAAATCGTTGGTGGCGAAGCTGACCTCGATGATCACGATGCAGGCCAGCAGCAGGAACCAGACCGCGTAGACGCCGCGGCGGGCGAGCGTGACGCGGCCGTCGTCGTGGCGCCAGACGACTGCGGTTACGGCTGAGGCGGCGGCGGCGAAGAAAGCAAGCGCCAGAAGGACGCTGCCGACGCTAGCCATTGCTGCCCGAAGATTCGCTACCGGCGCTGGCGGATTCGCTCGCGTTCGTAGTGAACTTCGAGGGGCACTTCGTGATCAGCGTTTCCGGTTCGCCGACGAAGGTGCCGTCTTTCACCGCGCCTTCGAGGACGATCTCACGACCGCCCCGGAACGGGTCCGGGACGGATCCGTTGTAGCTGACCGGCAGGGTGCCCCCGCCGCCGGTGCGGTCTTCGACCTCGAACTTGATGCCGGTCCCCTCCTGCTTGATCGAGCCGGGCACGACTTTACCGTTCATCTCGGTCTTGGTGCCAGGAGTGGAGGTGAGGACCTGCGACGGTTCCTTCGTCTGCGTCGAAGCGGAGAAGCTGGTGTAGATCAGAGCCACCGCCAGCAGGACGGCCACGGACAGCGCTGCGACCAGCCGTATCTTGCGCTTGCGCGAGGGATCCACGTCGTCGCTCATTATCGCAAGCCCGGCCGGCGGACACATCAAGGTCTGTTAAATATGTTGGCGTGCCGCCTGGAGAGCCAGATTCGGGGCCTTAGGTGACGACGGTTGACGCCCGGACGGCCTGCGGCTGACGGGTGAGGGACGCGGCCGTCTCGGCCACGGCCCGGGCAGGCTGTGGCCGTGGCCGAGACGGCCGGGAGTGCGGGGAGAGGCGCGGGGACGCCGGGCAGCCGTGCGGGGGACGCGTGGAAAGCGTGCGGGGGACGGGCGGAAGGCGTCACAAGGACGCAGGGTTCGTCACGAAGACGGTCGGAACATCACGGATTCTTGGACGTTGCAAACACGTGACGGCACTTTGACCACACCATGGTGTGGTCAAAGTACGCAGCGCGGATGGGCCCTATAAGGGCCCAGAGCCATGGCCACGTCTTTGTGACGGCCACATCTCCCTGTACTTCCCGCCGAAAGCGTCACGACCCGGGCGTTCCGCAGCGGCCTCAGCCTGCCCGAGCCGCTGCGGAACGCCCGGGCCCTACGCCGCTTCCGTCCCCAACCGATCCGGCGTGGCCGCGAACCCTCGCCCGTCGGCCGCGAACAGCTAGCGACCCAACAGGGCGCGGACCGCTCGCCAGTAGGCGCGGAGGGCGAGGCGCGCCGGGGTCGAGCGGGCGGCGGCGGGGATGAAGGGCGAGTCGAGGTCGGCGGTGAGCGCGGCGGCGAACTGGCCGGCGGAGATTCCGCGGGCGCGCTGGATCGACCGACGCTCGCGCAAGAGGCGGGGCAGCCAGGCCACCACTTCGGCGTCGGCGCGCAGCTTCTGGCCGCCCCAGCCGCCCGCCATCGAGGCGAGCAGGAGCGCCGCCTCGGTCGCCAGCAGCGCCGGGGCCAGCAGAGCCAGGAGCGCCCCCGGGTAGATCCGGACCAGCGTCGCCAGCCGGTTGCGCTCGAGCCAGCGCCACTTGTTGCCTGATGACGCCGTGAACTCGTAGTCGTGGGCGACCACCGCGCGCGGTTCGATCCCCACCGTCTCCCCCGCCAGCCGCAGCCGCAGTGAGAGGTCGACGTCCTCGTGGTACATGAAGAAGCGCTCGGCGAAACCGCCCAGCCGCCGCCACGCCTCCAGCGGCACCGCCAGACAGGCGCCGGAGGCGGCGGTGACGACCCCCGGCCCAGGTACCGCGGCGAGTGGCTCGTCGTGCATCCCGGCCCAGACGATCCCGGTGAAGTGGACCGGGTTACCGGCCGAGTTGATCGTCGTCGCGTCCTCGCCGGCGACGAGGCCCTGCCAGGCCGACCAACCGCGCCCCTCGAGCCAGGGCCGGCGGATCGCCTCGCCCCACCCCGGCAGCGGCATCGCGTCCGGGTTCAAGATCACCAGCAGGTCACCGGTCGCGGCGCTCGCCCCGACGTTGGCGCCCCCGGCGAACCCGAGGTTGCGCCCCATCGTCACGATCTTCACCGCCGGCGCCAGCTCCCGCGCCACCGCGGCCGAGTCGTCGGGCGAGTCGTTGTCGACGACGATCAGCTCGTCACCCTCACGCAACTCCGCCACGAGCGGCGGCAGCGTCCGGCGCAGCTCGCGACCGGAGTTCCAGGCGACGATCAGGACTGAGACGGAAGGGCGCACCGGCGCGGAGGCTAATCAGCCCGCCGCGCCGGCGCCCGTCCGTGCCCTCCCCAGGGCGCTTACTTGGACTTCTTCTTGCCTCCGCAAGAGGCGATGTTCAGGCGAAGCTGGTTCGTCTTCACCGTCTTGCCGTTCTGGCCCTTCATATTGAGAATCGCCAGCTGCGGGCCCTTGCAGAGGTTCGTCGAGTTCTGCAGGAGGCTCTTCTTGCCGCCCTTCATTTCCAGGATGAATGACTTCAGCGGCACATCCGGCGTGTTGTTGAACACGGTCTTCAGGCCCCCGTGCTGGGAGCTGATGACGCCGTCCAGCTGGATGTTGATCTGGCCGTTCAGGTCCGCCAGCAGGTCCGGAAGCTTGTGCTTCGAGGACACCAGGTAGACCGGCCCCTTCAGCTTCTGCTTCAGCAGCGGGCTGCTCGCTTCGGCGTGCCCGTAGATCGAGTTCTGCGGGCATTCCTTCGCCGCCAGCTGGACCCTCGTGCAGATGGTCTTGATGTGACCCTGGTCGAGGAACAGCGAGTGCGGCAGATTCAGCGCGGTGCGGGCGATGTTGGCATCGCCCTTGCGCGCCTTCACTACGACCCGGATCTTCGGGTTCTTGGCCCGCGTCGTGCCACCCGAGATGCGGGCGTTGAACGAGGGCTTGAACGACAGCTTGTTGCAGCCGGTCGCCTGCCATGGCACGCTGACCGCGTAGCTGCTCCAGGCCGCCGCGTTGGCCGGGTTGGAGCCACCGCCGTTGATCGTCCCGGCCACGGCGCCGGCGGCGCAGTTGGTCGGATTGATCATGAAATTGTGGCGGTTGACGTTGACGTCGATCGAGCGGATGTCGAGCTTGACCCCGCCGAACACGTTCGGGATCGGGTCGGAGACCGCGTTGATCTGGGCGGTCATCGGGTCGACGTTGAGCGCCACCCGGACGACCACGGTGCCGAGGTCGAACGGGCCCGACACCGCCGGGGTGATGATCGCCATCGACAGCGGCGCCCCTTTGTATGGACCGGCGAGGTAGGCCTTGCCGGAGAGGCTGAGCGGCGCGCCTCCGGTACCTGAGAGCGTCGTCACCGGACCGAGCACGCTTTCGTCGGAGCAGCTGGGTTTCGCCAGCTGGGCCAGGCCGCTGCTCGCCGCCGCGGCGGCGATTTGGGCGTCCCCGCAGTAGGGGATCCCGGCCAGTCGCCCGACCAGGCCCTTCGGCAGGGTCACGTTGACGACTTTCAGCTCCTGCTGACCGTCGGCGCGGCTGATCACGACGCGGAACGGCGAGTACTTCCCCGCTTCGGTCGAGTCCGATTTGGCGGTGTAGCCCGGCACGAATTTGCGGGCGCCGAGGGTAGTCGGGCAGGCACCGCCGCCAGGGACGCTGGTGAGCGCCGTGTTCGCGGTCGGTTTGTTGTTGCCCGGGTTTTCCGACCACGGAGTGAATTCGGTGGTCGTCGTGTTCGTTCCACAGGTCGGGGGCGAGGTGAGGATGCCCTTGTCTCCACCGAAGAAGTGGAGGCGGAAGTTGCGGAACGTGGCCTGCGGGTTTTCCGGCACGATCGCGGTCAGCTGACCGGTGGTCGCGTTCGGGAACACCTTGCCCTCGAGCCTCACGTTGACCCCGTAACGGGTCGAGAACGCGTGGATGAAGATCCGGAACTGTTCACCGGATTCGAAGGCGCCCGGCCCGTTTTTGAGCGGCGCGCCGACGTAGACGTCGCCGAACAGCGAGTTGGCCGGCAGCGAAGGCGTCTGCACCTCGACCGTGCCGATCTTCGACGCCGCCGGACATTCCACCGCGAGATTCGTGTGGTAGTGGAACTGTGCGTCGGTGCACGACGTGAGGCCGTTGCTCGCCGACGGGTTGATCCCCATGCCTTCCGGCAGGGTGACCTTGGCGACCTTCAGGTAGGAGTTGGCGATCAGCGCCGAGGGGTCGTACGGGATCCCGACGTCGACGGTGGTCGGTTCCGGGCTGTCGACGAATTTGGCGCCGTCGGCCGTGACCGCGATTTCGGGGTTGAACGGGACATTCGCGCACCCGCTCGCACCGGTCGGAGTCGTGTAGGACGCTTCGGCGAACTTCGTCGATTCGATCGGTTCCCCCTGCGATTCGACATGTAGGTCGGAAACCTGGCCGCCGGCGCAGTTGCTCGGCATCGTCAGGTACGGGCCGCCTTTGCCACCGAGGCCTTTGTTGCCGAAAAAGACCAACCGCGAGCCGATGATCGGCGGGCTGGTCACCGATGGTGCATGGATGTTGCTGATCGTAAAGGTCACGTGCTGATCGACCGGACTCAATGAGCCGACGATGAAGGTCGGCCCGGCTTCGGTCGGAAAGCCGACCATCGATGGGACACCCGGGAACGGTTCGACGTTGTACACCGGCACCGCGGCCCGGACCTGGATGCAGTTGCCGGCAAACGGCGCCGCGCACGGCGGAGTCTGTGCAGCGACCGTCAGGTAATTGACGCCGATGATCGTTTCCGGTTTGCAGGTGAAGGGAGGGGTTTCGATTTCCGAGAGCGGGCACTGAGGCAGCGCTTCCGGATTGACGCTCAGGCCTTCGGGGGTGTCGACGACGATTTTGTGAAGGAAGCCTTCAGGGAATCCGCCCGCACCGCCCCCTTCGGGGAAGGTGTTCATCGTGAAGTCGGTGATGCCGAAGTTCGGATGACCCGCAGCCTGGGTGAAGAGTTTTTCCGGGGTCGTGGCCCCTTTGCACTGCCCGGCAGGCGGCGCCGCCGGGAACGGAGTGCCGATCAGTTTTTCACCGATCCCAGGCGTATCTTCGTTTGCGTTGCAGGTGATCGATTCCCATTTTTCGATTCCGAATGCGGCGTGGGCGGCAGGCGCGACTACCGCAGCGCCGAGTACCCCCACCACAAGTGCAAGAAGCAAGCGCTTCGACATCTATTCCTCCTCCGTTAACGCAATTCCCCAAAAGCGATAACGCCGCCCCTGCGTGGCGGTACAGCTTCTCCCTGGTACTGCTCCCACGATCCACACTAGCGGCCAAAGCGGGCGAATCAAGCCCACCGGACGAAGAAGGACGGATCGGAAAGACGATCCGAAAAGCCCGGAAATAAGCGGATTTGGCGCTCCAGGCTGGCTAAACAGCTAGCGCCAGGCCGGCTAAGGAGCTACTGCTGCTTGCCCTTCTTATTTCCGCCGCTCGTCTTCTTGCCGCCCGACCCTTTGTGCTTCTTCGCCTTCTTGCCGTTCTTCTTCTTGCCGCCGCAGGGGGTCTGGATGCGGACGTGGCGGTTTGCCTTCTTGCCGTTCTGGCCCTTCAGCCGGATGATTCCCTTCACCGGCTTGGTGCAGAGGTTGGTCGATGCTTGCAGCAGGCCGTGCTTGCCGCCTGGCAGGACGATCACGAACTTGCTCACCGGCAGGTCCGGGATGTGGGCGAAGGTGGTGCGGATGCCGCCCTTGAAGCTGTCGATCTTGCCGTCGAGGTCGATGTCCACCTGGCCTTTCAGGTGCGCGACCATGTCCGGCAGCGTGTTGTTCGAGGAGCGCAGGACGACCGGGCCTTCAAGCGGCTGGTCGAGTAGCGGCGACCAGGCCCGGGCGTGGCCGTAGACCGATTTCTTCGGGCATTGTTCGGCGGCGAACTGGGGGCGCGTGCAGATGGTGGCGAGGCTCGACTGGTCGAGGAAGATCGCGTGCGGCAGGGCGACCGAGGCGAGCGCCGTGTTGGCCTGGCCCGCCTTCGTCGTCAAGGTCGCCTTCAGTTTCGGGTGCTTGGCGCGATGGGTCTGGCCGAAGAGGCGCAGCTTCAGTTTCGGCTTGAAGGCGAGGCCCTGGCAGCCTTCACCTTCGAACGGGTCGGAGACGGCCACCGATGACCACGCGGCCGGGTTGGTCGGATCGCCACCGCCGCCGAGGACGCTCCCGACGACCGCAGATTTCTGGCAGTTGGTCCCGTTGAGGGTGAATTCCTTGCGGTTCAGGTTGACCACGATCGAGCGGATGTCCAGCTTCACGCCGCCGAAGACGTCGGGAATTTCGGCGCTGGTCGATGCCTGCCCGGTTTCCGGGTCGAGTGCCAGCGGGGCGCGGACCACGACGTTGCCGAGGTCGAAGGGGCCGGCCACCGCCGGGGTGATCACGACCACCGACAGCGGCGCCCCTTTATATGGACCGGAGAGGTAGACCTTGCCGTCGATCGACAGCGGGTTCGCGCCGGTGCCGGCCTGGATCGTCGCCACCCCGATTTCGCTTTTCGCGCTGCAGGCCGAGGCTTTTTCCTGTTCGGCGCCGGACTTCTTCAGCGCGGTTTCGTATTCCTTCGGCTGGCAGTAGGGGATGCCGGCGAGTTTCGCCGTCGCCCCCGGCGGCAGGGTGATGTTGAAGCCTTTGATCTCCTGCTGGCCTTCATTGCGGGTGATGTGCAGGGTGTAGGGCGTGTAGGCGAGCGCCTTGGCGGTTCCCGGCTTCGCCGTGAAGCCCGGTTTGAACGGCCGTTCGGCCATCGTTTTCGCGCAGGGCGCGCCGCCCGGTGCCTGGGTCAGTTTCAGTTCGGTGGTGCCGGTCGGGGTCGTCGCCCCGGTCGACCACGGGACGGCGCTCGAGGTCGCGGTGTTGGTGCAGAGGGGCGGACTCGACAGCACCGGGATCGCGTGTTTGGCTTGCGGCCCGAAGGTGAGCGTCGCCGAGCTGAACGCGACCTGCGGCAGTTCGCTGAATTCGCCGGTGATCTGGCCGGTGCTCGGGTTCGCCTTGATCCGCCCTTCCTCGCGGACCTGAACCCCGTAGCGGGCCGATTCGGCGTTGAAGAAGACGCGGTACTCCTGCCCTGACAGTGGGTCGCGGCTCTTCTGCGTGGCCAGGTAGACCGGACCTTTGAGCGAGCCGGCGGGGAGCTCCGGCGCTTCGATCGCGATCGTGCCGATCTGCGATTCGGCCGGGCAGCTGGTCGCCACTCGCGAGTGCAACGGGAAGGCGTTGTCAGGGCAGAATTTGAGGCCGGGCGCGGTCGCCGGGTTGAGGCCGGTGTAGGCCGGCAGCGTCACGTTGGCGGTCTTCACCGTCGAGCTGTTGAGTTCGCCGGCGCCAGCGTGCTGCGGGATGTTGAGCGTCACCGAGACCGGCACCGAGGAATCGGTCGGCCCGTTGGCGACCGCCCCCACCGTGGGTTTGAACGGCACCGAGGCGCAGCCGGAGATCGGCACCGGCGGCGTCGTTTTCTGCGGCCCGGCGGTCGCGCCCGCCTGGCTTTCGAGTTCGAGGATGCTGGTCGAGTTGCCGTTGCAGGGGCTCGGCAGGGTGAGGAAGTCGCCACCGGCCTGGCCGTTGAACGTGAGCCGGTTCGATTCGAGCGGCGGGAACGCCGCGATGTTGTTGATGAAGAACGACTCGTGGTAGTCGCCCGACCATTCGATTGCCGTTTCGAGGTAGACGAACTCGCTGGCCACCAGGGGCACCGACACGTGGAAGGCGAAAAGCGCCGGTTCCCCTTCTTTGGGAATCAAGTCGTACACGGCGGCTTCGATCGGAATGATCGGCAGCACGCTCGAGACCACTTTGCTGACGCCGACTTGACTGGCGGCGGTGCAGGCATCCGCCTGGAAGTCCGCGATCGAGCACTGCGGAACCGCCTGCGGATTTACGTTCAAACCCTCAGGGAGTTCGACTTTCACCCGTTTGACCTGGTCCCCGCCTTCGACGTTGACGCTGAAGTCGGTGACGCCATCCGGCGGGTGACCGGCGGCCTGGGAGAAGAATTCGGTGTCCGGGACGGGGCTGCCGTAGGTGCAGGTGGCGACTTTGCAGGTTCCGGCTTCCCAGGTGCCGATACCGATCGCCGACGCCGAGCTCGCGAAGGCGGCGGCGAGCAGCGCGGCCAGCGCCATCGCGGCGGCCAGCACTACAGAGTTCCGTGCATTCCTCCTCATCGTTGCGAGCCCATACCCATCTATCTCGGATCAAAAAACAACCACGTATTTAGTTGTGGTTGTTCGTCCCCTTCGCGGCCTTGGGCTTGCCCTTCGAGTGCTTCCCGCAGCCGGCGACGCCGAGCGGCAGGCGCTTCTTGCGCAGGTGCTTGCCGTTCTGGGAGAGGAAGTTGAGCTTCGAGAAGTACTTATGGGTGCAGAGGTTGCGCGAGTTCTGGAGCAGGCCCTTCTTGCCGCCCTGCATGGTCAGCACGAACTTGCTCACCGGCACGTCGGGGATCGGCGAGAAGGTGCTGCGGATGCGGCCGTCTTTGACCGATTTGACCACGCCGTGCAGCTGGATCTCCACCTGGCCACGCAGGTCGGCGAGCAGATCGGGCAGCACGTGGGTCGACGGCACCAGGTAGACGGGCCCGGCCAGTTCCTGGTCGAGCAAAGGCGATTCGGCACGGGCGTAGCCGTAGATCGAGGCGTCCGGACATTCGTGGGCGGCCAGCTTCGGGCGCGTGCAGATCGTCTTGATGTGGCTCTGGTCGATCAGCTCCGAGCGCGGGAACGTCAGCGTCGCGCGGGCGATGTTGGCGTCGCCTTCACGCGCGGTCAAGGTCGCCTGCAGCTTCGGGTGGCCGGCCCGGCGAGTCGCCTTCTTGCCGCCGAGGAAGCGGGTGACCAGCTTCGGCCGGAATTTCAGCGCTTCACAATTCGAGGTCTGGAAGGGGACCGTGGCGACGAAGCTCGACCAGGCCGCCGGGACCGTCGGGTTCGCGCCGCCGCCGTTCAGCGTCGCCGTCGTCGCCGATTTGTCACAGCTGGTCGGGTTGAGGGTGAATTCTTTCTTGTTCAGGTCGATCGCGATCGACCTGATGCTCAGCTGGCTGCCGCCGAAGACGTCGGGGATCGGGTCGGAGACCGCGGTCACCTGGGCCGATTCCGGGTCGACGAGCAGGGCCACCCGCACCACGACCGTTCCGAGGTCAAACGGCCCGGCCGTGGCGGGGGTGATCACTGCCAGGGAGAGCGGAGCCCCGTGGTAGGGACCCGAGAGGAAGACCTTGCCGGTGATCGAGAGCGGCGTCGCCGCGGTGCCCGCCTGCACGGTCGCGGTGCCGACTTCGCTCTTCGAGGGGCAGCTCGATCTGGCCGCCTGCGAGGCGCCGGAGGTGGTCGCGGCGGCGGCGATCTGGCTCGCCGGGCAGTAGGGGATGCCGGCCAGTTTGCCGATCATCCCCGGGGGCAGCGTGATCGTCGCGCCTTTCAGCTCCTGCTGGCCGTTGGTGCGACCGATGGCGATGTGGAGCGGGCTGTAGGCGCCGGCCTGGGTGCTTTTCGGCGCGGCGGCGAAAGAGGGGGCGAAGGAGCGCGCGGCGAGGCTGGTGGCGCAGGCACCTCCGCCCGGGGTGGCCTGGAGGGAGAAGGACTGGGTCGGCGTCGCCGGCGCGTTCCCCGAGTAAGGGGTCATCCGGGCGGCGCTGGTGTTGGGGCCGCAGGTCGGCGGGCTGCTCAGCACCGAGCGCTGGCCGCCGATGAAGTCGAGCTTGAAGCTGGTGAAGGGGACCTGCGGGACTTCGGTGATCGTCGTCGTCAACTGCCCGGTGGTCGGGTCGGCGGCGACGTGGCCGACCAGCCGCACGTCGATCCCGTAGCGGGCCGAGGCGACGTCGATGAAGATCCGGTACTCGTTGCCGGAGGCCGGGTCGGTGCTTTCCTGCTTGCCGATGAAGACGGGGCCTTCGAGGTTCCCTTCCGGCAGCGCCGCCGAGGCGATCATCGCGGTGCCGATCCGCGACTCGGCCGGGCAGCTGATCGCCTGGGTCGAGTGGAGGACGAACTGGCTGTTGTCGCAGGTCTTCAGGTTGTTGACCGCGGCAGCCGCCGAGGGGTTGATCCCCATCCCGAGCGGCAGCGACAGCGAGGCAGTCTTGGTGGTCGAATCGTCCTGGCCGGTCGCTTTCTGGATGTGCGGGACCGCGACCGTCACCTCGGCGGGCGCCGGCGAGTTGGTGGCGGTGGTCCCCGGCGCCACCCCGATGCTCGGCGTGTAAGGGATCGTGTTGCAGCTTTTCGGCGAGGTCCCGGGCGGGATCGGCGACTCGAACGACGGTACTGCCGATTGTGGGAAAACGTAGCCTGCGGAGTTCTCTTCGGCGACCGACGCCGCCAGAAGGAAGGTCGAGTAGATGTTGCCCGACTGGGTGAAGGCTTCTCCCAGACAGGTGCTCGGAGTGGTGAGGAACGTACCGTCACCCGCCCGCCCGTTGAAGACGAGGCGATTTTTCAGGACCGCCCCGGTGCCCAACCCTTCGATCGGGATCACCGCCGGAACTGCGATCGAGAAGCCCTCGTGATAGTCGCCTGCGTAGGCAATGTCCCCTTCGAGGTAGACATCGTTGCCGGCCAGTTTGAGGCCGAACCGGGCGGCTTTCCCCTGCACCGGTTCCAGGTCATAGACAGGGACCGCAGTGACCCCGGCTATCGGTTTGACCACCAGACCGGCGATCGACACGGTCACCTGGCTTTCCCCCACTTCAGAGGTCGAGGGACAGGCTTCGGCGTCGAACTGGATCTGCGTGCAGACCGTTGCCGCGCCGGGATTGACGCTTAGGCCGACTGGCAGATCGACCCGGACGTCCTTGAGTTCGCCGACAGGGGTTTCGAGCGGACCGACCGTCGTGTGTTTGACGATGAACTGCGTGAAACCGAAATTCGGGTGACCAGCCGCTTCTTCGAAGTACTGGCTGGGGGTGGCGACCGAGCACTCGGTGCTCACTTCGGGCGGTTCGGCGTTGCAGGTGCCGGCCTGCCAGCCGGATTCGACGCTCGGTGCGTGCGGATCGCTCGGGGCGATGATCCCGGCGGTGTCGGCACTCGCGAGCGGTGCGGCGAGTACGTAGGCAAGGGCGATTCCGACGCAGATCACCGAAAAAGTGATCCAGGCGTCGCCAAGCGCCGCATCTCTCCTCCAGAAGAGCATCCCAAAGCGACTGTACCCGAAAGTTGGTACATGAATCAAGAATTTTTGGTAATCTCGGTCGCATGGTTGGAGAAAACGGGGTACTTGAGCAACACGTAAATGGCAACGGAAACGGAGTTGCAGACCTGATGGCCAAGGCCAAGACGACCACCAACGGCACCCGTGCGAGCAGTGCGCCTCAGAACGGCGCCCGTCCTCACGGCGAGTCGATACCGGTCGACTGGGAGCGCCTCGCCCGTGCCACCGCCCACCCGCTACGGGTCTCGATCCTGGAAATCCTCGGTATCGACGGCGGCCGTGTCCTCTCCCCCAGCGACCTCAGCCATGAGCTGCAGATCCCGCTCAGCAACACGAACTACCACGTCACCGAGCTGGCCAAAGCGGACCTGATCGTGCTCGTCCGCCAGCGTGCGGTGCGCGGCGCCACCGAGCACTTCTACACGCTCCCTGAGGCCCTACCCAAGGTCGAGGCCGAGGGCGCGACCTCGACCGAGCCTGCCCGCGTCTGAGCTGTCCGCCGACCCGTCGGGGTCGGAGTCGTCGCCACGGACGTCCATCTTCGTCGTCGCCAGTCGGCGCACGGCGAGGTAGACCGAGGCAGCCAGGATCAGGCTGACTCCGCCCGTGCCGAAGCCCAGTCCACCCCGGTGCGGTGACACCGCGAGCCAGTCGGCGACCGATGCGCCGAGCGGCCGGGTGAGGACGTAGGCGACCCAGAAGGCGAGCACCTCGTTCAGGTCGAACCAGCGATAGCCGATCGCCGGGATCGCGATCAGCGCCGCGAACAGCCAGATCGAGCCGAAGAAGCCGAGGTGGAGGGTCGTCGCGGTCATGTCGCCGGCGGCGGTGCCGAGGGCGAAGGTGGCGAGGACGGTCGCCCAGTAGAAGAGCTCGCGGCGCGGGGTGTAGATGGAGTGGATCGAGAGCGTGCCCTCGGCTCGGTACCAGGTGACGAAGATCGCCGCCAAGACGACGGCGTAGAAGGCGGTCGAGGCGAGGTAGGGGATGCCGAGCGCGACGTGCAGGGCGTCGGCGGCGGAGGTGCCGAAGATCGCGACCATGACGACCACCGCCCAGTAGGTCCAGGCGTCGTAGCGGGTGGCGCGGAGCTGGCGGCGCAGGGTCCAGATCAGAAGGGCCAGCATCACCGGCACCGCGATCGCCGGGCCGAGGAAGCCGTTCATCCAGTCGGAGGTGGACTCCCCCATCGCGGTCGTCGCCACCTTGGTGAGCCAGAAGAAGGCGATGATCTCGGGGACCTTGGCGACGAGCGAGCGGGACTTCAGGGAGGAGAGGGAAGTGGTCATGGCGCGGCAAGCTAGGCGGGGGCGCTAAACCGCTGATGAGAACGACCTAAGGATGGGATGAGAGCCGCGCGGTCAGGGCAACGGGCCGCCCGCGAGGGCGACGACGGCGCCGACCGCACCCGCGACAAGCAGCACCGAGACCACCCCACGGCGGGTCACCAGCAGGGCGATCGCGGCGAGGCCGAGGACGACGAACTGCCAGCCGCAGGAAAGCGCCCCGGCGAGCGGGATGGCCGAGCCGAGGATCGCCCCGATCGCCGCCGGGCCGGCGCCGGCGAGGAAGGCCCGGGCCAGCGGGTTGCCGCGCAGCCGCTCGAAGCGCCCGCCGCCGAGCAGGATGAAGGAGAACGAGGGCAGGAAGGCGACCAGCGCGGCGAGCAGGCCGCCGCCGATCCCATAGGCGCCGTAGCCGACCGCGGCGACCGTCGCCACCACCGGGCCCGGCGTCACCTGCCCCAACGCCACCGCGTTGAGGAATTCCGTGTTGCTCATCCAGTGGTAGGCATGAACGGCGTCGCCCTGCATCAGCGGCACGATCACGAAGCCGCCGCCGAAGGAGAGCGCCCCGACCTTGAGCGCGGTCCAGACCAGGTCGCCGACGGTGCCGGTCGAGGCGACCGCGGCGAGGGGCATCGCGTCGCGCAGGCCGCCGGCGAGCGCCGCCCTCGGCACCGCCACCAGCGGGGCGAGCAGCGCCATCGCTCCCTCGCCAGAGGCACGACGGATCAGCAGCTCGAGCAACCCGCAGCCGACCAGGATGAGGACCAGCCAGGGACCGATCGTCGCCGCCGCGACCCCGCCGGCCAGTCCGTAGGCGGCCCAGCGGATCAACGCCCCGCCTTCGTGGCGGGCGCGGGCGAGGCTGGGGCCGAGCAGGTCCCCCCCGGCCCGCACCGCGACCGCGGCGACCGCCGCCCCCGCCCCCGCCCCGGCGCCCTCGATCCAGTCGGGCGGCGAGCCGGAGAGGAAGACCAGCGAGAGGGCGAGGATCAGGACGACCGCGGGGACGATGAAGCCGAGCCCGCCGATGATCGCCCCCGGCCAGCCGGCGACCCGGTAGGCGCAGAAGATCGCCAGTTGGGTCGAGGACGGCCCGGGCAGCAGCGAGCAGGCGGCGTTGGCGTCCTCGAAGGCGTGGTGGTCCATCCACCCCTCGCGATCGACGACGAGCTTGCGCAGCAGGGCGATGTGGGCGGGCGGCCCGCCGAAGCCGGTGACCCCGATCCGGGTCCACTCGCGGGCGACGGTCTCCAGCGAGGCGCTCGGAGCCTTCATTGGAGCGCTGTTGGGGTCTCCTGAGAGTGACATTTCGGCTACATCCTGGCGACTCGGATCGGCGTACTCTTTCTGATGTGAACCTCCTCAAGCCATTCGAGTGGAAGTGGGTATGGGGACTCTTGGCCGTGCTCCTCTGCCTCTGCGGCCTGGCGACGATCGAACCGGAGACCGCCGAAGCGGTCAACACCACGATCGGGATCGGCGCGCTCGGCTGCGTGCTGTGGGGGATCTGGCAGCTGATGCAGATGGATCAGTAGCGTTCAGGCACCCTCTGCGACCAGCACGTCCTCCGGCAGCTGGTCGAAGGGAGTGTCCTTGCCGGTCCGCGCGAGGTGCCACACGATCGCGAAGATCGCCGCGGCGAAGGCCAGGCTGACGAGGCCGGTCCCGAGCCCGACGCCCGCCGGTTTCGCCAGCCAGTCGGCGACCGAGGCCCCGAGCGGCCTGGTCACCACATAGGCGAACCAGAAGGAGAGGATCGAGCCCATCCCGAGGCGGAAGTAGCCGAGGGCGGGGATCGCGATGATCGCCGCGAAGAGCCAGATCGAGCCGAAGTAACCGAGCCCGAACGTGTTTGCCGTCAGGTCTCCGGCCGCGGTGCCGAGGGCAAACGTGGCCAGCACCGCCGCCCAGTAGAAGCACTCGCGGCGAGGCGTGTGGATGCTGTGGATCGAAAGGGTGCCCTCGATCCGGTACCAGGAGCGGAACACGACGGCGAGCACGAGGGCGTAGAAGATCGTCGAGGCGATGTAGGGCACGCCGAGCCCCACGTGCAGCACGTCGGCCGCCATCGTGCCGAACACTCCCACCATCGCCACGGCCAGCCAGTAACACCAGGGGATATACCGGTCCTTGGTGAACTGGATGTAGATCGCGACGGCGAAGGCGATCGCGCCGAGAACGACGGCGATCTCGGGGACGAGGGTATGTACCAGCCAGTCGGAGGTCGACTCGCCCATCGCCGTGGTCAGCGCCTTGACCACCCAGAACCAGGCGGTGATTTCGGGCACCTTCGAGTAGGTGTTCCGGGTGGAGGTGAGGCTGGCGATGAGGTTACGCATGGGCGGCGGCGACCGTCTCCGTCGGCAGGCCGAGCTGCGAGACCCGCTGGGGCAGGTCGATGTGGAGCCAGTGGGAGAGGTGGGTGGGTGGCGTCTCGAGGATGATCTCGGTGTAGGAGCCGCGATCGAGCTCTTCGACGATGTCGTCGTAGGCGTTCGGGCTGTTCGCCACCCGGGCCGAGACCGGCGAGCCCGCCGCGGCCGCTTCCAGGGACGGGACCGCGCCGGAGAGGAGTGCCGCGGCGGCCGGGCCGGGTTCGGCCGAGTGGTCGAGCGCGAGGTGGTCGGGGTTCGGGACGAGGAGGCGGAAGTGGGCAGGCGCCTGCTCCGCGCGCCGACGCACCGCATCGAGGAGAGGCGTGGTCGGCAGCGCCTTGTTGAGGACGACGAGGACCGCCGGCTCGGTGCCAGCCGGAGCGGCGAGCGGCCCGCTGCGGATCACGTCCCGCTTCGAGATCGCCAGGAAGACGACCAGCGCGAGGATGGTCGAGAGGAAGATGATGCTGGTCACGTTGGTGCCGAGGCCGAGGCCGCCTTCTTCGGTCGGCGAGGCGAGGTAGTCACCGATCGAGGCGCCGAGCGGCCGGGTGAGGATGTAGGCGAGCCAGAAGGAGAGGATCGCGTTCATCCGCAGGCCGAAGTGCAGCAAAGCGACCACGGCGATCGCCCCGGCGAAGATCCCCAGCGCCGCGAGGTATCCCAGTTCGAGCTGCTCGGAGAGGAAGTCCCCGGCCGAGGTGCCGAGGGCGAAGGTGAAGAGGATCGTCAGCCAGTAGAACGCCTCGCGGCGGGTGGTGACGATGGTGTGAACCGAGAGGGTGCGCTCGCTCCACCACCAGGAGGCGAAGACGCAGATCAGGATCGCCGCGAAGGCGATCGTCGTCGTCTCCAGGGCAACACCGTAATTTTCGACCAGGTTGTCGGAGATCAGGGTGCCGACGACGCTGATCAGCACCACCGCCAGCCAGTACACGCCGGGGATGTAGCGGCGGGCGCGGAACTGGGCGACGAGGACGGCGATCAGGACCGCGCCCATGATGTAGGAGGTGTTGGTGAGCCCGAGGCCGAGGTTTTCGTTCAGGTTGTCGGCGAAGGTCTCCCCCACCGTGGTGCAAAGCACCTTGATCACCCAGAAGTAGGCGGTGATCTCGGGAACCTTGTTGAGCATGCGGCGCTGGCTGGTCGTCATCGCGCCCACTTTGGGTGCTCGACATGAGAGCGAGGTGAGACTTCTGTGGACCCGCTCTCATCTGCCCGCGCCGCCCGGGCCTGAGCGCGACGACTCTCTCGGCGGGTTTTTAGGGAGCGCAAAGGCCCGCTGAAGGAAGCGGGCTTACGGTCGGTCCATGTGCCGAACCGATCACTACGAGCTCGTCTTGGAGGCGCTGGTCGCCGAGGGACGGGCGCCGCGCAGGGTCCAGCGCAGGGCGGCGAGCGCGACCGCGGGCGCCAACCACCAGGCGGAGAGGCCGAAGGCGCAGACCACCGCCGTCAGGCCGATCGCGGCCAGCGCCGCGAGGGCCAGGCGCGGGTCGTCGCCGACGACGAAGTCCCAGATCGCAACGAGGATGCGGCGGGCGCTCATGCGCAGGACCGCCCGGATCGTGGCCTGGCGTCCCGCCGTCCCGGCACCGTTGCGATAGCGGCGTTCACGCCGTCACCTCGACAGTCCCGCGGCCGCGGACCTCGGCGACCATCGCCAGCGCCGCCACGAGGATGACGGCGACGAGGGGCGCGAGCGAGGCCTCGCCCCCGGGCCAGTCCGCCCCGGCGCCCTCGGCCCCCCAGAAGATCCCGAAGCTGGTCAGGAGCACGCCGACCGCGAACTTCATCCCGTTCTCCGGCACCCGCGCCAGCGGCGCCCGCAGCGCCAGCCCGGCACCGAGGACGGCGAGGATCGCGGCAGCGGCAGCGGCCGCGGCGAGCCCGATGTCGTGCTGGTTGGCGCCGAAGGTGAGGACGATGAAGGCGACCTCGAGCCCCTCCAGCAGCACCGCTTTGAAGGAGATCGCGAAGGCGTAGCCGTCGAAGCCGGCGGCTGCGGGCGCCGCCGCGGCCTCGGCCGCCTCCTCAGCGAAGATCGCCTCCTCGTCGTGTTTGTCCTTCGCCCCGGCGGCGCGCAGGATCGCCTTGCGCAGCCACTGCAGGCCGAAGGTGAGGAGGAGCCCGCCGACCACCACCCGCAGGACACCGAGCGGCAGCACCGTCAGGGCCGGGCCGAGCGCCGCGACGACCACCGCCAGCACCAGCGCCGCCACGCCCGTCCCGGCCAGGGCCGCGGTCCAGTGCCGCGTCGTCCCCACGGCGAGGACGATCGTGAACGCCTCGACCGCCTCGACCGCGCAGGCGAGGAAGACCGAGAGCGCGAGGCTTACCTCCGCGCCGCTCACCGCGGACTCACCTCGACGCTTGTCCGCGTATGGAGGACAAGCGTCAGAAGGCGAAGATCAGGCTGCAGACGATTCCGGCCACCAGACAGTAGATACCGAATGGCGTCAGACGGTTCGTCTTGAAGAAGCGCAGCAGGAAGCGGACCGCGAAGAAGGTGGTGAAGGCGGCGGCGAGCGCGCCGACCAGGGCCTGGCCGCGCACCCCGTCGCCGGCCGAGCCGAGGAGTTCGGGCAGCTTCAGCACCCCGGCGGCGGCGATCACCGGGGTGGCGAGGAGGAAGCCGAACTTGGCCGCGTCCTCGTTCGACAGTCCGGCCAAGAGGCCGCCGCCCATGGTCACGCCGGAGCGCGAGATGCCGGGGATCAGCGCCGCCGCCTGGGCGGTGCCGATCGCCGCCGCCTGCTTGAAGGTGATCCGGTGCGCGATCCGTGGGTCGGAGTCGCCCTCGCCGTCGCCGACTTCGGGGCGGCGCCGGCGCAACCGCTCGAAGGCGAGCAACAAGACGCCGTTGAGGATCAGGAAGAGCGAGGCCGTCTCCGGCGAGGCGAAGAGCGTGCGCAGCGGGTGCTGGAGGGCGAGGCCGAGGATGCCGGCCGGGATCGTCCCGATCACCAGCAGCCAGCCGAGGCGGGCGTCGTCGTCGCCCTCGCCGATCCCGCGGGCGCGGATCGAGCGGCCGAGGCCCTTGAAGATCCGCACCCAGTCGGCGAGGAAGTAGAAGAAGAGGACGATCGCGGTGGCGCAGTGGGTGGCGACGAGAAAGGCGAGGAAGTAATCGTCGTTCTGGTGGATGTTCCAGCCGAAGAGCCCGGGGATGATCACCCCGTGGCCGAGGCTGGAGACCGGGAAGGGCTCGGCGATGCCCTGGGTGAGCCCGAGGATCAGCGCCTGGAGGTAGGAGATCGGGTCGGGCATGGCGCCGGCGATCATCTTGCCTGTTGATTAACGCGAGATGAGAGCGGGATGACGAGCCAGACGTCGGCCCCACCCTGCGGCCGGTTGGCGGCGTGGGCGGAGCCGCCGTGGGCCTCGGCGACGGTGGCGACGATCGCCAGGCCGAGCCCGGAGCCGCCGTCGCGAACGCCGGGGGCGCGGCTGAAGCGCTCGAAGGCGCGGTCGAGGAAGGCGGGCGGGAAGCCCTCGCCCTCGTCGGTGACGTGGATCTCGACCGCGGCGCCGAGCCCCGTGGCCGCGCCGCCGGCGTCCACCCCCGCCGACCCGGCGCGGCGGGCCGAGAGGGTGATCGTGCCACCGCCGTAACGCAGCGCGTTGTCGACGATGGTGCCGACCGCCTGGTCGAGCCGCAGCCAGTCGGCGACCAGCTCCAGCTCGCCGCCCTCCCCCACCTCGATCCGCCGGTCCGCTTCACCGGCGCGGCGGGCGAAGCGGCGCTCGACCGCCGCGAAGGTGTCGGCGAGACGCAGCCGCTCCAGTCGCAACGGCAGCTCGCCGCGCTCGGTCTGGGCGATCGTCAGCAGGTCCTCGGAGAGCTGGGTGAGCCGGTCGGTCTCCTCGGCGGCGGAGACGAGCGCGGCCCGCAATTCCTCCGGCGAGCGGCCCTGGGCGAGGGCGAGCTCGAGCTCGGTGCGAAGGATCGCCAGCGGCGTGCGCAGCTCGTGGCTGGCGTCGGCGACGAAGGCGCGCTCGCGCTCCAGCGCGTCGCCGAGCCGGGCGAGCATCTCGTTCAGCGTCTCCCCCAGCCGCGCCACCTCGTCGCGGGTGTCGGGGACCGGCAGGCGCTCGTCGGGGGCGGCGGTGGAGATCTCCTCGGCCCGGGCGCGCATCGCCTCGACCGGGCGCAGCGCCGCGGTGGCGACCCCGTATCCCGCGATCGAGGCGAGGATCAGCGCCGCCGGGAGGCCGATCAGAAGCAGCTGCAGGAGGTCGGTGAAGGAATCTTCGCGCGAGGCGGTCGAGGTGCCGACGACGACGATCTCCTTGCCGGTCGGCGCGTCGACCGGGGTCGCGAGCAGGCGGACCCCGCCGTCGGTGCCCGGCAGCGGGCCGCGGTCGACGAAGACGTCCCCGGTGGCGGCGCGGCGGAGCTGACCTGGGTCGAGCAGGTCGGTGTCGCCGATCGTCAGCGAGGAGTCGAGCACGTTGCCGTCGGCGTCGAGCACCTCGGCGAAGCTGTCGGCCTTGCCGACCAGGTGGCGGTTGTGGACCGACCGCGAGCCCGACTGGCGGACCGCGGCGGAGAGTTCGTCGGCGCGCGATCGCAGCCCCGAGTCGAGGGCGTTGTTCGCCTCGTGCTCGAACTGCAGGTAGACGAAGACGCCGGTCGCCGCCAGCACCAGGGCGATGACCGCGGCGAAGACGAGGGTGAGGCGGAGGCGGATCGAGAGCCGGCTCAGCGGCCCCCGTCCTTCCGCAATCGATAGCCGGCGCCGCGCACCGTCTCGATCGACCGGCGCCCGAAGGGCACGTCGACCTTGCGGCGCAGGTAACGGACGTAGACCTCGACCACGTTCGAGCGGTGCTCGAAGTCGTACTCCCAGGCCTGCTCGAGCAGCTGGGTCCGCGAGAGGACATAACCGGCGTGGCGCATGAAGGTCTCCAGGAGGGTGAACTCCTTCGAGGACAGATCGATCTCGACGTCGCCGCGCCAGACCTGGCGGGTGCCCGGATCGAGGCGCAGGTCGCCGACCTCCATCACCGGCGGGCGCTCGACCGTGCCGCGGCGGACGAGGGCGCGAAGGCGGGCGAGCAACTCGGCGAAGGCGAAGGGCTTGACCAGGTAGTCGTCGGCGCCGCCGTCGAGCCCGGTGACGCGGTCGTCGAGGGCGCCGCGCGCGGTCAGCATCAGGACCGGCGCCCAGATGCCGTCGCGGCGCAGGCGCCGGCAGGTCTCGAAGCCGTCGATCCCGGGCAGCATCACGTCGAGCACGACCGCGTCGTAGTCGGCGGCGCCGGCCATCAGGAGGGCGCGCTCGCCTTCGTCGGCGACGTCGACGTTGAGGCCTTCCTCGCTGAGACCGCGCCGCAGGAGCGCCGCCATCTTCACCTCGTCCTCGACGACCAAGATACGCATCGGCTGATCAGGATCAGTGATCAAGATGAAGGAAAGATGAGAGACGTCTGATGGCGGCTCTCATCAGGACTTAAGCAGCGATCGCAACGGTTGGACGATGCCCTACGCCTCCGTCACCGATTTTGTCCTCAATCCGATCGTCAACGTCGCCACCGAATTCATCAGCTCGGCCGGATTGCCCGCCGTCTTCGTGCTGATGGCGCTGGAGTCGGCCTGCATCCCGGTGCCGAGCGAGGCGATCATGCTGTTCGCCGGATTCGCCGTCTCGAAAGGCGAACTGACCTTGGCCGGGATCGTCACCGCGGGGGTGCTGGGCAACCTGGTCGGGTCGCTGATCGGCTACGCGATCGGGTACTTCGGGCGGGTCGACCTGCTCGAACGGAACCGGCTCTTCCACGTCAGCCCGGAGCGACTGAAGCAGACCGAGGGCTGGTTCGAGCGCTGGGGCGACGCGACCGTCTTCTTCTCGCGGATGCTGCCGATCGTGCGCACCTTCGTCTCGGTGCCCGCCGGGGTGGCGCGGATGCCGCTCGCCCGCTTCTCGCTGCTGACCACGCTCGGCTCGATCCCCTGGGTCCTGGCCCTCGCGCTGCTCGGCCAGAGCGTCGGCGACAACTGGGAGAGCTGGCGCCACAACCTCGGCTACCTCGACTATGTGGTCGCCGCCGCGATCCTGGTCGGGATCGGCTGGTGGCTGCTGAAGCGCCGCGGCGACAGCGACGGCGACGCCGCCCCGGCCTAGGTGTTGATGGGCCGAAAACTCAAGCAGGGCTTGAGTTTTCGGCCCATCAACATCGTCACTTCGGCGGCAGCGTGGCGACGAAGGCGAGGGCGCGGTCGACCCAAGCGTCGAGGTCGGACTCGTCGACGAGGGCGTCCGCGTCGACGAAGACCCAGCCGGGCATCTTGCGTCCCCGCATCTCCATCGGTTCGACCCCGGGCAGGGCGTCGACCTCATCGGATTCGTCGGGATCGGTGCGCACCAGCAGGCCACCGCTGCGCGAGGCGGCGATCGTCATGTTCCCGTCGACCATGAAGGCGAGCCCGCCGAACATCCGCTTCTCGGTCGGCTCCGCGTCGCGCGCCGCCAGCCGCTCGCGGAGTTCGTCGGCGAGTCGCTCGTCATAGGTCATCAGTCACACACTCTCCGTTCACTTTCGGCCATTTGTGATCCGGCCTTCCACAAAAGTGCGTATGGGTAGGGCAAGAAGCGTAACCAAGGAGGAGGCGCACGATGGACCCGGTATCGCGACGCAAGTTCATCGCGGTCGGCGGAGGCACGTCGATGGCGGCATTTCTCGCCGCCTGTGGTGGTGGCGGCAGCAGCAGCTCGACCATGATGAAAAGCACCACCGAATCAGATCAGATGGGTAACGGTAAGGAATCCGAAACCGAACAGTTCGGAAAGGGCGACATCGGCATCCTCAACTACGCCCTCACCCTTGAGTACCTGGAGACCGCGTTCTACGAAGAAGTTGTGAAGAGCGGCCTTTTCAAGGGCGAAGAACTGGCGGTGCTGAAGAAGTTCGGCGCCGAGGAGAAGCAACACGTCGAAGCGCTGAGCGGCACGGTGAAGAAACTCGGCGGCAAGCCCGCGCCGATGCCGAAGGCCGAATTCCCGCTGAAGGACGCCAAGTCGGTCGCCGAACTGGCGGGCACGGTGGAGAACCTCGGCGCCGCCGCCTACCTCGGCCAGGCCGGGAACATCGCAAGCCCCGAAGTCCTGGCGGCGGCGCTCTCGATCCACACCGTCGAGGCGCGCCACGCGGCGACCCTGAACACGCTGCTGGGGCTGTCGATCACGCCCAACGGCGCCTTCGGCGAACCGGCCGACGTGAAGACCGTCCTCAAGTCGGTCGAACCGTTCATCGTCGGCTGAACCGCCCACGATCGAGCCAAAGGAGAGACAGATGACTCAGCAACAGAAAACGGCAGAAGTCGAGGGCCTCTTCCATCCCGAGCTGACGGCCGTCGAGGTCGTCGACGGGAGCGGCGGTGACATCTCGCGCAGTGACGTGATCCTCAAGGGGGCGCTCGCCGCCGGGGCCGTCTACGGCACCCTGATGGTCGCCCCGTTCGTCCGCAGCGCATTCGCGGCGAGCGGCACCAGCGACGTCGACATCCTCAACTTCGCGCTGACGCTCGAGTACCTCGAGTCGACGTTCTACGAAGAAGCGCAGAAGAAAGTGAAGGCATCGGGGGAACTGAAGAAGCTCCTGCCGCTGCTCGCCTCCGACGAGAAGCAGCACGTCGCGGCGCTCAAAGGGACGATCGAAAAGCTCGGCGGCAAGCCCGTCGCGGAGCCGACGTTCAACTTCGAATACAGCGGCACCTCGGGGTTCCTGAAGCTCGCCGAAACGCTGGAGAACACCGGCGTCGGCGCCTACAACGGCGCCGGCCCGTCGATCAAGTCGAAAGAAGTGCTCGCCGCGGCGGGGTCGATCGTCCAGGTCGAGGCGCGCCACGCGGCGGCGATCGCGCTCCAGAACGGCCAGGAACCCGCCCCCTCGGCCTTCGACGCGCCGCTGACCGAAAAGCAGGTCCTGAAGGCGGTCGAACCGCTGATCGCCTAGTCCGGCGGGCGCGCCGCACAGGGCCACACCCGGGGTGGGTGCTCTTCCACCCCGGGGTGCCTTGCGCGGCACCTCCGCGGTCGTTTGTGTCGCTCTGGCAAGCGATCACGACCGAAGGAGGACAAGATGAGGAAGTTGAGGAACGGTGGCGCGGCGCTCTTGACGGCACTGGTGGCGCTGACCGCATTCGCGGCAGTTGCCTCGGCAGCGACGCTGGTCGGCGACGAAGGCGACAACACGCTGATCGGCACCGATGGGCCCGACTACATCCTCGGCCACCAGGGCAACGACACCCTCCGCGGCAAGGCGGGCCGCGACCTGATCCGCGGCGGCCAAGGCAACGACACCGAGCACGGCGGACGCGGCAGCGACGTGATCTTCGCCGGGCCGGGGATCGACGTGGCGATCGCCGGCAGGGGCAACGACACGATCTTCGCCCGTGCCAAGGCCGACGTCGGCGAACCGGGCGCCGACACCGTCTTCGGCGGACCCGGCGACGACGTCATCTTCGTCCGCGACGGCGAGCCCGACGTGGTCAGCTGCGGCAGTGGCGCCGACGAAGTCTTCGCCGACCCGACCGACATCGTGCGCCCCGGCTGCGAGCAGGTGCACGTCGGCGAACCGAAGCCCGGCGAAGACCAGGCCGAAGCGGTCGCCCCTTAGGGCGCCGCGGCGTTCTGGGCGGAGCGGGCGACGAGATCGCCGATCGCGAGGCAGTCGTGACCGAGTTCGTAGCCGACAGCCCCCGCCTGGACCTGGCCCGCGGCGAAGGTCAGCTCGGCGACGTCCCTGGCTTCCGCCGGGGAGCCGGGGGTCGGCGGGCTCTCGGCGACCGCGCTGGTGTAGTTGGCGGCGTTGGTCAGCCCGGAGCCGAAGCGTTCGAGCGCCAGGTTCGCGCCCGGGGGCGGGGTCAGGGACTGGAACCGCCCCCGCATCGTCTCGATCACCTCGAGGTAGCCGCCGGCGATTTCGGCGCGGCCCTGACCGGTGGTCTGTGGAGCTCCGGCGAGCGCCAGCTCGCAGTAGCCGGCGACCTGGGCGCGGTAGGCGGCTTCGGTCGGCACCTCCGGGCCCGGCGAGCTCGACCCGACGATGCCGGAAGTTGCCACGGCAAGGCCGGCCACGACGACGATCAAGACGATCGACGTGACCACCGGCCGCAGGAATCGACTGGATCCCCCGCCGCTGGGTGGCGAGGTCCGGGCGATCCGCTCGGCCTCGGTCATCGGGCCCGTCGGCTCCTCCTGCTCGACGTAGCCGCCCGCGATCGCCAGCTCGACCAGCCGGGCGCGCTTCCGATTGTGGGGCAGGTCTTCGATCCCGAACTTGCGGTAGAGCGTCCGCAGGTGGCCCTTCACCGCGTCGACGCTGAGGAATACCTGGTCGGCGATCTCCTGGTTGGTGGCCGGGGTGGCGAAGTGGTTGCCTGAGGAGATCGGCCGACAGAGCGCTGCGAGAATGCCAAGCTGGGTATCGGTGAGACGGACGTCGGTCGGGGAATCAGCATCCATGAGGTCAGTGCACCGTGACAAACGACGCCCGTTCATGTTCTTACCCCTGGAGATTGAGATGAGAAACGTCCGTCTGATCAGCCGCCGCCTCGCCCTCCTGGCGACCGCCGCCGTGGCCACGACGGCGCTCTTCGCCGCGGTCGGCGCCGCGGCGGCCGGGACCTTCGCCGCCCACGCGCAGCGGCCCGGCTACGACGCGAGCGCACTCGAACTGCGCGGCCACGGCGGCTACACCACCGCGCGCACGCACTCCGAACTGCGGGTCACCGTCTGCCTGCAGAAGCGGCTCGGCGGCCGCGCCTTCTCGGTGCGGTGCGAAACCGGGGTCGCGGCGGGCAAACGGGTGACCGCCGAAGTCAGCGTGCCGGGCTGTGTGAAGGGATCGTGGCGGACGACCTCGACCGGCGAAGCGCTGAACCGGAAGGGCGAATGGGTGCACCAGGCGAGCGCGACCAGCGCGCCCTACCGCTGCTGATGTCGGCCGCCGCGGAGGATCGCAACCGGCGGCTGCTGCGCGCCCGCGACACGATCGACCGCTCCTACGCGACGCCGCTCGATGTGGCGGCGCTGGCCCGCGTCGCCCACGTCTCCCCAGCCCACTTCGCCCGCCAGTTCCGCGCCGTCTTCGGCGAGCCGCCGCACCGCTACCTGCAGCGGCGCCGGCTCGAGCGGGCGATGGAGCTGCTCCGCGACACCGAGCGGCCGGTCACCGAGATCTGTCTCGACGTCGGCTTCGCCAGCCTCGGCACGTTCAGTCGGACCTTCAGTGCCGTGGTCGGCGAGTCACCCTCGGCCTACCGGGAGCGGACGGTGGCCACCCAGCGGGCCGCCGGCCAGTACGTCCCCGCCTGCCTCGAGAAGACGCTGCGGCGGCCGGTCGGCCGCACCGCCCAGGTGAGCAGTTCTGGAGAAGCGGAACCGATCGCGGCGCTCTAGCGTCGTGGCCATGTTCAAACACATCACCCACACCACGCTCTACGTACTCGACCAGGACGAAGCGCTCGAGTTCTACGTCGGCAAGCTCGGCATGGTCGTCCAGGCCGATGCCGACATGGACATGATGCGCTACCTCACCGTCACCCTGCCCGAGGACGACAGCGTCGAGCTGATGCTCCTCCTCCCCGGCCCGCCCCTGCACGACGAGGCGACCGCCGAGCAGGTCCGCGAGCTGATCGCGAAGGGCGGGGCCGGCGGCGGCGTCATCTTCGACACCGACGACTGCGTCGGCACCTACGAGGCGCTGCGCGCCAAAGGGGTCGAGTTCACCCAGGAGCCGACCAAGCGCTTCTACGGCACCGACTGCGCCCTGCGCGACCCGTTCGGCAACCCGCTGCGCTTCACCGAGCGTCCCGCCACATGAGCCACACCCGCGGCCCGCGGGGCATCCGCACCTCCTCGGTGACGCGGAAGCCGAAGCGGGCGTAGTAGTCGAGGTTGCTCTCCTTCGAGGACTCGAGGTAGGCGCCGACCCCGTCGCGGTCGCATTCCTCCAGCACCGGGGCGAGGACCGCAGTGCCGAGGCCGCGGCCCTGGGCAGACGGGTCGGTGCCGAGCGTCGCCAGGTACCAGTGCGGTGGCTTCGACGGGTGTCGGCGTTCGAGGCCGAGGAGGGCGTAGCCGACCAGCGGCGCCCGCCGCAGCAGGCGCGGGTGGAGCATCGCGCGGGAGAAGGCGAGGTCGTCGCGCGGGCTGCTGCGCCAGCCGTCCGGGGCCGCCCAGACCGCGGCGCTCTCGCCGCCGGGCGTCATCCAGATCTCCCCGGCGCGCAGCATCTGCCGGTCGCGGGCACCGTGGAAGCGCTCCAGCATCCACGGCCGCAGGTCGTCGCGCGGGCAGGCGAAACGGGCGACGGGGTCGTCGTCGAAGGCGCGGGTCAGCATCCGCGTCAGCGCGGGCAGGTCCGCAGCTCCCGCGCGGCGGACCCCCGCTTCGGCTCCCCCGCCGGCGGTCATCTGGTCAGGCCGCGGCGGCCTCCGGGTCGGGCCGCACGATCACCGTGTCGGCGACCGAGATGATCTCGTCGGCCGGCAGGTCGGCACGCTGGGCGTGCTCGCGGATCGCCTCCGGGCTGGTGGCCTGATAGACGCAGACGGTGCCGACCGCCTCGCCACCCTCCTCGAGGACGTAGCTGCGGATCCAGCGGATGTCGTCGGACATCTCCTCGTCGCCGACCTGGCTCGACCGCGCCGCGGCCTCCTGCAGTGCGGCCGGGTTGGCCCAGCCGTTGCGCCTCAGAATCACGTAGGTGTCCATCGTTCTCCCCTTCGTTCGGTAGCTGTTTCCGAGCATACGTCCGCCGGGTCGAACGGGTTCGAAAATTTCGCGATCAGTGGTGATGCCGCTTGCGCGGCGCTCGCAGCAGGACGACCGACCGGCGCGCGGTCTTCGAGCCGCAGCCCGCGCTCGGGGTAAAGGTGACGCGGTACCTGACCCTGGCGCGGAGCGTCTTCTTCAGCCGTTTGTTCAGCTCGACCCGAGCGTGGAGCGTCACCATCGTCGACCCCGCCTTGCGCACCTTTCGGGTCACCGCATGGATCTTCTTGCCGAAGAGCAGGAACGAGCCGGTGCTCGGGAACCGCAGCCGCAGCCGCACCGTCCCGTTCCTGCGGTTGTGGGACGCGGCGCCGATGCCGAACTTCGCGCTGCAGACCGGCGGCTTCACCGACACCGGATGGGTGACCGTGGCCACCGGGCCGCCGTTGCAGTAGGCGGTGCGGCCGGTGAAGACAAGGGTCGGCCCACAGCCTTCTTCGTCGGTGACGGTAAGCATCGCGAAATAGCTTTCGACCGCGGTGAAGGTGTGGGTGAACGCCAGACCGGTCGGCGAGCCGCCGAAGTTGGTGCGCCACTGGTAGGTGGCGATCGAGCCGTCCTGGTCGGTCGACGGGGCGGCGCTGAAGGTGGCAGGGACGCCGACCGTCGCTTCCGGCGGATTGAACGCGGCGATCGGCGGCTGATCAGGGGCGACGACGAGCTGGAAGGCGCCGTCCCCGATCCGCGCGATCGGCGTTCCCGCGACGCCGGTGGTGAGGTTGATCGGGACGATCGCTTCGCCGGTCGCGACGTATGCGGAGTCACCGTTTGCGGTGAGCGCGATTTCGTCAGGTTCGCCACCGACGAGGATCGACGCGCCGGTGACTTTGTCGGTCGCGGTGTCGATCGTGGTGACGGTTTTCGCGGTCCGGCTGGTGACGTAGGCCCGCGTCCCGTCGGGGCTGACCGCGAGCCCGGAGGCGACCGACCCAAGCGGGATTTCTTTGACCACGGTGGCGCCTTCGATCACGTCGACCTCGTTGCCCGCGGCGACGTAGGCGGCCTTGCCATCAGGAGAGACGGCGATCGCCTTCGGAAAGCCGCCGACTTTGATCGGCTGACTCATCGGCGTTCCGTTCCGCAGGTTGATCATCTGCACGTCTTCGGGGGCGATCCCGACGTAGGCGGATTCCCCGTTCGGGCTGATCGCCAGCGCCGATGCTTCGGTCCCGGCGATGATCGACCCGGTGACGACGTTCGATTCGGTGCTGATCGTGAAGACGCGTTCGTTGCTTTCGATCGTCGCGTAGGCGGTCTTGCCGTCCGGGGAGATCGCGATCGATTCGGCGTTGGCGGACAGGGGGATCGTCGTAGTCGGGATCCGCGTGCCGGTTTCGATCACGGTGACGCTGTCGCCGACGAAGTTCGTGACGTAGGCGCGCTGACCGTCCGGCGTGATCGCGATCGAGTTGGGCAATGCCCCGGTTTTGATCGGCAGGCCGACTTCACGGCCGCCGGGTGCTTCGAGCGTGGAGACGGACCCGGTGCTCGAATTGACCGCCCAGAGCAGCGGCGCGGCGCCGGCGCTCGCGGCGGCGAGGCAGGAGAAGGAGCAGACGACGGCAAGCGCCGCAAGCCCCCGCAGGCTGACCGAGACTCGGTCCATCGGCCGAAGTCTAGGCAAGCCCTCCATCCGGCGAACGCCCGCCGGAGCCAAGCGCCCGCCGGAGCCGCTATTTTTCGAAAATCGAAGAAGCAACTGACAGCTCTGCGCTGGGGCCGCTGAAGATCCTCGACTTCTCGCGCGTCCTCGCCGGGCCGTTCGCGACGATGATGCTCGCTGACTTCGGCGCCGAGGTGACCAAGGTCGAGCGCCCCGGGGTCGGCGACGAAACCCGCACCTGGGGACCTCCTTATGACGAGCGCGGCGCAAGTACCTACTTTCAGTCGGTCAACCGCAACAAGGCCAGCGTGGCGATCGACATGGGGACCGAGAACGGGCTCGCCGAACTCCGCCGCCGCGCCGGCGAGGCCGACATCCTGGTGGAGAACTTCCGCCCCGGTCTGATGGCCTCGAAGGGCCTCGACTACGAGACCCTGCGGGCCGAGAACCCGCGCCTCATCTACTGCTCGATCACCGGCTTCGGCGGCTCCGGTGCGGGCGCCGAGCTGCCCGGCTACGACCTCCTGCTCCAGGGCCTCGCCGGGCTGATGAGCATCACCGGCGACCCCGAGGGCGAACCGATGAAGGTCGGCGTCGCCCTGGTCGACGTGCTGTCGGGGCTCTTCGCCACGGTCGGGATTCTCACCGCACTCCGTCACCGCGACCGGACCGGCGAGGGGCAGCGGGTCGAGGTCGACCTCTTCTCGGCCCTGTTGGCGGCGATGGTCAACCAGGGCTCCGCCTACACGATCGCCGGTGTCGTGCCGAAGCGGCTCGGCAATCAGCACCCGAGCATCTCCCCTTATGAGGTCTACGCGACCGGCGAGGGCGAGCTCGTCCTCGCGGTCGGCAACGACCGCCAGTTCGCCGCCCTCTGCGAGGTGATCGGCGCCGTCGACCTCCCCGCCGACCCGCGCTTCGCCACCAACTCGGCTCGCGTCGAAAATCGAAAGTCCCTGGGCGAGGAGCTGGAGCGCCACCTGGTGGCGCGCCCGGCGGCCGCGTGGAGCGCCGAGCTCCTCGCCCGCCGCGTCCCCGCCGGACAGGTGAACGACCTCGGCGCCGCCTTCGAGTTCGCCGCCGAGATCGGGCTCGCACCGACCGTGGAGATCCCGCGCGAGGACGGCAGCACCGTCTCCCTCACCCGCAACCCGATCCGCCTCTCCGCCTCGCCGGCGACCTACCGCGCGGCACCGCCGCTCCTGCCTAAAGTGGAGGAGTGAGAGGGCGGGCGATGCGGGCGGCGGGAGTCGGGCCTCGATGAGGCAGGCGCCGCCCGACCCGCGGCGTGTCGGCGTCTTCGCCGGGGCGAGCGTCGGCGACGACCCGGCTTTCGTCGCCGCGGCCCACGAGCTTGGCGCGGTGCTGGCCGGCCGCGGTCTCGGCCTCGTCTTCGGCGGCACCGGGGCCGGGCTGATGGGCGCGGTCGCCGCCGGAGCGAGCGAAGGCGGTGGCGAGGTGATCGGGGTCATGCCCCGCTTCCTCGCCGAGGTCGCCAACCCCCACCCCGGCACCGAGATCCGCGTCGTCGACACGCTCGCCGAGCGCAAGCTGGTGATGGCGGACCTCTCGGCGGGCTTTGTCGCCTTGCCCGGCGGCCTCGGCACGCTCGACGAGCTGGCCGAGATGGTCACCTGGACGCAGCTCGGCGTCCACGAGAAACCGCTGGCGCTGCTGGACGTGCTCGGCTACTGGTCGAAGTTTGAGGAGCTGCTCGACTCGATGGTCGACCACGGGTTCCTGCGCCCCGCGGGACGCGCCCTGCTCCAGTTCGCGACCGACCCCGCTGCCGCGGTCGCCGCTGTGGAGCCTAGGTAGCGCTATGCG
The DNA here is from genome assembly GCA_963795675.1 of uncultured Solirubrobacterales bacterium. Classification (GTDB taxonomy): domain Bacteria; phylum Actinomycetota; class Thermoleophilia; order Solirubrobacterales; family 70-9; genus VAYN01. Next base: position 504,740 of record CAWCJB010000004.1, read on the forward strand.
CCACTAAAGCTCCACAGGCGACTTCAGGCGACGTCAGTCGCCCGGCTCCGCCGCCGACTTCGCCCGCTTTTCCGCCTCGTCGCGGAGCGCCGGCAGCACGTCGGCGGCGAACTGGTCGAGGAAGCGCTTCTGATCGTCGCCGGGCGCGTGCAGGATCAGGTCTTCGAAACCGAGGTCGACGTATGGCATGATCTTCTCGATCACCTCGTCGGGCTCGTTGGAGACGATGAAGCGGTTGTGCGCCTTGTCGGCGTTTTCGTCGGCGATCCGTTCCATCTCGACCGGATCGTCGATCCCCGCTTTCTGCTCGTGGGACAGGCCCAGCGCCGACCACAGCTTGCAGGACTCGAAGGCGATTTCGACATCGCGGTCGTAGGAGACCTTGATCTCGATCATCTTGCGGATCGCGTTCGGGTCCCGCTCGGCTTTCTCCGCGCCCTCGGCGAGATTCGCGATCAGTTCGCGGTAAAGGTCCGGGTCTTTGCCGCTGGTCGAGATGAAGCCGTCACCGCGCCGCCCCGCCAGTTTGGCCGCCAGCGGCCCCGAGGCGGCGATGAAGATCGGCACCGGGTCGTCGGGTTTGTCATAGATCGTCGCCCGCCGCGCTTCGTAGTACTCGCCTTCGAAGTCGACCCGGTCCTCGCGCCACAGCCGCTCGATCAGATCGACCGCCTCGGAGAGCCGCCGGCGCCGCTCTTTCGCGCCCGGGAACTCGCCCCCGGTGGCCGGCGTCTCGTTCAGCGACTCGCCCGTGCCGACGCCGAGGAAGACCCGCCCCGGGGCCAGCGCGCCGAGCGTCCCGAACGCCTGGGCGACGATCGACGGGTTGTAGCGCAGGGTCGGGGTGAGGACGCTGGTCCCCATCACCACACGCTCGGTCGAGGCGGCGAGGGCGCCGAGCCAGACCAAGGCGTTGGGCGCGTGCCCGCCCTCGTGGCGCCAGGGCTGGAAGTGGTCGGAGACCGAGACGACGTCGAGCCCCGTCTTCTCCGCCTCGATCGAGAAGTCGAGCAGCTCGCGCGGCCCGAACTGCTCGGCCGAAGCCTTGTAACCGATCCGTATCGCCATCGCTCGCCTTTCCTCGGGTGACTGGTCCGGGCGGGACGCTATCGACGCGCCTACCTCGGCGCCTGGGAATCGCGGAGCATCGCCCGGAGCTCGCCTAGGCGTGGCGGCGAGACCTGACCACGAGAGGCGACCACGACCGCCGCCGCGGCGTTCGCCCAGACGCAGGCCTCGAGCGGCTCGAGGCCCCGGGCAAGTGCGGCGATGAAGGCACCGACGTGCGTGTCGCCCGCCCCGGTCGTGTCGGCCACATCAGCCGGGAAGGCTGGGATCGCGACCGGCTCTCCCCCGGACTCGACCACCACGCACCCGTCCGCCCCCGCCCGCACCACCACCCCCGGTCGATGGGCCGAAAACCCGTCGATATGTCCGGTTTTCGGCCCATCGACACCGCTGGGCGCAGCGATTCGGGTGAGGGCCGCGGCGGCTGCGGCGGGCGGGTCGGCCTCGCCGGTCAGCGCCGTGGCCTCGGCGGCGTTCAGGCTCAGCCAGCGGGTCGCGCCGAGGACCGGATCGAGGGCTTTGGGTCGATCTCCGCGATCAGCGGGCCGGGGTCGAACACCAGGTGGTCGGGACGGACGCGGCGCACCCAGTTGACCAACCCGGCGGCATGGGGATACAGAAGCTCGTAGCCGTTGATGTAGACGACGTCGCCGGGCCCCGGGGCGACCGCGTCGAAATCCTCGCTCTGCACCCGCGACTCGACCCCCTGGACGGTGACCATCGTCCGCTCGCCGTCGGCGTCAGCACCAGGCAGACGCCGGAGCTGCCCGCTCGCGGCTCGGGGAAGAGAAGGTCGATGCCCTCGTCGCGCAGCGCTTGCCGGGCGGCGTCGGCGATCGGATCGTTCCCGAGCACCCCGGCGAGCGTCGTCGCCATCCCCAGCCGGGCCGCCGCGGCGACCACCGCGAAGCCACCGCCGACGGCCTGGGTGAAGTCGCGTGCCAAGGCGTCGGCGCCCCGCTGGGGCAGCGCATCGACGCTCACCACGAGGTCGGCCAGCAGGCCGCCGAAGGAGATCAATCGTCCGCGCGGCTCGTCGCCCGCAGGGCCGCCGGCGGCGCCCCCTTCGGGCTGCGGATCGGGCCTGGTCACGCGCTGTAGTCTGCCCCAATCCCATCGAATTTCGAAAATTCGCGGTTGGGGACCGCCGCCCAGCACGCGGTCGAAAGCCTTCGTCACACCTTCATCGCGGGAGAGCTGAAGCCGGGCGAGAAGGTCCGCCAGGAGGAGATCGCGGAGCGGCTCGGCCTGAGCCTGGCGCCGGTGCGCGAAGCGCTGGCGGTGCTCGAGCAGGAGGGCCAGCTCACCTACCGGCCGCGGCGCGGCTACTTCGTCACCGAGCTCGACCTCGACGACCTGCGCGAGATCTATGACCTGCGCCGACTGGTCGAGGGGCAGGCGGCGCGCGGGGCGCTACCGCAGCTCGACGGTGACGCCCACGAGCGGATCGCCCTGGCGGCGCGGGACTGCGAGGAGGCGGTCGAGCGCGGCGACGTCACCGCCGAGCTGGAGGCCAACCGGCGCTTCCACTTCGCGGTGCTGGAAGCGCCCGACCAGGTCCACACGATGCGCGTCGTGCGCCTGCTCTGGGACTCGACCGAAACGTACCGCGCGCTCTACTACAACGACCCGGCCGATCGGGTCGATTCGCTCGAAGCCCACGCGCGGATCATCGACGCGGTGCAGGCCGGCGACGCCGACCACCTGATCGCTGAACTGGACGCGCATCGCGAGGCGGCGCTCGACCGCCTCGCGTCGGTCCTCGCCGGGCCCTAGCGGAAGGCGCCGATCCCGGTCAGCGTTTCGCCCAGCACCAGGGCGTGGATGTCGGCGGTCCCCTCGTAGGTCACCACCGACTCGAGGTTGTTCATGTGCCGGATCACCGGATACTCGAGCGTGATCCCGTTGGCGCCGAGCATCTGGCGGGCGGTGCGGCAGACGTCGAGCGCCGCGTCGACGTTGGCGAGCTTGCCCATCGAGACGTGCTCCGGCCGCAGGGCGCCATCGTCCTTGAGCCGGCCGAGGTGCAGCGCCAACAGGGTGCCGCGGTTCACCTCCACCGCCATCTTGGCGAGCTTCAACTGCTGGATCTGGAAGCTCCCGATCGGCTTGTCGAACTGGGTCCGCTCCTTGGAGTAGGAGAGCGCCGCTTCGAAGCAGGCGCGGGCGGCGCCGATCGCGCCCCAGACGATCCCGTAGCGGGCCTCGTTGAGGCAGGAGAGCGGGCCTTTCAGCGAGGCGACCTCGGGCAGGCGCGCCGAGTCGGGCAGGCGCACATCGTCGAGCAGCAGCTCCGAGGTGATCGAGGCGCGCAGGCTGAGCTTCTTGTGGATGTCCTGGGTGGTGAAGCCGGGGGTGCCTTTGGGGACGAGGAAGCCGCGCACGCCGTCGTCGGTCTGGGCCCAGACCACCGCCACGTCGGACACCGAGCCGTTGGTGATCCACATCTTCTGGCCGGAGATGATCCAGTCGCCGCCGTCACGTCGGGCCCGGGTCCGCATCGAGCCGGGGTCGGAGCCGGCGTCCGGCTCGGTCAGGCCGAAGCAGCCGATCGCCTCGCCCGCCGCCATCCGCGGCAGCCACTCCTGCTTCTGCTCCTCCGAGCCCCATTTCCAGATCGCGAACATCGCCAGCGACCCCTGCACCGAGACGAGGCTGCGGATCCCCGAGTCGCCCGCCTCGAGCTCCAGGCAGGCGAGCCCGTAGGCGGTCGCCGAGGCGCCGGCGCAGCCATAACCCTCGAGGTGCATGCCGAGGACGTTCAGCGAGCCCAGTTCCTTCGCCAGCTCACGGGCCGGGACGAATCCTTCCTCGAACCAGTCGCCGACGTTCGGAACCACCTTGTCGCGCACGTACGCGCGGACGGTGTCGCGGATGTCGCGCTCTTCGTCAGAGAGGTTGCGATCGATGGCGAGGAAGTCCTCGGCGCGAGGCTTCTCCGTCGGCATGGCGGCGGTTGACATGGGACCCTCCGTAGGGGATTCGATTTTCGAAAGTTTCCGGGAGGAGGATAGCCGCCCCATCCCCGCCCGCCTACCGACTCGCATCGGTGAGTTCGCAGTTAGCAACGATATGCGGGGGTAACTGCGAACTCACCGCGGTGCTCAGGCGGCGACCTCGTGGGCCGCCTGCTCGATCAGGTCGATCACGACGTCGGCATGGGTGACCATCGCCAAGTGGCCGGAATCGACCTCGACCGTCGTCGCTCCCATCCGCTCGGCGAAGTGGCGCTCGGCATCGGGCGGGATCGCCTCATCGTTGGTGGCGACGACGAACCAGCTCGGCAGGTCTTTCCAGGCCGGCACGCCCATCGTGTACTCAAAGGTGCTCATCGAGATCGGCTGCTGCGCCGCGTGCAGGACCCGCGCCCGGGTGGGCTCGACGTCGGCGGCGAAGTGGCCGACGAAGTCATCCTCCGGCAGCCAGCCGAAGCCCTGCTCGTCGACTGCCAGGTGGGCCAGCGCCGGGGTCGGCGGGCCACCGCCGAGCAGCGCCCCCAGCGACTCTCCCTCGTCGAGCCCGAAGGCGGCGACGTAGACGAGCGCGACCACGTTCGGCGCGTCGGTGCCCATCGCGGTGATGATCTGGCCGCCGTAGGAATGGCCGGCGACGACGGTCGGCCCGTCCTGGCTGGCGAGGACCTGACGCAGGCGGGCGACATCGGCGTCGGTCGAGGTCTCCGGAAACTGCGGCGCGGTCACCTTGTAGCCCTTGGCCTGCAGCGGGCCGACAACCTCGGCCCAGCTGGAGCCGTCCGCCCAGGCACCGTGGACGAGGACGATGTTCGCTTTGCTCTGATCCTCTGACATCTCTGCTCCGTTCGTTTGTCGAACCCGCGATCCCACGAAACAGATTCGATCATCGGAGCGGAACCCTCAAGTAATCGCTGCGTGATCCTTGCGGTACTCGTAGAACCCCCGCCCGGCCTTCCGCCCGATCCGGCCCGAGGCGACCATCCGCTTGATCAGCGGCGGCGGCGCGTACTCGGTCTGCTTGAACTCCTCGTACAGCGAGTCGCCGATCGCGTAGAGGACATCGAGGCCGATGAAGTCGGCCAGCGTCAGCGGCCCCGTCGGGTGGCCGCAGCCGAGCTTCATCCCCTCGTCGATGTCCTCGGCGGTGGCGAAGCCTTCTTCGTACATCCGCACCGCCGCCATCAGGTAGGGGACGAGCAGCATGTTGACGACGAAGCCGGAGCGGTCCTTGGTGATGATCGCCCGCTTGCCGAGCCGCCCGGCGAAGTCCTGGGCGGCCGCCACCGTCTCCTCGGAGGTGTCGAGGGCGACGACGATCTCGACCAGGCGCATCACCGGTACCGGGCTGAAGAAGTGGAGGCCGAGCACCCGGTCGGGCCGCGGTAGTCCGGCGGCGAGCTGAGCGATCGGGATCGAGGAGGTGTTGGAGGCGATCAGCGCGTCCTCGGAGACGATCCCGGCGACCTGGCCGAGGATGGCCGCCTTCAGGTCGGCGTTCTCGGGCACCGCCTCGACCACCAGGTCGGCGCCGGCGACGTCCTCGAGCCGATCGGTGAAGGTGATCCGGCCGAGGATCTCGTCGTGCTCGGCGTCATCGATCTTGCCGCGCTCGCGGGCGTGCCCGAGCGAGCCCTCGATGCGGCCACGGGCGGCCTCGAAGGCGGCGGCATCGACGTCGCGGACCACCACCGGCACCCCAGCCCTGGCCACCGACTCGGCGATTCCCGAACCCATCAGGCCGCCTCCCAGGACGGCGACTCGATCAATGGCCATCTGCGCTCCTCAATGTAGGCGGCGTACAGATAGTAGGAATACGACTTACTTCAGCCGCCCACAAGCGGAACCCCCCGGACGGGCTGTGTATCTCGAGAGTCCTAGCGCTGATTGGCGATCGCGCGGTGCCGCTCGATCATTTGCCCGGACCGAGAACCGTGTCGAGGAGCTTGGTGATCAGCTGGCGAAAGCTGGACTCGCGATAGCCGATCGTCAGCGCGACAACATCGTAGAAGACGGGATTCGGGGTTACCGAATCGGTAGTAGCGGCTTCATTGAGAACGATAAATATCAAGCATCCGAGGGTTCCGATCACCGCGCCAAGCACAGGACGTACGTAGTGCCAAAAATCGTAGCTGCGTTTCCAGCTGTGGTTGTGGTCAAAGATCCCTTGAGCGGATATCAGCCACCCGCCCATGGCGCCGAACCAGATCGACTCAAAAGGCAATTGCCCGAGATTGAATTCGGCGAAGTCCGCAAAGCCATCAATGCGCTCGAAACAGACGAAGCTCGCAATCAACAGGAGAAGCCAAAGCACCGAAACGACCAGAACCGCGGTCGGGACGATGACAAACGGATTCTCTGGATACCCATTCTGGTCGCTCATGGTTTAACCGAGGCGCTCGACTGCTCAATTGGGTACGAGTCTGTAGTTTCTCGGTACGCTACGTTACACGCTGCTCACCCATCCGTGCGCTCTACAGGCGGTCGCAGGCACTCGCGCGGTGCCCACCTACAGAGGACACAGTCGGCGGACCGGCAGGCGCCGGCGGCTGGCGCGATCAGGCCGCGAGGAGGTCCCGATAGACAAAGCGGCCCTCGTCGCGGAGCTCGCCGAGGGCGACCGGGATCGTCGCCTCGAAGACCGGTCCCGAGTCGACAAAGGTGTGGAACTCGCCGTTCTCGCCGCAGGGGTCGACGCCGGCGGGAAGTTCGTCAAGTAGCTCCGCGTCGAAGCGGCGGCCGACGAAGCTCGCGTCGAGCTGCTCGGTGTCGACGACGACCAAGGTCGCACCGAAGCCCGCCTCGACGAAGTGGCGCGCGAGCTGCGCGGTGTCGCGCCCCCAGAGCGGAAAGATCGCCTCCCGACCGACTGGCGCCAAGCGCTCTTCGCGGTAGGCGCGGATGTCTGCGAGGAAGAGGTCGGCGAAGGCGAAGGTGTCTGCATCGACCAGCGCGGGCGAATCGAGGGCGGCCGCCATCCGCTCCTCGTAGAGCTCGTTGGAGCACTCGGTGGGGATGCCGACCTCGACCAATGGCAGGCCGACCGCCGCCGCCTGGACGTGCAGGAGCTCGCGCCGCACCCCGTGGATGCTGATCCGGCCGAAGTCCTCGTTGATGGTGGTCAAGAGCGCCGCAGGTGCGGCCCCTTCCTCGCGCATCGTCCAGAGCGCCAGCGCCGAGTCCTTGCCGCCACTCCAGGAGAGGACGATGCTCACCGGGTGTACTCCGCCAGGTAGTCGAGCCCAGCGATCGCGCGAGACCCGTACCAGGAGGTCATCTCGCCATCGATCAGGCTGACCTCGGCTCCCGGGACGAGCTCCGCCACCTCGGCCACGTGATGCGCCTTGAAGTGGAACGGCTCCGAGCTCAACAGGACACGGTCGACTTCGACGAAATCGGCCAGATCGATCTCCGGATAGCGAACCCCCTGACCTTTGTCGCCCTCTGGGCGACAAAGGTCAGGGGGTTGGGTCTGCCAGCCGAAGAGGGCGAGCGTCCGGGCGATGTAGGTTTCGGCGGCGACGGTCATCCAAGGGTCGCGCCAGATCAGGTAGAGGACGCTCTGCTCGGGGCCGGCGCTCGCCGTCGCCCGCGCGTACGCCTCCTCGAACCGCTCGCACAACTCCTCCGCCTCGGCCTCGCGACTGAACTCCTGCCCCATCTGCCGGTACAGCGCCAAGTTGTCGCGCGGCTCCTGCGGGTGCGTGACCACGACGTGTGGGACGAACTCCGCCAACGTCTCGGCGTCCTCCTTCAAGTTCTCGTCCACGTTGACCACCACATGGGTCGGTTCGAGCTCCCGCACCCGGTCCATCAACACGTCCTTGGTCCCTCCCACCTTCGGGATCTCCCGCACCACCTCCCAGGGATGGATGCAGAAGCCGGTCCTCCCCACGATCTGCCCCGACAGCCCGAGGTCGCAGAGCAGCTCGGTGATGCTCGGGACCAGGCAGACGATGCGCGGGTCGTCGCTCATGGGGCGACGCTTACCCGCCATCATCTACATATTCCGCCGGTACTCGCCGCCCACCTCATAGAGGGCGCCGGACACCTGGCCGAGCGAGGCGACTTTCACCGCGTCCATCAGCGCCTCGAAGACGTTGTCGCGCTCCCGCGCCACCTCGCGCATGTACTCCAGCACCGCGTCGCGCCGCTCCTCCCCGAGCCTCTGGAAGGCCCGGACGGAGGCGATCTGGTCGTCCTTCTCGGCGTCGGTCGAGCGCATCAGCTCGACCCCCTCGGTCCGCTCCTCCGTCCCCTCCTCGGGAAGGAAGGTGTTGACCCCGATCAACGGCAGCGTGCCGTCGTGCTTCAGCCGCTCGTAGTACATCGACTCTTCCTGGATGCGGCCGCGCTGGTACATCGTGTCCATCGCGCCGAGCACCCCGCCACGCTCGGAGATCCGGTCGAACTCCTCGTAGACCGCGGCCTCGACCAGGTCGGTCAGCGCCTCGATCGCGAACGAGCCCTGCCACGGGTTCTCGGTGAAGTTGAGCCCGAGCTCACGGTTGATGATCAGCTGGATCGCCACCGCCCGCCGCACCGACTCCTCGGTCGGCGTCGTGATCGCCTCGTCGTAGGCGTTGGTGTGCAGGCTGTTGGTGTTGTCGAAGATCGCGTACAGCGCCTGCAGCGTGGTGCGGATGTCGTTGAAGCTGATCTCCTGCGCGTGGAGGCTCCGACCGCTCGTCTGGATGTGGTACTTGAGCATCTGGCTGCGCTCGGAGGCGCCGTAGCGCTCGCGCATCGCCCGTGCCCAGATCCGCCGCGCGACCCGCCCGATCACCGCGTACTCGGGGTCCATCCCGTTGGAGAAGAAGAAGCTCAGGTTGGGCGCGAAGGAGTCGATGTCCATGCCACGCGCCAGGTAGTACTCGACGATCGTGAAGCCGTTCGCCAGGGTGAAGGCGAGCTGGGAGATCGGGTTCGCCCCGGCCTCGGCGATGTGGTACCCGCTGATCGAGACGCTGTAGAAGTTCCGTACGCCCTCGGCGACGAAGAACTCCTGCACATCGCCCATCATCTTCATCGCGAACTCGGTCGAGAAGATGCACGTGTTCTGCGCCTGGTCCTCCTTGAGGATGTCGGCCTGGACGGTCCCGCGGACGGTGCGCAGCGTCTCCTCGCGGATCCGCGCGTAGGTCTCGCCGTCGACCACGTCGGCGCCGGAGACGCCGAGCAGCCCGAGCCCGAGCCCGTCGTTGCCGGGCGGCAGCTCGCCCTTGTAGCGGGGGCGAGGGCGATCGCCGAAGATCTCGTCGAGGCGCTTCTCCGTCTCCGCCCAGCGGCCGCTCTCCTTCAGGTGCTTTTCCACCTGCTGATCGATCGCCGCGTTGAGGAAGAAGGCGAGGACGATCGGCGCCGGGCCGTTGATCGTCATCGAGACCGAGGTGGTCGGCGCGCAGAGGTCGAAGCCCGAGTAGAGCTTCTTCGCGTCGTCGAGGGTGGCAATCGAGACGCCTGAGTTGCCGACCTTGCCGTAGATGTCGGGCCGCTCGTCAGGATCCTCGCCGTAGAGGGTGACCGAGTCGAAGGCGGTCGAGAGCCGCTTCGCCGGCTGCCCCTGCGAGAGGTAGTGGAAGCGGCGATTGGTCCGCTCCGGCGAGCCCTCACCGGCGAACATCCGGATCGGGTCCTCGCCCTCGCGCCGGTAAGGGAAGACGCCCCCGGTGTAGGGGTAGGAGCCGGGCAGGTTCTCCTGCATCAGGAAGCGCAGCCGCTCGCCCCAGCCGTTGTAGCGGGGCGGCGCGATCTTCGGCACCCTCTGATGGCTGAGCGTCTCGCGGTAGTTGGAGCCGGTGATCTCACGGCCGCGGACCTCGTAGCTGAAGTTCTCGGCGGTGATGCCCTCGATCCGCGCGTCCCAGCCCTCCAACAGCTCGAGCGCCTCCGGGCCCAGTTCCTTGCGGGTCTGCTCGTAGGTTGCCTGGAGCTCCTTGTTCTCACCGAGGATCTTGATCGCGGCATCGAGGTGCTGGAGGCGGGCGGCGAGCTCGGCCAGCTCCTCGACCTTGGCGTTGATCCCCCTCCCCTGCTCGGCGATCTCGGCCAGGTAGCGGACCCGCTGCCCGGGGATCAAGGTGTTGCCGCGGGGCTCGTGGACGGTCGGGTCGAGGCCGGGATCCCAACGGTCCGCCTCGGTCCCGGCCTCCTTGGCCAGCGCCCGGCAGAGATTTATGAACATCCAGGTGACGCCGGGGTCGGCGAACTGGCTGGCGATCGTCGGGTAGACCGGCACCTCGTCCTCGGCGAGCTCGAAGGCGGCCCGGTTTCGGCGCCACTGTTTGCGCACGTCGCGCAGCGCGTCGGCCGCCCCCTGCTTGTCGAACTTGTTGATCACGACCAGGTCGGCGAGGTCGAGCATGTCGATCTTCTCCAGCTGCGAGGCGGCGCCGAACTCGCTCGTCATCACGTAGACCGGCAGGTCGACGAGGTCGACGATCTCCGAGTCCGACTGGCCGATCCCGGCGGTCTCGACGATCACCAGATCGAAGCCCGCGGCGCGCAGGAAGGCGACCGCGTCGGCGAGCACGGCGCTGGTCGAGAGGTTCTGCCGGCGGGTCGCCATCGAGCGCATGTAGAGCTGCTCGTGGCGGAGGCTGTTCATCCGGATCCGGTCGCCGAGCAGGGCGCCGCCGGTGCGGCGCCGGGTCGGGTCGACGGCCAGCACCGCGATCCGCAGGTCGGGCAGGTACTGGACGAAGCGCGAGAGCAGCTCGTCGGTGACCGTCGACTTGCCGGCGCCGCCGGTGCCGGTCACGCCGACGACGGGGACCCCCGCCCCCTTCACGGTCCACTCGGTGCGCAGCCGCTTGAGGTCGTCATCGGTGAAGGCCCCGTCCTCGAGCGCCGAGAGCATCCGGGCGACGCCGAGGTCGTCGGTGCGCGACTCGTCGGGCGCAGGCGGCACGACCCGCTTGGTGGCGGCGCGCTCGACCAGGTCGTCGATCATCCCCACCAGCCCCAGCGACATGCCGTCGTGCGGGTGGTAGATCCGCTCGACCCCGAAGGCCTCGAGGTCGGCGATCTCCGCCGGGGTGATCGTCCCACCACCGCCGCCGAAGACGCGGATGTGGTCGGCGCCGGCGTCGCGCAGCATCTCGACCGCATAGCGGAAGTACTCCGTGTGACCGCCCTGGTAGGAGCTGATCGCGATCGCGTCGGCGTCCTCCTGGATCGCGGCGCGGACGACGTCGCGGACGCTGCGGTTGTGGCCGAGGTGGACGACCTCGGCGCCGGAGTCCTGGATCAGCCGGCGCATCACGTTGATCGCCGCGTCGTGGCCGTCGAACAGCGAGGCGGCGGTGACGAAGCGCAGCGGCGGCTTGCCCGCCCCCTCGGCGCGCTCGGCCTGTCCCCTGTCCGCAACCGTCGTCACAGATAGGAGGATAACAGATAGTAGGAAGGGCGACTAATTTCCATACCGTGTCGGCACACGCGATGGGGAGGCTAAGGGACGGGGAAGGGACGCGGCCAGACGGGCAATGGACGCGGCCATCTCGGAGGCGACCCGGGCAGGCTGAGGCCGCCTCCGAGATGGCCGGGTCTTCGGGGGAGGTGAGGGTGCGGGTCCTGTGCGGGTCCTACGGGGAAGCGCACAGTGAGGTGTGGGAGACGTGCGGAACTCCACGTTTCCTCACGAGACGTCACATGCGCCCCATCGGTCAGCGGTTTGCTGTGGAAAGAAAGTGGCTCTATGCGCCACTAAAGCGCCACAGCGCCGATCCGGGCCCGACCGCGGCTTCTCGAGGGTGACGTCTCCGTGACGCCCGGGCCCGCCATCCCTGGCCACTGGGGCTTGGACCCTCGCCCGGCCCCGTCAGCCGGGGAAGTCGCCGGCCGAGACGCGGAGGACGCGGAGCAGCTTGGCCAGGTCCTCGAGCTGGCCGGCGGAGAGCGGCTCGGTGGCGAAACCCGCCTCGTTCAGGGCCGCGGTCGCCTTCTCGGCGACCTCCCGCCCGGCCGGGGCGATCTCGGCCAGGACGGCACGCCGATCGGACTCGTGCGGGACCCGTCGCACCAGGCCCAGCTTCTCCAGCCCGTCGATCGTGTTGGTGACGCTGGTCCGGTGCACCTGCAGGCGCTCGCCGATCTTGCCCAGCGGCAGCGAACCGCGCCGCGACAGGTACAGCAGCATCAGCGCCTCGTAGCGCGGGAAGGTGAGGTCGAACGGCTCGAGCAGCTCGTTCAGCCGCGCGATCAGGATCTGGTGGACCCGCATGATCGAGGTGACCGCGACCATCTCGGTGGCGGCCTCCCCGGTCCAGCGCTCCTCCCAGTGGCGGCGCGCCTCGTCGATCGGGTCGAAGGAAAGCGAAGGTTGGACCATCGGCGGGGAGTCTTACAGCGCCGGGCGATGGCTGCCGCCCCGCGGCGCCCCGTTCAGAGCTCGTCGAGCAGGCCACCGATGCGGCGCATCACCTCGGCCGCGGCCTCGAGGTCGCGCTCCGACACGTCGCCCATCGCCGCCTCCCAGCGCTTCAGCCAGCGGCGGCGGCGCCTGTTGAGGACCGTGCGGCCCTCGTCGGTCAAGGTGACGAGGACACGCCGGCGGTCGCCCTCGCTGCGTTGACGAAGAACGATGCCGTCGCGCTCGAGCTCGTCGAGCATCCCGGTGACGCTCGCCGGGCTGAGCCGGGCCAAAGCCGCGATCTCTCCCGCCGTCGCCGCCTCGCGGGCGTCGAGGGCGAAGAGCGCCCGCACCTGGGCGATCGTCAGGTCGCCGTCGACCTTGTGGTGCTGGTCGCGGCCGCGCAATCGGCGCTCGGCGCCGAGCAGGCCGCCGAACTCCTCGCGCACCCCGGCGATCGCCGCATCGCGCCGGTCCGGCGCCGCCGCGCTCACGCCGACTCCAGGGCAAGCTCGCGGGTTTCCATATCGGCGAGCGTAGGCATCGGCTCGGCGTCGACCGGTCGCCGACGGCCGCGGCGTTCGATCTGGGCGAGCACCAGGGTCGGTAGCAGCGCCACCGCGGTGATCCCCATGACCCAGACGAAGGTGTCACCGAAGGCGCCTGCCATCGCCGCCTGCGAGGTGCCCGCCGATTCCAGGTGGGACTGCAGGACAACGGTGAGGACCGCCGTGCCCATCGAGCCGCCGACCCGCTGCAGGGTGGTCAGCTGCGGCGTCGCGTGGGTCACCTGGTCGGGCGTGAGGACGCCGTAGGCGGCGGTCATCGCGGGCATGATCGACATCCCGATGCCGAAGCCGCGGAAGACCATCGCCGCCGCGATCACCACAAACGGGGTGTTCGCGCCCAGCATCACGAAGGGGACCGTGGCCACCAGGGTGATCAGCGCGCCGATCACGGCGGTCATCCCGGCGCCGAGCCGTTCGGTCGAGCGGCCGGAGAGGCCCATCGCCACCGCCGCACCGAGCCCCTGTGGGATCAGCAGCAGACCGGTGGTGACCGCATCCTCGCCGCGCACCGTCTGGAAGTAGAGCGGCATCAGCACCATCGCGCCGAAGAGCGCGGCGCCGAGGCAGAAGGTCGTGATCGAGGCCGCGGTGAAGGCGCGGTCGGCGTAGAGGCGGACGTTCAGCAGCGGGTTCGGGATATGGAGCGCGCGCCAGACGAAGGCGGCGACGCCGACGATCCCGATCGCCATCGGGACCAGCACCGAGCTCGCGATCAGCGTCCCGGCCGAGCCGGTCTCGGCGAGCCCGTAGGTGATCCCGACGAGGCCGACGGAGAGCATCCCGAGGCCGAGGAAGTCGAGCCGCTCGGCCCCTTCCGGTTGGTCCTTCGGCAGCAGTTTCAGCGCCGCGACCAGGGTGAGGATCCCGACCGGCAGGTTGACCAGGAAGATCGACTGCCAGGAGACGTGCTCGAGCAGCAGGCCGCCGAGGGTCGGGCCGAAGATCGGGGCGAGGACGATCGGGACGCCGATCGCGCTCATCACCTTGGGCAGGTTGCGCGGCCCGGCGGCCTTGACCAGGATCATCTGGCCGGTCGGCACCAGCATGCCGCCGCCGATCCCCTGGATCACGCGGAAGGCGACCAGCGACTCGACCGAGTCGGCGAGCCCGCAGAGCACCGAGCCGGCGGTGAAGAGGACCAGGGAGACGATGTAGACGCTGCGACTGGAGAAGCGGCGCGAGGCCCAGCCGCTGACCGGGATCACCGCGGCGAGCGCGAGCAGGTAGCCCGTCACCACCCACTGGATCTGGTCGACCGTCGCGTTCAGGTCGCGCCCGAGCGTGTCGAGGGCGACGTTGACGATCGTCGTGTCGAGGACCGACATGATCGTGCCGAGGACGACGACGGCGGCGATCCGCCAGACGTGGGCCTCGATCCTGGAACTAGAGCGGGCGCTCTGCATAGCGCTGGTCACTTACACATCACTTCCTTGAGTCTGTTGCTGAAGTCTTTCGCTGCAAAAAGTTTCGGTACCGAATAGTTTAGCACCGAAACATTTTACCTGCAAGCGAACGGGACGCAGGGTATGTACAGAGTTTCGGCTGCCCTGTCGATAACCTCGAGATGGAGCGGAACTCCGAGCACAGCACTGCTCGCCGGGCGGCGATGGTTCCTGCCGCGGCGGGCATCTTCGCCGGGGCCGGGATCCTCAACCTGGTCGAGGCGGCGATCCCCGGTGGACCTTCGCTCTCACTGCTGCCGGGAATCGGCGCGCTCTGCCTCGCCGTCCTCGTCTGGGCTTTCGCGGGCAGGTTGTCGGACGCGATGCTCTTCTGGCTCGGCCCCGCCGGCGCCACCCTGATCGCGGTCGCGGTGGGCACCACCAACGGGCCTGGCGACGGCGCGATCCTCTACATCTGGCCGGTCCTCTGGCAGGCCTACTTCTTCGGTCGGCGCGGGGCGATCACGATCGTCATCTGGGTCGCCCTCATTCACGGCCTGGCCCTTCTCTATCTGCCGCCACACGATTCCTACTTCGATCGCTGGGTCGATGTCGTCGCCTCGGCAACCTTGGTCGCTTTCGTGGTCGAGTTCCTCGCCACGCGCAACCGCAGGCTGGTCGATCAGCTGGTCGACGAAGCGAGGATGGACAAGCTGACCGGCCTGCTCAACCGCCGCGGCTTCGTCGAGCGGGCCGACGCCGAGCTCGCCCGTTCGCGGCGCGAGACAACCTGGCTCGGCGTCGCCTCCTTCGATCTGGATCATTTCAAGTCGATCAACGACGAGTTCGGGCACGAGATCGGCGATCGGGTCCTGACAAAGGTCGCCCAACTCTTCCGCGCTGAGATGCGCGAATCCGACGTGCTGGCGAGGATGGGCGGCGAGGAGTTCGTCGCCCTCCTGCCCGGCGACAGAGCGGAGGAGGCGACGGCGGTCGCCGAACGGGTCAGGGAGCGGCTGGAGGCGGCCCGCGATCCCGAGCTCCCGCCGGTGACCGTCAGCGTCGGCGTCACCGCGGTGGTCGCGCCCGAGAGCCTCGACGCGGTGTTGCGAGTGGCCGACCACGCGCTCTACGAAGCCAAGTTCTCCGGTCGCAACCGCACGGTCATCGGAGCGACCGACACGTAACCGCCGGCTTGAAGGGCGCGGTAAGTTGAGCCTGATGAGCGACGCCGGCGCACCCTCTCCCCCGCCCGACCGCACCCCCGTCCAGACCGAGAGCGATGTCGCCTTCCCGCGACTGGACGAAGCGCAGGTGGCGACGATGGTCGCCGCCGGGCGCACCGAGAGCGTCGACCCGGGTCAGGACCTCATCTCCCCCGGCGACCTCGACTTCGACCTGATCCTGGTGCTGAGCGGCTGCGTCGAGATCCTCGACGAGGCCGACACGCCCGAGGAACGGGTGCTGGTCACCTACGGGCCGCGCCAGTTCGCCGGCGAGCTGAACCTGATCACCGCCGAACCGGCCCTGCTGACCGTTCGCGCGACCGCCCCGAGCGAGGTCGTCCTCGTCAGCCGCGAGGCGCTCCGCACCGTCGTCTCGCGCGACTCGCGGCTCGGGGACCTGATCATGAACGCGCTGGTCGCCCGCCGGGCGATCATCATCGAGGCCGAGAGCGGCGCCCGGTTGATCGGCTCCGGCGGCGACCCCGCCACCCGTGAGTTGCGCGAGTTCCTCACCCGCAATCGGGTCCCCCACCGCTTCATCGACCTCGACCGCGACGAGGCCGCCGCCGCGTCCCCGGACGGCCGGCCGCTCGCCGCCGGCGACCTGCCGATGCTGGTCAGCGGCCAAAAAGTGCTTGCCGCGCCGACGATCCTCGAGGCGGCCAACGCGCTCAATCTGCGCGCCCCGAACAAGACCGCGAAAGTCGCCTGGGACACGCTGATCATCGGCGGCGGGCCGGGCGGGCTCGGCGCCGCCGTCTACGCGGCGACCGAGGGGCTCTCGACGATCCTCGTCGACGCGGTCGCGCTCGGCGGCCAGGCGAGCACCTCCTCGCGGATCGAGAACTACCTCGGCTTCCCGGCCGGCGTCTCCGGCTCCGACCTGGCCGAGCGGGCGATCGCCCAGGCGCGCCGCTTCGGCCTCCGCACCGCGGTCCCCGAGCGGGCCGAGCGGCTGCGCACCGAGGAGGGCCGCTACGTGGTCGAGCTCGATTCCGGCGACGAACTGGCGGCGCGCACCGTCGTCCTCGCCACCGGCGCCAGCTACCGGCAGCTGCCGGTCGACGGCTGCGCGCGCCTCAACGGCGCCGGCGTCTTCTACGCGGCGACGCTGGTCGAGGCGCGGATGTGCGGCGCCGAGTCGGTGGCGGTGGTCGGCGGCGGCAACTCGGCCGGGCAGGCGGCGATCTTCCTCTCCGGCAGCGTCGAGAACGTCTCGTTGCTGCTGCGCGGCGGCGAGCTCGGCGCCTCGATGTCGAACTACCTGGTCGAGCAGATCGAGGCGATCGACAACATCGACGTCCTCCTCCACCACGAGGTGCGGGAGATCGACGGCGACGCGGCGCTGCGCGGGATCACGGTCGAGGAGACGACCAGCGGCGAGCGGCGCGGGCTGCCGGTCGGCGGGCTCTTCATCTTCATCGGCGCCGACCCCTGCACCGAGTGGCTCGACGGCGCCCTGGCCAAGGACGACGACGGCTTCCTGCTCACCGGCGGCGAACTCGAGGTCACCCACCTCGACGCCGACACCGGCATGGGCGGCCGGCCGGCGCTGCCGCTGGAGACCAGCCTGCCGGGCGTGTTCTCGGTCGGCGACGGGCGCAGCGGGTCGATCAAGCGGGTCGCCTCGGCGGTCGGCGAGGGCTCAATGGCCGTCCGCGTGATCCACCAGTACCTGGCCCTGCAAGGCCACGAGCCGCAGGGCCGCCGCTAGCGCGGTTCGTTATCCGTCGTATAGCCGGATAACGAACCGCGCCAGATGCTCGCCGGCTCCGCGTACCCATTTGGGGAAAATCTCTACAAAGATGATCAGTTTTATAGGGATTTAGGTAGAACGGCGTCTGACCGTCGCCTGACGGTCGGAACTTGCCCACGACAAGGCCCGGTCTCCACCGGATGCGGGCCCACGGAAAGGAACCACGTATGTCCCAGATCTCCCTGTCGAAGCTGCGGAGGCGAACGGCGGCGCGCCGACGGCGCCTCGCCGCGACCTTCGCGATCGCCTCCTTAGCGGCGCTCGCCGGCGGTGCCGCGACCGCCGGCATCGCCTCCGCCGACCCGACTTCTCCCCCGCCCGTCACCGTCCTCACCCACGGCAAAGTCGGTAACGGGGACTTCTTCGTCTCCCCCTTCGGCGCCCAGACGACCTACGCCAACGGCCCCGAGATCCTCGACCAGAACGGCAACGTGGTCTGGTTCAAACCGGTCCCGACGGGCCAGGAGGCGTCGGACTTCCGCACCCAGACCTACAAGGGCCAGCAGGTCCTGACCTGGTGGCAGGGCACGGGCCTCGGCGGCCTCGCCAAAGGCACCGACTACATCTACAACGACCAGTACCAGCCGATCGCCACGGTCAACGCGGGCAACGGGCTCAGCGCCGACGGCCACGAGTTCCTGATCACCCCGCAGAACACCGCGCTGATCCTCGCCTACACCACGGCGACCGCGGACCTCACCTCGATCGGCGGCCCGGCGAACCAGACGGTGATCGACGGCGTCGTCCAGGAGATCGACATCAAGACCGGCAAAGTCCTGTTCCAGTGGAACAGCGCCGACCACGTCCCCTACAGCCAGTCCGAGCAGCCGCTGCCCGCCTCGCCGAGCAGCCCCTGGGACTGGTTCCACATCAACGCGGTGAAGCTGGACACCGACGGCAACCTGCTGATCGACGCCCGCAACACCTGGACCGCCTACAAGGTCGATCGCCACAGCGGCCAGATCATCTGGCAGCTCGGCGGCAAAGCCAGCAGCTTCAAACTGCAGGCGGCGCCCGGCCAGACGCTCAACA
Source organism: uncultured Solirubrobacterales bacterium (assembly GCA_963795675.1). Classification (GTDB taxonomy): domain Bacteria; phylum Actinomycetota; class Thermoleophilia; order Solirubrobacterales; family 70-9; genus VAYN01. Next base: position 523,095 of record CAWCJB010000004.1, read on the forward strand.
ACGCCGGTGACATCACCGCCTGGCAGCATGATTTCGAGGCCCAGGGCAACGGCATCTACACCTTCTTCGTGCGGTGACGGTGAAGGTCGATCCGCGCAGCCACACGGCGACGCTGATCAATTCGTTCAACCAGCCCGACCAGCTGGCGGCGCCGTCGCAGGGCAACTCGCAGAGGACCGCCGACGGCAACACCATCGTCGGCTGGGGGTCGCTGCCGTACTTCTCGGAGTACGACCCCTACGGCGACCTGCTCTACAACGCCAAATTCCCGACCGGCGTGAACAGCTACCGCGCCTACCTGCTCCCCTGGCACCCGGGGCATGGAGGGCACGGCCCGGGCTACCACACCTCGGGGCCCACCTACGATCCGAGCGATGGGCACGGGCACGGGCACTAGCTAGCCGACCCCGCCGTCGACCGAGGTACGCGAGAGGCCGCGGCGCGCGAGCGCTGCGGCCTCTCCTTTATCTGGGGCCTTGGGCCTCGCGGTGGGCCGCCTCGGCCAGGTCCTTGACCCGGGCGAGGCGCTGGTCCCAGGCCGCCGCCGCGCGGGCCATCGCCTGGGCCGCCTGGTCGAGGCGCTTCGGCTCGACCATGTAGAGGACCTGGCGGCCCTGCTTGCGGCCCGCGACGAGCCCGACCCGGTCCAGCACCGCCAGGTGCTTGGCGACCGCCTGGCGGGTCACCGGCAGCTCGCCGGAGAGGGTCGTCGCGGTCGCCTCGCCGAGCGCCAGCAAGCGGTCCAACAGTCGCCGGCGGGTCGGGTCGCCGACGGCGGCCCAGAGGGCGTCGGCCTCGAGCGTCGCGGCGCTCATGGTCAGGCCGAGACGTCCGCGCTCGCGGCCAGCCCTACCAGTCGGTCGAGGAACATACCCCAGCCGCCGCGGTGGCGCTCGGCCAGCGCGGCGTTCTCCGCCGCGGTCCCCTCGAGCGCGGCGAAGCCGCTCTCGACCACGCGCAGCAGCGTGCCTTCGCCCTGCGCGGCGAGCTGGAACTCGACCGTGGTGTAGTGGCCCTGGGCGGCGTTCATGTCGCGTTCGGGCTCCGGTGAGGTCCAGCGGAAAGAGAATAGGCTCGGCGGCTCGACCTTCTCCACCGTCCCCTTGCCGTCCATGCCGGACTCGAAGCGGAACAGCAGGTCGCCGCCCGGCCGCAGGTCGACCTCGACGTATTCGGCGAACCAGCGGGCGATGTTCTGCGGCTCGGTGACGATCGACCACACGGTGTCCACCGGGGCGTCGATCACGACCTCGCGCTCGATGCTGTCGGAATTCATCTCTGTCCTCCTCAATATAGACGCAACCATCGGTTGCGAAGAAGGTAGCACAACACGCAACCGTTGGTTGCGTTAATCGGCCGGGCCGTCTATCGCGGGAACTCGTCCAGCGTCCGCCGTCGCAGCAGCTCGGCGCCGACGACGAAGAGGATCGCGAACAGGAGGACGCCGAGCGGCTTGCCGAAGGCGGCGATCGGCACCCAGAAGACAAGGGCGAGCCAGAGCAGGAACGCCGCGATGCCGGCGACGAGCGGCTGGTCTCTGAGATAGGGAGCGGCGGCCCGCCGCAGGCCGGTCGCCAGTTGGGTCGGCCCGGCCAGCCAGGCGGCGAGGAAGACGAGGATGCCGAAGGCGAGCGCCGAGGTGGCGACGGTGACCAGGAGCGAGGTGGCGATCGACCAGACCGCTTCGACCGCGGGCTTGTTGGCTTCGTTGGCGACCAGCGAGTTGACCAGCGCGTGCCCGGCGACCGTGCGCAGGGTCAGCACCAGCGCCCCGGCGATGGCGAAGGCGAGGCCGGCCGCGCGCAATGCCTGGCGCCGTCGTGGCCCGGCCACCCAGATAGCCGCGACGAGGAGCAGCAGGACCAGGACCGTCAGCACGACCGGCAGCGTGCGGATCAGCTTGGCACCCTTCTGCGCTGTCGAGATCTGGTCGGAGCGCAGGATCGTCAGTTGGCCGGCATCCTGCGGGACCTTTTCGGCCAGCCCTTCGCCGACCCCGAGCTGGGCGGCGACCTTCTTCAGCAACGCGTTGAGGTCGAGCGTGACCTTGCCGCCTTCGGTCGAGATCGCGTCACCGCCGCCGTCCAGCAGTTTCAGCAGCGTTTCGTGGGCGGCGCGGTTGGCGTTCGACCAGAGCCCCTGCACGGCAGAACTGGAGAGCGCCCGTTCGGCGATCGTCGGCGCCACCTGGTCAAGGCCGACGGCAACCGGCCCGGCGAGCGGGGCGAGCTGCGTCGGCAGCTGCTTTTCCAGTTCGGCCTTGACGTCCACATTGGCGAGGAGCTGGGCGGAGATGTAGGCGGAGAGGCGCTGCTCGACCGCTTCGTTGCGCAGCAGGCGGTCGCTGGTGTGGACCCAGTTGTCGGTGTTCAAGGCCTGCCGGTTGGCCCAGATCGAGAAGATCGCGAAGACCGCGAGGACACCGGCGAGGATCACCAGCGCGAGGCTGAGCTTGCGGTGGCCGCCGGCGGCGGCAGTGGCCTCAGAGCCCACGCTCGACCTGCAGATCGCCGGTTCGCTCGGCCTCGATCAGCGCCGCGTAGTCGGCCTCGTTCTGGTCCGCGTAGGCCGCCGAGAACGCGGCGATCGCGCGGTCGAAGCGGTCGCCCTTGCCGATGTAGGCGGCGATCGCGCCGCGGTCGCCGGTCCGCGCGTGGGCGCGGGCGAGAGTCCAGCCGCAGAGCCCGGCGTAGATCGCCATCGTCGCGGGGTTCATCGAGTCGATGTCGGCGGAGCCCTTGCCGTCCCAGAGCTGGCGGACGTAGAAGTCACGCCGCTTGCCGTCGAGGCCCTCCACGGTGAGCCAGCCGAGCAGGCCATCGCCGGCCGCCTGGGTCAGCCGCTGGCCGGTGACCACCCGTTCGCCGTGATGGGCGGCGCGGCTGGCGCCCGCGAACGGCTCGAGCACCGACGGGCCGGCTTCCTTGACCTGGAGGAAGAGCGGGTCGCTCTCGTCGCGACCGACCAGCAGCGCGATCCAGGCCCTGGTGCCGACGCTGCCGACGCCGACCACCTTGTGGGCGGCGTCGATGAAGCTGTAGCGGCCGATCAGCAGCCGGGCCGGCGCCTCGAGCGTCTCGCGGTATTGCTCCAGCAGCCCGCGCAGCATCGCCCCGATCGCCGTCGGGTCGGCCCCTTCGCGCGCGGCCAGCTCCTCGATCGGCACCAGCAGCGGTGGCCGGCTGGCGATCCGCAGCTCGCCGTCACGCCGCTCGGTCAGTTTCGCCAGCGCCCGCAGGCTGTCCTTGTTGCGGGCCTTGGCCATGTTCTTCTCGACCCGTTCGCGCTCCGCCTTGCTCACACCGTGCCGGAGCCGGGCCAGCGTCTCGGCGACGTCGAGCCGCGCGTACCAGACGTCGAGCTCGCCCATCGTCGTAAACGCGGCCATCGCGCCCCGGTAGGAAGCGACGGCGGCGAGCACCGCGGCCTCGCCCTCGGCGGCGCTGAAGCCACGGTCGCGGGCGCCGATCGCGACGCTCGCGGCGAGGCGCTTGACGTCCCACTCGAACGGGCCGGGCAGGGTCTCGTCGAAGTCGTTGATGTCGAAGACGAGGCGCCGGTCGGGTGCCTGGAAGACACCGAAGTTGGATAGGTGGGCATCGCCGCAGAGCTGCACCGTGAGGCCCGAATTCGGCGCGGCGGCGAGGTCGGCAGCCATGATCGCGGCGGCGCCGCGGTAGAAGGTGAAGGGCGAGACCAGCATCCGCCCGTAGCGGACCGGAACCAGTTCGGGCACCCGCGCGCCGTCCTGCTCGGCGAGCACCTGCAGCGGGTCCACCCGGTCCGGGCCGGGCTCCCAGACCGCCTGCCCCGATCGCGGCGCCGACTTCCTTGCCTGCTTCCCCAGCTTCGGGCCGCTCTCGGTCGTCTCGGTCGCGCTCACCGCCACACCCTCCCACCGAAAGGCCGCCGATGCCAACCGATTCGACGCGCGGGCGGCGGTTCTGAGAGGGTCGTTCGGTGGAGCGCAAGGCCAGCACCGCCGCCGGACTGATCCTGGCGACGCTGTGCGCGGGGCAGTTCCTGATGATGCTCGACAGCTCGGTGATGAACGTCTCGATGGCGACCGTCGCCAAGGATCTCGACACCAGCGTCACCGGGATCCAGACCGCGATCACCCTCTACACGCTGGTGATGGCGGCGTTCATGATCACCGGCGGCAAGATCGGCCAGATCGTCGGCCGCAGCCGCGCCTTCGCGATCGGCTGCGTGATCTACGGGGCGGGCTCGCTGACCACGGCGCTGGCGCCGAACCTGGGGATCCTGCTGGTCGGCTGGTCGTGCCTGGAGGGGCTCGGCGCCGCCCTCATCCTGCCCTCGATCGTCGCCCTCGTCGCCTCTAACTTCGCTGCCGGGGAACGGCCCCGCGCCTACGGGCTGGTCGCGGCGGCGGCGGCCGTGGCGGTCGCGGTCGGGCCGATCGTCGGCGGCTTCTTCACCACGTATCTATCCTGGCGCTACGTCTTCGCCGGCGAGGTCCTCGTGGTTATCGCGATCCTCTTCCTCGCCCGCCGGATCGAGGGTGGCGTGGCGGAGAAGAAGGTCCGTCTCGACCTGGTCGGCACCGCACTCTCGGCGGCCGGCCTCGGCCTGATCGTCTTCGGCATCCTCCGCTCCGGCACCTGGGGCTTCGTCCGGCCGAAGCCGGAAGGGCCCGAATGGCTCGGCCTCTCGCCGACGATCTGGCTGATCCTGGCCGGCGGGTTGGTGATCTGGGTGTTCGCCGCCTGGGAGAACCGCCTGATTGCGCGCGGCGGCGAGCCGCTGGTCGACCCGTCGATCCTGCGGACGAAAGTGCTCCGCGGCGGCCTCACCTCGTTCTTCTTCCAGTACTTCCTCCAAGGCGGCCTCTTCTTCGCGATGCCGCTCTTCCTCTCGATCGCGCTCGGCCTCTCGGCGATCGACACCGGGGTGCGCCTGCTGCCCCTCTCCTTCACCCTGATCCTCGCCGCGGCGGGGATCCCGAAGCTCTTCCCGCGGGCCTCGCCGCGTCGCGTCGTGCGGCTCGGCTTCCTCGCCATGTTCGCCGGCCTCGTCGTCCTGATCGCCGGCCTCGACAACGGGGCGGGCGCCGGGGTCACCACCTGGCCGATGCTGCTGGCCGGGCTGGGGATGGGCGCGCTCGCCTCGCAGCTTGGCGCGATCACCGTCTCCTCGGTGCCCGACGAGCAGAGCGGCGCGGTCGGCGGGCTGCAGAACACGGTCACCAACCTCGGCATCTCGATCGGCACCGCGCTGACCGGGGCGATCGTGATCGCGGCGCTCTCGTCCTCCTTCATCACCGGGGTCGAACAGAACCCGGCGGTGCCCGCCCGCGTCCAGACGCAGGCCGGCGAGAAGCTGGCCGGCGGGGTCCCGTTCCTTTCCGACGCCGAACTCGAAACGGCCCTGGACGAAGCCCGCGTCGGGCCGCGGGCGACCGCGGCGATCGTCGAAGAAAACGAAACCTCGAGGCTGGTCGGGCTGCGCACCGCCCTGTCGATCCTCGCGATCTTCGCTCTGGTCGCGCTCCTCTTCACCGGCAGGATCCCGGCGAGACCGGGAAGCGAGGACCAGCCGGCGGGTCCCGAACCGGCGACCTGAGCCTGCCCGGCGATCGGCCGGAGGGCTCGCCCCTGAGTACGCCGAAGGCCGGCGTTCGTGAGAATGGCGGCATGAAGGTCGCGGAGATCAAAGAGAAGGCGGTCGGGCCGGGGACCCGAGAGGACCCGGTTCCCGGTCTGGGTCAGGCATTGATCCGGGTCCACGGAGCGGGCGTCAACGGCGCCGACCCGGTCCAGGTGGCGGGCTTCTACCCGCCCCCGCCCGAGGCCGGCGTCGCCGACGACATCCCCGGCATGGAGCTGGCCGGCGAAGTGGTCGAGTCGCGCGCCCCGGTGCCGCGGTTCGAGCCCGGCGCCCGGGTGATGGCGATCGTCGCCGGCGCCGCGCAGGCCGAGCTGGCGGTGGTCGACGAGCGCCAGTTGATGCCCGTCCCCGACCTCCTCGACTGGACTCAGGCAGGCGGCTTCCCCGAGGTTTTCGCGACCGCCTACGACGCCCTGGTCGGCCAGGCGAAGCTGCGCAGCGGCCAGCGGCTTCTGGTCAATGGCGCCGGTGGCGGCGTCGGCACCGCCGCGGTCCAGCTCGGGAGAGCCCTCGGCGCCGACGTCACCGCCTCGGTGCGCAACGAGAAGAACCGGACCGCGGTCGAGGAGCTCGGCGCCAATCGTGCGCTGGCCCCCGATGAGGCGTTCGCCCAGGGGCCATTCGACGTCATCCTCGAGCTCGTCGGCGGGCCGAACCTCGACGACGACGTCAAGTCGCTCGCCGCCTGGGGCACGATCGTCGTGATCGGCGTCTCGGCGGGCCCTGAGGGGACGCTCGACCTGCGTCGATTGATGGCCACCCGCGGGACGGTTCGCGCCTCGACCCTCCGCTACCGGACGCCGGAGGAGAAAGCGCTGTTGGCCCGGCAACTCGAAACGAGCGTGCTGCCGCTGATCGCCGACGGCCGCCTGCGGGTCCCGATCGAGGCCGAGTTTCCGCTCGCCGAGGTCGGCGCCGCCTACGAGCGGTTCACCGCCGGCGGTCACCTGGGCAAGATCGTCCTGCGCCCCGCCTAACCGCCGACCTCGTCGGCGACCGGGTGCATCTGCAGGCGACCGTAGAAGGCGTTGGCGACGCGCAGCGCATGCACCTTGGCGGCGGCGGCGAGGGGACCGTCGAAGAGCTCGTCGACGGCCTGACACCAGAGCACGAGCCAGCGCTCGAAGTGGTCCTGGCGCAGGCCACCCGGCGCCTTCTGGTGCAGCCGCCCGTGGACCCCGAAGGCACCGCCTTTATAGGACTTCGAGCCGAGCAGGTTGGTCGCCCAGAACGAGGCGATCTTCGGGATGTGCTCCTCGAAGTCGAGCTCGGCGACGTCGGTGAAGAGCCAGCCGATCTGCTCGTCCGCCATCGCCCTGCCATAGAAGGCACGGACCAGCCGCTCGCAGTCGTCAGTTGTCTCGATCTCGGGGAGAGCCTCGGTGGCGATCCGGGAATGATGACTACCCCGGCTCGCCGACAGGGCGAGAAGCGGCGGACGGGGGTCGAACCCGCGCTCGAGACGACGCTGGCGGCCTCAGGTACGGCGGCCGAACATCTGTCTACCGCGGCTGTCGCGTCCCGCTGCCGCCCCTATATTGCCGCCGGCCGACAGTGAGGCGATGCGATGAGACGACTGATCTTGATCATGGCGGTGATTGCGGTCGCGGGCGCAGGTCTGGCCCGAGGAGCGCCGGCGCAAGGTGCGACGACCAAGCCCGGCGCCGGCAAGCTCACCAGCATCTACCTGGCCGGCACCCTCGATCGTCGCGACCGGCCGCGCGTCTTCGCCCGTTTCGACCGGACGCTGCCGGCTGCGATCGGCGCGATGCGCGGCGCCCGCGTCCGGCTTGCCGTCCGCGCCGATGTCGTCGTCGCCGGCACCGGGGTCAGCGTGCCCGTCCACCAGGTACTGGTCCGCCGGCTTGGCTCGCTGCACCGGAACGGCAGGTGGGACCTGGAACTGCCGCTGCCACGGGCCCAGGCGGACCGGATCGAACGGGCCGCGAACGTCCCCGGCCAGTTGCGGGTCGATGGGACCGCGATCCAGACCGTCCTGCCAGTCGGCGGCGAGCCGCTGCGGCCGTCGCGGATCAGCGGCGTCGCCGCCACCGCCGGCGACCAGCTCGAAGGACAAGAAAAGGTGAACGGCTCGATCACCGCCTACTACATCGTCCAGAAACCCGAATGCGAAGGAGCGCCCGAAGGCTGTCAGAGCTCGCGGGCGGAAGGGACCTGGAGCCACCCGACCTGGAAAGAACAGCGGCCCGAAGGCGAAAACGTAACCTTCGAGAACGGCGAAGACAACCTCCACGGAGACCTCTCCCTGACCGGATGCAACGGTGGCTGGAGCGGCATCTGTGAAGGCTTCTCCGGGGGCCTCTTCGCGGCCGTCGAGATCAACTCGATCAGCCCCTACCCGGAGGGGACCGCGTTCTTCAACATCTCGCGCCCATCCAGCGAAATCACGCCGGAAATCGAGGTCGCCGCCGAATACAACGAGCACGAACCCAGCGCGCCGCCGACCGGCTGCCGGATCGCCGGCTATGCCTACGGGAGTTGGAAATACTTCTTCCACGGACCCCAGCCGGTCTGCTTCTCGCAGCAGACCGAAGTCGAAAGCAACCAAGGGGAAGAAGAAAGCGAAGGGGACGACGGCGAAGGCACCGCCTTCGACAGCTATGTCGTGTCCACGGTCTGGCCGGCCGGCTCAGAACCGCCCACGCCCTGACGCCGCCGGCGCACCCTCAGCACAACCATCGACGAGTTCGACAGGGATCGAGAGCGGCGGACGGGGGTCGAACCCGCGACCTCAAGCTTGGGAAGCTTGACCCGAGGCCGATCACCATCCGCACTCTGATGCGCTTTGCCTGCAAATGCCTGCTTTTCCGAGGTGACACAGGGGGACGATGGCAGCCCTAAATGGCCAGATTTTGTTCCTACCCGTGCATCGTTTCTTGAATCGACGGTGGGCAACTCCGCCCTTGATCAGCCACCCACCGCTCAGCCATCGCGGTCGGGAACTGCGCGCGAGGTTGCCCAGCACCGGCAACGTCAACCACGTCAGCGGACGGCACCAGCACCCTCCGTTAAAACGCGATGAGTAGCGGGGGCAGGATTCGAACCTGGGACCTTTGGAGTTCGGGGTCGTAGTTGATCCGCAGCCAGGCCCGCAGGATCAGCCGTTGAGCCTGCGATCGGCGATCTCATAGACCGTCGGCGCGTGGGAGCCTTTTGGGTGGCGTCGCACCCCGAAGGCGAGATAGTGCAGCCCCAGACCCAGCTCGTCGCCGGTCAGCGCGAGCACCATTCCGAACTTGCCGTCGGGCTCCGGCAGGTAGACCTTGAAGCAGGCAGGAAGCCTCGTACCGTCCCTTCCCTCCGCCTCGCAGCGACGCAGCGATGAGACCGCGGTGCCATCGCGCTCGAATCGGGTCCTCGCCGAGCGCAGGACACTCGCCCCGGCGCGACCGCTCTGCACGGTGTCCTCCGCATAGGCGACCTCGTCGAAGACGACCCGGGCGTGCCCCTTCTTGGCGGCCACCGCCTACCCCTCGCCGTCGGGGGGCAGGAACGGCCCATGCTCGGCCTCGAAGGCCGCGAGCTCCTCGGGGGTGGCATCTCGAGCGCCGGTTCTTTCGAGCATCGCCTTCCAGGAGGTGTCGGGCGCGATCACCAGCTCGCCTCCGGGGCGCCTCTCGGTGACCACGTAGGCCCCCTCGATATCCCCACTGAGCTTGATGTGCGTGGGCTGCTCCATGACGGAGATGATCGCAAAGCCTTCGGTCGGGGACAGAGATTCACCCAAGATCCGCCAGGAGCGTGGGGGCGCCAAACCGCCGCGAACCGCACGGGCCGAGCCAAAACCGACTGATAGAGCTCAAGCCGACGAGTTTGTGGCGTTTTGCAGGTACTTCTTAGGCGATCGAACCTACGGGCGCAAGCCGCCTGTTCCTACCTCTGTTCCTACCCGCAGCGATTTCTAAGGGGTTATTGGGCCGTTTTGGCTCTGCAACGGGGAAGCGGCGGACGGGGGTCGAACCCGCGACCTCAAGCTTGGGAAGCTTGCGCTCTACCAACTGAGCTACCGCCGCATCGGCGGGTGATTCTAGTTGGGCGGGGGAAAGGTCGGCGCTGGCAGGCGCCGGCCAGCCTCACTGAGGCCAGACGAAGTGGCCGAGGAAGAAGGCGATCGCGAAGACCACCAGCAGGATCTGCGACAGCATGAAGAGGACGACGCCGACCCAGAAGCCGATCCCGATCTTCTCTTCGAGGCTCAAATCTTTCATCGGCCGGGAACCCTATCGCGAAAATCCGGCGGAAGGCCGCCGCTGGGACCTAAGATGGCGCCATCGCGACGGTCTCTGACAAGGGGTTGGGCCCGCGCAGCAAAGCGCGGGAGAGAGCGCGGGCGGAAATCGCCGAAGTGGCCTTCCGGGTCTTCGCCGAACGCGGCTTCGACCAGGTGACTGCGACCGAGGCGGCGGAGGCGGCGGGCATCTCCCGGGCGAGCTTCTTCCGCTACTTCGAGTCGAAGGAAGACGCGGTCTTCGTCGCCCAGGAGGAGATGGGCGCCAACATCGCCGCAGCGCTCGCCGCGCGGCCCCCCGGCGAGGATGCCTGGACCGCGCTGCGGGCCGCCCTCGACACGGTGCTCGAGACCTACCAGCGCAGCCCCGACGAGGCGCTCGGCCGGTTGCGGCTGATCCGCTGCACGCCCAACCTGCGCGTCCACCAGCTGGAGCGCCTGGCGAAATGGAAAGCGCTGATCGGGGCGGCGCTGGCGACACGCCTGGGGCTGGACGAGGCCGACATCAAGGTCGAGGCGCTGGTCGGCGCGGCGCTCGGCGCCCTCGACGCGGCCTCCTCGCGGTGGGCCGAGAGCGACGGCGCCGATGACCTGATCGGGTTGATCGACGAGGCCTTCGCGGTGATCGCCGAGCCGTTCCCGCGGCTGGGCGACCACGCCGCCCGTTGAACCGGCCGTTAGGCGCTTTACGTAGTCTCTGGAGTCGTGCGCGCCCGCTCCGTAATCGCCGTCCTGCTCGCCGTGGCGGTGGTCGGCTTCCTCGTCTACGGCCTCGTCAGCAAAGGCAACTCCCGCCTCGCGGTGGGCGAAAAGGCTCCCTCGCCGGAGCTGCCGAAACTCGGTGAACCGGGCGAGGGCTCGCTGAAGGAGTACCGCGGCAAGTGGGTGCTGGTGAACTTCTGGGCCTCCTGGTGCGAACCCTGCCGCGACGAGGCCCCGGCACTGACCAAGTTCCAGGCCGAACACGACGGCCAGAACTTCACCGTGGTCGGCATCGACACCCAGGACATCAGCGACGATGGCGCCAAGTTCGCCAAGGAATTCGGCCTCACCTACCCACTGCTGCACGACGGCAACGGCGACAACGGCCATGAATTCGGGACGACCGGCGTGCCCGAGAACTACCTGCTCGAACCGAACGGCAAACTCGCCTGGGCGGAATACGGGCCGGTCGACGGCAAGATCCTCGAACAGCACGTCGCGCCTCTTCTGCCCCCGGAAAAGAACAAATCGTGAGGCGGCTCCACCTTTCCCTGGCTCTTATCGCCCTCGCGGCGCTCCTCCTCCCCACCGCCGCCTCGGCGGCGAGCGGGCTGCGCTCCGAGCTGAACGAAATCGAGGCGGAAGTGATGTGCCCGGTCTGCGGCACCCTGCTCGAGCTGGCCGAATCGCCGCAGGCGACGCGCGAGAAGGCCTTCATCGAAAAACTCGTCAAGCAGGGCCAGAGCAAGGACGAAATCAAGGACGCCCTGGTCGCGCAGTACGGCGACGCGGTGCTCGCCGAACCAAAGGGCAGCGGCTTCAGCCTCTCCGCCTACGTGGTGCCGATCATCGCCTTCGCCGTCGCCGTCATCCTGCTGGCCTTGGCCGTCTGGAAATGGCGCCGCGCCGCCGGCTCACGCGAGGACCGTCATCCCGAGGTCGAAGGCCCGAGCGACGAGGACCGCCGGCGCCTCGATGACGACCTGGCCCGCTACGACCTCTAGCCGGACTCGGCGCTGACGACGATCGCGCCGAGGGGCGGGGCCTGCAGCCAGGCGAGCGCCTCGTGGCCGGCCTTGGCCGCGCGTCTGTTCGGCCGCTCGACCAACGCCGCGATCGAGCAGTCGGCCTCGGCGGCGGCGGTGTCGAGCGCCCCGCCGGCCCCTTCCAGCGGCGGCCCGAGCAGGATCACCAGCTCGTAGGCCTTGCGCAGTTTCGCCGTCATGTGGCGGAAGCTGCCGAGCCCGAGCAAGGTATGCGCCTTGGCGGTCGGCCGCCCGGCGACGATGCAGGCGAGCGCCGCCGACTCGGTCGAGGCCGCCGACCCGGCCAGCGCCAGCGGCTGGACGACCTCCGCGGGCGTCGCCTCCCAGCGCAGGTACTCGTGCAGGCCGGGTTCCGGCGACAGACCCAGGTCCTGGGCCAGCCGCGGCCGCTCGATGTCGCACTCGATCACCACGGTCGCCAGCCCCGCCGCGGCGGCCACCCCGGCGAGTCCCACCGCCGCGGTCGGCGCCGCTCCGTCGGCGCCGGTGACGAGCACCACGCGCCGCCCGCCGAGCTGCTCGCGCACCCCGCGCAGCGCCTCGAGGTCGTGCCGGCGCAGCCCCCAGGCACGCCCGTTGGACGAGGAGGGCCCACCGATCTCCGCCAGGACGGCCAGCCTGCTCATGCGGGCGAGCTCACGCCGCCCGGCTCACATCCGCTCGGGCGCCGAGATCCCGAGCAGGCCGAGGGCCCCGGCGATCGTCCGCTTCGCCGCCAGGCAGAGCGCCAGGCGCGAGGCTTCGACCCCCTCCCCCTCGGCCCCGACCACCTGGCAGTCGCGGTAGAAGGCATGGAAGTCGGCGGCGACCGTGGTCGAGTAGGCACAGATCCGGTGCGGCGCCCGCCGGTTGGCCGACTCGCGCACCTCGTGCGGGAACTCGAGCAGCCGCTTGATCAGCGCCTTCTCGCTCGGGGCGAGGGGCGATGTCCGCTGCCCGGCGTCGTGCGACTCCGGCACCGCGCTCCCCTCGTCCGCCGCTTTGCGCAGGATCGAGGCGATCCGCGCGTGGGCGTACTGCACGTAGTAGACCGGGTTCTCGGAGGCCTGCTTGCGGGCCAGCGCGAGGTCGATGTCGACGGTCGTCTCGTGGCTGCGCCAGAGCATGAACCAACGCACCGCGTCGACGCCGATGTCGTCGATCAGGTCGTCGAGCGAGACGAAGTCACCGCTGCGCTTCGACATCTGCGCCCGCTGGCCGTCCTCGACGATGTGGACCAGCGACATGATCAGCGCCTCGAAGCTGTCCGGGTCGGCGCCGAGCGCCTCGATCGAGGCCCGCAGCCGGCCGATGTAGCCGTGGTGGTCGGCGCCGAGCACGTCGATCAGCCGGCCGAAACCACGCTCCAGCTTGTCCCAGTGGTAGGCGATGTCGGGCATCAGGTAGGTCGGTTCGCCGTCGGAGCGGATCAGCACCCGGTCCTTGTCGTCGCCGAAGGTGGTCGTGCGGAGCCAGAGGGCACCCTCGTGCTGGTAGGTGTGACCGCCCGCGTCGAGCTTGGCCAGGGCGCTCTCGACGTCGCCGCGGTCGACCAGGCTGCGCTCCGAGAACCAGGTGTCCATCTCGACTCCGAAGCGGGAGAGGGTGGCGCGGACCGCGTCGATCATCAGCTCGATGCCGCGGGCGCCGACCGCCTGCAGGTCGTCGGGGTCGATGCCCTCGGCGGCGATCTTCTTCCCCAGCTCGACCACGTACTCGCCCTGGTAGCCGGCCTCGGGCAGCTCTTCGCCCCGCATCCGGGCGACGATCGAGCCGGCGAAGTTGGTGATCTGGGAGCCGGCGTCGTTGATGTAGTACTCGCGCTCGACCTCGTGGCCGATCGCCGCCAGCAGGCGCGCCACCGCATCGCCGTAGGCGGCCCCGCGGCCGCCGCCGACGTGCAGCGGGCCGGTCGGGTTGGCGGAGACGAACTCGACCAGGATCTTTTCCGGGGACTCGGTCGGGGCCGAGCCGAGGTCGTCACCGGCGGCGACGAGGCCGGCGAGAGCTCGCCGGTACCAGGCGTCGGAGAGGAAGAGGTTGACGAAGCCGGGCCCGGCGACCTCGACCCGGTCGAGGCTCCCCGTCGCGCCGCCGAGGCTGCCTTCGAGCTCGTCCCGGAGGCGCTCGGCGACCGCGCGCGGGTTGTCGCCGAGCGGCCCGGCGAGCAGCATCGCCGCGTTGGAGCTGTAGTCGCCGAGGTCGGGCTTGGGGGGACGGTCGAGGGTCGGGGTCGGCTCGGTCGGCTCGCCGTCGCGCAGGGCCCGGGCGGCGGCCTCGACGGCTCCCTTCAGCTCGGCGATCGAATCAGTTGGGGGCATGTGAGCAATCGTACGGGGCGGCTCCGGCGCAGGACCGGCGCCCGGAGCGGGATCACGTTCGGGACCGATCAGGGCGCCGACCCCCAGATCCGCGTGTGCGGCTGACGAGGGCCCGCACCGAGCGGGGGTAGGACGCAGGAAGGCCGAATGGCAGCGTCATTTGGCCTTCCGAGGACGACGCCCCGCGAAGTGTGTGCGGGACCGTCAGACGTGCGCGGGGATCTGGGGGTCGGCGCCTAGGCCGGGTAGTGTGAACCGCTTGCGTGTAGGGGTGATCTCAGATGTCCACTCCAATCTGCCGGCTCTGTTGGCGGTGCTCGAGTCGATCGACGCCGCCGCGCCGGAGGAGATCTGGTGCCTCGGCGACGTGGTCGGCTACGGCGCCCAGCCGGACGAGTGCACGGCACTGGTGCGGGGGCGCTGCGCGGTCTCGCTGAACGGCAACCATGACCTGGCGGTGACCGGGACGATCGACGCGGCGACCTTCTCGGAGACGGCCCGCGCGGCGGTCGACTGGACGCGGGCGAACGCGTCGCCGGACACGATCGAGTTCCTCAGGGGCCTGGCGCCGGAGGGCGAGCGCGAGGGCTTCGGCCTCTTCCACGCCTCCCCGCGCGACCCGATCTGGGAGTACGTGCTCTCGATCGACCAGGCCGAAGCGAGCCTCGACGCCCAGCAGCAGCGGATCAGCCTGATCGGCCACTCGCACGTCTCGCTGTTCTTCACCCGCCCGCCCTCGACCGGCCGCAAAAGCTTCGCCACCGGCGCCCAGACCACCGACGGCGACCTGATCGACTTCGCCGAGGGGGAATGGCTGCTCAACCCGGGCAGCGTCGGCCAGCCGCGCGACGGCGATCCGCGGGCCGCCTGGCTGGAGCTCGACACCGACGAGTCGACGGCCCGCTACCACCGGGTCCCCTACGACGCGGTCGCCGCCGGAGCGGCGATCGTCGATGCGGGACTGCCCACGGCGCTTGCCGAGCGCCTCCAGATCGGCCGCTGAGCCACCTATGGATGGCACAAGAAGCCCACGGAAAAGCGAAACAAGCGTCCAAATGCAGGGTAAATATCGACTCAGAAGTGTTCTTTAGACTCGAATCATGGGTCGTTTTCGAGCAGCCACGCTCCTTTTCGCCGCGCTCGCGGCGGGTCTCCTGCTGGCTGCCTGCGGCTCGGGCGGTAGCAGCGAACTGCTGCCCGGGACGACCGCGAACCAGATCGAATCGAACCTCGACCAGGTGCGTTCAAGCGCCGAAGAAGGCAATTGCGAAGCGGCTGAAGACGCGGTCGCCGAGGTGAGCACCGAGGTCGACGGGCTACAGAAGGTCGACAAAGAATTGAAGGCAGCTTTGAAGCAGGGCGCGGCAAAGCTCTCCGAAGTGGTTTCTAGTTGTGGACTGAAGGAAGAAGAAGCCGAACAGGCCAAGGCCGAAGAAGCCGAAGAAGAAGAACAGGCGGACGTGGAAGCCGAAGAAGAAGCGCTGGCCGAAGACGAAGCTGAAGAAGAAAAGGAACAAAAGGCTGAAGAACGCGAAGAAAAGGCCAAGGAAAAGGCCGAAAAGCACGCGGAACAGCCCGGTCCGTCCGAAGAAGGCGAAGAATCAGGTCCCAAAGGCAAAGCCAAAGGCCACGAAGAGGAAGAAATCGAAACCCCGGAAGAAGAAGTGATCCCGCCGAGCGAAGGCGGAGGCGCGGGCGGGATCGGCCCCGGCGCCGAAGTCGAAGGGCCCTCCTGATGGAGGCCGGGACCCTCTCGGGCCGCTACGAAACCGGTGACCGGCTCGGCTCGGGCGGGATGTCGAACGTCTACAAAGCGACCGACCGCATCCTCGAGCGCACCGTCGCGGTGAAGATCCTCGCCGAGCACCTCTCCGACGACGACCGCTTCGTCGCCCGCTTCCGTCGCGAGGCGCTCGCGGTGGCGCGACTGATCCACCCCAACATCGTCCAGGTCTACGACTCGGGCGTCGACGACGGCCGCCACTACATCGTCATGGAGTACGTGGCCGGTCGCTCCGGCGCGCAGCTGCTGCAGCGCCACGGGCCGGTCGACGCCGAGACCGCCGCGGAGATCGGGATCCAGGCCTGCGCCGGGCTCGACTACGCCCACCGCCGCGGGATCATCCACCGCGACGTCAAGCCGGGGAACCTGATGATCACCGGCGGCCCGGTCGGCGGCGGCGACACGGTGGTGAAACTGACCGACTTCGGGATCGCCCGGGCGATCGAGCAGACGCGGATCACCCAGGTCGGCTCGGTGGTCGGCACCGCCGCCTACCTCTCGCCCGAGCAGGTGCGCGGCGACGAGGCGACCCCGGCAACCGACGTCTACGCGCTCGGCGTCGTCCTCTACCAGTTCCTCACCGGCCGGCTGCCCTACGAGGGCTCCTCCCTGGCCGAGCTGGCGGTGCGCCAGCAGAACGAGAAGCCGCTGCCGCCGAGCACCTACAACTCCGACGTGCCGCAGCCGCTGAGCGCCGCCGTGCTGCGGGCGCTGGAGGGCGACACCAGGCGCCGCTACGCGAGCGCCGACGAGTTCGCCACCGGGCTGCAGATGGGGCTCGAAGGCGAAGACGTGACGACGATGATGGACAGCGGCGAAGGCCACACCCCGACCCGGGTGCTGGGCTCGGACACGGCGGCGACCCGCCACCTCGACCGCACCACCGCGCAGACCGAGTACCGCCCCGCTCCGTCTTCCACGCGCCGGCCGGAACCGCGCCGCGTCGAACCGCGCCGCGAACCGCGCGCGGCGGCGGCCGCGCCGCCGATCCAGCCCGCGCAGCCGCGCAAGCGCTCGGCCTTCTCTCGCTTCATCCGCTTCATCCTCGCCTTGGTCGCCCTGGTGCTCGTTGCCGGAGCGGTCGCCACGGCGGTGATCCTGACCACCGACAAGGCCGCCGGGGTGCATATCTCGAAGGTTGCCGGGGATACCGTGGACAAGGTGGTTGAAGAAGTTAAGGAACTGGTCTCGAAGAACAAGGAATAGTTCTTCGGGGGCGCCGCGAGAGGCGGGGATCCTGACCCCCTCCTCTCTCAAACTCGGGCTGAGGGATCCCGAGAGGCCGAGTCCCGACCCTCTCCTCTCTCAAACTCGGGCTGCAACGAGCCCCGGACGAGCAAGAAGCCGCGCGCGCCCTCGTTACAAGCCGTTCGGAGAGGGTCGGGACTCGGCTTTCAGGCGTCCCAGGGAGAAGATCCCGCCAGGACGGCCGTCCTGTAGGCGTCGAAGCGGCTCGCTTCGATTGCTTTGCGGGCGTGGGTCGTCAGTTCGCGCATGTAGGTGAGGTTGTGGAGGACGATCAGGCGGACGGCCGTTAATTCTTCGGCGCGGGAGAGGTAGCTGATGTAGTCGCGGGTGTGGCGGGTGCAGGCGGGGCAGGGGCAGCCTTCGACCAGCGGGCGGCGGTCGCCGACCCAGCGGCCCTTGCGGAGGTCGAGGCGCCAGCGGGTCTCGGGGCTCGGGGCGAGGGCGACGCCATGGCGGGAGAGACGGGTCGGCACGGCGCAGTCGAAGACGTCGAGGCCGAGGGCGATGCCGCCGAGCAGGTCGTCGACCTCGCCGATCCCGAGCAGGTGCTTGGCCGCCGCCTCGGGCAGGAGCGGCGCGGTGTAGGCGAGGACCTCGGCCATCTCCTCCTTGTCGCGGCCGAGGGTGCCGCCGATCGCCAGGCCGTCGACCCCGGCGGCGGCGACGAACTCGGCCGATTCGCGCCGCAGGTCCTCGTGGGTGCCGCCCTGGACGATGCCGAAGAGCGCCTGGCGCTGCGGCCCGTGCTCCTCGTGCCAGGCGATGCAGCGGTCGAGCCAGCGGTGGGTGCGCTCGGTCGAGCGGGCGGTGTAGTCGCGATCGGCATGGAAGGGCGTGCACTCGTCGAAGGCAAGGGCGATGTCGGCGCCGAGGGCGGCCTGCACCTCCATCGAGACCTCGGGCGAGAGGAAGAGCTCGCGGCCGTCGCGGGGCGAGCGGAACCGCGCCCCCTCCTCGGTGATCTCGACCTCGGCGCCGTGGCCGCCGGAGCGGCCCGATCCCTTCACCTCGTTGGCGACACCGCCGTGGGCGAGCGAGAAGACCTGGAAGCCGCCGGAGTCGGTGATCAGGGCCTGCTCCCAGTTCATGAAGCCGTGCAGGTCGCCGGCGGCGGCGATCCGCTCCGGCCCCGGGCTGACGAACAGGTGGTAGGTGTTGCCGAGGATCAGCTGGTAGCCGAGCGCCGCCACCTCGTCGCCGTCCAGCCCCCGCACCGAGCCCTTGGTCGCCAGCGGGATGAAGGTCGGCGTCTGGATCGGCCCGTGCGCGGTCTCGATCGTCCCCGCCCGGGCGACCCCATCACGGGCTTCGATCGTGAACTTCAGCCGCTGCGGATCGTCACGCATGTTGACGGGCCGAAAACTCCAGCCATGGTTGAGTTTTCGGCCCGTCAACCACGGGGGCTGACGGGTCCGTCACGAGATCAGGCTGCGGCCGGTCATCGGCTCGGGCTGCGGGATGCCGAGCAGATCGAGGGCCGTCGGGGCGACGTCGGCGAGGATGCCGCCGGAGCGCAACTCGAGGCCTTCCTGGGTGACGATCAGCGGCACCGGGTTGAGCGAGTGGGCCGTGTTCGGGGACCCGTCGGGCTCGAGCATGTTGTCGCAGTTGCCGTGGTCGGCGGTGATGATCAGCGCGCCACCCTTGTCGAGGACCGCCTGGACGACCCGGCCGAGCTGGGTGTCGACCGTCTCCAGCGCCTTCACCGCCGCCGGGATCACCCCGGTGTGGCCGACCATGTCGGGGTTGGCGAAGTTGATCACGCCGAAGCGGTAGGCGCCCTCGGCCCAGCTGCCGACGAAGGCGTCGGCCGCCGCCGCGGCGCTCATCTCCGGCTTGAGGTCGTAGGTGGCCACGTCGCGCGGCGATTCGACCAGCTCCTGCTCTTCGCCTTCCTGCTCGCCCTCGCGGCCACCGTTGAAGAAGTAGGTGACGTGGGCGTACTTCTCGGTCTCGGCGACGTGCAGCTGGCGCCCGCCGGTGGCGGCGATCGTCTCCGCCAGCGTCGTCTTCGGTCGCTGTTCGGGGAAGGCGACCGGGTAGGGCCACTCCTTCCGGTAGGAGGTCATCGTCGTCATGTCGAGGGTCGGCCCGCCGGCGCGGCTGAACTCGTCGAAGTTCGGCTCGGCCAGCGCCCGGGTCATCTCGCGCGCCCGGTCGGGGCGGAAGTTGACGAAGATCGCGACGTCGCCGGCGGCGGCCCCGTCGTAGTCGCCGATCACGGTCGGCAGGACGAACTCGTCGGTTTTACCGTCGGCGTAGGAGCTGGCGATCGCCGCGGCCGAGGTGGTCGCCTTCTGCCCCTCGGCGTGGACGATCGCGTCGTAGGCGAGCTTCACCCGCTCCCAGCGGGTGTCGCGGTCCATCGCGTAGTAGCGCCCGCTGACGGTGCCGATGCGGCCCGCCGCGCGCAGCCACGCCTCCAGCTCGGCGAGGTACTCCTTGCCCCCCGTCGGCGCCGTGTCGCGGCCGTCGGTGAAGGCGTGGAAGACGACGTCCGGGACCCCTTCCTGGGAGGCGAGCTCGACGATCGCCTCAAGGTGCTCCCAGCCCGAGTGGACGCCGCCATCGGAGACCAGCCCGAGCAGGTGCAGCCGCCCGCGCGGGCTTTCCCGCGCCCGGGCGCAGGCGGCGACCAGCGCCTCGTTCTCGTAGAAGGAGCCGTCGGCGATCGCCGCGTCGATGCGGGCCAGGTCCTGCTTCACGATCGCCCCCGCGCCGAGGTTCAGGTGGCCGACCTCGGAGTTGCCCATCTGGCCGACCGGGAGGCCGACGTCGGGGCCCTGAGCCGAAAGTTCGGTGTGGGGATAGCGAGCCCAGAGGTCGTCGAAGACCGGCGTCTCGGCCAGCGAGACGGCGTTGCCCGGGCCGGGCGGAGCGAGCCCCCAGCCGTCGAGGATGACCAGCGCGAGAGACGGAACTAGCGGAGACATGACCTCATACCGCCTCCACGATGGCGGCGAAGTCCTCCGCGTCGAGCGCCGCGCCGCCGACCAGCGCACCGTCCACATCGGGGAGCGCCAACAACTCGGCGGCATTGGCGGGCTTCACCGAGCCGCCGTAGAGGACCCGCACGTCGTCGGCGGCCGCCCCGCGCGCGCGCAGGACGTCGCGGATGAACGCGCACGCCTCTTGGGCTTGCTCGGGCGTCGCGACCTTGCCGGTGCCGATCGCCCAGATCGGCTCGTAGGCGATCACGACCTTGGCGACGTCCGCGTCGGCGACCTCGGCGAGGTCCGCCTGCAGCTGGCGCTCCAGCACTTCCTCCGTCTGCCCGCCGTCGCGCGCCTCCTCCGACTCGCCGACGCAGAGGATCGGCTCGAGGTCGGCGGCCAGCGCCGCCGGGACCTTCTTCGCCAGCGCCGCATCGGTCTCGCCGAAGAACTGGCGCCGCTCCGAGTGCCCGAGCACCACCGCCTCGACGTCGAGCTCGACCAACATCGGCGCCGACACCTCGCCGGTGAACGCCCCGGCCTCGTCCTCGTGCATGTTCTGGGCGGCGACCCGGACCGCGGTCCCGCGCCGGCGCTCCACCACCTCGTGCAGGGCCGTGAACGGCGGGCAGACGACGACGTCGTTCTGGGTCGCGGCGATCCGCGGCAGCAGCGCGTCGATGAACTCGGCCGCCTCGGCGACCGTCTTGTTCATCTTCCAGTTGGCGGCGATGTAGGGCGTGCGCGGCATCTCGTCCTCCTCAGTCTTGCGCGGTCTAGGCGTCGTCGGCGGCGGGCGCGACGACCTTGGCGTCGATCAGCGCCTCGACCCCGGGCAGTTTCTTCCCCTCCAGCAGCTCCAGCGAGGCGCCGCCGCCGGTCGAGAGCCAGCCCACCTTGTCCTGGAGACCGAATTGGACCATCGCCGCGACCGAATCGCCGCCACCGACCACGGTCTTGCCGGGCGCCGCGGCGACGGCATCGGCCACCGCCCGCGTCCCGCCCGCGAAGGGCTCCATCTCGAAGGCGCCCATCGGCCCGTTCCAGAGCACCGTCCCGGCCTTGCCGACTGCCTCGGCGTAGAGCACCCCGGTCTTCGGCCCGACGTCGAGGCCCATCCAGCCGTCCGGGACCTCGGTCCCGTCGAGCCCCTGGCGCTCGGTGTCGGCGCTGAACTCACGGCCCAGCACCAGGTCCACCGGCAGGGTCAGCTCGCAGTCGGAGCTCGCGGCCTTGGCGAGCGCCTCGCGCGCCGCCTCGACGCTCTCCTCGTCGAACAGCGAGTCGCCGATCTCCATCCCCTGCGCCTTGAAGAAGCTGAAGCACATCGCCCCGCCGATCAGGATCTGGTCGGCGACGTCGAGGAAGCGGTCGATCACCCCGACCTTGTCGGAAACCTTGGCGCCGCCGAGCACGACGACCAGCGGCCGCGCCGGATCCTCGACCACCTTGTTCAGTTCGGTCACCTCGCGCTCCAACAGCAGGCCCGCGTAGCCGGGCAGGTGGTGCGCCACCCCCTCGGTCGAGGCGTGCGCCCGGTGGGCGGCGCCGAAGGCGTCGTTGACGTAGACCTGGGCCAGCGAGGCAAGCGAGCCCGCCAGCATCGGATCGTTCTGCGTCTCCCCCGGCTCGAAGCGGGTGTTCTCGAGCACGACGATTTCGCCCGGCCCGAGGCAGCCCGCGGCGAGCTCGACCTCGGCGCCGACCACCTTCGGCGCCTGGGTCACGTTCACTCCCAGCAGCTCGGCGAGCCGCCGGCTCACGGGGGCCAGCGAGAGCGCCGGGTCGACGGTGCCGCCCGGCCGCCCCAGGTGAGAGGCGAGCACCAGCGCCGCCCCCCGCTCGCGCAGCAGTTCCAGGGTCGGCAGAGCCGCCCGGATCCGCGTGTCGTCGACGACCTCGCCGTCCTTCAGCGGGACGTTGAAGTCGACCCGGACGAGGACCCGCCGGCCCTTGACCTCGGCGTCGCGGACGCTTGCCTTGGCGAAGGCCATCTCGATCCCGTGCCCCGCTCGCTCGCGCCGCGGCGCGGCTAGAGGACCTTGCCGGCGAGCTCGACGCAGCGGTTCGAGTAGCCCCACTCGTTGTCGTACCAGCTGATCACCTTGGCCATGCGGCCGTCGCCGATCACCATCGTCGACAGCCCGTCGACGATCGAGGAGTGCGGGTCGCCGACGATGTCGGTGGAGACGATCGCGTCCTCGGTGTAGTCGAGGATCCCCTTCATCGGGCCCTCCGCGGCGGCCTTCAGGGCAGCGTTGATCTCGTCCGGGGTGAGCGGGTTCGGCGTCGTGAAGACGAGGTCGACGGCAGAGCCGGTCGCGGCCGGGTAGCGCATCGAGAAGCCGTTCAGTTTGCCGTTCAGCTCCGGCAGCACCAGGCCGACCGCTTTGGCGGCGCCGGTCGAGGTCGGGATGAGATTCAGGGCGGCGGCCCTGGAGCGGCGCGGGTCCTTGTGCGGCATGTCCTGCAGGCGCTGGTCGGCCGTGTAGGCGTGGATCGTCGTCATCAGCCCCTGCTCGATCCCGAACGCCTCGTGCAGCACCTTGGCCAGCGGGGCCAGGCAGTTGGTCGTGCAGGAGGCGTTGGAGATGACGTGGTGGTTCTCCTTGTCATAGGCCTCGTCGAAGTTGACGCCGAGCGCGACGGTGACGTCGGGTTCGGTGGCCGGAGCGGAGATGATCACCTTTTTCGCGCCCGCGGCGAGGTGCTTCGCGGCGTCCTCGCGCTTGGTGAAGAAGCCGGTCGACTCGATCACCACGTCGACGCCGAGGTCGCCCCAGGGCAGCGCGGCCGGATCGCGCTCGGCCAGCACCTTCAGCTCCTTGCCGTCGACCATGATCGAATTGCCCTCGACCTCGACCTTGCCCGGGAAGCGCCCGAGGATCGAGTCGTACTTGAGCAGGTGACCCATCGTCTCGGTGTCGACGAGGTCGTTGACGGCGACGAACTCGAGGTCGGCGCCCGCCGCGTGCGCGGCCCGGAAGACGTTCCGCCCGATCCGCCCGAAACCGTTGATCCCGACCTTCACTGCCATGAAGCCTCGCTTCCCTAATTTCTTTTTGGACGAGCCGACCCTAGGAATCGGCGCTTTTCGATCCTAGGGATTCGGCGCTTGCTGATGACCTGCCGGCGCGCCTAATCGGAGCCGATGGTGATCTCGATCTCGTAACCGTCGGGGTCCTTGAGAAACGCCGAGTAGGAGCCCGAGCCGTAAGAGCGGCGTTCGCCTGGCTCGGCGACGCTCTGCCCTCCCGCTTTGATCCCGTTTTCGTAGGCCGCCTTCACCGCGACGATGCCGAGGCCGGAGACGCTGAGCAGTCCGTAGCCCGGGTGCGGGTCGTGGTGGGCGGAGATGAAGAAGACCGGTTTGGCGATTCCCCAGCCGATCGTTTTGTCCTCGTCGAAGTGCCGCCGCCAACCGAGTGGGGCGAGCATCGAGTCGTAGAACGAGGCACTGCGTTCGAGGTCTGCGACCTCCAGGAGGACATGGTGCAACATCTTTGTGCTTGAGAGGCTATAGACGCGGGCTGCCGGAAAGCGGCCCGCCTCACCCAGAGCGGGGGGTCCAGCGGAAGAAGCGGATCGCCAGCAGGAGCCCGCCGACCCCCCAGATCGCGACGACCAGGAGGTGGCCCCAGTCGATCACGTGGGCGCCGCCGGGCACGTAGGCGTCGAAGAAGGCGAGGAAGAAATGGCGGATCGGGAAGACGTCGGCGAAGTGGATGATCCCGCTCGGCAGCTGGTCGTCGGGGATGAAGACGCCGCTGAGGAAGTAGAGCGGCAGCAGCAGGAAGTTGACGATCGGGGCGGCGGCATCCTGGGTCGGGATCGCCGCGGTGAGGGCGATGCCGAGGCAGGAGAAGGAGGCGGCGCCGATCGTCAGCACCAGCAGGATCGCCGGGATCCGTTCCCAGGGGAAGTGGACGCCATAGACCAGCCCGCCGATCAGGGCGAGCAGCGCCAGCATCATCACCGCGGTGACGATCGAGTTGCCGACCCGGCCGGCGATGAAGACCCAGGAGGGCATCGGGGTCCCGCGTCCGCGCTTCAGCCGGCCGTCCTCGCGGGCGATCACCAGCGACATCGCCAGCGTCTGCATGGTCGAGGAGATGATCGACATCGTGATGATCGCCGGCACGTAGTAGGTGTCGGTGTCGATGTGGCCGCCGCGGATTTCGACCGTGTCGCTGCCGAAGATCGAGCCGAAGATGACCAGCAGCAGCACCGGGAAGAAGACCGTGAAGCCGACCGACGCGGGGTTGCGCCAGAACGCCTTCTGGTCGAAGCGGAACTGGTGAGCGACGAGGACGAGGCCGCTCATTTGTCGGCGCCCGCCTTCTCGGTGGTCGAGGTGAGGTCCAGGTAGACGTCCTCGAGCGAGGGCCGCGTCACCTCTAGACCCTCGAGGTCCTCGCCCCGCTCCAGCGCGGCAGCGGTGAGCCGGTTCAGCTCCCGCACCGGGTCGAGGGTCTCGATCGTGATCTCCTCGCCGGCCGCGTCGCGGTAGCGGATCGTGGCGGTCGCCTTGTCGCGTTCGCCGAGGTCCTCGGGGGTCCCTTCGGCGACGATCTGGCCGCCGGCGATGATCGTCACCCGGTCGGCGAGGCGCTGCGCCTCGTCCATGTAATGGGTGGTGAGGAAGACGGTCTTGCCGAGGTCACGCAGGCCCGCGATCACGTCCCAGAACTGGCGCCGGGCGGAGGGATCGAAGCCGGTGGTCGGCTCGTCGAGGAAGAGCAGCTCGGGGTCGCCGACCAGCGCCATGCCGACATCGAGGCGACGCTGCTGACCACCGGAGAGCTTGCGCGCCCGCTCGTCGGCTTTTTCCTCCAGGCCGACGAGCGCGATCGTCTCCTCGACCGAGCGCGGGTGGCTGAAGTACCCGGCGTACAGTTCGAGCGACTCGCGCACGGTCAGGTAGGGATCGAGGCTGTTCGATTGCAGGACGATCCCGATCCGATCGCGCCAGGCCCGCCCGGCGCTTGCCGGATCCTCGCCGAGGACCGTCACCTCTCCCCCGGTCCGCTGCCGGTAGCCCTCGAGGATCTCGACCGTCGACGTCTTGCCGGCGCCGTTGGGGCCGAGGAAGGCGAAGATCTCGCCCGTGCGCACCTCGAGGTCGATGCCGCGCACCGCCTCGGTCTCGCCGT
This sequence comes from uncultured Solirubrobacterales bacterium, assembly GCA_963795675.1. Taxonomy (GTDB): domain Bacteria; phylum Actinomycetota; class Thermoleophilia; order Solirubrobacterales; family 70-9; genus VAYN01. The sequence goes on from CAWCJB010000004.1 coordinate 548,137, forward strand.
AGCTCATGCGCAGGCCGCTTACTGAAATCGCTGAATCAGGCACTCGTCCCCGATCTTAGGTTCTGACGATGGCCCGCCGCCTTCCGCTGTTCCTTGTGTCCGTAGATGAGGGATAAGGAACAGCGGAAGATCAGTCGAGGGGAACGTCGCGGTGCTTGACGCGGACGACGACGTCGTCGCGCGCCTCCAGGTCGCGGCGGATCCGGTCGGCGACGGTGACCGAGCGGTGGCGGCCGCCGGTGCAGCCGATCGCGATCGTCAGGTGGCTCTTGCCCTCGGCGACGTAGGCGGGGACGAGGAACTCGAGCAGCGGCATCAACCGGCCATAGAACTCGCCCGCCTGGGTCCCCGACTCGACGTACTGGCGCACGACCTCGTCCTTGCCGGTGAGCGGCCGCAGCTCGAGGTCATAGTGGGGATTGGGCAGGAAGCGGACGTCAAGGGTGAGGTCGGCGTCGCGCGGCGGCCCGTTCTTGAAGCCGAAGGTGAGCAGGGTGAGGGCGAGCTTCCCGGCCCGCTCGGTGCCGAGCAGCTCTTCGGAGAGGCGGCGGCGCAGTTCGTGGCCGGTCAGGTCGGTGGTGTCGACGACGATGTCGGCGCGCTCGCGCAGCGGCGCCAGCATCTCCCGCTCGGCCCGGATGCCGTCGACGATCCGCCCTTCGGGCGCCAGCGGGTGGCGGCGGCGGGTCTCCTTGTAGCGGTCGAGCAGGGTCGCCTCGTCGGCCTCGAGGAAGAGCAGTTTCGGTTCCGGGCCGTTCCGTTCGAGATCGTCGAGCACCTGCAGCAGGTCGTCGAAGTAGTCGCCGCCGCGCACGTCGGAGACGATCGCCGCGCACTCGACCCCGGCGCCCTCGTGGATGAAGAGCTCGCCGAGCCCGGCGATCATCCGCGGCGGCAGGTTGTCGACGCAGAAGTAGCCGCCGTCCTCGAAGGCGGCGATCGCTTCCGACTTCCCCGCCCCGGAGTGCCCGGTGATGATCACCAGGGTCATCTCGCGGCGGGCGCGTTCGTCGGCCCGGGCGACCTCCTCGCGGGTCGCCTCGTTGTCGTCCTGCCTGGTGTCGGTCTCGCTAGCCAATTCGGTTCAACTGCTCGTGGATCTCCCGACCTACTTTGCCAGGCAGGCCGGGCACCGACTCCAATTCCTCGCGCGTGGCGGCCAACAGCCGCTCCGGCGAGCCGAAATGCTGGAGCAGGGCGCGCTTGCGGACCGGGCCGATCCCCTTCAGCTCGTCGAGCACCGAACCGGTCATCGCCCGGTCGCGGCGGCCGCGGTGATGGTCGATCGCGAACCGGTGCGCCTCGTCGCGGACCCGCTGCAGGAGCTGGTTCGCCTCCGAGGCGCGCGGCAGCTCGATCGGGTCGGTGCGGCCGGGGACGAAGACTTCCTCCTCGCGCTTGGCGAGGCTGAGGATCGTCACCCCGAGGTCGGCGAACGGCTGCAGGGCGCGCATCCCGGCGGCGAGCTGGCCTTTGCCGCCGTCGATCATGATCACCGCGGGGAGCGAGGAGAAACTGGCATCGCGTTTGCCGTCGTGCGGGGAGAGGTCGGCCTGTTCGAGGTAGCGGTTGAGCCGGCGGGTCAGCACCTCCTCCATCGAGGCGAAGTCGTCGGGGCCCACACTGGGCCCGACACGGAAGTCGCCGCGCACTTTGAAGCGCCGGTAGTCGGACTTCTTCGGTGCGCCGCCCTCGAACACAACCATCGAGGCGACCGTGTGCTCGCCGCCGATCGTCGAGATGTCGAAGCCCTCGATCCGCACCGGCAGCTCCTCCATCCCGAGCACCTCGGCGAGCGAGCTGAGCGACTCGACCCGGCGGGCGCGGCGGTGCTCGCGGCGCAGGCGATCTTGGTCGAGGGCCAGCTGCGCGTTGCGCTCGGCGAGCTCGCGGAGCCGGCGTTTGTCGCCGCGCTCGGCGGCGCGCACCTCGACCGGGGAGCCGCGGCGCTCGCTCAGGGCCTCGGCGATCACCGCGGTGCGGTCGCGCAGCTCGGGGCCGACGATGATCGTCCGTGGCATCGAGGGCGAGGCGGAGTAGTACTGGCCGATGAACTCCTCGGTCACCTCGGCGAGGTCGCGTTCGCCTTCGTTGTCGAGGTAGAAGCTCTGGCGCTCGGCGAGGATGCCGTCGCGGACCTGGAAGACCTGGGCGTTGGCGTCGGCGCCCTCGGCCGCGACCCCGATCAGGTCGGCGGTGCCGACCGTGCCGCCGGCGACGCGCTGGCGCTCGAACAGCGAGCGGATCGCTTTCAGCCGGTCGCGGTAGAGCGCCGCGCGCTCGAATTCCTCCGCCCCGGCGGCCTCCGCCATTTTCGTTTCCTGCTCTTTTTCGACCTGCCGGTAGCGGCCGGAGAGGAAGTCGATGATCGCGTCGATGTTGACCCGGTACTCCTCCCGGGACACGTGACCGACGCAGGGCGCCCCGCAGCGCTTGATGTAGTAATCGAGGCAGGGGCTGCCGGAGCGACGGCCCGGCTCGGCGCCCTCGCAGGTGCGGAACTGGAACAGTTTGCCGAGCAGGTCGAGCGTCTCGCGCAGGCGCTTGGCGCTGCTGAAGGGGCCGAAGTAGGCGCGGTGGGCGCGGTGCTTCTCGCGGGTGAAATAGACGCGTGGGTAGTCCTCGTCGAGGCTGACCGCGACGTACGGGTAGGACTTGTCGTCGCGCAGGCGGATGTTGAAGCGCGGCCGGTGGCGCTTGATGAAGCTCTGCTCGGCGAGCAGCGCCTCGGCCTCGTTGGCGGTGACCAGGGTGTCGATGCGGTCGATGCGGCTGGTGAGGCGCGGCTCGCCGCCGGAGAAGTGCGAGGCGATCCGTTTTTTGATCGACCGCGCCTTGCCGACATAAAGGAGCTCGTCGTCCTCCCCATAGAAGAGGTAGACCCCCGACTGGTCGGGCAGTTGGCGGCGCTGCTCGGCGATCCGCTCGGCGCGGCCGAGCGCCCCGGTTTGGTTGTCGTCGGCCATCACCTCAAAGGGTAGGCTGCCGCCCAGCGCGGCTTCTGATGCCGCGTAAGACAGGGAGACCAGGAGGAAGCCAGATGACCACCCCACCGGAGCTGAACACGCTGCAGATCGATGTCGACGACGACCTGGGCACGCTGACCCTGAACCGGCCCGACGCCTTCAACGCGATGAGCCCGGAAATGATCGAGGAGCTGATGACGGCGATGGCCTGGCTCGCCGACGAGGCCCCGATCCGCGCCCTGATCATCACCGGCAGCGGCGTCGCCTTCTGCTCTGGCGGCGACATCACCTGGTTCCGCAAAGGGATGGAAGACGAGAACCTCGACATTTCCGCCGACGTGCGCCGGGGGGCCGAGGCACTCCACACGGCGATCATCGACCTGCGCCGGATCGAGGTACCGGTGATCGGGGCGATCAACGGCCCGGCGGCCGGCGCGGGCTTCTCGCTGGCGCTGGCCTGCGACGTGCGGATCGCCGCCGACAGCGCCTTCTTCGCCCCCGCCTACGGCCGGATCGGCGCCTCCCCAGACGGCGGCATGACCTACTTCCTGCCCCGGGTGCTCGGTCCGGCGAAGGCGCTCGAGATGCTGCTCGACGATCCGAACCTGCCCGCCGCCGACGCGCTGGAGATGGGGATCGTCAGCGAGGTCGTGACCAAAGAGGAGCTGATGGACCGGGCCCGCGAGCGCGCCACCGAGCTCGCGGCGATGGCGCCCCACTACGTGAAGATGGCGAAGCGCCTGGTCGGCGTCAGCCTCGAGAACTCCCTCCCCGAGCACCTCCAGCTGGAGCGCCACGGCATCGCCGACAGCATGGCCACCGAGGACGCTCGCACCGGCGTCGTCGCCTTCTTCGGCGGCGACAAGCCTGAGTTCAAAGGGCGTTAGCGGCGGGCGGACCAGAACGCGACGGTGCCGTGGATGGTCACGGTGCGGTCGGGGAAGACGCGGGCGAGGGCGATGTCGAGCTCGGCGGGGCCGTCATCGCGGTTGTCGAGGATGCCGCGGGCGTTGCTGATCGCGAGGAAGGCGCGGGCGAGTGGCGAGATCGGGACGCCTTTGCCGAGGATCGTCGCGCCGAAGAAGGTGCCGCCGGGGGCGAGGGCGCGGTGGGCGTGCTCGAAGGCGACGCCCTTGGCCGACATCGGGCCCGGCAGGCAGTGGAGCAGGTGGGTCATCGCGACCGAGTCGTAGGTGCCCGGTTCGAGGTGCCAGTCCTCGAGCACGTTGGCCCGGTGGGTGCGCGGCGCGTAGCGGGCGAGGCGCGCGGACGCGGCCGCCAGCGAGTTCGGGTTCATGTCCATCAGGGTCAGCTCCGGCGCCGCGACCGGGAAGCGGCAGGCGTCGAGCAGCGCCCCGGTCGCCACGCCGATGTCGAGGTGGCGGGCGGAGACGTTGGCGTCGTAGTGGGCGACCACCCGGTCCTTCGGGCAGCGCCAGAGCACCGGGCTGTTGAAGCCATAGACGACCGCGTCATAGACCGAGAGGAAGGTGCGGGTGTAGACCGCCTGCCCGGCGTGAGCCGGACCCGGGCCCTCGAGGGTCGAGGTCTGACCGGTCATCGACGGAATCCTCCCTCAGCGTCGATCACCTGGCCGGTCACCCAGGCGCTGTCGGCGGAGAGGAGCCAGGCGACGACCGGGGCGATGTCGTCGGGACGCCCCCAGCGACCGGCGGGGAAACGCGGCGTGAGCTCCTCCCGGAGCTCTGCGGACGGCCAGCCGGTGTCGACCGGTCCGGGGTTCACCGCATTTACGGTGATCCCGCGCTCCCCCACTTCCTCGGCGAGCGTGCGGGTGACCTGGTGGATGGCGCCCTTGCTCAGCACGTAGGGCAGCTCGCCGGGCATCGGGCCGAGGTGCTGGCCGGAGGTGAGCAGGACGATGCGGCCATCGGGGCGGTCGTCAGCATGGCCCGCGGCGAACGCCTGGGCGAGGAGGACCGCGGCGCGGGCGTTGACCGCCCAGGCCCGGTCGAGCTCCTCGACCGTGACCGTCGCCAGCGATTGGTCGGAGCTGTGGGCGTGGTTGACGACCAGCGCGTCGACGGCGCCGAACGCGTCGAGGGCCGCGTCGATCACCCGGCGCGGCGCCTCGGGATCGCCTAGATCGGCCTCGACCTGGCGGAGCCGACCAGAGGGTCCGTCGAGCGCCTCGAGCGGGGCGCCGTCGAGCGAGTGGACGAGGACGTGACACCCCTCATCGAGGAGACGTCGGGCGATCGCGAAGCCGATACCCGCGGTTCGCCCGACGCCGGTCACTATCGCGACCCGGTCCTCCAAAGACTCAGCCGGGAGGCGCCATCAGCCGCGTCACCGATTCGGCGACGAAGCTCGGCTTCGGGGCTCCCTCGACCGTGATCGTGAACTTGGTCACCGCCTGCCACCAGCCGCCCTCGAGCTCATCGAAGGAGACCAGCTCGGCGGTCGCGCTGATCTTGCTGTCGACGGGCACCGGGGCCGGGAAGCGGACCTTGTTCCAGCCGTAGTTCACCCCGAGGGCGAAGCCGGTCGCCTGCATCAGCCCTTGGCGGAAGCTGTCGGCGAGCGACAGAGTGAGGTTGCCGTGGGCGATCGTCACGCCGTAGGGGCTCTCGTTCTTCGCCCGCTCCGGATCGACGTGGATCCACTGGTGGTCGCCGGAGACGTCGGCGAAGGCGTCGATCTGCTCCTGGGTGACCGTCTTCGAGTCACTCGGCCCGATCTCCTGCCCGACGATCGCCTTCATCCCCTCGACGCCGTCGACCTCGACTCCCGCCATCAGTCGGTCCACCAGTCTTTGAGGACTTCGCCGTCGCCGTCGTGCCGGGCGCCGACCGCGAGCAGCGAGATCCCGTCCGGGCCCGCCTCGAAGCAGCGCGCGACCTCGGGTGAGATGCGGATCGCGTCCAGCTCGACGATCTCGACGATTTCGTCGTCCATTTTCATCAGCCCCGAGCCGGCGATCACCACGTAGATCTCCTCCGCCTCGTCGTGTTTGTGGGCGAACGGCATCCGCACGCCCGGGTTCAGCTTCAGGTGGCTGATGCCGGTGCGCTCGGCGTCGAGCTCGTCCTTGGCGAAGCGGACTTCCCCCATGTCGCCGAAACCGAAGCCCGGCGCGGCGTCTTTCACCTCGCTGAGGTTCTTGTGCGTGTATGCGGCCATTTCCCTCTCCTCTCGCTTGAGTCTCAGTTGACGCGTTCTTTAGCCTACGAGGCATGTCCGGTCCTGTCAGTCGCGTCCTCTCTGATTCGCAGCTCGACCTGCTCGCGAAGCATGGCCAGGAGCGGACCGCGGAGGTCGGCGACGTCCTCTTCAAAGTCGGCGACGAGACCTACCCGTTCATCGCGATCCGCGAGGGCGAGGCGGCGATCCTCGACCCGACCGGCCGGGAGCTTGTCCGCCACGGCGCCTCCGGCTTCCTCGGCGAGATGAACCTGCTCTCCGGGCAGACCGTCTTCCTCAGCGCGGTCGTCACCGAGCCGATGCACTACGTCGAGGTCGACCGCGAAACGCTGCGCGGGCTGCTCTTCGAGGACGGCGCCCTCTCCGACACCCTGCTCTCGGCCTTCGTCCAGCGGCGCGAACTGCTCCAGCAACAGCAGGGGGTCGGGATCGAGATCGTCGGGCCGGTCCAGGACCGCGCGACGCGGAACACGGTCGAATACGCGAAACGCCAGCGCCTTCCCTACTCCCAGCGCGATCCGGGCGAGGACGCCGACGCGGCGAAGCTGGTCACCGCCCTCGCGCCGGAGGAGATCCCGCTGGTGCGGCTCCCGGGCGGCGTCGACCTGCGTGGACCGAGCAACGGCGAGCTCTCGCGGGCGCTCGGCATCGGCCTCGAGCTGGCCCCGCGCGAAGAGGTCGACCTGCTGATCGTCGGCGGCGGCCCGGCCGGGCTCGGCGCGGCCGTCTACGGCGCCTCGGAGGGGCTCGACACCCTCGTCGTCGAGAGCAACGTGCTCGGCGGCCAGGCCGGGATGTCGCGGCGGATCGAGAACTACCTCGGCTTCCCGGCCGGGATCAGCGGCACCGAACTGATCAGCCGGGCGATCACCCAGGCGCGCAAGTTCACCGCCCGCACCGCCACTCCCTATCGGGCGCTCTCGCTCGAACCGGGCGGCGAGGGCGACCACATCGTGAAGTTGGAGGATGGCCACGAAGTGGCGGCCAAGGCGGTGCTGCTCTCGACCGGCGCCGAATACCGCAAACTGCCGGTCGACAACCTCGACGAGTACGAGGGGCTGAGCGTTTTCTACGCGGCCGGGCCGCCCGAGGCGCAGATCTGCGGGGCGCAGCGCGTCGGGGTCGTCGGCGGTGGCAACTCGGCCGCCCAGGCCGCCGTCTGGCTCGCCCGCGGTGGCGCCCTCGTCACCCTGCTGCACCGCCGCGCGAACCTCGCCGAGACGATGTCGGCGTACCTGCTCGACGAGCTCGACCGCTACGGCGTCGCCGTCCGCGACCGCAGTGAAATCTGTGAACTGCGCGGCACCGACGGTCGCCTCGAAAGCGTCAAGCTGACCGACGGCGAGGAGCTCCCCTTCTCGTTCCTCTTCCTCTTCCTCGGCGCCTCGCCCTGCACCGGCTGGCTCGGCGACTGCATCGCCCGCGACGAGAAGGGCTTTGTCCTGACCGGGCCGGAGGCGAGCGCCGAAGGCCTGCTGGAGACGAGCGTGCCCGGCGTCTACGCGGCGGGCGACGTCCGCTCCGGCTCGATCAAGCGCTGCGCGACCGCGGTCGGCGAGGGCGCCACGGTGGTCCGCTTCGTCCACGAGCACATGACGAAGGTGCGCGAAGAGCGTCAGACCGCCGCCGGCTCGGCCTGAGCCAAACCGCAGCGGCCCTGGGCCACCGGCCGCAACCAGTAAAGGATTCCTTGGTTAAACGTGGAACCCGCTTCGTCCTGGACTTCGGAGCGGAAAGAGAGATAGATGACCACGGAGCATGCAGGCCATCACGCTGTTCGTATCGCCCTCCTCCTGGTGACGATGGCGATCCTCGCGCTCGTCGCCTCACCTTTTGCGAAGGCATCGGACACCTTCCGCTTCGACAACGAAACGGGAATGGGATTTACCCCGAGCGGTCAGGATGAATTCGAAGCGGGATGCTGGTACGGCGCGACCGGCGTCTTCAATCCCAGCCCGACCCCCTCCCAGAACGGCTCGATCACCGGCGACGCGGGCGGCTGCGAACACGAATGGTGGGGCTCCCTCCTCTCCTTCAACCAGACCTACGGCGGCACCTGGGAAGAAAAGGGCTCTCCCTTCGACTACTGGTACGGCGGCGTCGGGGCCTTCAACTTCGGCGCGGAAGATCCGTTCATCGGCGACTCCTCCGTCAGCTGCCAATCCGCCGGATCCGAATGGGCGAAGAACGTCGGGGCGACGCCGATCGAAGAATTTATGACCTCCGAAGTCGACGGCGACACCTGCGTCGTGGCATGGCTCCCCGGAGTGAACGCGGGCGATCTCGCGCTGACCGCCGCAGGCGCCAAGCCGAGCGCGGGCCACGTGCGGATGATCGACAGCCTCGCTCGCGTCTACGGTGGCAAGGCTCACGTCCGGGTGGAGGTCTTCGGCCTCGGGCACGCTCGTCACGACAACGATGTGATCCTCCGCACCGCCGCCGGCCGGCTGATCGGCCGCGCGAGTCGTGACCTTCAGGTCGGCGACAAAGCGCAGACGATCGCTGTCCCCCTCCCCGATCCGCTGCGCAAGACGCTCGCCGGAGGCAAGGAGCTCCGAATCCACGCCGTCGTCCACATCGACAGTCCCGGGGGCACCGGAGACACCACTGCCCAGCTCCTGCTCAGGGAGCAGAGCGCCGGCCGCCACTGAGCCGCCGACCTCGCGTCGAAAGCGGTGCCGCGACTACTGCGGCACCGCGACGGCGACGACCTCGAGTCGATCGATTCCCTCGAAGTCGCCAGGGTTGCAGGTGTAGAGAGGCAGGCCATTGGCGATCGCGATCGCCGCGATCAGTGCGTCGTAGCCACGCGCGGCCACCTTTCGGCCCCCGCCGCGCAAAGAGGTCGCGACCGAACCGAAAGCGCGAGCGGCCTCGGCGTCGAAGGGAAGAGCGACGAAGTCCGCCTCGGCCTGCTGAAGGTGCGCCTGTCGCCGGGCTCGCTCATCGTCTTGCCGGGCGACCAACGGACCGACCGCGAGCTCGGCGAGCGTCACTGCGGTGATCATCGGCTCCGTCGGAAGCGCGCCCGCATCGGAAAGCCGCCCCAGAAGAACGACGGTCGAGGTGTCGAGGATTCCTCGCTCGACGCTCCGAGTTTCGGCGCTCACAACGTCCAATCCAGCAACTCGTCGAGGTCTTCCCGGAGCGCAACCGGGTCCACGGCAGGCAATCGACGCCAGCGCTCAACGAGGGCGTCCGCGGAGAGCGGGGCGCGCAGGGGCTTCAGTTCAGCAACCGGCCTGCCGGAACGGGTGATCGTTATCTGCTCTCCGCCTGCGGCGCGGTCAACTACCTCGCCGCCTTGGTTGCGTAGTTCGCGGATCGTCACCCGGGCCATAGGCACCAGCGTATCACCCGTGATACACAGAGCCTCCGTCACGCGATCAGCCTCACTTCGAAGGCTGGGACGGCGAGGGCGCCGGCGCCGCCGAGCAGAGCCATGATGCGGGCGACGTAGGCGCTGGTCTCGGGGATCGCGGGGACGCAGGAACAGGCTTCGACCGGGGCCGGGCCGGCGTTGTAGGCGGCCAAGGCGAGCTCGGGGGAGCCGAACTGGTGGATCAGGTCGGACATCAGGTGGGCCTGGGCGTCGATCGCTTCGACTGGATCGAACGGGTCCGCCAGGCCGTAGCTGGCGGCGGTCCCGGGCATGAATTGGGCGATCCCCTCGGCACCTGCGGGCGAGACGGCGAACGGGTTGAAGTTGCTCTCCGCCATCAGCTGCGCCGCCAGTAAGGCCGCCGAGACGTTCCACTTCGCCGCCGCGTCGATCAGCGTGGCGCGAAAGCGCGGCGGCACGAAGCTCGGCAGCGTCGCGTCGGCCGCCGGGGCGACCTCCTGGCCCGCTCCCGTCACCGCGTTTCCGGCGTCGGAGCAGGGCGCGGGCGGACGGTCATAGCCCATGTGCCAGGCCTCCCAGCTATAGCGCTGAACAAAGCCGAAGCGACCCGCATTCGCGTCGATCCAGCCGTAGGCGGATTCGGGGCCGAGGTCCAACTCGGTCGCGCAGCGGTGCAGTGAGGTTCCCGGCGGCGCGACCCATTTCGGGTCGGGATGGGCGGCGAAGAGTTCGGCCTGTTCGGCGTCGGAGCGAAAGCCCGAGACGACGATCAGGGTGATGCCGTCGGCGGCGGCCGCCGCTGCCATCTGGTCGTAGGCCGCGGCCACATCGGGCCGCATCCCCTTCCCATCCCGGTAGACGAGCGGGCCGCTGTAGCCACCGCCGCTCGCGATCGCCGGGCCTTCGCCGCCTGCGGTCGATACCGGTGCGGCGGCTTCGGCTTCGGCGCTCGCTTCGACGGTCCGCGCGCCGGAACCGACCTCGAGCTTCGCCACCACGGTCGCCTTCGCCCGTAGCGGCGTGAACGAGGAGCGGTCGGGAAAGGCGATCCGCAGGCGACCCGGGTCGACCTCGTTGTCGCGGGCCGCGGCGAGTGCGGCATCCCTGGCGTGGTCGAGGTAAGTCGCCTTGGCGATGTGGGACGGGTTGGCCGCACCATTCGGCAGGCGTGGCGGCGAGAGGAGCTTCGGCAGCTCGTCGCGCATCGAACGGACCGCCGAGATCGCCGCCAGGTCGGCGGCGCGCTGGGCGCGTCCCTTGCCGGTGACCGCTCCCGCGATCGCGACGAGCGCCAGCGCCACCGCGATCAGGACGAAGCACCCACCGATCGCGAGAACCAGCGCCTGGCCGGCCTCGGAGCCGGCAGACAGACGTTTCCGAACCTTCACGATGCCCCGCCCGTAGACCGAGTAGTCATTCCCCACGAAGGAGTCGATCCGATGCACCAGACCAGAACCAAGCCGCGCCGACGCGCGCGCAACATCTCCGCCCTCATGCTTGCCGCCGTTCTCGCAGTCAGCGCCGTGGCGGTGCCGATGGCACTCGCCAAGGGCAGCAAGACCGTGGTCGGCGAGGCCACGGCGCCGAGCCTCCACAAGACCGTCCTCACCAACACCAAGGGCTTGACGCTCTACAGCCTGAGTGTCGAGAAGAACGGCAGATTCATCTGCACCGGCTCCTGCACGCACACCTGGCTGCCGCTGGTGGTCGCGGCCGGAACGACGCCGAAGGGTCCGGTCAAGCTGGGCACGATCAAGCGCCCGGAAGGCAAGATCCAGGTCACCTTCAAGGGCCTGCCGCTCTACACCTTCGACGGCGACAGCGCCAAGGGACAGGCGAAAGGCGAGGGGTTCAAGGACGTCGGCACCTGGCACGCCGTCACCCCCTAGTACCGCTGTCGAGCAAACGACGGACGAGCGACTCCGGCAAGCCGCCGGAGTCGCCGCCGAGGGCGCCGAAGCCGGCGCGTCGCTCGGCCACCCAGCCGAGCCGGTGCTTCAGCACCGCCACCCGCAGGCCGCGCTCGAGCAGGTCACCGACGGCGAGGGCGACCAGCGCCCGGTCGGCGGTCAGGTCGGCTCGCAGGAGCGCCGCATCGGGACGCGGCGCTCCCGGCGTCTCAAGGAGCAACTGCAGGTGCTCGGGAGCGAGGTGGACGACCGCGAGGCCGCCACGAGCTACGGTGACCGCGGTCCCGGCCGCCGCCAAGCCGTCTTTGTCAGCGGTGACCGAGAGGTGACAGACCTCCCCGCGGGCTGCCGGCCTCAGCGTCGGTAGGCGCGCCGCGAGGCGCTCCTCGAGCCGGTGGGCCGAAGCCGAGGCGATCAGCGTCGGCCGCGGCGCCCGCCCGCCGACGTCGACCAACAGCGCCGCGGTCTCGACCCCTGACCCGGCGCAAGAAAGCGCCGCAGCCGCTCCGCGTGACCCCTCCGCCCCACCGACCGCGACGACCACGACCACGGTGCCCCGCCGCGGCGCCTCGAAGACGCCGGCCGCACCCCTGAAGGCGCCGTTCTGACCCTCCTCCCGACCGGGCGGGCTGACGACGACGGGCCCGAAGACCTCCGGCAGGTGGGTCGCGGTTTCCTGTTGGGCACTCATTCGGCCGACCTCGCGCTCGCGGTGCTGGTGACCGCCAGGTGGTCGGCGATCGAGCCGAAGGGAGACGGCGGCCGCAGCCGAACCGAGACCTCTTCGCCCTCGACCGAGACCGCGACGTTATCGTCGGCCCAGCCCGGCAGGGCGCTCCGCGCCGCTTCGGCGGCGGAGCCACCCTCGGCGAGGGCGAGCGCTCCTGCCTCGGCGGCGCCGTCGGCGAGAGTCAGGGCGTATCCGGCCGCCAGCAGTTGGAGTGAGATCAGCGCGGCGAGGAGCAGCGCGGGCACCGCGGCGACCAGTTCGACGGTCGCCTGGCCGTCCTCGTGGCCGATCAACGGCTCATTCACCGTCGCCCCCCAGTCCGCTGCGCGCGCCGACCTTCACCGCGGGCAGCGACGTCAGCACGGTCGGGACCGGCACCTTCACCGCGATGGCTTTGTCGCCGTCGTCTTCTTCTTCGACCACGGCGCCATCGCGCATCGAAGGCGGCAGCGCCTGCCGCGCCGCCGCCTTCGGGTCGCCACCGACCAGCGCCGCCCGGGCGCCGGCCCGCGCGGCCACGCTCGCCGACCAGAGGGCCTGGCCGGCGAGCGCTATCTGGGCCGCGACGGCGAGCGCCAACAGCAGAAAAGGGATCGCCGCGACCAGCTCTATCGAGGCGGTCCCCTCTTCCCCGTGACCCGTGTTGTCAGCGCTCTGGGGTGGCACGAGGACCACCCTGGACGGGAAATGCGCGCCCGTGGTGCGCGCAAAGGATCAATTCAGGGCCAACTGTGTGACGGAAGCGAAACGCTCCCGCCCAGGCGCCCCTAGTACGTGTTCGCCTCGGACCAGACTCGCCAGATGGCGACGATCGAGGCGGCCAGCAGCAGCACCCAGAGCAGCGTCCCGGGGCCGCTCGACCAGAGCTTGTCCTGCCCGGCGATCAGCAGGGCCAGCATCCCGAAGGCGCCGTAGAAGATCGCCCGCCTGCCGTCGGTCAACGTCGCCAGCGTCAGCTGGTTCTGACGGCTCAGCGTGTAGAGCATCCAGGTGATCCCGGCGAGGAACGTCATCGCGATCGCGGTGAGCACGGTTTCGACCGCGTTGCCACCACCCGGGAGAAAGGCGACCCCAAGCGCCAAGAGCATGATGATCGCGACGTTCCGCGCGGCCTTCACCTCACGAATCGTACTCCCAACTCACTTACTGGTCATCACGATCACGCCGAAGACGATCACCGCCAGCACCGCCAGCAGGGCGACCCCGGCCACTCCCGCCGCGACCGCCGCCGCCGGCCGCCGTTCTTCCTGGCTCAGATCGGTGAAGCGCGCCGCGCCCCAGATCGCCACCGAGAAGATCGCCGTCACGCCGATCCCGGCCACGGTGGCGTAGACCACGGTCTCGATCAGATCCTTGGTCTCGACGATCGTCGCCGGCGAAATCATGCCCTCGCCCCGCCTTCGCTCTGCACCGGGACCGGGGCGCCCTTCACCGCGCGCCTCGCGAACGCCCCGACGATCGCGCCCAGCGCCAGCACCGTCACCACCACGGGCCCGACGGCGCCGTCGCCGAAGAGGCTGGTGAAGCCGTAGGCCAGCGCCCCGATCAGCGCCGCCGCGGGCAACGTCAGCACCCAGGCGACGATGATGTTCCCGGCCACGCCCCAGCGCACCGCGGAGAGTCGTTTCGCCGCCCCCGCCCCCATCACGCCGCCGTTGATCACGTGCGTGGTCGAGAGCGGGAAGCCGAAGTGGGTCGAGGCGAGGATCACGGCCGCCCCCGCCCCCTGCGAGGTGAACCCCTGCGCGGCGTCCATCTTGATGATCCGCGTGCCGGTCGTCTTGATGATCCGCCAGCCGCCGCTGTAGGTGCCGAGGGCGATCGCCAGCGCCGACGATGCGATCACCCAGACCGGCGGGTCAGACCCCGCCCCGAGGCTGCCGTTGGCGATCAGCGCCAGCGTGATCACGCCCATCGTCTTCTGCGCATCGTTGGTCCCATGTGCCAGCGCCAGGAGCCCCCCGGAGACCACCTGCCCGTACTTGTAGCCGCGACTGACGATCCCCGGCCGCTGCTTGCCGATGATCCGGTAGGAGAGCCCGATCGACGCGCCGGCGACGAGGAACGCCAGCAGCGGCGCGACCACCGCCGGGATCAGGACCTTGCCGAGCAGCCCTTCGGCGAGGATCACGTGGAAGCCCGCCGCCGCGACCGCCGAGCCGACCACCCCGCCGATCAGCGCGTGCGAGGAGCTCGACGGCAGCCCGAAGTACCAGGTGACGAGGTTCCAGGCGATCGCCCCGATCAGCCCGGCAAAGACGATCGTCGGCGTGATCGCGGCGGAATCGACGACGTCGTTGGCGACCGTCGCCGCCACCGAGATCGAGATGAAGGCGCCGACGAAGTTGAGCAGCGAGGCGACCGCGATCGCCACCGAAGGCCGCGCCGCGCCGGTCGAGATCGAGGTCGCGACGACGTTGGCGGTGTCGTGGAAGCCGTTGGTGAAGTCGAAGGCGAGGGCGGTGCCGATGACCAGAACGAGGATGACGTCGGAGGTCACTGCCCGGGAACCTACCGCCCGCGTTCACATCTTTGTTACACGCCCTCCCCCAACGCCTTCCTGAGGCGATCTGGGCCAGCCTGGCAAGGACGCAAGGAAGTGAGGCGAGGGGAGCGCACTCCAGTGCGTGACCCGAACCGAACGACCGAGGACACCGCCAGGCGCCCCCAGATCGCCTCAGGAATTCTTGATGACGATGCCCTCGAGGATCTGGGCGGCCTTCTCGGTCGAGTCGATCGCCTCCTCGAGCACTTCGAAGATGTCCTTCCAGCGGATCACGACCATCGGGTCGATCGCATCCGTGAACAAGGCCGCGATGGCGTCGCGCGAGATCCGGTCGCCTTCGTTCTCGAGTCTGTGCACCTCGATCCAGTACTGGTCGAGATCCTTGAACGACGGCAGGTTCTCCAGCCCCTCGGCGAGCGCCTCGCAGGAGCGCACCAGCACGTTGGTCAGCGCGGAGGCCTGGTCCATCGGCGCCTCCACCTGGTAGAGGCCGAGGAAATCGGCCGCCTCCTCAGTGAAGTCGACGATGTCGTCGAGCTGGGTCGCCAGCCCGTAGATGTCCTCGCGGTCGATCGGCGTGACGAAGGTCGTGTTCAGCCTTTTGATGATTTCGTGGGTGACTTTGTCCCCACGATGCTCAGCCTCGACGATGTCCTGGTGGAGCGTCCCGGCGTCGGGCCACTCGCGCATCAGCTGGTCGAGCAGGTGCGCCGAATGCACGCTGTTTTTCCCAGCCTCCACGAAGAGATCGAAGAAGGTCTGATCGTGGGGTAGGAGCGAGAAGCGCGCCACCTGGGTCATCCTAGTAGCCATCTGCGGTCGCGGCGCTCAGCCTGCCGCCGTCAGTTGCTCGGCCGCGCGGGTTGCCGCCCGCTCCCGCAACTCCGCCTGCACATCGCGGCGCGGCTCGTCCTCGCCCCTGACGATCCGCGTCCACTCGCCGTCCCCCCCGAGCTCCCAGGAGTTCGAGTTGTCGGCGAAGCAGCGCTCCAGCACTTCCATCATTTCCTCGCGCAGGACCGCGTCTTCGACCGGCGTCACCAGCTCGACCCGGTTGTCGAGGTTGCGCGGCATCATGTCGGCGGAGCCCATGAAGACCCGGGTCGCCTCGCCGCGGGTGAAGGTGTAGACGCGCGAGTGCTCGAGGAAGCGGCCGACGATCGAGACCACCCGGATGTTCTCCGACACCCCCGGCACGCCCGGCTTCAGACAGCAGATCCCGCGCACGTTGAGGTCGACCCGGACGCCCGCCTGCGAGGCCCGGTAGAGCGCCTGGATGCACCCCGCGTCGACCAGCGAGTTCATCTTCAGCGCGATCCGCGCCTCCGCCCCGGCCTGGTGCGCGGCGATCGTCGCCTCGATCTCGTCGACCAGCCGGTCACGCATCGTCGTCGGCGCGACCAACACCTTGCGGTAGCTGCCCGGCCGCCCGTAACCGGTGAGGAAGTTGAACATCTCGGCGACGTCGGCGCCGATGTCGGGGTCGGCGGTGAAGAGGCCGAAGTCGGTGTAGAGGCGGGCCGTCTTGGCGTGGTAGTTGCCGGTCCCGATGTGGACGTACTCGCGCACCTGCTGGCCCTCGCGGCGCGCCACCAGGATCGCCTTCACGTGCGTCTTCAGTCCGGGGATCCCGTAGACGACGTGGACGCCGGCCTCCTCCAGCGCTTTCGCCCAGTGGATGTTGGCCTCCTCGTCGAAGCGCGCTTTCAGCTCGACCATGCAGACCGCCTGCTTGCCGCGTTCGGAGGCGCGGATCAGCGATGGCACCAGCGGTGAGTCGTCGCTCGTCCGGTACACGGTCTGCTTGATCGCCAGCACGTCGGGGTCTTCGACCGCCTGCTCGACGAAGCGTTCGACCGAATTGGCGAAGGAGTCGTAGGGATGGTGGACGAGCAGGTCGGCGTGGCGGATCGCCCGGAACATGTCGACCGCGCGCCCCTCGTCCCCCTGCAGCCGCGGCTGGGTCACCGGCGTCCAGGGCGAGTAGCGCAGCTCGGCGTGGCCGGGAGCGTCGGCGATCTCGGAAAGGTCGGCGAGGTCGAGCAGCCCGTCGATGTCGTAGACCTCGCGGTCTTCGAGCCGCAGCGCCCCGACCAGCTCGTGCCGCAGGTTCGGATTCATCCCGGTGGCGATCTCCAGCCGCACCACCTCGCCGAAGCGACGCCGGCGCAGCTCATCCTGGACCGCCTGCAGCAGGTCATCCGCCTCGTCGGAGACGTTGAAGTCGGCATCGCGGGTGACTCGGAAGAAGCCGTAGTCGACCACCTCGGTGCCCGGGAAGAGGTGGTCGAGGTTGGCCGCGATCACCTGCTCCAGCGGTACGAACGTCCCCTCCTCACCGACCGGCAGGAAGCGCCCGAGCAGCTCCTTCGGCACCTTCACCCGGGCGACGATCTCGACCCCCGACTCCGGGTCGCGCAGCAGCACCGCGAGGCTCAGCGAGAGGTTCGAGATGTAGGGGAAGGGCCGGCCGAGCCCGATCACCAGCGGCGTCAGCGCCGGGAAGACCTGCTCGTGGAAGCGGCGGTGGATCTGGCGTCGCTCCTCCTCATTGGCGTCGTCGAGCGAGACGATGCGGATGTCCTCGGCCTCCAGTGCCGGGCGCAACTCCCCGCCGAAGGCGCGCTGCAGCCGCTTGTCGAGCTCCAGCACGAGCCGCTGGATGCGGTCGATCTGCTCGCCCGGACGCAGTCCGTCGGGCCCGCGCGCGTCGATCCCGGCGTCAAGCTGCTCGAACAGCCCGGCCACCCGCACCATGTAGAACTCGTCCAGGTTGGAGGCGTAGATCGAGCAGAAGCGCAGCCGCTCCAGCAGCGGCACCTCGGGGTCCTCGGTCAGCTCCAGCACCCGCCGGTTGAACTCCAGCCAGGACATCTCCCGGTTGAAGTACAGACCGGGATCGTCGAGGTTGGGTACTACCGACTCGGGCAAGGGGACATCGTACTCTTGCAACGTTGTCCCCCTGGACCTCTAGGCGACCTGGCGAAGGGGTTGCGTGCCCGGCCGCGGCGTTTCGGCCGGGGCGGCGGGGACGGCGGCGGCGCCGTCGAGGGCGAGCCGGTAACCGGCGGCGAGCTGACTCATCGAGCGCTCCCAGGAGCGGGCCCGGGCGCCGCGCACCCCAGCCGAGCCGAGCTTGGTCCGCAGCTCCGGCGAGGCGGCCAGCTGCAGCAGCGAGCCGGCGACGTGGTCGGCGTCGGGACGGCAGAGGAGCCCGGTGTGACGATTCTCGACCAGCGCCGCCGGGCCGCCCTCGGCGATCGCGATCACCGGCAACCCGCTCGCCCCGGCCTCGAGGATCACCTGGCCGTAGGTGTCGGTGACGCTGCAGAAGAGGAAGACGTCGGCGCTCGCGTAGGCGACCGCAAGATCCTCGCCGCCGAGCCAGCCGAGGAAGGTGGCGGCATCGCCGAGCCGTGCCCGCAGCTCCGACTCCTCGGGGCCGCCGCCCGCCAGCAGCAGGTGCAGCCGCGGGTCGGCCTCGTGGGCGCGGAGGAAGGCGTCGGCGAGCAGGTCGGCGCCCTTCTCGCGCGAGAGGCGGCCGGCGTAGAGAACCTTGATCTCGCCGGGGTAGCCGTCGCGGTCGGCCTTCGCCGGGTCGAAGCGCTCGACGTCCACCCCGCGCTCCCAGCGGCCGACCTTGGCGCCCTCGATGCCGAGCTCGGCCAGCGAGCCGTCGGCGGCCGGGCTCGGCGAGAGCACCCGCGCCGGGGCGCTGTAGAAGGCGCCGAGGCCCGCCCGGGCGACCGCCTCGAGCATCCCGTCGGCGCGCAGCCCGGCGTAGGTGGCGAGCTCGGTGTGGTAGCTGGCGAGCAGTGGCACGCCGGTGATCCGCCCGAGCAGCGTCGCCGCGATCCCGGCCGGGCCGGGAGCGGTCACGTGGACGAGGTCGTAGTTGCCATCGGCCAGCACCTCGACCAGGTCGGGGACGCCGGGGACCCCCAGCCGCATCCCCGCGTAGAAGGGCAGCTCCAGCTCGCTGGCGGCGGGCAGGCGGCGGTCGACGCCCGGGTCGGTGCCGATCACCTCGACGTCGAAGCCGGGGACGCCGCGCTCGCGGATCTGCTCGATCGTGTGGGTGACCCCGTGCATCGAGCCGATCCCGTCGGCGATCAGGGCGACCCGGCGGCGGTCGCCCTCGCGGGCGCGCAGCTTCGCCTTCTCCTGCCCGAGGAAGGCGGTCGAGGGCGCGTAGGGGACGGCCGGGACGAGCGCCTCGAAGATGCCGCTCGCGGCGGCGCCGAGGTCACCGGCCTGGAAGGCGACCAGGCCACCGTCGACGGCGAGGCGCAGGCGCCGCTCGTGGCGGCGGCGGGCGCGACGGTAGAGGTCGGCGTGGGAGAAGCCGTCGGCCTGCAGCATCTCGAGCAGGTCGCGGCCGCGGGCTTCGATCCCGACCCCGGCGAGCCAGGCCTCGAGCAGGCAACGGGCGTCCTCGGGGCCGATGTCGGCGGCGACCTTGCCCTGGCGCTGCGAACCCTCGGCGATCACCCGTTCGGCCATCTTCAGCACCGCGGCCGGGTCGGGAGCGCTGCCGGAGGCGTCGATCCCGGCGTCGTCGAGGGCGCGCGTGGCGAGCGCCATCGCCGCGTGGGTCCACTTCGCGGCGGAACCTTGTTCGCCCCGCGCCTCGGCGTCGCCATTGCGCATATGGGCGAGAAACTCTTCCGGCGTGGCAGCGGCGGGCACCTCGGTCCAGGTGCGGCCGATGTCGACGCCGGCATGGTCGTCGGAGCCGCCGATCCCGGTGCCGCCGCGCGT